>JAYVRX010000027.1:0-2581 GCA_043775825.1 Deinococcales bacterium
CATTCAGAATCAGACCGCTGAGGCGGTCAACACTCAAGCCGCACCTGCGGCACCCGCAGCCGCTTCAGCACCAGCCGAAACGGAATATCCCGCCATGACCATGGAGGATGTACTCGCATCGGAAGAGGATCGCGTTAGCGAACTCAACCGTGGCGATGTCGTCACCGGAACTGTCGTGTTTGTTGGAACCGAAGGCGTGGCACTCGACGTCGGCGCGAAGATCGAGGGAACAATCCCACTCAATCAATTGAGTGAAGAACCCCTGACGCTCGAGCAAGCCCAAGAGCAATTCAAACCAGGCGACAAGATTGATGCTTACGTGGTTCGTTCTGACATGCAGAACGGCGTGATTATCTTATCCAAAAAGCGTGCCGAGCAAGATAAAGGCTGGCGCAAGCTGCAAGCTGTGTTTGAAAACAACGAAAACATCACGGTACACATTGACGAAAAAGTCAAAGGTGGTCTTGTGGCTAACATTGAAGGCGTCCGCGCTTTCTTGCCTGCCAGCCAACTCGATGTGCGCCGCGTCAACGAACTCGATCCTTACGTTGGGCATCCGCTCGACGTGCGCTTGATCGAACTGAACCGCAAGCGCAACCGCGTGATCATTTCACGTCGTAGCATCATCGAAGAGCAAAAGAACAAAGCCAAAACCGAAACTTTAGATCGTCTTGCCCCAGGCACGATTCTCGAGGGCGCAGTCGTCGAAATCACCGATTTCGGTGTGTTCGTCAACCTCGGCGGCGTCGATGGTTTGGTTCACCGCTCAGAACTCACTTACGCCCGTTTCAACCATCCAAAAGAGGTTGTGAAACTCGGCGAGCACGTCAAAGTCCAAGTTATTGACGTGGACGGCGAACGTGACCGCATCAACTTGTCCATGAAAGCCCTATCGTCAGACCCGTGGCAAGCCGCCGTCGAGAAGTACACGATTGGTCAACGCGTCAGCGGTAAAGTCACCAACCTGACCAACTTCGGAGCATTCGTCGAAATCGAATCTGGACTCGAGGGTCTGATTCACGTTTCCGAACTGTCATGGACCAAACGCGTGCGCCACCCCAACGAAGTCCTCAAGGAAGGCGACGAGGTCGAAGCCGTCATCTTGCGCATGGACTCCAAAGACCGCCGCATCAGCCTGGGCTTGCGTCAAACCACCCCAGACCCTTGGAGTGCATTGCCAGCCAAGTATCCACCAGGAACACCAGTTAGCGGTAAAGTCACCGGATTGACCGACTTCGGTGTGTTCATGGAAATCGAAGAAGGCATCGAAGGTCTTATTCACATTTCTGAACTGGCACACGAACGCGTCACCAACCCGAGCGACCTGTTCAAAAAAGGCGACGACATCGAAGCCGTGGTTCTGAACATTGACCCCGTTGACCAACGCGCCAGCCTGTCCCGCAAACGCACCCTGCCAGGTGGACCACCAGTCCGCGAAGAAGGTACGGGCACAGGTGCGAACATTCCAAGCGGTCCAAGCCGTGCAGAACGTTTCAGTACCAAAGAAGGCGGCGCGAACCGTTACGGTGGCGGCGGCAACCGAGGCAACCAAGGTGGCGGCGGCAACAAACGTGGCGGATACGACTACGACTACTCCAGCAGCAACGTCAACAGCGCCAACGCTGACGCTGGCGGCGGTAAAGTTACCACCAAACTCGGTGACGTGTACGCAGACCTGTTCGCGCAATTTGGAATCGGTGGCGGTAAGAAAGACGAACTCAAAACCGAAGAGAAAGTTGTTGCCAGCGCACCGGCAGCACCAGTCGAAGCAACTGCACCCGTAACACAAGTTGAAGCACCAGCACACGAAGAGAATGCACCTGAAGCAACCTCGAGCGAAACCAGCGAAACTTAAACTTGAGATACAGGGTTAAAAAGAGGCGATCCGAAAGGGTCGCCTTTTAATATGAGCGTGGTGCTCGAGTGATATTGTTATACATGGCAATTCCAGATTATCAGACTTGTATGCTTCCATTTCTTCAGTTTTTAGGCGATGGAAATGAACATTCCGTTCGTGACGTTGAAGAAGCACTCGCAAGTCAATTTAAACTGACTCCTGCTGAACATGCAGAACTACTTCCAAGTGGACAGCAAGGGATTTTCAAAAATCGAATTGGTTGGGCAAGAACATATTTGAAGAAAGCTGGGCTTCTCGAGTCTCCAAGACGTGGTGTATTTAAAATCACAGATAGGGGTTCAGAAACGCTTGTCTCAAAACCACCGCGAATCGATGTAAAGTTTCTCGAGCAATTTTCGGAATTCATTGAGTTTAGAGACATTTCGAGATCGTCTCCTGAAACAGCTAAAATCACTGAACTCACCCCTCAAAAAACAACTCCAGAAGAGATTATTGAACTTGCCCATCAAGGTCTGCGTGAACAACTCGCACAAGAGTTAATTTACCGAATTCTGGCTTGCTCACCCACTTTTTTTGAACAACTTGTTGTCGAATTGCTTGTAAAAATGGGATATGGTGGTTCGAGATGGATTGGGTACACTTTCGTGGACATGAAGTTCGGTTCAAAATAAGAACTGGAGAACATCATGTCAAAACAAATCAAAACGTACACGCCAGAATTTA
>JAYVRX010000028.1:0-8460 GCA_043775825.1 Deinococcales bacterium
CTGGTGCAAAACCGAATTTGACGAGTGCGTCACTTTGGCAGTGAGGGCAAGTGAGCGTGATGGTGATGGGCATAGATCATTCTATAACCATCCATTACCCCACAGCTCGAGGTTCGCAGAATCTCGAGCTGTTTTTTATGGGACAACTGGGTTTGAAACCTGCCATTGAAATTTTTGACGAATCTGAATTCCACTTAAAGCATTGTTATTCTGATCGTAACCAGTGTCGTAAACATAAAAATAGGGTTTGTACGCCTCTGGTGCGACAGGAATCGGAGCATTTGCGGCTAAACTGACATCGAAACTCCAACTCCCGTTGTTTTTTACTTTTGTTTCTAAGCTCGAGAAACTTAAATTCACATCACTGTTCACGATTGCCAGACCAACACTGGTAATTCCTGGCGCGAGTAACGCGGTTTGAATTGTTATCGTTTTTTTCTCGCCGCGTGACAACGTAAATTCGGTAGCTTTGGGACTAAATGCTAAAGCATAAAACGGTTGTACGGGTGGCGGTGTTGGCGGTTTGGGGTCGGGTTCTGGTGTAGTTCCGCACGCCACCAAACTCGAGATTGCGAGCAGTAAAACTGGCTGGAATAATTTCATGCTTTAAGTTACCAAAGTTCCATGAAAAAACGTGTTGAATTCCGCCCTGGCATTGGCTTCAACGCCTTAATTTCTGAACACCGTTTTCCCCTGCGACGTAAGCAATTTTTGCCAAGCCCAAAAACAAGCCTGTGCCGATCACGCCAGGAATGTGTTTGATGCGGTCTTCGGTTTCCCTGGCGTTTTTGATTTCGGTGAACCTACAGTGTGCAATAAAGTTTCCATTGTCCGAAACAACTGGTTGACCGTCTTTCATGTGTTGGCGCACTTGAACTTGTGGTGCAACGGCTGCCAGTTGAATCAATGTGGCTTTGTAACCCCATTGCATGATTTCGACGGGCACAGAAAACTTCTCGCCAAGCTGACTGACCAACTTGCTCGAGTCCGCCACCACAATAAAAAGTTTGGCGTTGAATTCGACCAGTTTTTCTTTGACCAGCGCATTGCCGTGACCTTTGATCAAATCAAGGTTTGGGTCTATTTCGTCCGCGCCGTCTATCGCAACCTCGACGCCTGCGGCGGTCAGTTCCGCCAGTGGAATACCGTTTTCAATTGCCAACTGCGCCGATGCCTCGGAAGTTGGTACGCCGACAATTCCCGAAAGTTTATTTTCGCGCAGCAACCGTCCAATCTCGAGAATCGCGTATTTGGCGGTGCTGCCCGTTCCCAGCCCAACCGCCATGCCAGACCGCACGTGGGTTACGGCTTGAATTGCGGCTTGTTGTTTGAAGGTTTCTAAGTCGGTCATGCCAGGGCTGCCTTGAGTGCCGCCGTGACCTGTTCGACGTGACCCTCGACGCTGACTTTACCCCAAGCCTTGATAATTTCGCCGTTCGGGTCAATTAAAAAGGTTTTGCGCATGATGCCCTCACTGATTTTGCCGTACATGTTTTTCTGCCCGTAAGCGCCGTAGGCTTTGGCAATCACCGCGCCGTCATCTACCAGGAGTGGAAAATTTAAACCGTACTTGCCAGCGAATTTCTCGTGACTCGAGGTGTCGTCGCTGCTGACGCCCAGCACCTCTGCGCCCATTTCGCGCAGGCTACCAACAGAATCGCGGAAATCGCAGGCTTCTTTGGTGCAACCTAGGGTGTCGTCTTTGGGGTAAAAGTACAAGACCAAGTATTTGCCTTTGAAATCCTCGAGTGAATGCTGTTTACCGTTTTGGTCGTGCAAGTTAAATGCGGGTGCTTTTTCCATTTGGACTCCTTAAAGAAATACGCCCACATCATAGCTCGAGTGAATGGGGTACTTTCGACACTGAAATTCACTTTCACCGTCTGCCTTGGCGCGGTACAATAAAAGTATGTTTGATTCATTGGGCAAAAAACTCCAGGATATTTTTGAAGGTCTTCGTGGTCGTGGCAAACTGACTGAAAACGATGTTAAAACCGCCTTGCGCGAGGTTCGGGTGGCATTGCTCGAGGCGGATGTTAATTTTGTGGTGGCAAAAGATTTTGTTGCCAAGGTGCAAGAAAAAGCGATTGGTGAAGAGGTTTTAAATTCACTGACGCCCGGTCAGCAAGTGGTCAAAATTGTTTATGACGAATTGGTCGAAACGCTTGGTGGGCAGGCGCAACAACCGGTTCTAAAACAGGAAGGCAACGTTTGGTTTATGGTCGGTTTGCAGGGTGCGGGTAAAACCACCACCACGGGCAAGCTTGCCGCCATGTACAAATCAAAGGGTCGCCGCCCGCTTTTAATTGCAGCCGATACGCAACGCCCCGCCGCTCGAGAGCAACTCAGAATTTTGGGGCAGCAGGTTGGCGTGCCCGTGCTCGAGGTTGGCGATAACGAATTGGCGAGCTTGACCAAATCCAAGCTCGAGGAATACCTGAAAACTAATTACCACGACCTTGTGATTGTGGACACCGCAGGACGTCTTCAAATTGACGAAACCTTGATGGACGCACTGGCAGATTTGAAGGGGCATCTCGCGCCATCTGAGACGTTCCTGGTGGTCGATGCCATGACGGGTCAGGAGGCGTTAAACGTTTCCAAAGCTTTCGATGAGCGCATCGGTGTGTCTGGTTTAATCATGACCAAACTCGACGGTGACGCTCGAGGTGGCGCGGCACTTTCGGCGCGAAGTGTGACTGGCAAACCGATTTTGTTCGCGGGCGTTTCCGAAAAAATTGCTGGACTCGAGCCGTTTTACCCAGACCGAATTGCACAGCGCATCTTGGGCATGGGCGACGTTCTGACGTTGATCGAACGCGCTCAACAGGCGGACATCAAAGCCTTCGCACCCAAAAAACCAGGCGATTTTGACTTTGAAGACTTGCTCGAGCAACTCAAATCCATTCAACGCATGGGTTCGATTGGCGATATTGTCAAAATGATTCCGGGGCTTTCACGGGCTTTACCCGATGACGTCAACGTTGACGAGAAGCAATTTAAGCGTATCGAAGCCATGATCTCGAGCATGACGCTTCGGGAACGTCGCAATCCAAAAGTGATTGACGGGCAGCGCCGCCGCCGAATTGCGACTGGTTCGGGTGTGACGGTACAAGAACTCAACCGTCTGGTCAAAATGCACGAACAGATGAAAGACATGATGCGCATGATGAAAGGCGCTAAAGGTCGCGGTTTGGCGAATTTATTCGGCGGTAAAATGCCCAGAATGTAAACTTTGCGGCGACAGTTTAAAGTTCGAGCGAAATCTTTTCACTCGAACTTTTTGATTTTGAAGCTGGCTTTGTGTAGTCAGTGTTCGGTTCTACCCTGTGAAAATTTCATGCCTGTTAAACTTTTTGCAGTTGAACGCTTGGTTTTTCAGTGGCAACTTGCGTACCACCGCATTCTCTTTTGTGGTTTTTATGAATTTTTATCATGAAATTTGACATCATTGGTTTACTTATTTATTTGGGTCGCTCAAGAAAAGGCAATTTTAATTTTGACCGTCTCAGCAAACGTCCTCCTTGGGGCAGCGGGTTATCAAGACCCGAGTTGCAAGTCTTGAGCCTCGCGCATGGTTGGAGTGTAAGTCCAGATGTTCGCATGGACGGGAATATTTTCGTCGTTAAAATTCGGGGTCAACTTTTTCAGAGTCACTCGAGTTCGACCATGATTGCGCACCTAGAAATGCACATGTGGTAATTTTGACCAGTTATCACTGGTTTTTTGTAGGTCAGAGCGATTGGATTTTACGCCAATCGCTCTTTTTATCGTTAGAAATATTGAAAAAGCGAATTTTTACTGTTTGCTGTAAATCGCTTTTTTCTGACTGCGTGTTTTAAAACCCTTGTGTTCGTTATCAGCTCGAGTCACAGACTTGAAAATATTGGTAGTGTCAGCCTGAAAAACACCAAATTGCAACGTAATGAGCGTTTTGCTAACAGAAACCCTCGAGCACAAGATGGATCAATTTCTTAAGCGCTCGAGGGTTATGGGATGTAACCAATCTGGGGGAGTTTGGTTACGTCCCTATTATTTTCAAGAAGCTGAACCGAATCTGAACGGAATTCAGGACACTTGATTTCGTGCCAACAGGTTTTAATGCCTCATGCTCGTTTACCAAAATCCGTCAGACCGTCCGCACACACCCAGCATTCTCGCCATTGGTTCGTTCGATGGCTTGCACCTCGGGCATCAGGCTTTGCTGGCACGTCAAAAATCTTTGACACTCGAGTATCACGTTCCCAGTGTGGTGTACACTTTTGATCAACCGACTCGGGTTTTGCTTGAGGGTTCAAAATACTTGTACACTTTGGCAGAAAAACTCAAGATTCTCGAGCATTACGGCGTTGATGAGGTTGTGACTGTTCCATTTACCTTAGAGTTTTCACAGCGCAGCAAACAGGTTTTTCTCGAGGATTTACGGGTGCTCGAGCCAAGGGCAATTGTGGTTGGCAATGATTTTCGGTTTGGGCAGCAGCGCAGCGGTGGTTTGGAAGATTTAAGACAGATCACCCCAGAATTGATTGCGCTCGAGCAACTCGAATATTCTGGTGAGGTGGTTAAAGCCTCCAAGATTCGAGGGCTTCTCGAGCTTGGTGATGTCAAGGCTGCTCGAGCTTTTCTGGGCAGACCATTCAGCGCCCGTGGTGTGGTCGTGACTGGCAAGCAATTGGGTCGCACGATTGGTTTTCCGACAGCAAACATTGCCGTCTCAAACGGTAAAATTCTGCCTCCTGGGGTTTTTGCGGTTCATCTCGAGACACCCGACGGCGTGGTTCGGGGCGGCATGGCAAACGTTGGAACGCGTCCGACGGTAAACGGTATGACCGAATCGCTCGAGGTTTTTGTCTTTGATTTTTCTGGCGATTTGCACGGTCTTGAAGTTCGGGTGGATTTTTTAGAGCGTTTACGCAGCGAAGAGAAATTTGCTGGACTGGACGCCTTAAAAGCCCAACTCGAGCTTGATAAAACTGCGGCTCGGGGTTTATTGGAAATTTAAAGCCCAAGAACTTTGCTTATACGATCATGAATTCTTTCTGAGACAGGCTTTTGAAACCTTTATCAACTATTGATTGTTAGGCACGAAGAAACTTCTCATGTGATGAATGGTCTGACTCTCATGATTGTTCTCATATAATGCGGTTATGGAACGCAAACCACTGGTGCTGGTCGTCGAAGACGAAAAAGACATTGCCCGCTTCATCGAACTCGAGCTGAACGCCGAAGGTTATGAAACCGAAGTGGCATTTGACGGGGTTACAGGGCTTTCAAAGTTTCGGGAAGTCAATCCCGACCTTCTGATCCTAGACCTGATGCTGCCTGTGCTCGACGGTCTTGAAGTCGCAAGACGGGTTCGCAAAACCTCCAACACGCCAATTGTTATTCTGACCGCCAAAGATGCGATCAGCGACAAAGTTGAAGGGCTTGACGCTGGCGCAGACGATTATCTGGTCAAGCCATTCTCTATCGAAGAACTGCTGGCTCGAGTTCGCGCCCACTTGCGCCGCGTCAACCCAGCCGTAACCGGCGAAGTGCGCGTTGCCGATTTGGTCATGAACCTTGACGGGCGCGAAGTCTTTCGTGGCGGACGCCGCGTCGAACTTTCGGCAAAAGAATTCGAGCTGCTCGAGCTGCTGGCACGCAACCCAGGCAAGGTCTTCTCGAGGTTTGAGATCGAAGAAAAAGTCTGGCCCGAATACACTGGTGGCAGCAATGTCGTGGACGTCTACATCGGTTACCTGCGCCGCAAACTCGAGGAGGGCGGCGAACGCCGTCTGATTCACACCGTGCGCGGTGTCGGTTATGTCTTGCGTGAAGAGTAATCAACCCCAAGGAATGGTTTGGAGGGCGGCTTGTCCGCCCTTTATGATTGATTGAGACTCGAGGTTTGTTTTGACACTGCGTTGGCGTTTGACATTGCTTTACACCGCCCTGATTGCCCTGTTGTTGACGGGCGTCTTTGTGGCGGTCTATTCGCAAATCTCGAGCAACATTCGTCAGACGCTCGAAACGGATTTGAACAGCAACCTCGATCAAGTACGGCGTTTAAATCAAGCCAGTGAAGATCGGCGTCCAAGCAGTGAAGAGTGGTCAAGCGTTTCGCAAGAAACCTATGCCGAGGTTTTGCAGTTTTATACAGAACCAGAGGCGCTCGATCTGGAATCGTTTTCGACGGCTTCAACCCAACCTTTTCGTTCAAAAAACGTGACGCTTGAGCAATTGGACGCCGATGTACGTTTAAGCGCCGAAGATTACGCGGCGCTGCTGCGAACTCGAGAATTTGCTGGACGCGGATTTTTGTCCAATGAAGGTCAAAAACCAGTGGAAGTTCGTGCTTTGATTGAACCTGACGTTTTGATTGTCAATGGTGACTCGACCAAAATAACCAATGTTATTCTGGTGGCTCGAGATTCCAGTGCCAATGACGATCTGCTGGCGACATTGCAAAGAACCTTGTTGATCGTGACTTTTGCGGGTGCGGGACTTGCCGCCATCGGTTCGTATTCACTGGCTGGCAGTGCGCTCGAGCCAATTCGGGCGGTGCGTGATGCCGCCAGTTCGGTTAGCATCTCGAATCTTTCGCGGCGCGTTCCAGAACCGGGCACAAACGATGAGGTACAAGACCTGGCGCATACCTTAAACGGAATGCTCGAGTCTTTGGAGCACAGTTTTGAAACCCAGCGCCGTTTTACCGCCGACGCCAGCCACGAACTGCGCACGCCGGTTACAGCAATTGGTGGTCATGCCAGTTACTTGTTGCGCCGTACCAACCCAACCGATCAGCAAAAAGAATCGCTCGAGGCAATCACCACACTTTCGGTGCGGCTTGGAAAATTGATTGGTGACCTTCTGGACTTGGCTCGAGCCGACGCAGGGTTTCCGCTCGAACCAGTCGAAACCAGTTTGATTGGACTTGCCGAAGACGTTCACCTCGAGATTGTGGCGATAGCAGGGGATACCGAAATCGAGATTAAGGGCGAACGGGAAACCAAAGTCTTTGTTGATCCAAACCGCATTCGGCAGGTGATTCGCAATTTGATACAAAATGCCCTCAAAGCTGGCTCGAGCCATATTTTGGTCGCAGTCATCAAAGAGCCGCTCGAGAAACGAATTCGTTTGCGAATCAAAGACAATGGACCAGGCATTGCCCAGGAGCACTTAGAGCGCCTGTTTGACCGTTTCTACCGCGTTGATACCGCCAGGGACAGGCAAATGGGTGGCAGTGGTTTGGGCTTAAGTATTGTCAAATGGATTGTCGAGGCGCACAAAGGGCAAGTGGTGATCTCGAGCGAGGTTGGTGTCGGGACAACGATAGACGTGCTTTTACCATTACGAATCAATCAAACCGAAGTGCGCTTTGTTGAAAAACCCGAAAAGGGCAAACTTCAGGAACGCCTTTAAACCTGCACTTCAAGCTCGAGAATTTTATTACGACCCAAGCGCGAAATGCTGGCTTATCTCGTGTCTCGAGTGATTCATTGCCAGCAAAGTGATATATTCACCAATGCCAAGCGCACCACCTTTGCTCGAGACGAATGGTCTGACCAAAGCCTTTAAGGGCTTGGTCGCCCTGCAAAACCATTCGATGCGGGTTGAACCAGGGGAGTTGATTGGTGTGATCGGTCCAAATGGCAGCGGTAAAAGCACATTGTTTAACGTCATCAGCGGCTTTATTGCGCCAACTTCTGGAAGTGTCAAACTATTGGGGCAAGAGATCGGCGGTTTAGAACCCGCCAAAATCGCCAGGCTCGGAATTGCCCGAACCTTTCAAGGCACAAGACTTTTTAAAGAACTTTCGGTGCTCGAGAATGTCCGCGTCAGTGCGCAACTTCGTCATCCGATCAACTTGGCGCAAGCTTTATTTGCTGGCATGAACGCCCAAAGCCAAGCCATTGATGCCAGCGCATTCGAGGTCTTGAAATTGATGCGGCTCGAAACTCGACTTGATGATAAAGCGGGAAGCCTGCCTTACGGCGATCAACGTCGTTTGGAGATTGCCAGGGCGCTCGCCACACGACCAAAATTATTGATGCTCGACGAACCCGCCGCAGGTTTGGACTCGAGTGAAACCCAAGTGCTGCTCGAGTTAATCCGTCAAATCCGCGATCAGTACCAAGTTGCGGTGATTGTGATTGAACACGACATGGATTTAATCATGAACCTCTGCGAGCGGATTCAAGTGTTGGCTCACGGCGAGACCATCGCCCAAGGCACACCAAGCGAGGTCCAGGCACACCCAAAAGTCCGCGAAGCCTACCTTGGTACAGAGGAAGCCGCATGAGCCTCCTCAAACTCGAGCATTTGGAAGTCAATTACGGCGCGGTGCGGGCTTTGAAAAATGTTTCGCTCGAGGTGCGTGAGGGTGAAGTCGTAGCACTGCTTGGCGCGAACGGTGCTGGGAAAAGTACGACCCTAAAAGCAATATCGGCGCTCATCAAAGCCAAAGCGGGATCAATC
>JAYVRX010000029.1:0-8426 GCA_043775825.1 Deinococcales bacterium
TAAAGTCATCGGGTCTCGAGCGGTGACGAAAGCGGTGGTGTTCGAGTGGATTGAAGTGTTTTACAACAGGAAGCGGTTGCATTCGACGATAGGGTATCAATCGCCTGTTGAGTTCGAGGAAGCTTGGTTTCGAGGGGAAATGCCGAACTTCATGTCCACGATGTCTTGACAATCCAGACAGTTCAGGACATGCGTTTACTCAATCATGGGTTCAACACGATCTTTGGGGTGCGTACCAGCCAAGGGCAAAAGTTTGCTTTGCGCTTGAATGTCAACTCGAGGCGAAGCACCGCGCAGATCAATGCTGAAATGGCTTGGCTTGCCGCACTTGCCAAAGACACCAATCTGAACTTGCCCAGCCCGCAAGCCAACAAAGATGGTACCTTGCTGAGTTATGTTTACAGCCCTGATCTCGAGCGGGATTTGCCTGCGGCGTTGTTTTCGTGGCTTCCAGGCAAAAACCTTGGTGATGAAGCCACGCCCGAGCAAATGCGTCAGGTTGGGCAGGCGGCGGCAACCCTTCATGCACATGCCAGGCAATTTGAGCTGCCTGAAGGGGCAGCCCTCAGCAGTCTTCAAAATCCTCTGATGGACAGCCCGAACAATTTTTTACTCGAGCATGAAACCTTGACGCCTCAACGGCGTGAAATTATTGATGCCACCTTCAAGCAAGTTCAAGCAGTGCTGGACAATATTTTTGCTCGAGAAACCCCGATTGTGCTTCATGCGGATTTGCACAATTGGAATCTCAAATGGGCGCGAGGCAAACTCTACGTCTTTGATTTTGATGATACTGGCATTGGTGTTCCCATGCAAGACCTTGCAATAGCCGCCTATTACTTGCGGGATTACACCCAACTCGAGACAGTTTTTCTCGAGGGTTATCAACTTGCTGCGCCATTGCCTCAGTACACCCAAGCCGAGTACGAAGCGATTCTGGCGGGACGCAACCTCGTATTGTGGAATGATTTGCTGGTCAACACCACCGCCCAGTTACGTGCAATGCTGCCGCAGTACGCTCACAATAGCGGCTTACAACTCCAGCACTACCTCGAGACTGGTGTTTACAGGCACAAAGTTGAAGGTTTGATCAAAAGTTAAAAGCATCAATGTTCTTTCAGTCAACCTCGAGTATTGTGCCAGGTATGGATGTCGTCTGGGTTGGTGCGGCTTATGTTGCGGGTTTGTTAGGGTCACGGGTGGGTTTTCCGCCTCTGGTCGGATACCTGCTGGCTGGTTTTGTCTTGTACGCCTTTGGTTATCGCTCGAGCGAAGCCTTGCATACCTTGGCAGACATTGGCGTGTGGTTGTTGCTGTTCGCGGTGGGTTTAAAGTTTAGATTGCAAAACCTGATTCGCGCCGAAGTGCTGGGCGTCGGCGGCTTGCATTTGGTCATCTCGAGCCTCTTGGTTTTTTTGGTGATGTTTTTAACGCTTGGTGTTGGCAATGCCTTGTATCTGGCGGTGGGTTTGGCATTCTCAAGCACCGTTTTGGCAATCAAATTGCTCGAGGACAAAAGCGAACTAAATTCTTATCACGGGCGTGTGGTGGTTGGTATTTTGGTATTGCAAGATTTGGTGGCAATTGTTTTGTTGGTATTTGCAGGAGCAAAACAACCAACGCTGTGGGCATTTGGATTCTTGTTACTGCCTTTGTTGCGTCCAGTGTTATTGCAATTGTTGGTTCGCAGTGGTCACAGCGAACTGTTGCTGTTGTTTGGTTTGGCACTTGCGTTGGTGGGTGGCACACTGGCGCAGCGCGTTGGGATTTCACCAGAATTGGGTGCACTGATTTTTGGCGCGGTTTTGGCGGGTCATGAACGCACCAGTGAACTTTCAAAGGTGCTGTGGGGCTTAAAGGAATCTTTTTTGGTGGCGTTTTTTTTGACCATCGGCTTGGGTGGATTGCCACCCTTGGGGTTATTGGTTTGGTCGCCACTGGTTTTGCTGGTATTGCCTTTGCAGGGCGTACTGTTTTTCTGGTTGTTCTTGCAATTCGGTTTACGCGCTCGCACTGCTTTCGTTGCCAGTGCTGCGCTGAGCAGTTACGGCGAATTTGCCTTGATTGTGGTCAAACCCCTGATCGAATCTGGGCGGCTCGAGGCTGGTTGGGCGAGTTTGCTTGGCGTGATGATTGCCTTGTCGTTGGTGGTTGCCGCGCCATTCAACCGTGCGGTACACGATTTGTACCAGCGTTTTGAACCCAAGTTGTTGCGCTTTGAACGCAATACCGTTCACGCAGACCAAGAACCAACTCAACTTGGGACTGCCAACTGGCTGGTCATCGGTATGGGGCGCACTGGCGGTGCTGCTTACAAGCAACTCGAGGCTTCAGGGCAGCAGGTGGTCGGTTTGGACAGCGATTCTGATAAACTCGAGCATCACCGCGCCAAAGGCAGGAATGTCTTGTACGGCGATGCCGAAGACCCAGAATTGTGGGAACGCCTCGAGTTGAACGGTTTAAATGGTGTGATTGTGACCGCTCCCGATTTGGAAGCCCGTATGCGGGCACTCGAGGGACTTCAAAGACGGGGTTTTACTGGGCGCAAAGCGGTGCTTTCGCATCATGTCGAAGAGGAAGCCGAGCTTCTTCGTGCGGGCGCAACCCTGCTGTTCCGACCATTTTCCGAGGCGGGCGAACGCATGGCGCAGCGAGCGCTCGAGTCAAGTTAACTGACTTTGACACTTTTCTTTACAACCCTCACACAATCAGAACGCACAAAGCCCTAAACAGGTTAAACTAAGAGATTCTTACTCGAGATTCTAAAATCTCGGGTGATTTTTAGCAGCATAAAAGCATCAGCAGGAGGCAATTCGTGAACGGAAAAGTCATTGTGGTCACGTCGGGAAAAGGTGGAGTGGGTAAAACCACCACCAGCGCAAATATCTCGGCGGGCTTGGCAAAACTCGGTGAAAAAGTAACAGTGATTGACGTAGATGTTGGTCTTCGCAATCTTGACGTGGTTATGGGACTCGAGGGACGGGTCGTGTTTGACCTGGTAGACGTGCTCGAGGGCAAATGCCGTATTAAACAGGCACTGATTCGTGACAAGCGCGTGGACAGTTTGTTCTTGCTGCCCGCCTCGCAAACCCGCGACAAGGATTCGCTCTCGATTGACGGCATGAAAGAACTGGTGCGGCAATTGCTCGAGGAAGAGGGCATGGACCGCGTGATTATCGATTCGCCCGCCGGTATCGAAACTGGTTTTAAAGTCGCGGCTTCACCCGCTCAAGCCGCACTGGTCGTGGTCAATCCAGAAGTCTCGAGTGTGCGCGACGCAGACCGCATCATCGGGCTTTTAGAAGCCAATGAAGTCCGCGAATCGCGCCTGGTGATTAACCGAATGCGCCCCAAAATGGTGGCTCGAGGCGATATGCTCTCAGTCGATGACGTGATCGAGATTTTGGCGGTCAAACCAATCGGTATTATTCCCGAGGACGAAGGCATTCTGATCTCGACCAACATCGGTGAACCCGCCAGTCTGTCAAACGCGACCAAAGCCGGCATTGCCTTTTTTGACACCGCAAGAAGGATTCACGGTGAGGATGTGCCATTTCCGAAGCTCGAGGACAAAGACGGTTTCTTTGCCAGCCTTGGCAAGTTGTTCAGGAGGGGTTAATGTTCTGGGGACGCCGCAAAACCAAAGACACCCTGAAAAACCGTCTGCAAGTCGTGTTGCAATATGACCGCGCGGGTTTACCACCCGGACGCGAAGAAATGCTGCGCAGCGAGTTAATGGCTGTGATTCAAAAATACTTTCCTGGCGCAAAAAGCCAACCGAATTTAAACGTCGAACGGCGCGGCGAGAACGTGATTCTGACCGCCGATATTCCACTGGATTAATACTCGAGCTTTGGTGATTGAGACGTGGTTGAGCTTTGTCCCAACCATTTCTCAATTTGTTTCTAACGCCAAGTTCGGTTGAGGGTTTCATTGGCGGCGTCACGCACACTCTGGCTCGAGTCTTGCGTTAGCTTTTTCAAGATTTGATCCGAAACCACGCCAACATACGCTACCTGCCAGCGCACGTTTTCATCGGGGTCAATTGCCAGTTGCTCGAGCACCCAAGCTGGTGGTTTTGCGGTGTTGGCGTAAGCCAAAGTTCGTCTGACCTCTGGGTTTGGGTCTTTCAGCAATATTTCAAACACGGCTTTGGTCAGGTCGTTACGGTGGGCAATTTGTTCACGCACTGCGGTACTCGAGTCTTGGGCAAGGATCAACATCATGGTTTGAGGCAATTCGTAATGCACTGCCAAGCATTCGCGTACTTTTTCGTCGCTGTCAGTTACCAGATGATCGTGAAGTTGATTGTTCCAGGTGGCAGCGTTTTCATTGACAATGGCGAAGCGAACTTCGGCATTCATATCTCGAGCGAGGGTCAGCAGTAATTTCATTTCGCCGCGCTGACGAAGGTTACGAACACTCGAAGCGCGAACGCTTGCTTTTGGGTCGGTTGCTAAAACACGCAGATCTTTGGTTGGAACACCCTTATTCCCAGCGGCAGCGCCGCGCACGTACTCATCGGGGTCAAAGGCAAGTTTTTCCAGTACGACTGGACTTTTCGTGCGAATGGCGACATCAAAACGCACCAAAGAATCGGGGTCTTGACCCAGTGTTGCCAAAATCGCATCGCTGCAATTTTTGTTTTCGGTGACGGCACGGCGCACCACCGAATCAGAATGCTGAGCAAGTTTTGCCAGAAGTTGATCTGAGGTTTTGGTGCTTTGAGCCACCGCAACACAAACCGTATTTTGTTTGTGTGAAGCCAGTTTCTCGAGAATTGCCAAGCTGACATTCGGGTTAACAGCCACAGCTTTCAAAATTGTCCATTTACCGTGTCCACTTAAATACTCGAGCGCGGCAAGAGGAGCATTGGGGTTTGCTGCCACCGCATATTGCACTGTTGGTTCGGGGGTTTTGGCTAACTCGAGCAACCGAGATGCCAGGGTTTTTTTACTCTTGGCTTCTTTTTTAAGGGTGGTAACGTCCATCAATTCTCCTGATGCAAGTACAAGATTTGTATGCTCGAGAATCCGATTCTACTTTGGTTTTATTGGGTTGAACATCTCGAGTCCACCCGATTTCAAAAATCTTGCATTTAGATTCTCAAAACTTTCAACGGGTTTTGAACTGGCGTCTCCTGGTAAAGTCCCCGCAAAGACCTCAAGCGCGTCTGTAAAGCCATCCGAATCGCTGTCAACATCAAACACCCCTCGAGCGTCGAACTGGGTTTTTAAGGCATCCAGATTGGCTTCTGGCTTGCTGTCACGATCATTCGGGTTTGATCCTGCCATACGTTCGAGCGAATCTGGAAAGCGATCATGGTCACTGTCGCCGCCGTAACGCAAAGCCGAGTACAGCGCGGCGCTGATGTCCTGTTTTTTGCCGCGCCAAAACCCGACGGCATAACCAAAACTGTTCCACGGTGCGCCGCCTTTCGGGTTGACATGGCAAAGCACACAACCTGCCCGCTCGAGCACCGTACCTGAGACTTTCTCAAAATGCAGCACTTTGCTGGCGGCGCTTAAAAAATCACTTCGGGCGCTGACACCCGCACAAATCAGCAGGCTGGCGATGATAAAAGCAAAGCCATGAACGGGTTTCATGGCTTTTGGATGCTCGAGCTTCAAAAAAGTTCCCAAGATTTTAGCTTTTCACCAAATCGCGGATGAACAGATGGAACGATAAGATCGGTGCGTAGGTTTCAATGTTGACCAGCAATGTGCCGTCAGGAGCAAATTTGCGCACGATATGCCCGCCGCGTCTGGCGGCGTAAACATGTCCTTGATGGTCAATGCCAATGTCCATGACGTTGTTGGTATCTTCGCCGTGAAGTGGTTCGATGTTAAAACTTTGCCCTTGTTTGCCTGCGGGGAAAATCAGTGATCTGATCTTGGAACTGCTGGCGTCGGCAATATACAAGACCCCTGTGACGTCAACGCCCACGCCGTCAAGAACGCGCAATTCGCTCGATTCGGAATTGATCTTAAAGCTGAATCGCTGAATAAATTCGCCGTCTTTGCTAAAGCGTTGGACTTGACGGTTGCCGAAATCGAGCACATAGACAAAACCGTCACTGCCGGCAATGACGTTGCGCGGATCATCGAATGTCCCGCGCCCTGCGCCGCGTCCACCAAATTTAGAAATAAATTGTCCGTCCATTGTGAAACGTTGCACCATGCAAGCTTCGCTGTCGAGCACATAAACTTGATCCCAGGGGGCGACGCTGATGGCGGCTGGGTACAAGAAATCGCCTGGTTTCATGCCGTAATTGCCAAAAGCGCTCAGCTCAGTACCGTTGGGGTCGAGCTTGCGAATCATTTTTGGACTGCTCTCGCCGGCGCGGTACTCAAAGACCGCCGCGAACAAATTTAAGTCCCTGTCGGCTGCCACCGCGACTGGGGCGGCAGGAAATTTGTCTGCGCCCTGCCCGATGCTCGAGAGGCTGCGCTCGAGGTTGCCCTTGCCGTCCAGAATGCGTAAGGGTCCTTTGCGAGAATTGAGGCTTACGACCAGTTGTACGGGTCCGTCAAGGCTGCTGCTGCCCTCGAGAAGCCCTGTATCGACGGCTTCGATCACTTCGTTCAACGACGCGCGTTTTTCGGGGTCTTTTTCGATCATACGCATGACCAGATCGTTTAATTTTTGACTGACCTCGAGGTTGACTTGGCGCGGCGGGGTTGGGGTTTGGAAAATCTGTGCTTGCACCACGGCTTCGTAACCACCTTTAAACGCAGTGACGCCCGTGACCATTTCGTAAAACACCAGTCCAAGGCTGTAAATGTCGGTACGGTGATCAATTTTTAAGCCTCGGGCTTGTTCTGGACTCATGTAAACGGGCGTGCCAACTCGAGCGCCGGTCATGGTCAAACGGGTTAAGACTTTACCGGCGGCAATACCGAAATCCATCAGTTTCACACCACTCGGTTCGATGCTTGGCGGGTTAAAGCCCATTGCGGACTTCGTGACCATAATGTTGCCCGGTTTGATGTCGCGGTGAATGATGCCTTGCTTGTGAATGTAACGCAGCGCATCGGCGGTGGCTCGTAAGACCATCGTGCTGTGCTCGAGGGTCAGGCGTCTGGTTTCGATCAGACTCTCTAAGCTTTCGCCCTCGACAAATTCCATGCTGATAAAGTGGGTTGTACCTTCGTTGCTGTGCTCGAAGACCTTAATGATGTTTGGGTGATTCAGGCGCATCAAGACTTCGGCTTCGCGGTGAAAACGGCGCACGAATTTGGCGTCGGCAACAAATTTTTCTTGCGGAATTTTTAAAGCAACCACTTTAGAATCGTCTTTGCGCAAAGCTCGGTAGACCGTTGCCATGCCGCCAATGCCCACACGGTCACGCAGTTCGTACCGAGATAAGCTCGAGTTGCCCTCGCCTTTGAGGTTGTTGGCGTTGACCCCAGCCAGCGTTGGGGCGCGACCCGTTTCGCGTGATGGTCGGCGTTTGTTAGCTCGAGGACGGGCATAGGCAGTACCGAGCGGCACGAGCGACGAAACCAAAATGATGGCGGCGATCACCAGGCTGGCATCGGCACGGTGCGGGTTTGAAACGCCACCGCTGAAGGCAGGGGTTTGCGCCAAAAAGAATAGGGCTATCGCAAAAATCAGACCCGCACCAGCCGCCACCAATGTGGTCAGAATGGCTGGCAAGCGCCAGAAAATAAACACGGCAAAGGCAAACAGTGTCAGCAGCAAAATGGCGGTCATGTCATCACCTGCGCAAGCACACCCGTAATGTTGTCGGGTCCACCGCGTTGATTTGCCAGACCAATAAAATACTCGAGTGCCATTTGTAATGCCGAACCACGGTTCAGTTCGTCTAAAAATTCGTCAATGCGGACTTGGTTGTGCAAACCGTCTGAAGTCAAAATAAACGTATCGCCCGTCGAAATCGGAAAACTCAGAACGTCAACCACC
Source organism: Deinococcales bacterium (assembly GCA_043775825.1). GTDB lineage: Bacteria > Deinococcota > Deinococci > Deinococcales > JAAFIG01 > JANXTZ01. The sequence goes on from JAYVRX010000029.1 coordinate 7,927, forward strand.
ACCTGTGGACGCGTACCAAGTGCTCGAGCCAGCAGGTTTCGGTATTGATGATTTTCGGCTTGTTCGCGTGTCAAAATGCCCTTTTCAACCTGTTCTTCGACCCAGGAATGGTCTTTACTGATTTGCTGAACTTGCCCTTTGCGCACCAAATGCGCCCTCGAGTCACCGACATGCCCCAGAATACCCTTTCGCTCGTATAAAATGAGTACGGTCAAGGTTGTGCCCATGCCATCACGTTCTGGAAACTCGAGCGCGGTTTTATAAATTGTGCGGTTGGCGGCTTGAATACTTTTCTCGAGCGCCTTTTCGAGCGCAATGGCGGCATTGCCGTGGGCGACAAATTCGACGTAATCGCTGATCGCTTTGGTCACGACATCCACCGCAATTTTGCTGGCATACTCACCGGCGGCAGCGCCACCCATGCCGTCAGCCACAGCCAAAAACACCAAAGGTCCTTTGGTGGTTTGGAAGGTCTTGACTCGGTGATAGTCTTCGTTGGA
>JAYVRX010000030.1:0-2516 GCA_043775825.1 Deinococcales bacterium
GGTTTCAGGTAGCGCTCGAGTTCGCGTTTTGTAGTCCAACGACCTGCCGCAACAGGTTGATAACTTGGGAAGTGCTTGAAAACTTGCAACACCATTCCCAAACCAACAAAACCAACGAACGGCGTGAGGTACATCAGTTTGTCGTAGTACCGCAAGATCAACTCGAGGTTGTGGGCGCAATTCGAGTTCATGGCGCACGAACCCAGGACGGCAAGGGTTTCAGTGGCTGCGAGTTTCACGCCCCAACCCGCCTCGAGCATCATCTGACTGACGCGCTGCGAAACGATCACGAAACCGTAAGCCGCCCAAATTAGCGTGATGATTGTTCCCCAATACCAGAAGGCTTTCTCGAGGTGTTGTGAAAGCGTGAACGGACGAACTTGACGAAGCATGATCTAACCTCCGACCTGTGGACCACCACGCGAACGTGGGGCGCTGTGGTGACTCGAGGATGTGGCTTGACCACCTGACGAGAGCGTGCCAGACCAAGCACCCATTGCTAGACCGCTTGTCACAGAGTTGCCCATGCTGCTCAAACCTCGAGCCTCACCCATGCCAACTGCACCTGTTGCACCAGCCGCGATACCACCGACGAGTTGTCCGATGCCTGCCACCGCCTGACGAACGATGTAGAGCGAGGCAATCATGCCGATGATAATCATCGCAATGCCGCCGATCAACGCCAGCAACGCTGTGACAATCGCCTCACCAACCTTGTAAAAACCATCACCCGACAAAACGATCTTGCCCACGGTGGCGACCTGATCTACGCCAGGAATGCCAAGGTGAACCGAGTAGGAATTCCATGCCGTCAACATCTGTTGCCATGCCGCGTTCAACGCCTCATCCACGACTTTGGCGGGTGCATTCCAAGAAATCTCGAGGCAGAGATTAAAAATTTGCGGCATAAAGACCAACACGAAAAAGCTGGTCAGGATGGCTCGAGTTACGCCGATGAGCGCAGACGTGCCACCCATTCCAGGCAGCAGCGCGAGGGCGGCGACGAAGGGCAACATGGCGATGCCGAGCGTGATAAATACCCCGCAGAGCAGCATCGTCACGTAATAACCCATGTAAATTGGCAGTAGCAAAGCAAAGATAAATTGACCAGCGCCGAGAATCATCTTGACTGCACCCTCCTTGCCAGCCAAGGTGATCTCGGGCAGGCTTGCACCCTTGGCGGCAGCCATTGCAGTACCTGCCTTGTAACCCGCCCAGCCAATACCGATCAAGCCGAGTGTGGCGGACAACCCCGAGATGGATTGACTGGCTTTGGTCGCCTCTTGACGGATGATGCCCTGCCCCCAACGGTACATGCTGCCGTACCAAGTTTCGGCTTGAATCCGAAGCGGTTGCTGACCCGCGACCAGTGCCGCCACCAACGCCACGCGCAGCATCACCGGCACGAAGGCTCGAGCGTCGGCGGCGATCATCAGGGTTTTGGCTTGGAGTGCCAACCCCAAGAGCGCAATCATGCCGCCCAAATACCGCATCCAAACCTCGAAGGAAATGTCATGCAACGACTGACGCAAGGCGTGAACAAAATTGGTTGGGTCAACCGTGATTAAATTCCATAAATCCATCGGGTTCATGACGACCTCCAATCAAACCTCGAGTTCATGGCACGACCGCCAAACCAGTTGGTTGATCGTTGGCGATGGCATACATCCCTCGAGCCGCACTGTTCGCTAGGGCGTTCATGCCTTGCGCTTCCTCCCAGGCGTTCAACATCGCCGATTCTGCCGCCCGTTGTGATGCCTCGAGATTGGCGAGTTCCTTTTGCGATTCGATCTCGACCAAGGCATTCAGTTCTTGCAAGGTGTAGACGTTCTGCTCGGCGAGGGCGGCAATGTGCGCCGTGACCTGCGAGTTGGCGGTTGCCATGACCGACATCACATCGGCGATGCCTTCAGTCATGCGTTGAATCGCCTCACGGCTCGAGACTGCCGCACCGACCCGTTGCTGCAAGTTGGCAGCCAAACCCGTAATTGGGGTGTTAACAAGCGTGTTCAAATCGGTAGCGGAACGGTTGCCCGCCAGTTTCGCGGCACTGCTTCGTGCTTGGTTGAGACTGATGGCAGTATTACCTTGAAGCTCGAGCAAATTGCGTTGTTTGGCTTCAGTCTCGACGGCGGTGACGGCAGCCTCGGGATTCATCATTCGCGCCAGAGCGCCAAGGTTGTGTGGGTCGGAGAGTGGACGGTTTTGATCGAGGGCGAACAAATTGTGAACCGACTTTTGGTACAGACCATCCAGGCTTTCTGTTAATGCGGCTCGAGCTTGACCAACGGTATTGTTCAGAATCGTGCGAAGGTTCTGCATTCCAGCGTTGACCTGACCCAAACCCAGCGCATCACCAAAGGCAGTCGCCGCACCATCGAGCAAGCCATTCGCGGCACGGTTGGCATACGCCGTCAAATCTTGGTTGAGGTTTTGAATCACCCCCACCGCGTCATTCACGATGTCTCGAGCCGTGCAGAGAAACGCGAGTTGACTCGAGACAGCACCACCAATGC
>JAYVRX010000031.1:0-2514 GCA_043775825.1 Deinococcales bacterium
CTCACGTTTTCGCGCTGGTTCGAGCGGCGCGGCTCTGGCGTGATCGCACTTTCGGGAACGTATGACGGACGAGCTTTCGAGATCACAGGCGGACGCGAGTTCGATGCTGGAGACGCATTCTACGCAGCACTTTCATTCACAGAACCCGATGGACGCTGGATCATGATTGGTTGGATGCCCGGAATGCGACCTGTACCGATGCAACTCGAGACGGGCTGCTCGGGCGCAATGAGCGTGCCTCGGGTGCTGAGTTTGAACCAGAACGGTATGCTCGAGCAAATGCCCGCACCAGAACTCGAGGTTTTGCGCGGCGAACGCCAAGCCTGGAATGACCTGCCGCTCGAGGGACGGCAGACGCTCGAAGTCACTGGTGAGGCGCTCGAGATTCGAGCCGTGATTCGTCTCGGATCAGCCTCTCGGACTGGGTTGATCGTTCGTTCAAGCCCCGACGGCTCGGAGGAAACCTGCATTGTCTTCGACACACAAACATCTCGCCTCAATGTTGACCGCTCGCGCTCAAGTCTGAGCACAGACATGACAAAAGATGAACTCAGCATCGAACTCGAAGTCAACGATTTGCTCGAGTTGCGCGTGTTCATGGACTCGAGCACACTCGAGGTCTTCGCACACGGTCGAGCGATCTCGACTCGGATTTACCCAACACACCCGGACAGCCTTGGGGTTGCCGTATTTGCTGAAGGACATCAAGCCGTTCTGGAGTCCCTTGAGATTTGGAAAATGCACTCGATCTGGACAGAGGCAACAATGGGTCTTGGTGAGGAGATAGTATCAATCTGACTGAAACCCCAAGCCTAAACCTCGAGTAGCCCTGCTGACAGGGGCATGTCGAGAAAACAAAGAGATACCCCTAAAAGTATGTTGACCCTCCTTACAAGAGATGCAAACCATTCGCTCTACCCTCACCCGCTCGTTCCTCGCCGCCCTCTCCCAACATCAGGAGAGGGCTAAAAAATCTCGAACTACACAGTATAAAACTTAAACTCCCTTCTCCCGCACGGCGGGAGAAGGGTCGGGGATGAGGGTGGCGCAATGGTCACTTTTTAGGGTCAACATACTTTTAGCCCTGTCTCGAAAACGAAACCAACTTGTTTAAATATGGCTTTTCGACTAAAATAAATTCATGAATTCCTTCTCGGACATTCAAAAACTGAGCATCACTGAGCGCTTGGATTTACTCGAGCAAGTTTGGGAGAGTCTGGTTGTCGAGAATGGTGTGCCAGATTTAACGACGGCACAAAAACTCGAGATTGATAAACGGCTCAAGGATTACGATACTGACCCAACTTCAAAGGGTCGTCCTTGGTCCGAAGTGAAAAGAAGATCGATAAATCCCTTATTCCAAAGCCTCAACTTGAGTTCTTAAGACTGCCACTTGCTCGAGCAACCCCCGAGAATCATTTTGGGATTTCTCGAGCCGTTCAGTCTCACTACGAATAAATCTGGTGTACGGCGCACTGGCTTCACGCAGTCGGGCGGTGGCGCGTTCAGACTCGAGTTTGTGCTCACGGGTTAAGACCTCGTGCAGGCGGTCGCGCAGGGCGTTGATTCGAGTCTCGAGGTCGGCTTTGGCTTGGGCGCGTTTGCGGGGCAGGATGAATAAGCCGAGGCTGGCGGCGGCAAGTCCAACCAGAATGCCCGTAAAATCGAGTAGGAAGCCACTGAGCACCGATGCAAGGATTGCTCCGAGTCCTAAACCCCCAACGCCCGCCACGCCCGATTGTAGGATGGCTGTTTGGGCTTCGTTTGCCAGTCGTTTGCTGAAATCTTCTCGACTGAAACCTTCCACTTCGGTTTGCACGACTGTGCCTAAACTCTCGAGCAGGGCTTTACGGTCATAATCGAACTTTGCACCGCGCAACAAGGCTTCTCGAGTGTCGTTGTTGGCTTGGTCAGCGTTTGTTTTGGCGCTAAGGAACGCCATTGTTTCGTCCCAGAATTTGTGGTTGCGAGCCAGAAAACGGTCAATAATTTCGTTCACCCGCCGCTCGAGTTGCACGCCACTGTCAGCAATCACGGTTTTTTCAAACTCGAGGCGTATTTTGTCTGGGTTTAAGAGGTCAAGGGTTTTGCGAAAACGAAGTTGGTCGTCTAAGAAAACCACGCCACGTTTTTTTACGCCGTCTAAAATTGCGTCTAAACCTTTCATTTGCGTCTCGAGATCAGCACTCAAATCGGTTTGATGAACGCTCAATTGCCGCTCGAGGTCGGTTAAGGTTTTGGCGTCATCTTGTAAGACTTCTAAACTGACCCGTGTGCGTTCACGGGCACGTTCGAGCAACCTTGAAGCCACCCCAAGTGGCGAGAGCAGTTTTAACCTAGCGCGGTCACGTTCACCCAGCACTTCACGCAAGGTGTTCTGAAGTTGGGTAAAACCCTCATCACCGCCATTTTCAAAACGTTTGACACTGACCATAAAGACTTGGGGCGCAACTCCCAAAACCTCTTTGGCATTGCGGGTCACAAAGACCCGCACTTCTTCGCGGTCGGCATCAT
>JAYVRX010000032.1:0-8227 GCA_043775825.1 Deinococcales bacterium
CTTTCGGGCGGAATGCAGCAACGGGTGCAACTCGCCAAAGCCACCGCTTTGAAACCCAAACTTTTACTGCTCGACGAACCCACCACGGGCTTGGATGTCAGCGTGCAAGCGCTCGTACTCGACACCTTAAAACGCCTGCAATTTGAACTCGAGATGACCATGATTCTGGTTTCGCACGACCTGGGTGTGATTCGTACGCTGGCAGACCGTGTGATGGTCATGCGCGGTGGTCGGGTGGTCGAATCTGGATTAACAGATCAGGTGCTTGAAGACCCGCAACATGCGTACACGCAGCAACTCGTTCACGCCAAGTTATAAGCAATTCGCCTTCAATTCCAAATCAAAACCATGAAAAACCAGAATCTCGAGAATCATTTTAGAACGTGTCCTGTAGGGGCGAGGCATGCCTCGCCCCTACCAACCCAATTGTTTTGGGATCAATCGTCATGACCCAACTTTCAACCACACCCACCATTCATTCTGACGCTCGAGTCAATGCGTCTGAGCTTGGCTCGTGGACTGAAATTGGGGCGTTTTGCCGAATCGAAAACTCGAGTTTCGGCGACTACAGTTACATCGGCGAGCATTCGCAGGTGGATTTCTCGAGTGTTGGGAAGTTTTGCTCGATTGCGTCTTTTGTGCGTTTGAATCCTGGCAATCATCCGCTCGAGCGTGCGAGTTCGCATCATTTCACCTACCGCTCGGCAATGTTTGAACTGGGGCATGACGATGCTGAATTTTTTGAGTGGCGGCGTTCGCACTCGGTTTTTATTGGACACGATGTTTGGATTGGTCACAATGCCACCGTCATGGCGGGTGTGAACGTCGCTAACGGTGCGGTGATTGGTACAGGCGCAGTCGTGACCAAAGACGTTGCGCCGTATTCGATTGTGGCGGGTGTCCCTGCAAAACCAATTCGGCAGCGATTTTCAGATTCCATCGCTGAAAAACTCGAGGTGCTGGCTTGGTGGGATTGGTCGCATGATGTCATCAAAACCCGACTTCCAGATTTCAGGGGCGATGTTGAATTGTTCCTCGAGAAATACGGTGCAGCATGAAAATTGGTTTGATTGCAGATGTTCACGCCAACCTTCAAGCGCTGCAAGCCGTCTTGCATGATCTTCGTTGCGACGGTGTGGATTTTATTTTGTGCGCTGGCGATCTGGTGACTTACGGCGCGAACCCTGGGGAAACGATTGCGCTGCTTCGCGCCCACGGCATTCCAAGTGTGCGCGGCAATTACGATCACGCGGTGGCGTTGGGGCAAGAGACGGCTTCAAGAACCCTTTCGTCCGAACGCACCGAACCGCTTAAACGCGCCGCGATCTGTTGGACGAACAAACACCTCGAGCCTCGAGACAAGTGGTTTTTGAACGGTTTGCCGTGGCGCATGGATTTTGTTTTTGACAGCTTGCACGTGGCGGTGCTTCACGCTGGCATCGAGTATTTGGATGCCTGGTACGACAGCAAAGACCTCGAGAAATTAACGCTGCTTGTCAGTCGGGTCGATGCGGATGTGCTGGTGCTTGGTCATACGCATGAAGCTTTCGTCTGTCAAATTTCTTCCAGAATCATTGTCAATCCTGGGGCGGTTGGGCGCAGCATCGACGGCGATACTCGAGCCGCGTATGCCGTATTGGATACAGAATCGCTCGAGGTCAACCACCGCCGCATCGAGTACAACATTCATGACGCAATTTTTGCGATTCAGCAAAGTGGGATGCCGCTCGACATTGCACGAATGGTCGGGCGCGGTGTGCGGCGGATTGAAGATATAGATACCGTTGAGATGTCAAGGACTTTCCCCCAGAGGATGCGAACATGATTTTAAAACTCGAGTCGTTCAGCAAAAGCTTTTTCATTCATCAGCTTGCCCGTGATGTGCCAGCCTTTACAGGCATTAGCATGACGCTCGAGGCTGGTAAATTGATGCTGGTTTCGGGCGCAAATGGCGTTGGCAAAAGTACCTTGTTGCGCTGCATTCACCGTTCATATCGCCCCAGCGCTGGCAGTGCATGGTTTGATTCGACACGCGGTTTGATTGATTTGGCTCGAGCCGCCGATGAGGATATTGCTTGGCTCAGGCGGCGCGAGATTGGCTATGTCGCACAGTTTTTACGCCCTCGCCCTCGGGTCAGTGCGCTCGAGTTGGTGGCTGAACCCTTATTTCAATTGGGCATGTCGCGCCCCAGGTCGCTCGAGCGTGCCGAAGAAATGCTCGATACGTTTGGACTCAAACCTGAACTTTGGCAGGCGTACCCCAGCACTTTTTCGGGTGGCGAGCAGCAAAAAGTCAATCTCGCCCGCGCCCTGATTCGACCACGGCGGTTGCTGCTGCTTGACGAACCCACCGCATCGTTAGACGTTCAAGCTCGAGCCGCCTTAAAAACCAGACTCGAGCATCTCAAAACTGAGGGCGTTGCCATGATCGGCGTGTTTCACCATCCAGAGGACATGCAGGGTTTGGTTGATGCCACGCTCGAGATTCAAGGTAACGAGGTTTTAGAACCAATGCTCGAGGAGCTTGATTATGTGGCTTACTGATTTAAAACTTGTTCTGCCAGACCGCGTGATCGAACGCGGTGCGATTCGGCTCGAGGAAGGTGTGATTGCCGAAATTATTGATGGCAAACCAAACCGCATAAGCTCGAGTGCTGTGGTCAACGGCAGGGGCTTGACCGCCATTGCCGGCATTGTGGACATTCACGGCGACATGCTCGAGCGCGAACTCGAGCCGCGACCTGGCACGATGTTTCCTGCGAAACTGGCAGTCTTGGAACTCGATAAACGCCTCGCCGCATCTGGCATTACCACGGCATTTGCCGCCGTTGCGCTCTCGGACGGTCCAGGCTTGCGCTCGGAGGCTCGAGCGAAAGAATTGATCGAAACCATCCACGAACTGCGCCCAGTGCTAAACATTGACATGCTGGTTCATGCCAGATTTGAAGTCAGCACCGCCATTTCAGCACCGTTCCTGAAAAAATTGCTCGAGCGGGATTTGGTGCAGATGGTGTCCTTAATGGATCACACGCCAGGGCAGGGGCAATTTCGTGACCTCGAGACTTACGTCAATTACATGGTCAAATGGCTTGGCACTGACCGCGAACAAGCCCAGAACACCGTCAAGTCAAGATTACAAGAATCCCAAAATGCGCCAGTGGCTTGGAATGTTGGGCATGAGATTTCAAAACTTTGCCTCGAGCGCGGTGTGACACTGGCAAGTCACGACGATGACACCAGCGCAAAAGTGAGCATGATGGACGGTTTCGGCGCGACCATCAGCGAATTTCCGGTCACGCTCGAGGCGGCACGGGCTGCCAAAAGCAAGAACATGTTCGTGGCGATGGGCGCTCCGAACGCGCTGCGCGGCGGATCGCACTCGGGCAACCTCTCGGCGCTCGAAGGCATTCGGGCAGGTGTGGTGGATGTGCTGGCAGCCGATTATTACCCTGCGGCTTTGCTCCAAAGTGCTTACAAAATTGCTCGAGAAAATATTTTACCACTCGAGCAAGCCGTGTCCCTGATTACCAAAAACGCTGCACAATCGGCAAATCTCTTAGACCGAGGACGACTCGAGCCTGGGTTGAGGGCAGATTTGGTTTTGATTGAAGAAACTGAATACCCTCGAGTTCGAGCAACGTTCAGGCAGGGTCAGGTTGTGTACTCGGATGGCGTGGTTGGAATGCCAAGTTTTTCTGAGGTGCTTGTCGGTGCAGACTGAACTTTCAATCCAGACATCGGCTCAACACCTGGAGTTGTACACCATTCGCCGCCTGGGTTTAGCTGATCTTGAAATCTTGGCTGACCTGGAAGCTCGAGCCAGCGATTACAGCGTTTTCATGACTGGCGTTGCGCCTCAAGCAGACGACGTTCTTGCCTTATTTGAAACGCATCATTACGATCAAGTTTTTGTTTTCGGTGTTTTTCTCGAGCAACAGCTTGTCGGTATTTTGCAAATTTTTAACCTCGAGATTGACACGGATTTTCTGGGCTTATTGTTGATTGATCCAGACCACCGACAAGCTGGTTTAGGCAATCAAGTCTTTGCAACCTATAAAATCTGGGCAGCAAACCGTGGTGTGAAACAAATTTTTTTAACCATACCGCTCGAGAATACGGTGTTTCGATTCTGGTTTCACCTCGGATTTGAACCAACCTCGAGTGACCCAATTGCGGTAAGTTTTGGTTTGAAAACTCAAGTGCTGCAAGAAATGCGGCTCGAGCTTCTGATTGATCTAAATTCGGGTTAAAAGTATCTACCGAAATCCCGCGCTTAAAGGCTGCTTGAGCAATGAATTTTGATTACATTTGACCCGCTTTTGTTTAAACTTCAAGTTGACCTGCCCCTTCGGGTTTATCGAATGTTTGATTGACCCTTGAAACCAAAAAACTCTCATAAAAGTCTTATATGTGGAGAAAGTCTTCGGTCACGCTTAAAAGGTACATTGATACTATACAAAAGAAAGTGTAGAGATAATTGACTGAAATCACTGTAATATTCATGATTCAAAATCAAATATGCGTCTTGTATGACGCATAACTTAGTCTGAGATCAAGTGATTTTCCCTATTTACGGAAAAATTTTCCCCAACCATTGTTTAGGGTCGGTGGCTTCACCACGGACTCGCATTTCCCAGTGCAAGTGTGATCCTGTGACAAAACCTGTTGCACCTATCGCACCAATGATTTCTCCTCGAGTTACTTTTTGCCCGGTAGCAACACTGATTTTAGATTGATGAAAGTACAAACTGACCACACCCGCACCGTGGTCTATGCCTGTTAAACCGCCTCGAATCGCGTAAAACCCTGCAATGACAACCGTGCCGTCGTTGGTAGCGCGAATTGGGTCGCCGACTTTGCCTGCGTAATCTTCGCCGTAATGGTATTTAATGTCCCCACCGCGTTCATAGCGTCTGGCTTGACCAAATGGGCTGATGTGAGCGCTGTTGATGGGTTGCTGCCAGGTTTTAAAGAATGCTCGTGGGGTTAACTCACTTTGCTTGTAAGCAGGGTTTAGAATTGCCAGTTCGCGTTCGCGGTTTGCATCGGTCACGCTCGAAAGGACTTGTTGGCTGACAAACACGTTTTGAATACCTTGCGGGTCGTTCCGTAGTTGGAGGCTCGAGGTGATGGCTTCAACCCCAATGTTAGTTTCGAGGTTGATGATTTTGGGTTTTTCACCTAGCAATTCGCGTCCAATACCGACCCAGTCGTTGCCATCTGGGGTCATGACCAACTCTTCAAAAGTACCATCGGTGCGTTGAGGACCCCATGTAACGATGGGTATTCCACCTTTTGCACCAACCACCCGCACAGTAATTGGGTCGCCAGGAATGGCTTTTAGGCGGTGTACTACTTTGGCTTTGGTCTGCCCTACAAATGTGGCTTCTCGAGTACCTGGGGTGATGCTGGGCGTTGGTGCGCTACTGGTCACTTCAGGAATGGTTAAAACCTGACCAATTTTGACAGTTCGACTTGAGAGGTTGTTGATGCGCTCGAGTTCCTTAACGGTGGTACGAAAATTTCTGGCAATGCTGTACAGGGTATCGCCTGCTTTGACTGTGTAAGTTAAAGCAAAACCCGTGGCGAACAGAAGGAAAATCAGGATAACCAGGGCAGAAATCGGTAATCGACGCATCGGGTATCAGATTACCCTAAACAGGGTGTTGGAGACATGAAACGCCCACTTTGGAAGACTTGGGCTTTAACTGACAGGCTCGAGTGACATTGGATACGAACCCAGTATTTTGACAAAACTGGCTTTTTGCAGCACACCGACTAGCGCTTCGGCAATACGTGCTTCTCGAGCGTCACCTTCAATGTCAATGTAAATCAGGTAACTCCAGGCACGGTCACGACGGGGTCTGGATTCGATTTTTGTAAGGTTTAAGCCTTTAAGTTGGTTTAAAGTCTCGAGCAAGAACCCTGGAGTGTGACGCACTGCAAAGACCAAACTGGTTTTGTAAGGCACGTTTTGGGCTGGGATTTCGTGTTTGGATAGCACCAAAAAACGGGTGTAATTAAAATCTTCATCTTCGATACCTGCTGCCAGAACACTTAAACCGTACAGTTCGCCAGCGCGTTTGCTGGCAATCACGGCTTCGTCGGTTGCGCCGCGTTTCAGTAGTTCTTTGGCTGCGCCTGCCGTGTCAAAAGCCGGAATTGGAATCATGTGATGCCGTGCCACAAAACCATCGCTTTGCGCTAGGGCTTGTGGGTGCGAATGAACCCGTTTAACCTGCTCGAGTTTAACCCCTGGTAGTGCCAGTAAATGATGATTCACCCGCACAATAATTTCGCCAATGATATGCAAATCGGTTTCGGGCAGTAAATCCATGGCTTGGTACACCGTGCCTGCTAACGAATTTTCGACTGGAATCACACCCAGTTCGGTTTCACCAGTTCGGACTGCCTCGAGTACCTCGTGAAAGGTCGTGTAACCTTTGGGTAGCGCGTTGGGGGTGCTAGAATTTGCGGCAATCTCACCATACGCTCCTGGTACGCCTTGAAACGCCACAGTGATGCCTTGTAAAACTCGAGGATTGGTTTTCGGTTTTTCGCTGGTAGCTGGTTTGCTTTTAACGGTCATGATTTGTAGTTTAAGGTTTCAAAGCGAACTGCACAAATCCCCTGATACAATGCAAGCATGTTTGTACCCAAGGTGAAAATTTGTGGTTTAACCCAAGCCGAAAATGCACTGGCAGTCGAACAAGCTGGTGCTGACGCGATTGGTTTGATGTTTGTAGAAAGTTCTAAACGGTTTCTCGAGATTCCAAAAGCCCAAGAAGTGGTCAGTTTACTGAGTCCTTTTGTCGCTCGGGTGGGTGTGTTTCGCAATGCCAGTTTAGAGACAATCCTTGAGACCATTGAAAAAGTAGGGTTGAGTGCTGTGCAACTGAATGGACAAGAAACCGATGATTTTTCTGCCGAAATCGCTCGAGTTCGTCCAGTGATTCGAGCCGTCAGTTTTACCCCAAATCTGGTGTTGCCAAAAAACGATACATTACTGATTGATGGTGTAGACCCTGGTTCGGGAAAAGCGTTTGATTGGAAAGCGCTCGAGATGATAAACCTTAGCTCGAGACGTTGGTTGCTGGCTGGAGGCTTAAACCCCGAAAATGTAGCTGCGGCTGTGCGCCAACTTCGCCCTTGGGGTGTGGATGTCTCGAGTGGTGTCGAGTCCTCGGTGGGAATCAAAGACCTTGCGCTTGTAAACGCTTTTATTCAAAATGCCAAAACCGCGCTCGAGACGCGAGCTTAAGACTTATCCACAAGTTATCCACAGGTTTGACGGGGGTGTGGATAACTTGAAATTCGAGTGTTTTGCTGCTAACAAAAAACGTATTTTGACGTGCGTCACAAGATAAATTTTGATTTAGCACCCAAGTCAAGTGCTTGTCAATCCCCTCAGTTTTGAAAAGGGGTGTGGATAACTCTGTCAGCCAAAGCTGACAACTTGAGTGTTGTTTTGGGTCAAAAAACAATCTTTTGCTTGTGCCAATTGACTCGAGTAGACTGAGCCATGAACTCAAAACTCGAGGAATTTAAAGCACTGCTTGCCGAAATCAGCGACCTTTCAGGAATCTCAAGCGTGCTGAATTGGGACAAAGACACCCAAATGCCACGTGGTGGTATCGAAACCCGTGCTGTACAAGGCGCAACCCTGGCAAAAATCTTGCATCAAAAAACCACTGCTCCAGAATTAAAAACCTTACTCGAGCAACTCGAACCAGAATTTGCCGAAGAGCAGTCGTTTGAAGGCGCGTTAGTAAGGCAAGTCAGACGCGATTATGACCGTAAAAGCAAACTCCCCAGCGATTTTGTTGCCGAATTTTCCCAAGCTCGCGCCCGTTCAGGCAGCGCTTGGCAGGAAGCTCGAGCTAAAAAAGATTTTAAAATCTTTTTACCGCATTTGGAAAAAATGTTTGACATGGCTGCTAAATCTGCAAATTATTTTGAGGGTTCGGCACACCCTTACGATGCGCTACTTTGGGATTACGACCCTGGATTAAAGACCGAAGACATTCGCGGTATTTTTGCCGAACTTCGCAGCGAAGCCGTGCCACTGGTAAAAGCCATTGCAAAAAAAGGCGAGCGTGTGGATTACAGCATTTTAACCCGTCATTACGACATTAATAAACAAAAAGCCTTCTCGCTCGAGGTGGCACAAGCTTTTGGCTACGACCTCAACCGAGGACGCTTAGACCCCACCGCACACCCATTCGCC
>JAYVRX010000033.1:0-2499 GCA_043775825.1 Deinococcales bacterium
GACAAAGCCGTGGGTATAAAGCTTGATGTAATTTGTGAACGGCGCACTGGGGATCAAATCAGCATCCCATTTGATGTATTCGTACAAATTCTTATCCACCCCAAGCGAGTTGAGAATACCGACATAACTATTGCCCTCGTCGGATGCCTGTTTGTCTGCGCCTGCCAGCGCAAAGTTTGCGGTATTGCCCAAGAGGTTTTCGTACTGGTTCATTGCCATTGATAGCGCGGTTGGTACACACCACGGCAGGCTGTCTTGCCAGTAATACGGTACGGCAAGGATTTGAGCGGGAGCCGCCAAGTCAAGATCGGGTACGCGCACGACCTCGAAGGTTCTGGCGCTCTCGTCACGCAAATTCAGTTCGCTGCCAATGTTTATGCTGGCAGTTTTTGTGCTGGGATCAATCGTGGCACGACGCATACGGATTTCGCCGTCCGAATCTTGGGTACGAAACACCAAGCTCGAGTTGGCTTGAGAGAGATTTTGCAATTTGACCTGCAAAGTCATCTTGCTGGTATCGGTCATTTTTGCTCCCTCGAGATTGATAACAAAACGTTTCGAGGCTGGCATCAAGACCGAACTTGAATCGCGATTGATCGTGTTGGCAAGCTGCAATCGAACCGTGCCACTCCCTGACAGTGCGCCATCAGGCACAACCAGTCGTGTTCCTGATGGATGCTCGAGCGTGCCACCTTTGGTATCCATCGGTATTGACACGGTGTCCTCGGCTGGTGCGGGGGCTGGTGGGGGATCGTTAGGCGGAATGGTTTGCTGGCAACCAATGAATGCTGCACAAACCAGTGGTGTGACGATCAACCACCTCGAGCGGGTGAGAACGCGGACGAACTGCTGAATTCCTAAGTTCATAATTGCCTCCTTGTTTCGGTTTTCCGAAAACTGGGTTCATCGTGCTACTGGGGGCATGAACGCCCCATGAACAGTTATTCATGGCTAAAGAGTAAAATCGTGCCATGCGGCTTAGAACGCTGGGTGGTTTGTTTCTCGAGGGCGCGGATTTTAAGCGCGGCAAGCCCTTGTTGTTGCTTGCATATTTAGCGCTGCACGGTTCGCAATCTCGGCGCGAACTGGCAGAACTTTTTTGGGCGGATGCCGAAAACCGCATGAACAGCCTTGCCACGGCACTATCACAACTTCGGCGCGGCGCGAGTGGTGCAGTCCAGGCGAACGAAACCCATGCCTGGACGAACATTGCTTGCGATGCGGTGGAGTTGCAAAACGCTTTTAAAGCAGGGCGACTTGAGGAAGGGATTGCGCTTTACACGGGGTCATTTGCGGTGGGGCTGGATTTTGAATTGGCTCGTGAACTCGAGGAATGGGTCTATCAGCAACGTGAAGAACTGGCAGCACAAGTCCAAAACGCCCTGCTTCAACGCGCCGAGCGTCAAGCCTCGAGCGGAAATTTTGTCGAAGCGGGGCAACTTGCCCAAAATGCGTATCGCTTACCTGGTGCTGCTGCCCTTGCGCCAGAGGTTTTACAACGCCTTCTGACCCTTTTACGGGCGGCGGATTACGCCCTGCCAAGCGAGCTTGCCAAAGAAGCTGAGGGGTTGGGCGCAAATCTGGGATTCTCGAGAGATGAAGCCCGTGGGCGTTTGCGTCAAACTTTTGTCGGACGCGAATCAGAACTCGAGCGCTTGCTTGGACTGGGAACTGGCACGTGGGCTTGGTTACGAGGTGGTGCTGGTATGGGTAAAACTGCCCTGCTGCGTCACCTCGAGCGGTTGGGGGCTGGGGTTTATATTCAAGCACGTTCGGGGTTGCCTTTTGCCACCCTCGAGCCGTTGTTGGGCGCGGAGGTCAGCAGCGGAATTGAAAGCGCCTTGCTGCGAAAACTTTCGACCTTGGAGGGAAGTTGGTTGTTCGATGACTGGGAACGCATGGACAGCGAAAGTCAGGCGTTACTCGAGCGTCTTCGACGGCTTGGTAGCCATGCCCGTATCATGATTGCTTCACGTCTCGAGGCGGCATTTGTGTTTGATGTTCAACTCGAGCTTGCTGCATTGAGCACCCAAGCCCTGGCAGACCTACCAGGCGCATTTGAAACCACGGGTGGTATGCCTGCGCTGGTCGAGGCATGGTTGCGTCACGAACCACTGACCACGGCGCTCGAGACGCGATTGACTGGACTAGAGGATGCCAGCCGTGAGGTTCATGGGGCGTTGGCGTTGCTCGAAATCCCAGACCTTGGCTTGGTGCGTCAAGCCCTCGAACTGGATGCCGCAAGTTTTGCTCGAGCGCTCGAGCAACTTCTGGCGGCAGGACTGATCGAACCCTCGGGGCAGGTGCGTGGACGAGAGACGGTGCTTCATGCCCTCCAAACACGTCCGTCGCTCGAGGCTAGGCTGGCATTGGCACTGGCACGACGACTCGATGGGGTGGCAGCGTTGGCGTTGTACCGTCAAGCCCGTACCCTCTGGGAACCTCAAGACCTGCCGCGTCTCGAGCGTGCCTACCGTGCTTGGGCGCTCGAGTCTTTGC
>JAYVRX010000034.1:0-31807 GCA_043775825.1 Deinococcales bacterium
CCCAATGGTCACAGCAATGGCTTGAATGGACCCGTCACGTTCTGGACGGTCACTGACATCAAGCAAAGTTTGAAAGCACTGCTCGAGGCTGGCGCGGAGATGATACAGGAAGTCAAAGATGTGGGCGGTGGTTTACTAATGGCATCGGTCAAAGATGCAGACGACAACGACATTGGATTGATGCAAAATCCATAAATGATTTTCAGAATCTCGAGCGGTTTTTATTCCCGCTCAAGATTCTTTCAAGCGACCTGGAAGTTAGGCTATACTTTGCCAATGAACTCGAGTGCCGTGGGTCTGAGTTTTGAAGTTGCAATGCAGCGTGTTGCGACTGAATTGCAACCCGAACAAATTATTTTATTTGGCTCTCGTGCTCGTGGTGACGCTCGAGCCGACTCGGATTATGATGTCTTGATCGTGGCTGACGGTGATTCGCATGAATTGGCACGTCGAGCATCAAAGGTCTTGCGTGGTCGGGATTTTGCCCTCGATTTACTGGCTTTTTCCAGAGAGCACATTGAAAAACGGCTTCCGAACAGTACATTGTTAAAACGAATCATGCGTGAAGGCAAAGTTTTGTATGAAGCCTGAAACCGCAGATTGGTTAACTCGAGCCACCGAAGATTTAGAAGCCTTGAGCGAATTGAATCCTGAACGCACACCATCTGTGATTGCGGCATTGGCGCATCAGGCGATTGAAAAACCATCAAAGCTGTTTGGATTGAACTGGGTTTTGATCCTCCAATGGTTCACGACCTCGAGTTGTTATGGTCTAAAGTTGAAGAGATTGTTGCTCAATCACCAGTGACCGATGATTTTAATGAAATCTTGTTCGAAATTAACGACTACGGTATTCAAGCCCGTTACCCAGAATTGCCAGTGCCACCACGTTTTGCTCGAGATGCTGTCGGACTGTCTTTAAGAGTTTGTGGTCACTTGAAAACATGGCTGGAAGACCAAGTTTAATAACCATCCTCTAAGTTTTGAACTTGATTTTGAATAGAGTTTGCCACGTCCGTCACCACCGCCCCAGTGCCATTTCCCAAATGCGTTTTGATCGCGTGCGCCGCCGTCAAGCCAACCCCTGGCACTCGAGCAATCACTTCTAGCCTTGCCGCCCGCAGTTCCTCGAGTGAGGTGAAATGATCGAGCAAGGCTTCACGGCGTTTGGGTCCAACGCCCGGAATGTCGTCGAAAATGCTGGTCATCATGGCGTCGGCACGAAGTTTGCGGTGGTAGGTAATGGCGTACTGGTGAACTTCGTCGCGCACGGCAATCAACATTCTTAAGGCGGGGTGGGTTTCGGGTAGTTTAATCTCGCGTTTTTGGTCAATGATGCTACCGCTTTTAAGCCACCACTGCGCCCCGTAAATGCTGGGCAAAATCATGGTTTCCTCGCGTTTGGCAAGCCCCACCACAGGTATCTCGAGTCCAACCTCGCGCAGTGCATCAAGGGCGGCGTTGACCTGTCCGTGACCGCCGTCAATCATCAATAAATCTGGAATCGGCAGTTTGTCGGACAGCCCCCCCGTAAAACGCCGTGTGATCGTTTGGCGCATGGCGGTGTAATCGTCTGGATGATCCAAGCCTTTGACTTTAAAGCGTCGGTGCTCACCTTTTCTCGAGCGTCCAGCTTCAAAGACCACCATGCCCGAGACAATGTTTGTGCCGAACAGATTGCTGTTGTCGTAACCTTCAATGCGCCAAGGGCGTTCGGGCAGCGCGAGAATTTCTTTTAACGCCTCCAAACCAGGATTTTCGCCGCGTTTCTCTAAAAGGGCAAGTTCGGCTTCCAAACCCGTGTGGGCGTTGCGGGTTGCCATCTCGAGCAAATCGACTTTTTCGCCGCGTTGTGGAAAGCGCAGTTCGACTTTGCGGTGCGCTCGAGAGGTTAAAAATTCTTGCCAAACGGTGGCATCTTCAAATTCGACGGGAATTAAAACCAAGGGCGGAACTTGCATCGCCACGCCGTAATAATCTTGCATGAAGGCTTTCAAAATCTCCTCGAGCGTCGCGTCCTCCGCACCCGTTAAAAAGCGTTTATCACGTCCGATCACACGCCCCGCCCGCATTTGAAAGTGTTGCACCATCGCGTACTCGCCTGCCTGCGCCACGCCCAGAAAATCCATGTCCTCGAGGTCGGTGTTCAGTGCCACCTGATCTGTGCCAAACAGTTTTTGCACCGCCTCGAGCCGATCACGAATCGCGGCGGCTTGCTCAAATTCTTGACGCAATGCCGATTCTTTCATCTCGAGTTTGAGTTTGGTCATAACATCGGCGGCTTTACCCTCGAGCACTTGGGTCACGTCAATCACAGCCTGGCTATAATCTTGGGGCGTGACAAAACCCACGCAGGGCGCGAGGCAGCGTTTCATGTGGTAGTTCAGGCATGGGCGTTTGCGCGGCGTGAACGGAATGCCAGAATTTTTGCGAAGTGGAAACGTCGTATCAATCAGATTTTTGGCTCGCCAGACCGCCCTAGAATCTGGGTAAGGTCCGTAATACTTGCCGCCGTCCTTAATGACTTTGCGCGTTACGATCAGCATTGGAAAAGCCTCTTTGGTCAGTTTTAAAAACGGGTAATGTTTATCGTCTTTTAACAGCACGTTGTAACGCGGACGATGCTGCTTAATCAAGTTCGCCTCGAGAATCAAGGCTTCAACTTCATTTTGCGTGGTGATGAACTCGAGCGAACCTGCGTCGCGGGTAATGCGGCTGGATTTACCACCAGATTTGAAATGCTGGTTGATACGGGTTTTGATGTTGTTGGCTTTGCCAACGTAAATCACGCGACCGTGCGGGGTACGAAAAATGTAGACACCCGATTGGGTGGGGATTAAACCTGCTTGCTCGAGTTCCACAGCAGTATTCTACGCCCCAAACAGAATTAAGATCGTAAGCTGATCAAACCCGATGTGCAAACTGCCCTCGGGAAAAACAAAAGCGATGCTAGGCTCGAGTCGGAGCAGCCATTGAGTACAAGACTTCAAGCCACCGAAGGTTTAAACGCCCAAGAATCCCGTTTGGCTGGTTTCAAACGTCGGGCTTATTTGCTGGTTTGCCTTGCAGGGTTTCCTGGAATTTTTGTAGGGTTTTTGAGCACAACCGATTTGGTTTTAAGGTTTTTGTTTGTCATGTTGCTGCTCTGCACGGCAACAAATATCGTTCTTAACATCAACCCTCGAGTTGGTATTGAGCAGATTGAACGATTTGGCTTTTGGTACTCCGCCGTTTTTATCTTGTCGCGGGCAGCGTATTCGTTGTTTCGAGCACAAAACGAAATTGGGGTCACGGCGGTTTTTCACGAGACCTACAGTTCAATTGCCCTGATTGGTTTAATGGCGTACATCATGCTGAACACCCGCACGGCATTGCGAGCCGCTTTGATTGTCTTTGGAATCATGCTGGCTTTAAACACCATCAAATTGGTTTCAATGCCGATCACCCCTACACTACCCGATTTACGCAATCTGCTGGTTGGTCAATTCTCGTTGGCAGGAGCATTCTTGGCATTTTCGTATGTGCTGGCACTGACCAAAGACTTGTTGGCGGTTGAACAAATTCGCTCGAGCACCGACCCATTAACAGGTGCTGCCAACCGTTGGCAGATGTACAACTCTTTGGAGCGCGAATGGCTGGCGTGTCAGAGTCAAAAACGCACCTTTAGCGTGATCTTACTCGACATTGACCATTTCAAAAGCATCAACGACCTGTACGGTCATCATGCGGGCGATAGCGTGCTGCAAGAATTGACTCGGGTTTTTAAGAAAAGCCTTGGCAACTTGGGTAGCCTTGGGCGTTGGGGCGGTGAGGAATTCTTGATTTTATTGCCCCACGCAACACTGGAAGAGGCTCGGGTTCAAGCCGAAACTTTAAAAGCAACCCTGGCAAAACACAAGTTTAAAACTGGTCAGGTGACTGCCAGTTTTGGGGTTGCCAGCCTGTTGCCAAGTGAGACCACCAATGACCTGATGCGCCGCGCCGATGAGAACTTGTACAGCGCCAAACTTTCTGGACGAAACCGTGTCGAGATCACAGCTCGAGTTGCATCAGAATTCGATTTGGAATTTAGAAACCCCAGAGCGACCAACCACTCGTGAAATTTGGCGCGAAGTGGTAGATTATGCTAATGGCTCACGTTTCTGATACGGTTTTTTACAATCAATGGGTGCAACTGCTCGAGTGGATGCGCGAATGGGCGCAAGCCAAAGGTTTGCGCTTCGATAAAGAGTCCGATTTCACGCAGTACATTTACCGCATGGAACGCGATTACCCGCTGCCAACCACCGTGCAAAGCGCCAGCGTCGGCATGAATGACGGCACGGCTGTCGTGATTGCCAGCGTTTCGCCCCCGCAAGACCCCCTCAAAGGCATTCACTTGCGCGTCATGGGTGGGCATCTCGAGTTTCATCTTCACGCTGGCGAGAATGGGCTGCTCGAGGGGAAACGGGCTTTTGGTAAAGAGCGCTTGGGTTTGATTCTCGAGCGTGTGACGGCTGTCAAAGCTTAGGTTGAACGGCACAATTCCAAGTGAAAATCTTGATCGCGTTGATTTCAATTTCTGTCGGCTCGAGCAGAAAAGCGTGATGTGATGATTAAAAGTCTGTAATCATTGCCAGTCTGTAATCACTGCCAGTCTGTAATCACTGCAAGCCAAGCAAACCCCAATACGCAACTCGAGCATCAATATCAGAAACTGACGACAGCACCAAGCGGGAGGTCCTGGTGCTGCCCAAAAACTGCATCTGGATGACCAGACGTGAGAAGAAAGCAATTATAAAGAAGAAACTTTTATTGAAATGGGTGGAATCCAACGCGCAATAAATTTGAGTTTAAGTTCATTTTGAAGTGTTAATTCCTGAATCGAAATCATCATCAGTTCAAACTCGAGATTTCGCCAACTGATCTGCGCTCGACTTAGGAACAAGCTGGGTTTGGTTTCACTCACGACGCTTAAATGACCGTTCGCCAGAGAGGTTTCTGGGTTCACGCGTCCGAGTCTGCCGTTCAAAATGTGCAGGCAACGTTCCCCGTACTCAAATTCAGCCCCAGTCAAATCGATTGCACCGATTTGATGCACTGGTGTTTGATGCACTGGTGCTGTTTTAAAAAAGGAATGGGTGTTATTCATTGATGTCCTCTGAACATACTTAATATCATTCACTTTATTCCTGTATTTTCACTGAAGTAGACCTGATCGTAGGCTGATGAACGCAATTGAGTGCTCGAGCTTTTGTGTTTTCTAAATTCAGCGTCATTTCAGTTTGTTGGTGCATCTTAATCTCGAGGTGAAACAATGAACGACGATGACCAAAAATTGATTGACTCCAGCTTTGAGGCTCAACTTGCGGATGAAGCCGATGCCGCCGCCGAACTCTCGGGATTGAGGGATGAATCAGCCACGCTGGCGGACAGTGAACTCGAGGACGAAGCCAACCTACCGATGGAAGGGCAGAAGTTTCGTCTGGGTGACGTTTTACCGTTCAGCCATTCAGGGCGCGGAGATGCTGGTTACGACGAGGACAAGGATTGAGGTTGGTATTTACAAATTTGCAAAGCGTCAAAACCCCTTTAACGCCTTTGATTCTCAAGTAGAATCAGCATTATGACCGAAGAGCACAGCCTCAAGACTGCCGAAAAACTCGAGTCGTTCGGTCAAACCCTGCCCGCCAGATGTCCGCGAGGCACGGTGATTTTGCTGGTTGGCGAAATGGGTGCGGGCAAAACCACGCTAACCAAAGGCATTGCACGGGGTTTAAACTCGAGCGCTGAGGTGACCAGTCCAACCTACAACCTGATTCACGAGTACCCAACGCCGGAAGGCAAACTGATTCACATTGACGCGCACCGACTCGAGCGTCCACAAAAATTGTGGCGCATGGGTTTGGACGAATTCTTGGATACGGCGCGTTTGATCGTGATCGAATGGGGCGAGGAACTGCGTCCCGACCTCGAGCATCCGATGACGATTTTCATTTCCAGCCTCAAAAAAGGTCGGCTCTTAAAACTCGAGCAAGATTAGGATTTGAAGAATACCAATTCTGGATTGACCTCGGGCGGTATCGGACGTGAGGCTTTCAACTCGAGGCTGGCGGCGAGCTGCCGCGCGGACTCGAGGTAAGCGGCGTAATCTGGGATTGTTGCCGTCTGGCTTGAGCTTATTTCAGGCTCGAGGTTGGCGAATAAGCCTTGTGGGGCAAGGTCTTGCGGGTGTTTCCATGCGCCCGAACGCCAGTCAAAATTGTACAATTGCACAAAACGCTCGCCGTGGTCGGCAATAAACTCGAGTGCGGTCAGTAAGAATTCAAACTCGTCGGTGCTGATAAACGAATTGAAATTCAGGCGTGTCCAACCTGGTTTGATGCCCTCAAAACCGTTCAGAATCGCATCGCGGTAGCCGTGCGCATGGGCAGCGTCAATATCGAGCAACTTATGCCCGTAAGGTCCAGCACAGGCGCAACCTCCCCTCGATTGAATGCCGAACAAATCGTTCAAAAGCCGCACCACAAAACGCGGATGCAAATACCCGCCATCAAAGCAACGCACCAAAAACGATAAAATTGCCAGCCGTGGCGTCTCGAGGTTGCCCAGAAGCTCGAGTTTGGGATGGGCTTTTAAGCGGCTGATGGCGGTGCGAATGTAATGCTTCTCGAGTTTTTCAATGTTTTCAAAACCCAGCGCATCCTTGACCCAAAATGCCAGCGCCGCCCGAATTTTTTGGGTGATCGCAGGCGTTCCAGCGTCTTCTCTGGCTTCAATGTCAGAGGTAAAATAATGCTCGCCCGAACTGACATACGTGACCGTGCCACCACCCGCCGTGCTCGGACTCGAGAGGCTGTACAGGGCAGGGTTAAAGACCAGAATGCCAGGTGTGCCAGGACCGCCGACGAACTTGTGCGGCGAGATGAAAATCGCGTCATAACCATCTAACTTGCCTGGTTTCATGTCGATTTTAACGTAAGGCGCAGAGGCGGCAAAATCAAAAAATGCGAATGCTCCCTGGGCGTGAAGCAACCTTGCCACCGAACGCGTATCAGAAATGATGCCTGTGACATTGCTGGCAGCCGAAAACGAACCAATCTTGGGGCGACCCGCGAACCTCGAGTCGGTCAGTGCAGCATGAAGCGCATCGAGATCAATCAAACCGCGTGGGCACAAGGGAATCTCGACGACTTCGGCAAGGCTTTCGCGCCACGAAACCTCGTTGCTGTGATGCTCGTAAGGACCCACAAAGACCACTGGGCGCTCGAGCGGCGGCATGGCAGCCAGGATGGCGGCGCGGCGGTTGCTGGGAACGCTCAAACCCAGAATGTCTTGCAGTCGTTTGATGGCGGCAGTCGAACCCGAACCCGCAAAGACAATTTTATAATTCGTTGCGCCAACTTGGGTTTTGATGTACTCGGCGGCTTCGTGTGCAAGGTGTGTCGTGTGCGCCCCAGTGAACGAATCTTCGGTGTGGGTGTTGGCGTAAAACGGCAGCACCCGCTCTCGAATGACTTTCTCGACAAACTCGAGTGACCGTCCAGAAGCCACGTAATCGGCATAGGTTAACGCCCTTGTACCGAAAGGTGTTGTAATGCTCGAGTTTGCACCAATAAGTTGCGAACGAATCCAAGCTGGAGAAACTGTCTTCGCTTCAAACATAAAACGATCATAGCGCGTTTTTGAAAAAAGTTGACCTGAAATTCTAAAAAAATTTAGAAATAACTCGAGGAACTTGTCTGCAAGACCGATTCCAGCCTGAGTCCAAGATTAATGGTGCGTTCTTTGCTGATCCAAACTGTTGCAAACAAAAACGCGTCTACCGTTTGGTAGACGCGTTCACATGACCTGATTTTTAGACTATCAAGGACGGGCAACGGTGATCGTTGGCGAAATCCAAGTTTCGGTGTCGCTGGCACGGTTAAACTTACCCAACGCTTTGGTGACGGTAATCTTGATCGCGTACTGACCATTGGGCAAGGTCACGATCTTTTTTGGGTCTGGCGTGACAAAGCCGTTCTCGGCAACCTCGGCGTCTTTGGTGGCTGTACCATCCCACTCGAGCGCAAAGAAACCATTTGGACCTTGGTTGCGAATCAAGTAGTCACTGCCATCAATCAAGAATGTCTTTTTGGGTGTGGCAATGTTGTACACGTCAAAACGCAGGCGCCTTGATTGGTGATCCAGGTGGTACAAGATTTGTGGGAAGTCGCCCGCTTGCATCGTGAAGCTTGCGCCAGCCGTTTGATTGACCAGGTTTGTACCAACCACTTTTGCCAACCACGGAAAGTTGTTGGCGGTTGGAGACAGCACCTGAATGGCTTGATAATCGCCTTTAAAGCCGGCGTAAGGCACACGAATCACTTGCCCGCCGTCGTCAGGGCTTAGAACAATGTAACCGCCGTAAATGCTGCGGTCAGGAAGTTCTGAACTGGCGGTGACGGTCACTTTAACCGTGCCTTCATTGTACCTGCCCACGCGCACGGTTGGCGAACTGAACGCCACGCTCGCAAAGCCCGTGTCAAATTCTGGAGCAAAAGTGTTGGGTCCAGTCGAAAGGGCTGGTTCGTGGCTGAGGGTGTACGTGACAACTTTATTGCTGTCATTCACAATCTCGAGTTCGTTTTGTACAGGTCCCCCAGCGCTTTCACCCAGGGAAAGCTTGGATGGATAAACCGTTGTTGGAGACAGCACGGCGGCATCGATTCGCAACATGCCAGCGCCTTGGTGATGCACACTGTCCAAGAAACCCAGGGTTGGATTGCCAAACCAGGCTCGAGGGGTGGCGGTGTTCTGCAATAAACTGCGCACATCGTTGGCTTTGATGTCTGGGTTGGATTGCAACAGCAACGCCACCGCGCCAGCCACATGCGGCGAGGACATTGAAGTGCCGCTTAACGTGGCGTAACCACCAAGCTCGAGCGGGAAAGTAGACCGAATCAAACCGCCAGGACCACCAATGTCTGGCTTCAGGCTGAGGTCTGGCACAAGTCCATAAGAACTAAAGCTCGAGATCAGGTTGCCAGTTGGGACTGGGAATCCGTCGCGTTGGTTGGTCCAGGTTTGATCGACGGGGGTGGCATTCAAGAGCGTATTGATGGCAATACCATCTTCGCGGGTGATTGAAACCACCGGAATGGTGATCGCTGGGCTACCTGTCACGGTTGGGCTGATTCGTCCAGCCGCATTGTTGTACAAAACCACGGCTGTTGCGCCCGCGTCTTGAGCATTCTTGGATTTGGCATAAAATGCGCAACCGCCACGGCGAATCAGAGCGGTCTTGCCTGTCAGACTGCCTGCCGCCAGTGGTGCGCAAGCATCGGCGGTGCTGGTGATCGTACCGGTACGGGCGATGGCTGCCATGCCCGAGGTTGGCGCCGTTGGTGCGCCTGTAGCTTCGATATAACCAACATGGGTTTGATTTGGGGACACCGTAAAGAAGGGCAAGTTGACGGCAATGTTATCAAACGAAGCCACCGAAATGACCTCTTCGCCAGCCGAAGGTCCACCCGTCGAGTACAAGCCCAAAGCGCCACTGTTGCCTGCCGAAGCGACAACCACAATGCCTTTTTTGACCAAGCGACTCGAGGCTCGAGCCAGAGGGGATTGCGCCCAGCCAAACGACGAACCGAGGCTCATATTGATGACTTTCATGCCATCGCTTTTGGCTCGTTCTAAAGCTGCCAAGAGCACGTCGTCATCGGTTGAACCATCGCAACCAAATACACGGTACGCACCGAAGCTGACAGCAGGGGCAACACCTTTGACTTGACCGTTTGCGCCAACAATACCGGCAACGTGCGTACCGTGACCTTCACAATCGTCGGCAACTGGGTCTGGCGTTGGGACTGGGTTAAAGGTTGGGCTGGCAGGGTCGGCGTTGTAAGCGTCACCAACAAAATCGTATTGATTGGTGATTCTACCGGCAAAGTCTGGATGCTGGAGGTCGATGCCGCTGTCAATCACACCAACTTTGACTCCGCGACCATCAAGTCCAAGTTCGTTTTGGGCAATGTCTGCGCCCGTCATAGTGATGGCGGTGGCAAGGTCGGGGTTGGAAACCAGATCGGTTTTTGGTAATGCCGATTGCCCCACTGGGTAAACCGCGCGAACGCCTGGCAAACGCGAGATTTTAACAATTTCGCTGCCATTTGCCCGCACCGAAAAACCATTGAACAAATCGCTGTACGAACGGCGCACTTCGTACTTTACGCCTTTATCGTTGGCATCGCGTTTGAAGCCTGCCCGTTCGGTGTCCAAGCTTGATCGTGCACCACCGTCGGCTTCTGGGTTGCCAGTCAATTCGACAAACCAAGATTTGGGCGTTTCGTTGACCATTTGATCGTTAACGGCTGGCAAGGCATCAAGCGGCATCAGGCGTTGAAAACCTGTCACGCTCGAGAGGTTCGCCTTGGCTGTCGGTTGATCGCTGACAATGGCAATCTGTTGCGGCACGGCTTGATTACAAGCCCCCAGGGTTAGACTTACGACAAGCATCAACGTATGACGTGAATACTTCATTCTTCCCACCTCCAAGTGGTTTCTTTGCGTGGCTGAAAAATAAAAGCAGTCCTCAGGACAGTGAAGCCTGTTTACCTGTCAACCAGTTCAGAATCTTCACCAAATTAGCATAAAATGTGAAACTCATAATCAGACTCGAGTGCAATTCTTTACAACTTGCGTACACCACACCTCAATTTGAAAGTGAATTTTCAAAACCCTTACGTGGTTGCATAAAAACCCAAGTGATAGACTGACCCTCTCTTCAATCCTCGAGTTTGACGCTCGAGAAACTCAACGAATTAAGGATTTTTTATGGCTAATCGCAAATTTTTTGGTACGGACGGCGTGCGCAGCGTCGCGGGTCAACACCCGCTGACATCAGCCTGGACGTTAAGTTTAGGGCAAGCCGCAAGTGAGGTCTTCAAAACCCAATCGCGCAAACCCAGCGTGGTCATCGGACGCGACACGCGGCGCAGCGGTGACATGCTCGAGGCTGCGCTGGCGGCGGGTTTAACCGCCCAGGGCGTCGATGTGATTCATGTTGGCATTATCCCAACGCCTGGGGTCAGTTATTTAACCCGTCAACTTGGCGCAACTGCGGGCGTGGTCATCAGCGCCTCTCACAATCCATACCAAGACAACGGCATTAAATTCTTTGGGGCAAACGGCGAAAAACTTTCTGACACTTTAGAGTTTGAGATCGAAGCCAACCTCGAGAAACCCATCTCTGACTTGACGGGCGTGGCGCTCGGCACGGTCAAGGATTACCACGAAGCCGAAAACCTGTACGGCGAGTTCTTGTTCAGTCACACCCCAGATTTAACCGGCGTCAAAATTGTGCTCGACTGCGCCAACGGCGCGGCATTTCATATTGCGCCCAAGGTCTTTCAACGCGCCGGTGCGGATGTCTTCACGATTTTTACCACGCCCGACGGCAAAAATATCAACCTTGGCTGCGGCAGTACCCACCCCGAAGTGCTGCAACACACCGTCAAAGACCTGGGTTTTGACCTCGGCATTGCCTTCGACGGTGACGCAGACCGCGCCCTGTTTGTGGACTCGAGCGGTGCAATGGTGGACGGCGACCATGTGCTGTTTATCAACGGTGTGACCCGCAAAGAACGCACCGTGGTCGCTACCCTGATGAGCAACATGGGCTTGGAAGTCAAACTGCGCGAGCATGGCATTGACCTCGAGCGCACCAACGTCGGTGACAGGTACGTGCATGAACGGATGCTCGAGAAGGGCTTTACCTTGGGCGGCGAGCAAAGCGGTCACACGCTATTTTTAGACGCCGCACCGACGGGCGACGGCATCATGACCGCGCTTCAAACCCTCAAAGCCATCAAACAAAGCGGCAAGAGTTTGCTCGAGTGGCGTCTTGAGATGCCTTTATTCCCGCAAACCCTGGTCAACGTGCGCGTTGCCGACAAGCACGGCATCAGCCAACACGAAGACGTTCAACGAGCCGTGCTCGAGGTTGAACAAAAACTGGCAGGCTTGGGACGCGTGAATTTGCGTCCGAGCGGGACTGAATCGCTGGTGCGCGTCATGATCGAAGGTCCAAGCGAAAGCCTCATCAAAGAACTTGCCGAATCGGTTGCCAGCGTGATCAGGCGTGTCGGCGGGGCATCATGAGCCAGCGTACCTCCCAGGTCGAATCCACCATCGCTCGAGTTTTATCGAATGCAATCCACGAACTGAGCGACCCGAGATTGCCGATTGTGATTACGATTGACCGCGTGCAGATCAGTACCGACCTGATGAACGCCAAAGTTTTCGTTTCGGGTTTAGGCGAAGTTGCACCGATGCTCGAGGCTTTAAACGGCGCGAAAGGTTTGTTGCAACGCGCGATTGCCCGCGAAGTTCGGATGAAACGCACACCACTGCTCGAGTTTTTAGATGCGGCAAACAGTTTCTGATGAAAAAAGTGGTGCAATCCCAACTTCAATTTAAAGTCCGTTACGCCGAAACCGATGCGATGGGCATTGCGCATCACAGCAATTACGTAATCTGGCTCGAGATGGGACGGGTGGCATTTCTCGAGGAATTGGGTTTACCGTATTCCGAGGTTGAAAAACGCGGTGTGTATTTGGTGGTCACCAGTGTCGGCGTAAAATACCGTCGTCCTGCGGTTTTTGATGACACGCTGTTGCTGACCACGCGGCTTGGGAGTTTAAGATCCCGTATGGTGCGTTTCGAGTACGCCATTGAGCGTGCCAGTGACAATTTACTTTTAGCCGAGGGGTTTACCGAGCACATGGCAACCGATTTTGAAAAACGTACCGTACCGATTCCGCAGTATTTACGGGATCTTCTCGAAAATTCTTAAACAAACGCTAAACCACAGATTTTAGCTGTGCTGTTCGAGTTTAATTGCAATTAGGTCATTTGGCGGAGTTTTTTGGCATCGCTAAATGCTATACTGGTGCTAGGTCTCGGATGAGGACTTTAAAATGTACCCACATTTTCCAGCCCCCCGAAGGAATCAAGTTCTGCGTGAAGAACAACGCCATCTCAACCAGCGCTGCCCAACAATGGGCGTCATCGAACGGCATAAGCCGTGATGAGCGCAACATGATCTTGCTCGGGGTCACGACAATCACTCGAGTTTCCTGAAAACTTTGTTTTCATGGTGAAGGAGTTTGTATTAGCCAGTCTGTTGTAAAAGGTGCGAAAGCACCCGCCTCGAAAGGATCGAGGAAAAAAGTTGTTGAGGAAACTCAACCCACCGAAACCCCAACCGCTTTGGTTCGCAAGGCAAAGAAATCTGTCTCTAGCGGTGCGAAAAAATCCGCGCCTGTTGAGGTTATTTCTGCAGAACAACTCGAGCTTCAAAGCCTCTCTCAGCCCAAGATCAAACCCAAATCTCGGGTTCAAATCAAGAAAATAACAGCAGTTCAACCGCTCAAGTCAAATCCTGCCATTCAAAAATCTGCACCCAAACCAAAAACCAGACGAGCCAAATTTGAGGTTTTGCTGGTCAACCCAGAACCCGCATTGCTCGAGCCTGCACCGGTTGAACCTGCGACGCTCGAGGTTGCACAGCCCGTTCAAGTTGAAACCGAGCCGAAAAAATCTCGAGGGCGCAAAAAAGTAATTTTAGAAGTATCACAACTTGAATTGCTGCCGCTGGAAACGCTAAACCTCGAACCTAAAATTGTTCCATTCGAGACTGAATTGATTGATGAAACTTCAATCGAGAATCTGGATGCGGAAACCTTAAAACCGATTCCCGTACCAGAAGCCAGCAAACCAGGCGTTCGGGCACGCAAAGCTGGGCGCACCAATATTTTTGAAACCCAAAAAGCCCCGCTCGATCCGCTCGAGGCGCTGCTCGAATTTTTCCGCGCCAACCCAAGGGCGCATCAAGTGCGCGACATTGCCAAGCGTCTGCCCGCTTTTGATTATGAGCGTCTGGGTGGACGCAAAGGACTCGAGGATTCACTCGAAAATCTGGTCGCCGCAGGGCGTTTAACGCTGGTGCGCCGTCACACGTATGGTCTGCCTCGAGATGTCAATCTGGTGGTCGGGCGTTACAGCGTGACTGGCAACCGTGGCGGCATTGTGCAACCCGAAACCCCAGGCATGAAAGAATTCTCGATTGATGCCAGGGATTCCTTGTTCGCTTGGCATGGTGATCGTGTGGTCGTGCGCGAAGAACGCAGTCAGAACCGTTCGCGCGGCGTGGTGATTCGGATTCTCGAGCGTGCCCGCGATGAAGTGGTTGGGACGCTCGAGTACAGGCAAGGTTACGCGATTTTGCGTCCCGACGAGAATAAAATTCCGCACCGCACTGTCTTGATGCCCTACCGTGACCGCCTCTCGGCTGGCGCTCGGGTGGTCGCCAAACTGCACTGGCCCGAAAACACTGGCGAGGACGAACCATTCGGTGAAATCTCGAGCGTGCTTGGCATCAGCGATTCGCCAGAGGTTGAAACTCAAGCTGTGGTTGTCAAATTCGATCTGCGCGACGAATTCCCGACGGACGTGATGCTCGAGACTGAAAAAATTTCGCTCGAGATCCCAGTCAAAGCGCTTCAGGGTCGGGTCGATTTGCGGGTCAAGCGCGTCTTCACGATTGATGGCGAAGACGCCAAAGACTTTGATGATGCAATTCACATTGAACCGCTCGGCAACGGTAATTTCTTGGTTGGCGTGCATATTGCCGATGTCTCGCATTACGTGACCGACGGCAGCAAGCTTGATATTGAAGCCAAAACCAGGGCGACCAGCGTTTACCTGCCCGGAAAAGTCTTGCCGATGCTTCCCGAGCGCCTGTCCAACGGCGTCTGTTCGCTTGTACCATTTGCAGATCGCTTGACCGTTTCGGCGCTGGTCGAGTTAAGCCCAGAGGGTGATGTGGTCAATTACGCTGTGCGCAACAGCGTGATTCACTCCAAAGCCCGTTTGACCTACAACGAAGTCCAGTCTTTCTCTGAGGGCAAATCTGCCATGCCCGACCATGCCAGGGATAGTGAAGGCGATTTGCACCTGCTGCTAAAATTAACCACCAAAATGCGTGAAAAACGCTTTCGTGACGGCAGCTTGGATTTCAAACTTTCTGAGGTCAAAGTCGTGCTCGAGCCTGACGGTTCGCCGCGCCTTGTACCAGTCCGTGAAGAGACGGCTCGAGGTTTGATCGAAGATTTGATGCTGCTGGCAAACCGCCTTATTGCCGCGTTCTTGCTGGCGAACGATGCCCCAGCTTTGTTCAGAATTCACGAAGTCCCAGCCGAAACGCGCTTCAAGGAATTGCTCGATGCTTTAAACCGCATGGGTGTAACCCAAGCCGGTTTGCTTGAGCCAACCCCGCAGGCGTATCAGCAAATTTTGGCATCCGTGCGTGGCACACCTCAAGAGAGCGCCGTCAACTCGCTACTTTTACGCAGTTTGCGCCAAGCCAAATACTCGAGCGAAAACAAAGGTCAT
Source organism: Deinococcales bacterium (assembly GCA_043775825.1). Taxonomy (GTDB): domain Bacteria; phylum Deinococcota; class Deinococci; order Deinococcales; family JAAFIG01; genus JANXTZ01. The sequence continues at coordinate 15,418 of JAYVRX010000034.1, forward strand.
TTTGGGCTGGCGTTTTCTGATTACTTGCACTTTACCAGCCCGATCAGGCGTTACCCAGATTTACTGGTTCACCGCGTTTTAAAATTGGTGATCGCCCAAAAATTGAACGACAAAAAACGCGAAACCCTGCGCCAAACCCTGCCCGAGCTTGGCGAATTTGTCAGTGAACGCGAACGCAACGCCACCAGCGCCGAACGCGATTTGAACAAGTATTACCAGTGCAAATGGGCGCAATCCAAAATTGGTGAAACCTGGCGCGGTTACATCAGCGGCGTGATGCCATTCGGCGTATTCGTGACCCTCGAGAATGGCGTTGAAGGTCTGATGCGACTCGAGGACATGAAAGACGATCAATACAGCTTTATTCAAGGTTCGCAAGCTTTCAAAGGTCGTCAAGGGCGGATGTTCCGTCTGGGTACACCTGTACGCGTATCCATCGAACGTGTCAATGCAGTCGGACGCGAGATTGATCTTGCGTTACCTGTTAAGGAGAACACCATGGGAAAATTCCGCAACCGTCCAAGCGGCACTGGAGTCCAAAAGCCAGCCGCTTTAAAAGGCGATAACCGTCGCCGTGTTGTCGTATTGGACGGTAAAATGCACGGCGAATACTCGAGACCCGTTAAAGTCACCGCCCGCAAGTTGTACTTTGGCGAGTGGACGCGCGACAACATGGAAGCCGACGAACGCGGCGCTGGCAGCGAAAGCCGTCCGAACAACCATTTGAACGGTTCTCGCCCGCGCCCAAGTGGGCAACCCAACGCGCAAGCTCGAGTTCACAACCCAAATCAGCACCCACGTCCGAATCCAAACCAACATCCGCGCCAAAACCCAAATCAAACGCCGCGTCCAAGCAGCGAACCTCGAGTTGAGGGCAGCACTGAACCTCGAGTTGAAGGGCGTGTTGAGAGTCGCAACGACCCACGCCGCAGGTTCAACCGTCCCAAGAATCCAAACCCCAAGAATCCAAATCCGCAAAATGCAGCAAGCCAAAGCTCGAGCGCCCCTGTTGTCAGTCCAGTCACCGCAAGCGTGACAGTTGCGGGTCAACCCGCGCCAGCCCGTCCAAAGTTTGAGCCGCAAAAACGTCGTTTTGAAGAACGCCGTCCCAAACCAGATGTGACCGCAGCCGTGGTCGCTCCCGTCAATCACAACCGCGCTCAAAAAGGTCCGCTCGAGGGTAGCGCCACCCCAGTCCCAAGCGCCCCACGCGTTGAACGTCCTCGAGTTCGTCCTGTGATCGCTGGGGCGGAAGGCGCACAACCTGCCACGCCCGCGAATCTGGTGGTGGGCGACCAACGTCAACGCCGTCGCCGTCGTTAGGATTTAAACCACAATTAAAAACACCGAACCAATGCGTTCGGTGTTTTTTGAATCTCGAGATTCAAAAAACTCGAGTGGCATTGCGCCACTCGAGTTTTCAGATTGTTTGGGGTTATTTCAGTTCAAAGTCTACGGTCACACGGTTTGCTTGGCTGAGCTTTGAGGTCAAGGTGATGGTGTAGTTTTTCATGGTGAATTTTGCCTCGAATGATTTTTTCATCATCATGGCATCATCGCCTTTTGCCATTGTGTCACCTGGTTTGGTCATGGTATCGCCTGGCTTGGTCATGGTGTCGCCTGGCTTGGTCATAGTGTCACCTGGCTTAGTCATTGTATCCCCTGGTTTTGCCATTGTGTCACCAGGTTTTGCCATTGTATCGGCTGGCTTCATCATGGCATCATCGGCAAGTTTCCAACCATCTTTTTGCAACGCGGCTTCGTAATATGCAAACGGATCATGCGCCACTTTGCCCTCATATATCAAAATTGCCGATTTGTTGTTGATATTTTTTGCCAACAACTTAAACTTTGGATACGCACTGATGGTGATGGTTTCACCTTTCATCATCATGTTAGAACCCTCGTCCTTGCCAAATTTAAAGATTGGCGCAGCCAAAGCGATACCTGATAAAACCAATGCGGACACAATCAAAATACCTTTTTTCATAATAGCCTCCTGATTTAAAACCTGTTTTAAACTCGAGATTCTCGAGTGAATCCCCACAACAAAAGAACGGGTGAATATTTCACCCGTTGAGGTTATTTGACGTTAAAGTAAGCAAATGTTTTGCCATCTTTGACTAGCGTAGTGAGTCCAAGGTTCATTTTCTTAAAGGTATAATGCCCTTGGTAACTGCCGTCTTTCATTTTCATGCCTTCCGCACTCATCATGGTGTCGGTTTTGGTCATGGTGTCGGTTTTGGTGTCGGGCTTTGCCATCGTATCGGCGGGCTTGGTCATCGTGTCTGCGGGCTTGGTCATGGTGTCATCGCTGGGTTTCGTCATGGTGTCATCGCTAGGTTTGGTCATCGTATCGCCTGCTGGTTTGTTCATGGTGTCGCCAGCCATTGCGCCCATTGGGGCATCTTTCCAACCTTCAGATTTAAAAGCTTTGTCGTAAAACGCGTAAACCTTGCCAGCATCCGCACCCTTGTAAACTAAAGTTGCTTTTGCACCACTTAGTGCTTTAAAAATCAACGGTAGTTTTGGATAAGCCGTCAAATCAATGGTGTCTGCCGCCATCATGGCATTCATTTTGGGATCGCTGCTGAATTTAAACATTGGCGCAGCCAAAGCGACAGGCACGAGCATAGCAACGGCGATCAAGGACATTCGAGCGAGCTTCTTCATAAAAAACCTCCAGAAATAACGGTGGCGCTAGAGGTTGTACGCAAACGATTCGGCAAAGGTTCAATTCTGTTTCGAGATGCCCACTCGAGATTCAGCATCACAAGCATCTAACCCAGGCAATCAAGTCTTTTGAGTGTTTAAGGTAGAATTTGGGCATGAGTCAATCTGGAATTGGAAGTCAAATCATTACCATCATCGTTGCACTTTTTTCCTGGGTGATTTCTCAAGGTCAACCGCCCCCAACAACCACAAGTCGCTCGAGCGTCGTTGGTTTGTGTGCTGCCATTCCCGCCGCCGCCAAAAGGTTCACCAATCAAAACGTGCGCAAATTGATTGTCAAAGACCTGCGTATTGGTTCAGGGGCAAAAGCTTTGGTTGGTAAAAACGTTGTTGTCAATTATGTTGGGCGCTTGGCAAATGGGACTCAATTTGATACTTCTTGTGCTCGAGATGAAAGTTTTGAATTTGGTCTTGGGCAAGGACAAGTCATTCTTGGTTGGGATCAAGGCATTGTTGGCATGAAAGTTGGCGGGATTCGACGCTTGATTATTCCCGCCAAACTTGGTTACGGCGTGACTGGTGCTGGTGGAGTAATTCCACCAAATGCCACATTGATATTTGACGTTGAACTCATGGCAGTAAAATAATTTCTTTGAGCTTTGGGTTAGAATTAAGCCCATGAACAAAGGTATTCTTGCTGGAATCGTGATCGCCATCATTGCCGCCGTCGGTTTACTGGTCATTTCCCAAACCAGTTCCTCCTCGAGCGGCACGCCCGCAGCAACCACACCGCCTGTCCAAACCTCGAGTGCTGGTGATACTTCAGTATTGTGTGCCTCGCAACCACCTGCGTTGACGGGTGTCAAAGATGCGGATGTCAAAGAACTTAAGCTTGAGGATAAAATGATTGGTTCGGGTGCTGAAGCCGTGTCTGGCAAAATGGTGGTTATGAATTACATTGGGCGCTTAACCAATGGCACACAATTTGATACCTCTTGCGGCAAACCCAGCCCGTTCGAGTTCAACCTTGGACAAGGACAGGTCATTGCTGGTTGGGATCAGGGCATTGTCGGCATGAAGGTCGGCGGGATTCGACGCCTGATTATTCCTGCCAACCTCGGTTACGGCGCGGCTGGCGCTGGTGGAGTGATTCCACCCAATGCAGCTCTGGTGTTCGATGTCGAACTGATTGCAGTAAAATAATCGCTTCGGAGGAACAAAATCATGAATGAACAAATGCAAATTGAAGAATTGACCGTCGGCACTGGCGCAACCGCCCAACAAGGACAACTTGCCGTGGTGCATTACACGGGTTGGTTGACCGACGGCACAAAGTTTGACTCGAGCAAAGATCGCAACGACCCTTTCAGTTTTGCGCTGGGTGGCGGCATGGTGATTAAAGGCTGGGATGAGGGCGTGGTCGGCATGAAAGTTGGCGGTAAACGCAAACTGACCATTCCACCGCAGATGGGGTACGGCGCTCGAGGGGCTGGCGGCGTGATTCCACCGAACGCGACGCTGGTGTTTGAAGTCGAATTGCTTGATTTAAAAGGTTAAATCAAGGTTTCTCGAGAACGGGGGACATCATGAAAAGACTTCTTTTGGGATTGTTGCTGATCTCGAGTTTTGCTGCGGCTCAAGTGGCAGGTTTTAAAATTGCTGGAGTCGAAAACTTTAGTGTTGTCCCATCGCACAAAGAAGGTGTGATCGTGTACCCACTGAATCCACCACCTGGCGGCGTTCACAATCCCATCTGGCAAAATTGCGGTATTTACGACCAAATTGTGCGCACCGAAAACGTGATGCACAGTCTCGAGCACGGTGCGGTTTGGATCACTTACAAAACCAATTTGAGCAAAATCAAAGTCGAAACCTTGCGTAACCTCGTGCGTGGACAACCGTATACTATCCTCAGTCCGTATCCGTTCAGCGACAAGCTCGAGAAACCAATTTACGCTGTTGCTTGGGGCAGACGCTTAGGTGTTGACAGCGCCAGCGACCTTAGACTTTCGTTGTTTATTTCGCAATTTAAGAACAATCCTCAAACCACCCCAGAGTTTGGCGCGACGTGTACCAACGGCATTGGAAACCCGATTCAGTAATGGCTCAGGAAACTCGAGTTTAATCAAGCTCGAGTTTTACCGTTTTTACCCTCATCACCGCGTCACCAAAAGTTTTAGAATGGATCTAGAATGAAACTACCTATTTTAGTTTTTACTGGTCTGGCACTCGTCTTTTCCGCTTGCAATAAGCCCGAGGAAAGCGTGCCGCTGACAGGTTTAAAAACCTTCAAGTACAAAGGTGGAAACCATAAAGAAGGTCGTTTAAGTTATCCCGAAACGCCTCCCAGTGGCGGAGCGCACAACGCGGCTTGGCAAAATTGTGGTGTTTACGACACTCAGATTGCCGTCGAAAACGCGATTCACAGTCTCGAGCATGGTGCGGTCTGGATTACCTACCAACCGAATTTGGATATAGATCAAGTCACAAAAATACGCGAGTACGCCAAAGGGCAGACTTACATGCTGGTTTCACCGTACCAATACGGCGCACTTGATAAACCCATTTACGTGCTCGCCTGGAATCAAAGCATGAGTGTAGACAAAGCCGATGACAAACGCATCGCTTCATTCATTAGAAAGTACAAGAATGTTGCCGACAACACACCAGAATTTGGCGCGACCTGCTCGGGCGCAATCGGAACACCGATTCAATAGCTTTTATGCAAAACACCCTTCAACAACCCGCCAGAACCCCAGCTAGAGGCTCGAGAAACTGGATTGCCCCAATTCTTGTGGTTTTGGCAATTGGTTTGAGCTGGTTTTTGGGACGCGTTAGCAACAGCGCTCCACTTGAGGGCAGCCCCGATGTGAACTTTGCCAGGGACATGATCGCACATCACACCCAAGCGGTGGACATGGCGATACGGGTGAGGGATCGCAGCAGCGACCCAATCCTAAAAATTTTTGCCATCGATATTGCACTCGGGCAAACCAACCAGATGGGTCAAATGATGGCGTGGCTAGACCTTTGGAATGTTTCGCAGAACAGCCTGAGCGCCCCAATGAACGGCAACGGTTTGATGATGGGCATGGCAACGCAGTCAGACATAAATTCCATCTCGAGTTTGCCCGTCAAAGAAGCCGAAATCAAGTTTTTCCAATTGATGATTCGACATCATCAAGGCGGGATTTTCATGGCGCAAGATGTGCTTGGCAAAGCCAGCAGTCAGCAAGTCAGACGCGTTGCGCAAGCGGTCATCAACGGACAAACCTTTGACATTGACGCCATGACTTCGATGCTCGAGAAACGCGGGGCAAAACCGCTCTCGGCATTACCCAAAATGCAAATGCGTTAAACCCTTCGAGATTCCTGATTCGTGCGTTATTCTGTAACCATGAACTCGAGGAAGCAGTGAAGGCAAAACAATTGGACGTGGTGATTCTGGCGGGTGGCAAACCGGGCGAAGCCTTGGCGGCAGCCCACAAAGTCCCCGTAAAATCACTCATCCCAATTAACGGGCATGTTATGTCCTGGTATGTCTTAAAAGCCTTACGCTCGAGCGGCATGGTCAACCGCATTATTTACGTTGGTCCGAGCGTTCATGAACTCGAGGATTTGTACGACGTTCATTTACCCGCACGCGGCGAAATGCTCAGTAATCTCGAGGCGGGACTTGCGGCGCTGCCGACCTCAAACCGTGTGATGGTGGCGACTGCCGACATTCCACTCTTGACACCCGAAGCCGTGCAAGACGTGGTGTCTCGAGATTCTGGGATTGGTTTGGTCTACCCCGTGATTTCAGAGGCGGCTTGCGAACGTGCCTTCCCAGGCGGGAAACGCACTTATGCCAAACTGAGAACTGGCAAATACACGGGCGGCAACCTGTTCTTGCTCGAACCTGGGCTGGTAAATGCCTTCATGCCCAAACTCAGGCAAGTTATTGCCAACCGCAAAAACCCGCTCGCTATTGCCGGCATGATCGGCATTGACACGCTCCTTAAATTTCCTTTTGGACTGCTGCAAATCTGGGAACTCGAGCAGAAAATATCAAAAATTCTGGGCGTTCCCGCCAGCGCCCTAATCACCGAGTTTGCCGAAGTTGGCTTTGACGTGGACAAACCCGAAGACCTCGAGTTGACACTAACAAAATTACGAACGTAATGTGCCAGACTGTAATCAGAAAAACTTTCAACTACCCTTAGACCAGGAGTCAGAACCTTGAGAACCCCCACCCAAGTCAGAACCACCGCCTTCATCGCCTACGCGCTCGCCGTTGTTGCTGCGCTGCTGGTGTCATTTGTTGTTCATGCTTTGTTTGGTTCTCAAGGGCGCGGCGGATTTATGGACTTGAACTTTGGCGGCATCCTCGAGACACTGGCTTTTGTTTTCACGTTCTCCAACGCGCTGCTGCTGGCTCGAGTCACCTTTCACCTGCCGATCAGCACCCTGATGACCTGCGGTATTCTGACCCCACCGCCCGCCAAAAACTTCGCGCAAAAACTCGAGACGCTCGAGAATCCCAGCACTTTAGAACTGGGTTCGGGTCTAACGGTACTGCGCCAGAATGGAAAACCCGTCGGAATTCACGATGGACGCCGCACGCTTGACTGGGACAAAATCGCCAAGATTTCGGGCAATGTTGCCGTGACCGAATTGCGGGCGCTATTAGCCAAAAGTGATTTTGTTGCCGTGCTCGACGGCGATGCGTTTCATGGCGTAATCACCCAAGATATGTTTATTTCTGGTTTATGGCGCGGTTTAGAACCAAGCCGCAGCTAATCTCGAAGCACAAAAAAGCTCGAGCCTCAACAAACAACCGAGGCTCGAGCTTGAAACGCTTTGCTGTTTTACTTCATCGCTTTTGGCGGCATTAACACGGTATCAATCACGTGGATCACACCGTTGCTGGCAGCAATATCTGCCTTGGTGACTTTGGCATTGTTAATCTCGAGTACCTTGCCCATAACCGAAATCTTGAGGTTCGAGCCTTCAACGGATTTCGCCATTTTGCCATTCATTTTCATGGCATCCGCGCCCATGACCTTACCCGCAACAACATGGTACGTCAGGACTTTGGTTAATTCGGCTTTGTTCTTTAACAGCCCATCCAAAGTTGCTTTTGGAATCTTGGCAAACGCGGCATTGGTCGGTGCAAAAACCGTGAACGGTCCTTTGCCTTGCAGGGTTTTAACCAAACCTGCTGCGCTTAATGCGGTAACCAAGGTGCTGAAGTTTTTATCACCAGAGGCAACACCAACAATGTCTTGAGTTGCAGCACTGCTTTGAAAGAAAACGGCTGGAACGAAAGCTGCCAGAACGAGCGGTACGATCAAAAAACGACTTGATTTCATAGAACTCCTTAAGAGGTGAATTGATTTCCTCTAGGGTTAGCTTAGTCGTTTGATTGCCCTGAATTGTAAGCTCGAAACACGATTGAAGTGTTACTTTGAGCACACTAAAATCAAGTCTCGAGTTGTGATTGAGAATCTCGAGCTTTATTCTTCTTCAGCATTAGCCGCTTGCAGTTTTTTGATCACATTCACATCCTCGAGCGTACTGGTATCGCCACTCATCTCCTGCCCACTGGCAATCTGGCGCAATAAACGCCGCATGATCTTGCCACTGCGGGTTTTGGGCAGGCTGTCCGTGAATTTAATCTCGTCTGGACGGGCGATTGCCCCAATTTCTTTGGTGACGTGCGCTCGCAACTCCTCCTGCGAGACTTCGCGCCCTGCTTTCAGGGTCACGAACGCAATGATGCCCTCGCCTTTGATTGGGTCAGGTCGTCCGACCACGGCGGCTTCCGCCACGGCTGAGTGCGACACCAGGGCGCTTTCGACTTCCATTGTGCCGAGGCGGTGACCTGAAACGTTCAGCACGTCGTCAATCCGTCCAACGATGGTGTAATAACCGTCAGTGTCACGCCGTGCGCCATCGCCAGCGAAGTAGACGTGCGGAATTTCGCCCCAGTACGCACTTTTGTAACGTTCATTGTCGCCGTAAACGGTGCGCAGCATCGAAGTCCAGGGGCGTTTCAAGACCAGAAAACCGCCCTCGTTCGCACCGAGTTCATTGCCGTCTTTATCCATGATCGCAGGTTCGACGCCAAACATCGGTAAACCCGCCGTGCCTGGTTTGGCATCGTGCGCCCCTGGAATCGTGGTCAGCATGATCCCGCCCGTGTCGGTTTGCCACCAGGTGTCAATGATTGGCAACCTCGAGCCGCCAATCACACGGTGATACCAAAGCCAAGCTTCTGGGTTGATCGGTTCGCCCACTGTCCCCAGCAGCCTCAAACTCGAGAGGTCGTGCGCGTTCGGGAACTCGTCACCTGAGCGCATGAAGCTGCGAATGGCGGTGGGCGCGGTGTACAAGATGGTGGCTTTGTGCTTGGCGATGATCTCCCACAAGCGTCCAGCGTGAGGGTAATTGGGTGCGCCCTCAAACATCAAGGTTGTGGCGGCATTGGCGAGGATGCCGTAAACCACGTAAGAATGCCCTGTCACCCAGCCCACGTCGGCGGTGCAAAAATAAATATCTGAATCCTCGAGATCAAAAACGTACTTGGCGGTAATGTAGGTGTTCACCATGTAGCCGCCCGTAGTGTGAAGCACACCTTTGGGTTTTCCCGTGCTGCCCGAAGTGTAAAGGATAAAAAGCGGGTGTTCACTCTCGAGGGGCGTGGCAGGGCAGTCGCTCGAGGCTTTGCTCATGAGTTCTGAGTACCAGTGGTCTTTTGCTGTCCAAGTGATTTCATGCCCCGTGCGTTTGACCACGACCACGTGTTCGATGGTAGGCGCATTCTCGAGGGCTTCGTCCACATTTTGCTTGAGTGGCACAATCGCGCCGCGCCTGTAACTGCCATCAGCCGTAATCAGCACTTTGCTGCTCGAGTCATTGATACGGTCTGAAAGCGCACCCGCACTAAAACCACCGAAAACCACGCTGTGGGTCGCACCAATTCGGGCGCACGCCAGCATCGCAACGGCGGCTTCGGGAATCATCGGCAGGTAAATCGTGACCCGATCACCTTTATTCACGCCCAAACCTTTTAAAACGTTGGCAAAACTCGAGACTTGGGCGTGAAGTTCCTTGTACGTGATACGGCGCACATCGCCTGGTTCGCCCTCCCAGAGAATCGCAACTTTATCGCCGTGTTGCTCGAGGTGGCGGTCAAGGCAGTTGGTCGATATATTCGTCTCGCCACCGACAAACCATTTGACGAACGGTTCGTTCCACTCCATCACTGTATCCCAAGGTTTAAACCAAGTCAGTTCGTTCGCAATGCCAGACCAGAACTCGTCGGGTTGCTCGAGCGACTGCTTGTACATGCGCTCGTAGGTGGCTTTGTCGAGTTTGGCTTTTTTTGCAAACTCGGCTGGAGGTGGGAAACGGCGTTCTTCATGCAGCATGGCATCAATGTTTTGAGTCACAAAAACTCCTTATGGGTATTGGTTTGCAGTCTAGTATGACGTTGCATGAAAAAGCCTGTCAATGTTCTGAGGTTGGGGACACCCAAACATGTCAAACTGAACTGTGCAAATTCGTGAAGCGACCCAAAATAATCTCATGGCAATGCAGCAAGTGCTCGAGCTTGCTTGGCTTGAAGATTCAGAACGCGCTTATTTCAATTTGAAAGCGAATGGTACAACCTGGGTTGCCCTCGAGCAAGACCGTGTGATCGGTTTTTCGGCATTGCAAGATCGTTTTTGGCATCCGCAACGAAAGTATTTGTCGGTTCATGTTGTGCCAGAATTTCAAGGGACAGGCGTTGGCTTTGTACTTTACAAAGCGCTCAATATCTCGAGTGAAGCTTTGCAAACCGCAACAAATCAGAAATCCGCCATTCAGTTTCTCGAGCGACAAGGTTTTAAAGAAGTCATGCAAACTTGGAGTCCTATTTTTAACGTATCAGACATTGATCTCGAGCCTTTCAAAACTGCCAGCATTAAAACTCGAGATTCGGGAACTGAAATCAAATCTTATGCCGAAGTACCTCATCTCGAGAATGAAATTGCAATGCTGCATCACGAGTTGTACACGCAATCGCACAGGTTCAATCCACCTTTAAACGCAAATCTCGAGCAAGCCAAAAAAGCGTATTTGAGCGATGTGATTCCCGAGGCTTTGTTTGTGGCTTTGCAAAATGGAAAAGCCATTGGTGTCTCGAGTCTGCGAGGTGAAGCCGAAGAATACGAATTGGTTTGGACTGGCACAATCGGACATGACACCATGACCACACTTGCTTTGGTACATCATGTTCTGAAATTCGCGCTCGAAAATAACATCAAATCGATCACTGGAGAATTTGATTCACTTGACCCACACGCGATGGTCGTTCTCGAGACGCTTCAAGTGCCTTATGAGAATGCTTGGTTGACCTTTCAACGTTAAGGTTGAAACTCGAGCACATCACCCAAGGAGGAACTATGAACCTCGAGTATCCTTTTGAAATTCGTCCTTTAACTCACGCCGAAGGTGGCGGTTACTTGATTCGTTTTCATGACTTGCCTGGGTGCATCAGCGACGGTGAAACTCCAGAGGAAGCCCTTGTCAATGGCGCAGATGCTTTAGAGGGCTGGCTCGAGACTCGGCGCGAACAAGGATTGCCAATTCCTCTGCCATTAGCCGATAACGAACCCGTAAAATTGGTAGCACGCTTGCCACGCAGTTTGCACAGCAATTTAACCAGTCAAGCCAAACGCGAAGGCGTGAGTCTGAATACGCTTTTAATCATGTTGCTGGCGCAAAATTCGGCTCGAGCTTCACAATAGATTAAAAGCTCCTTCAAAATTAAGCGATTTGAAAAAGCTTGACAAGAATCAAAATCGGTTCTAATCTCGAGCTGTGAAATTCGCCTTCAAGGACAGTAAGCTCGAGGCTCTATTTCTTCGAGAAGAAGGTGCAGAATCATTGCCACAAAATGTCTACAAACGCTTTAGGGCAGTTATGCAAATCATTGTTGATGCAAATGACGAACGCGTTTTCTACACAACAAAAAGCCTTCATACTGAAAAACTTGTTGGAGATCGTGATGGACAATTTAGTGTTCGCCTGAACAAACAATTTAGGTTGTGTTTTGAAATCCACAAAGACCAAAATGGCAACATCGTGTACATTCTCGAGATCGTGGATTACCACTAGGAGGGTTATGAAAATTTATTCGGATAATTTGCTCGCTGCTCAAGTTGTTCACCCAGGATTTATTGTTGAAGACGAGCTTGAAGCATTGGGTATCAGCACAGCCAAAGCTTGCAAAGTCTTCAACATCAGCAAAGAAGAATTACAACAACTTTTTGACGGCGAAATTGACATCACACCAAACATTGCCGATGGACTCGAGAAACTCGGCAGCACTGAAAGCAGTTTCTGGTTGAAGTTGCAAAACAGTTACAACACCCACCCAAAACGCGGCGGGTATCGGATTGGAGCTGGACGCAAAAAGCAAGATTTTGTCTTCAAACAAGTCCGCATCAGCGCCCCAGTTAGAGACATGGAACGCATTCAAGCCTGGCTTGACACGCAACCCAACACGTCCAGGGCTTTGGCTGAATTAATTTTGCACGCTCCACAAAATTAAGAATTTAACGCTTCCCTAGCTCTCAAAGCAGCCTCTCGAGTTTCTTGCACAGTTTCGCCCAACGCCGTGACATGCCCCATTTTACGACCCGCCCGAGCCTCGAGTTTGCCGTACAAGTGCAGGTGCGTGTTTGGTATCTCGAGTGCGGCATTCCAGTTTGGTACGGCGTTCTGCCAGAGGTCGCCAAGCAGGTTGACCATTGCAGCAGGGCTATGCGGTGTGACATTTCCGAGCGGCAAACCACAAACCGCCCGAATCGCTTGTTCAAATTGCGATGTTGGACAGGCTTCAATTGTTAAATGCCCAGAATTGTGCGGGCGCGGCGCAAGTTCGTTCACCAATACTCGAGCGTCTTTGGTGACAAACATTTCGATGGTTAGCAAGCCAATCGCCTCGAGTTTTGCGGCAATCTCGAGCGCAATTTTTTCGGCGTGACTCGAGAGACTCTCGGGAATATTTGCAGGAATGGTCGTCACGTCCAAAATACCGTTCGCGTGGGCGTTCTCGAAGGGCGCAAAGGCGCGAACCTCTCCCCTGCTCGAACGGGCGACAATCACCGAAATCTCGAGGTCAAATTCGACCAAACCCTCTAAAACGCAATCCATGCCAAATCTCGAGAATACAGTTTGGGCTTCTTTGAGCGTGCCGACCTTGGCTTGCCCCTTGCCGTCGTAACCCATTGTGGCGGTTTTGAGGATGGCGGGCAGTTGAACAAGCCTAATTGCTGGCTCGAGGTCTTCCATGACCCTCACAGCCGCCCACGGCGCGATTTGAACACCAATGTCGTTCAAGAATTGTTTCTCGAGAATTCTGTCTCGGGCAATCTCGAGCACCCGAGCGCTGGGACGCAAAGGAACTCGGGATTCCAGAATCGCTAAACCACTGGCAGGCACGTTCTCGAACTCGAGGGTCACCACATCACAAAGGCTGGCAAGTTTCTCGAGCGCAACGGCATCATCGAAGTTTGCAGCCATCACTTGATCGCAAACGCTAGCGGCTGGACAATTCGGGTCTGGATCAAGCACAATCACTTTGTAACCCATTGGCTTTGCCGCCAATGACAGCATCCGCGCCAACTGACCACCGCCCAAAATTCCGATGCTTGCACCTGGCGAAATCACACGATCACACTGTCCTCAAGCACTTTGTTGGTTTGAGCAGTTCGATACTCGAGGTACGCGGTACGAATGACAGGGTATTTGTTCGCCAGAATGCTGGCGGCAAGCAGCGCGGCATTGATTGCCCCAGGAAGCCCGATTGCCAGCGTTCCAACCGGAATTCCGGCGGGCATTTGCACAATCGAAAGCAACGAATCCACGCCTGAAAGCATTTTGGATTGCACTGGCACGCCCAAAACAGGAATCGAGGTTTTACTGGCACACATTCCAGGAAGATGCGCCGCGCCACCCGCGCCAGCGATAATCACTTCAATCCCGCGTTCCTCGGCACGTTCGGCGTAAGCGAATAACAAATCTGGCGTGCGGTGGGCGCTGACGACTCGGGCTTCAAACGGCACACCCAGCAACTCGAGCGTGTCAATTGCGCCCTGCATGGTTTCCAGGTCAGAGCGTGACCCCATGATGATTCCAACGAGTGGTTCTTTCACCAAAAGAGTTTAACCCCTGAAAACTCGAGCTTAGTTATTTCTTATTTTGATGCTCGAGCACCGCAAATGCCAGTGCCGCCGCAAGCGCTTTAATCTCGGGCGGCGCGGTTGTCTCGAGTTGAATGCTTTCACCCTCGAGCACACCGCCAAAACGCCCCAGAATCGTGTTTGGATGAATGTTCAAATTAACATCCTTGCCCAGAATGCCACCACCAAAACGCCCACCCACAGCATGGGATTGAATCTCGAGTTTGATGTCATGCCCGAGCACGTTACCACCAGCACGAAGTTCTGCGGCTTCGGAAGTTAGCGTTCCGTCAAGGTCAAAACCGTGCAGCAAACCGCCAGCGCGACCCTTCACTTTGTTATCATCAATATGCAACAACACGTCCACCCCAACAGTATCGCCGCCAATACGCCCAAAAAGTTGCTTGCCGTCAAAGTTCAGTTTGACATCCAAACCAGTTATCGCGCCGCCAACACGTCCAAGAATCAACATGCAATCAGCTTACAAGGAAACGCTGCTCGGGTCATTAAATTGGCAACTCGAGAATCTGCATGTCGGAAGGTTCGTACAAGACTCGCGAATCATTTTCGGTCATCAAACGCCGCTCGAGCAAAGCTCCTGTACGGCGGTCTATACGGTGTTTGAAAAGTTTGTTGCGGCGGTACACCTGACCGTTCGGGCGGCGGTAAAAACAGTGATCGGTTTCACGAATTTTAAAGGTTTCCAGATAAGCCACGTTCGTCCAGAGTGTGCCGTGCAAGTGCGTGTCTGACAGCCAGACATCCAAGCCAATCGGGTGGTTGGTGATGTTTTGGAATTGCAAATCCAAGTAATTGTAATAAACGCTCGCACCACTGCCGAACGGTAAAACCCGTCCCGAGTCGGGGAAAATGTCTAGGCTGTGATGATGGTGTTCAATCACCTCGAGCGGGCTGTGAAGTGCCATCCAGTACAGCAAGTTTGCCAGTTGGCACAGACCACCGCCGACGCCTTCAATCGCCTCGCCATCGGCGATCAGCATTCCATTCACAAAACCGTTCTGGCTCGAGGCGCGTCCCAGAATTTTCCAGAAACTTAATATTTGTCCAGGCTCGAGTGATAGGTTAGAGAATTTCGGTACGGCAAGCTCGAGATTCTTGATTTTCCCTTCCTGCATGGCGGGGTCACTTGCGCCCAAACGTCTGCGCAGCAAAGATTTGTGATTGGAAAAGACCGTGGTTTTCTCGACGGTGGCGGCACTGGCTTGCAATTGGTATTTAACATCTCGAGTTAGAAAATGACGCTCGAGGATTTTCAGTTCTTCGATCACAGGTTTTAAAACAGGAAACCGTTTTGAAAGTGCCACTCGAGCCATACCAAATTATAGCTGATGGGTTAAATTTTACTTTGCACAGGTTGGGTTAAGGTTTAGAATCGCACCGTGACCGATTCGCACGCCATCATCAAACTCGAGACACTGCGTAAAAACCTGGAATTGTTAAAAAGTTTTGCTGGACTTCCCGCGCTTCCCGCGATCAAAGCCAACGCTTACGGTCACGGTGCGATTCAAATCGCGCAGTATCTGGAGAAGAACGTGATGGGTTTTGCGGTGGCAACCCCACGCGAGGCGCTCGAGTTGCGAGTTGCGGGCATCGGTGCGGACATCGTGCTGTTGACACCCGCGCCGCCTGAAAAGCTCGATCAACTGGTTGAAAACCGAATTTCATTCGTGGTCAGCAGCTTTGAGCAAATTCAAGAACTCTCGAGGTTTGCGAAAAACATCAAGGTGCATCTGAAAATCAACACGGGCTTAAACCGTTTGGGCGCTCGAGCCTCGGATGCGGCAAAAATCTTGCTGGGGGTTGGACGTTCAAAGTTGGTGCTCGAGGGTGTGATGACGCATTTGGTTGACTCTGAAGATTTAAAACCAGAACATGCCGTGAAGCAGGTGGATTTACTGGTGGATTTTATCCAAACGCACAAGCCTGACGCGCGGTTTTTTCATGCGGCGAACACGGGCGGAATCCTGAACAAAAGTTTGCACCGCGAAATTTTTAACCTCGTGCGACCTGGAATTGGCTTATACGGTTACGCCCCAGGTCAGGACATGCACGGAGTTCTCAATCTCGAGCCGGCAATGACGGTTCAGGCTTGGATCACGATGACCAAACGCGTTTTTGCAGGTGAGGTTGCCAGTTACAACGCGAAATGGACTGCAACCACAGAAACCACGCTGGCAACAATCCGATTTGGTTACGCCGACGGTTATCCTCATGCCGGCCTGGACCAGCTTGCGCCAAAGCTGCGGTTCCTTGTAAAGAGTGAGTGCGCGCTGCACGGAATGCTGCAAGGCGTCCGCCGCGGCGTGATCGAACACGAAACCGGTGGCGCTGCCTTCCTGCAAGGCCGGTGCGGTGGCGTCGACCACCGTGTCGGCAAGGCCGCCGGTGCGGCGCACCACGGGCACAGTGCCGTAACGCAAACTATAGAGTTGATTCAGGCCGCAGGGCTCGAAGCGCGAGGGCATCAGGAACATGTCCGA
>JAYVRX010000035.1:0-2477 GCA_043775825.1 Deinococcales bacterium
GAGAGGTCATCGGTTTCGCCCAGAATCAGGGCATTCATAAAGGCTGCCTCTCGAGGTTGAAGATTGGCTTTCACCCCAGATTCGAGGTGTGCGCGGGCTGGCTCGAGGATGTTCTGTCCTGAAAGGCGCTGGCTCGAGACGAGTCTTAAACCGTGCAGCACGCCGCGTCGTGCCAGCCACGCGCCGAGGTCAAACGCGCCAGGGTTTCTGTACCAATTGATTGCCTCGAGTCTGCCTTTGACCCGCCAATGCCCTGGGGTCAAATCTTTGCGCGGCGAAACGCTCAAGCCGCCGCGATTGGTGTAAAGCACGCGCCCGTCGAAATAACCTTCAAACTCGAGTACGCGCCCCTCGAGGTTGGCGAGCGGGTCGGCTTGATGCGTGGCGGTGTTGTAACGCCAGAATCCAAGTGGAATCAACAACGCCGCCAGCATCAGGGCAAATCCAGTGTTTCGTTGTGACTTTGAAAGACCAAAACCCAAAACGGCAATGGCTACCACGATCAGTACCACAAAAACCACGGGTGCCCCAAAAAGCTCGAGCAAAATCCCCAAGATCAACGCGACTGCGCCGAAAACGGGAAACGTTGCAAAACTCGAGAAGAGTTTGGCGTGCAGGTTGCCATTCATTTTAGAATTTCACGCGAGGCTCGAGTTTTTTCAGCATACTCGGACCAATGCCTTTGACTTTATCAAGGTCATTCATGCTCGAGTACGGTCTGCCGGCAATCAGTTTGGCTGCCATTTTTGGACCGACTCCAGGCAGGTTCTCGAGTTCGGTGGCGCTGGCAGTGTTGACATTGATGCGCTCGATCGGGACATTACTGGCGCTTGAAGTTCCAGCAGTCGAGGGTTCAACCGCATTTTTGCTTGGCACGCGCAACTGCTCGCCATCCTCGAGAATCTGCGCAGGGTTAACAAGACTCTGTTCCGCTTTGAGGCTGTAACCACCCGCCGCCCGAATGGCAACTTGTCCTCGAGCGCCAAATGGCAGGGTGTACAAACCAGGTTTGTTGACCTCTCCCGCCACATTGACCGTGATTTGCTTTTGCTCGAGTTTGAATGGTGTGGTGTCATTGCTGGCGGGTTTTAAAGCCCAAAATCCTGCGCCGCCAACGGCAGCCAGCAACGCAGCAGTCACAGCCAATTCTTTTGGTCTTATTGCCATGAATTGTTTTAGCACGGATTGAAGTCTCTCAGTCCAACATTGCGCACATCAAACGTCATCGGCTCGAGACGGCATCCAACCCTGACCCAACATCATAATTGGTTCCATGAGTTCAGTTGATCCTGCCACTAAGCCTTATTCAAGGCTTCATTCTCGAGATGCCACGACGGAAACGCACTCTTTGGCTTTGGGACTTGTGATAACATGACTTCAAAGTGCACTAGTGACATGATAGACACCAAAAACGGTGCTTCGGGGGTTCTAACGATGAGGAATTCAAGTTCTAAATGGTTGAGGGTGGCAGCAATTTCGGTACTGACTTTGGGGCTGGCACCCGTGTTGGCTCAAAAAACCGCCGATTGCCCAGATGTGCCTGCCCTGGAAGCCAAAGTCAAAAGCGATGGCAACGTCGCCAATCTGGTTTCACTGGGTCAAGGCTACCTGTGTGTCGGCAAACCAAGCCTTGCACAAAACGTGCTCGAGGATGCCTTAGCCATCGATGCCGACAGTTTTTACGCGCATTTTTATTTGGGTCGCGCCCTGTACGAGTTGGGCGATTTGGACGGATCACTGTTTGAATACAATCTGCTTTCAAACCTGCAACCCGAACGCATGGAACCCTATTACCAACAAGGTGTGATTCTGGCGCGGCTCGGCAAGACCGATGAAGCCATCGCAGTCTTTAACAAAGCCATTGACGCCGGCAAAAAATTAAAAGTCGAACCCGATTTGCTGGTCAACACCTACCTGGCGCTGGCATCACAACAACGCATCAAAAAAGATTATGCCAACCTGGTGAATACCTACAGCGCCGCGCTCGAGTTGCGCCCAGGCGATCCAACCCTGCTGCTCGGTAAAGCCCATGCCTTTGCCGACGCGGGGCGTCCAACCGAAGCTGTACAGGTCGCCTCGAGCATCCTGAACAAAGACCCCGCCAATGTCAGCGCCAGCTTGCTGGTTGCCGATATTTACGCCGAACAGGGCATTTATGACCGTGCGATTCGTCAACTGAACCGATCCTTGGAGGTCGTCAAAGACCAAAAATCTCGAGCCTTGCTGTTCTTCAAACGTGGCTTGATCGAATATAAAGCTGGCAAACCCAAAGAAGCCATTTTCTCGTTAACCGCCGCCACCAAAGCCAACCCCGACCTGTTCGAGGCGCAATACAACCTTGGCGTGTTGTTGCTGCCCGATTCACCCAGCGATGCTTTAACCCACTTTAGCGCCGCCGCCCGCTTGCATCCCGAAGACGGCGAGAGTTACCTCGGCGTTGCCAACGCCCAAGAGAGCCTCAAGCAGTACAACGAAGC
>JAYVRX010000036.1:0-8096 GCA_043775825.1 Deinococcales bacterium
TGGTGCCGAGGAAGAGATTTGAACTCTCACACCCTTACGGGCGCTAGTCCCTGAAACTAGTGCGTCTACCAATTCCGCCACCTCGGCGCTCAGGGCTTACAGATGTTACAGGCTCGAGCATCATGCGTCAAGCCATTTTTGGTTTTGGGGACTCGAGGGTAAACTGAGCCATGACATTGAATACTGAATACACGGTTCTTGGCAAGGGACGCAAGTTAATTGATGGTCTGGAGAAAGTCACAGGTCATGCCAAATTCACGGCGGACCTCGAACTTGCCCAGATGCTTCACGCCCGTCCATTGCTCAGTTTTTACGCCCATGCAAAAATAATCAGCATCAATACCGACGCGGCGTTCGCCATGCCCGGGGTGGTGGCGGTGTTTACGGCAAAAGACCTTGTGACCAAAGACCGTGTCATCAATTCCCGCTCGAGTTCGGTGCTGGCAAAAGACGAGGTTGTGTTCGCTGGTGAATTTGTGGCGGTGGTGGTGGCAACCTCGGACGCGGCGGCACAAGACGCGGCGGCGTTGGTCGAGGTTGATTATGAACCCTTGCCCGTGGTTGCGGACATGATGGCGGCGCTAGAGCCTGAATCGCCAATCATCTGGCAGCACGGTGTCCCCCAAGAGGGCGCAGACCTGACCGCATTGCATGGCAACTCGAGCGAGGGTGAGGATACAGCGCAAACCGATGCCAGCAACATGCTCGAGGTTAAAAACTTTGGGCGTGGCGATCTGGCGGCAGGTTTTGCCGCCTCGAGTGTGATCGTGGAGCACACTTACGAAACCGCTTGGGTGCATCAGGCGTACCTCGAGCCTCATGCGGTGGTGGCAGAGCCTGGGGCGAAACTCGGGCAGATCAATGTCTATACCAGCACGCAAGGGCAGTACGCGGTGCGCAACGAGGTGGCTCGACTGCTCAGTTTGAAGCAATCGGATGTCAAAGTGATTCCGATGAATGTCGGTGGCGGCTTTGGCGCAAAATACGGACTCATTGACCCGCTTGTTGCTGCACTCGCTTTAAAACTTCAAAGACCCGTCAAGATGGTGCTCTCACGTACCGAAGACATGATGACGACCACGCCAGCCAGTGCCTCGAGGCTCGAGTTAAAAACGGGTGCGAGCAGTGACGGGCGCGTCATGGCGATAGAAGCCAAAGTCTATTTTGACAACGGCATTTACCCGTTCGGGTTTCCTGGCATTATTGGCATGTTGATGGGTGGGTATTACAAGTGCGATAACGTCGCGGTTGAAGTGGTGCAGGTCAGCACCCATAAACCTCAAGCGGGGGCGTACCGCGCCCCTGGAGCGCCGCAAGTCACCTTCGCCCTCGAGAGCAACATTGACGAAATGGCAGCCAAACTAAACATTGACCCGCTCGAGTTTAGACTCAAAAACGGGGTCGAAACGGGTGATTTGAGCGGTGTTGGACGCGCTTGGACAAAAATTGGTTTACGTGCCTGCCTCGAGAAAATTGGCTCACACCCAGCTTGGCTCAACCGTCACCAACCCTTCTTGAGCGACCCCGATTGTCTTGAAGGGGTTGGCATTGCGATAGGTGGCTGGCCTGGCGCGTTCTCGCCCGCCGGCGCGGTCTGCCGTGTGGACACCGACGGTACAGTGCGTTTGCATGTGGGTAGCGTGGACATTTCTGGGGTTCACAGTTCACTGGTTTTGATTGCCGCAGAACAACTTGGCGTTGACCCAGATGCGGTGCAAATCGTGCAGGGCGACACCGAATCAGGACCGTATGCGCCCGCCAGCGGTGGTTCGCAGGTCACGGTCAGCGTTTCGGGCGCAGTCCAAGACGCCAGCGTTCAAGTCAGAAATCAATTGCTCGAGGTTGCCGCCAGCGAACTCGAGGCGCACAAAGATGATTTGGAGCTGAAAAACGGGGCGGCGCAAGTCAAGGGCGTACCTGAAAAAGCCATTGCGATTGGGCAATTGGCGCGTTTGGCGCAGTCTAAGGCAGGTGGTGCAGGTCCAATTGTTGCCGAGGGTCGCTCCGCCATGAAATCGGGCGCTCCTGGTTTTACGGTACAACTGGCGCGGGTCAGCGTCAACAAACTGACGGGGGTCATCACGCCGCTCGAATTTGTTGCGGTTCAAGATGTTGGATTTGCCCTCAACCCAACCTTGATCGAAGGGCAGATGCACGGCGGAAACGCGCAGGGTTTGAGCATGGGCTTGTACGAAGCCATGCGTTACGACGAAAGCGGTATTTTGAACAGCGCCAACTTCCTCGAGTATCACTTTCCACGTGCCACGGACTTACCAGCGTTTGAAGCCGTGATTCTACAAGAACCCAGCGACAGTGGTCCTTTCGGGGCAAGAATCGTTGGCGAACCGCCGATTGTGGCTGGCGGTGCTGCGGTTGCCAATGCGATCAAAGCTGCTGTTGGCGTTCGGGTGCTCGAGCTACCTGTCAAACCCGAAACACTTTGGAAATTGATGCAAGCAAAATAGTTTAGTCGTATGCTGGACTGCTTTTTGAAAAGGAAATCCATGACACCTAAAAACCCTGCACCAACCCTCGAGTCAATGCAAACCGCCTGTGCGTTCCCAGAAAAGGGCGAGCGCCGCTATGCCAAAGTCAACCTCGAGGCTGGCTTGCAACTGGCATTTATTCGCACCAGTGGACGCCGCAACGAACCGCTCGAGGCTTGGTACGTGACCAACGAAACGGGCACATTGCGGATTCAAGAAGAACAGGTCTTAAGTCTTTTAAAACTCTGGACGGGCGGCGAGATCACAACTTTGCGAAATCAATAAGTGATGCTCGAGAAACAAGTTTCCTAATCCCAAACATGAGGCATTCCTCACCACAATACGTTTTACAATTTAAGACTCGAGGGGAAACCCGAGCTTTTTTTGATGGGGTTTGACATGATTAACCGTGAAGTGGCATTGCCATTTATTGCCGTGGTGATTCTGAGTGTTGGGTTGTTGACCCTGACCAGTGTCGGTTCGGCGCTCGACATTCAAAAACAATTTATTGGCGTCGGAATTGCCCTGCTGCCATTGGCAATCATGTGGTTTTTGGGACGACGTGGTCTGTATCAACTTGCACCGGCTTTTTATTTTACGGCGTTGTTTTTGTTGCTTTTGACGTTCGTGCCAGGTTTGGGCGTCAGCGTCAATGGCAACCGCGCTTGGCTTGGGCGCGGGATATTTCAATTTCAACCCTCCGAATTTGCCAAACTCGCCATGATTTTGATGCTCTCGAGGTTCATACGCGAACCAGTTCGGTCATTAAAAGATTACATTCCGGTGGCTGCCGTTTCCCTGCCCGTGATGGCACTCACCAGCGCCGATTTGGGCGGTGTGATCGTGCAAATGGCAATCACGTTGGGCATGATGGTGATTCGGGGCATTCCTTGGCGGCATTTTTTGATTGGTCTGGCAATTTTGACTGTTGCCATTCCGACCTTGGTCGTGCCTCATCTGAAAGAATATCAGATCAAACGTTTCACGATTTTCTTAAACCCAGACGCCGATTTGCGTGGCTTGGGTTATCAACTCAACCAAGCCAAAATTGCCATTGGGTCTGGTGGATTGACTGGCAAAGGTTACAAGCAAGGTTCGCAGTCACAAGGTGGTTTTGTACCAGCAGCGCACACCGATTTTATTTTTGCCCCCTGGGCAGAAGAGCAGGGTTTTATCGGCGGCGCATTTCTGATTTTGATGTACATGGCACTCTTTTGGCGCATGAACGCAATGGGCGGCGAATGTCTTTCCAACCAGGACAAACTGGTGACTGGCGGCGTGCTTTCTTTGCTCGGATTTCAAGTTTTCGTCAACCTCGGCGCAGCCCTGGGTTTTGCGCCCCTGACAGGTTTGACCCTGCCGCTGGTCAGTTATGGCATCTCGAGCTTACTGTCGGTTTCGATAGCGCTTGGCATGGTGTATGTGATTCACCGTGATCGGTTTACGGAGTTTTAGGTATTCGCTGACCAATTCCAGGACTTTCGCTGCGTCTCGAGTTTTGTCTCTGTGTCTCGAGCTAAACTAAATTCATGTTCAACACCCCAATCTGGGATGACACCCCCTGGAATCCACTTCCGACCCTCGAGCACGACCTCGAGACGGATGTCTGCGTGATCGGTTTGGGCGGTAGCGGACTCTCGAGCATAGTGCACCTGCTCGAGTTGGGACAGCGCGTGATCGGTCTGGACGCGGGAATGGTGGCGGGCGGTGCGGCGGGACGCAACGGCGGGTTTTTGCTGGCGGGTTTGGCAAAGTTTTACCATGACACCGTTGCTGAACTTGGGCGCGAACGTGCCAGTGCCGCCTACCGCCTGACCATGTTCGAGATGAACCGCATGACCGAACAAACGCCCAGCGCCATTCGTCGCGTCGGCAGTTTGCGAATTGCCACCAGCCCCAATGAACTTACTGATTGCAAATTGCAAATGGCTGCCATGCGAGAGGGTGATTTGCCAGTGACTTGGTATTCGGGTTTTGAGGGCGAGGGCTTGTTGATCGAAACCGACGGGGCGTTCAATCCACTGGCGCGGTGTCGTTTGCTGGCAACCCAAGTCATCAACGCTGGGGCGCAATTGTTTGAGAACTCGAGCGTCATAAGTTTGGCGGGAAATGAAGTTCGCACCAAACAGGCTCGAGTGATTTGCAAAAAAGTGATTGTTGCCGTGGATGGTCGGCTCGAGGTTTTGCTGCCAGAGTTGACAGGGCGGGTTCGTACCGCCAGGCTTCAGATGATTGCCAGTGCTCCAACGAATGAAGTGAATTTGTCACGCCCTGTCTATGCGCGTTGGGGTTACGAATATTGGCAGCAACTCCCAAACGGCAGCGTCAGTTTGGGAGGCTTCCGGGATGCTGCACTCGAGCAAGAATGGACAAGCAACGCCCAGACTTCGCAACCGATTCAGGGTTTGCTCGAGCAATTCATGCGCGAAAAAATTGGAGTTAAAAATGCCCCGATCACGCATCGTTGGGCGGCGAGCGTCAGTTACTCGAGCCAGACCTTGCCGGTGTTGCAAGAAGTCCGCAAAGACCTTTGGGCAATCGGTGGTTACAGCGGTACGGGCAACGTGGTTGGCGCTGCACTGGGAAGAATTGTGGCACAATTGGCAGTGCGTGGCTCGAGCCAGAACGCAGCTATTTTTGCCGAGTAGCCAATGGATGTTGTGGTCTTCATTTGAGTTTTTTGAACTTAACCCCCACCCGTCTTATCAAATCACCTTGACCGATTAACCAATTGATGACCCATTTGAATTTGATGAGACTCGAGGATGCTTTAAATCAAGATAAAAACGCAGGTCATTCTAAGTTGATGAGAATTTTCTCTCATGGTTCTTAGGTCAGAATAAGTTTTGCTGTTTTGACCAAAGGAAAACCAAAACCTTGGGTATGCTGTAAACGATTACGCGGTGTCTTGCTTTCACTTTATTTTTAACACTGCATTTGCAACTCGAGCAACCATTCATGACGAATCTAAGCCAAACTGAATAATCCAAAAGTTACCCGCCGTCCAGCAAAACTGGAAGGTTGGAGGTTCAATGCGAAAATTAATTGCAATCCTAGCGCTCAGTGCCAGCCTGTCCTTGGCAGCACCGAGCAGCATCGTCGTGCAATCTGGTGATACCCTCGGCAGCATCGCTGCACGAAACGGTGTCAGCGTCCAAGCCCTTTTAAAAGCCAACAATTTGAGCGCCACTAGCACCCTCAAAATCGGGCAGGTGCTTAAAATCCCTGGCGGCTCGAGCAGTCAAAAAACGGGCAGCATCACGGTGCAATCTGGCGATACCCTTGGTTCAATTGCCAATCGCTACGGTGTCAGCGTCGCCACGCTCAAGTCAATCAATGGACTGAGCGGCGATAGCGTTTCGATAGGGCAGGTTTTAAAGCTTTCAGGCTCGAGTGTCAAGCAAAACAACGTATCAACCGGCAACCAAAAAGCAAAATCTGGAACGGTTGTCGTCCAGTCGGGCGACACCCTTGGCGAGATCGCTCAATCCAACAACACTACTGTTGCCGCCCTCAAATCACTAAACAACCTCTCGAGCAATGACCTTAAATTGGGGCAAGTCCTGAAAGTTTCAGGTTCGAGCAACCCAACCGCAAAAAGCTCGAGCAACAATACTGCGAAATCTTCAACTGGTACGGTCACGGTCAAAGCGGGCGATACGCTCGGTGAGATTGCCCAAGTCAACAATACCACCGTTGCCAAACTCAAAGCTTTAAATGGTCTCTCGAGCAACGACCTCAAGCTCGGGCAGGTGCTCAAAGTTTCAGGCTCGAGCCAGAGCGCGACCAAGCCAAGCAATAAGACCACCACAATCTCGAGCAACACTTCAAAAACCACAGTAACGGTCAAGGCGGGTGACAGCTTAAGCAAAATTGCGCAAAACAATGGTACGACCATTGCTGCGCTTCGCAGCCTCAACAAGCTCTCGAGCGACGACCTTAAGCTTGGTCAAGTCCTGAAAATTCCAAGCTCCAAACCAGCAAACTCGAGCGCCAAAAATACCGTTGCCAAAACGCCAAATGTTCCTGCCAGCATCAAAGTTCAAAAAGGTGACAATTTAAGCAAAATTGCCAAACAATACGGCTTGAGCATTGATAACCTTCGCAAATTGAACGATCTGAAATCTGATGATCTGGCACTGGGACAAACTTTAAAACTGAGAGCACCAGTCGTTGCCAAAACCAACAAACCTTCAAAGCCCACCTCGAGCAGCACAGCAAAATCAGGCACAGCAAAATCAGGCACAGTAAAATCAGGCACAGCAAAACCGAGTGTAACAAACGCAAAAACCAATCAAACCAAACCCGCAACCGCCAGCAAACCAAGCACAACCAGCAAACCAAGTGCAACCAGCAAACCAAGTGCAACCAGCAACGTAAGCTCGAGCACGACAACCAACAAACCAACGGTCAGCACTGGCAACAAACCCAGCTCGAGCAGCAACAAACCCATTGCCAAAAAACCAGAAGTGACCAAGACCAACAAACCTGATACAAACCAAAAACCGATTACCAAACCCTCGAGCAGCACAACCAAACCGACCATTGCGGCGCAAGAAACACCAAAACCAGCGCCAGTGGCGCTCAAACCAACACCAGCCAAGCCCACACCGACGGTTATCAAGCCTGTAACGCAAGCCCCCAAACCTGTAGCAAGTGTACCCGCGCCAAAACCAGTAACATCAACTCCAAAGCCCACCCAACCCACCATCAACACGCAACCAACTAAACCAGCAATGAACGAAGCAGTCGTCCCAGATACCGAGACTCAAAACAACCCTGCAACCACAATCTCGAGCGATGCCGCCAGCCCCTCGAGTGTTACAGACGTGGCAGTGGCAACTTCAATCAATGCTCAAACCGAAATCCCGCTTCAAAACCTGCCGCCAATATCTGAAACCGATCAAAGCCAATCGGGCGTTGGTTCGGATGCCGATTACATTATTATCGAACCGCAAAATTCGCTCGAGGTTATCGGTCAACGCACGGGTTCGGTTGCCTCGACCACGCCCGCAAAACCGCCGACCAACACCACACCGCAACAAGTTGCCAAGTACAACCGCGAACGCTTGCTGTGGCCATTGCAGGGTGTTTTAACAAGCTATTATGGTTATCGCAGCCTGCGAATTGGACGATCACGCTTTCACACGGGTTTGGACATTGCCGCCCCCAGGGGCACACCCGTTTATGCGGCGTTGTCGGGACGGGTCGAACAAGCCGGTTGGAGTCGGGTTGGTTACGGCAAACTCGTGATTATTAGGGGTTGGGACGGCAGGCGCTATTACTACGGTCACAACTCGAGGTTGCTGGTCAGTGCAGGACAATGGGTCAACCAAGGCACAATGATTTCTCGTGTGGGTTCGACTGGTTATGCCACAGGACCACACCTGCATTTTGAAGTTCGGGTCGGTGGACATACTCGCAACCCAATCGCGTACTTGCCACGCTCTCAAGTTCAATTTGCCAGGTACGCGCCAAAACGCTGAGAGCGTGTTTACGAAGTTAATTAAAAGAAGATATGGCGAGGGGATTATTGTGGTTTTGGCTATAAGCCGTAAGCTATAAGCTTCAAGGAACAGCGTTCTTTGGCTTATAGCTTGTAGCTTATAG
>JAYVRX010000037.1:0-2456 GCA_043775825.1 Deinococcales bacterium
CTATGCCATGACAGGCTGGCGTGTTGGGTACATTGCCGCCCCTCGAGCTTTGGTGATTCCAATGAATGAAATCCATCACGGCTTAACGATCTGTGCACCAGCGGTCAGTCAACATGCGGCGCTCGCGGCATTGAACGGGTCACAAGATTGTGTTGCCGAATTCCGAGCAATTTTTGACGAACGCCGCAAGTTTTTTCGCACGGTTTTAGACCGCCTTGGATTTAGTTACGGCGCACCGCAAGGCGCATTTTATTTGTACACCAACGTCTCACATACGGGCATGGGGGCAGGTGATTTCTGCGTTAAGTTGCTCGAGCAAGCACGAATCATGATCTTCCCAGGGTCACTGTTTGGCGATCACAACGACAACTTCGTGCGGATTTCGTTGTTGCAACCGATCCCAAAACTGACTGAAGCCGCCGAGCGTCTCGAGCGAGCCTTGCCAAATCTAACTTAAAAAAGAGGATTTACAAATGGACAACCCACAAGTGCGATCCATCAAACACATGGCTTTTGGCGTAAAAAACGCTGCCAAAGCCCTCGAAACCTACGCTCGATTTTTGGATGTTCCCACAAACACCGAAATCAAAGAGTATGCAAAATCTCGCAACCGCGTGGCGCTGTTTGTGCTTGGCGGTATCGAATACCAACTCTGCGAATCTATAGACGCGGACGGTCGGTTCGCCACTTGGATCAACGAACATGGTGGTCATGAAGGCTTGCATCACATCTGTTATGAGGTTGGCGATTTGGACAAGGCGCTCGAGCATGCACTGGCGAACGGCGCGAGTTTACGCATCTGCAAAGCTTGCGGGGTCTACGGCAAGCACGCGCATCCTGAAGGTTTTATCGCCTTTTTGGACAATGACGCAGGCGGTATCGAAATCGAATTTATGCAGGTTTACACAGCAACTGAACTCGAGCAGTATCAAATTCAAGGAATCTAAGGGGGCACTATGGGCATTGTCAAAGTCGGAACGGCTCGAGCCAAACCTGGCAGCGTAGCCACGGGCGTGATCTCAGTTTCTAAACTGGCGGGTGGTGGCGAACTCGAGATGCCAGTGATCGTGATAAACGGCGTTAAAGATGGTCCATGTTTGTGGGTGGACGGCGCGATTCACGGCGACGAACCCGAAGGTCCGTTGATGTGCCACATCTTAAAGCGCGAGGTCAACCCAGAAAAACTTGCGGGTTCGCTGGTGTTGGTGCCGGTCATCAACGTCCCAGCCTTTGAAGCCGCGTCTCGAGGAAACCCGCTTGATACCTTTAGTTACGACATGAACCGCATTTATCCAGGCAAGGCAAATGGTTATTTTTCTGAACGCATCGCCCACGCCCACAGTTTATGGATGACCAAAGTAGCCGACTTTGAGCTTTCGATTCATTCGGGCGGCGCACATTCGTACCTATCAGAAACGATTTTTGCCACCGAAGACGCAAAATCCCAAGAGCTTGCCAAAGCCATGGGCGAAGGCTGGAGTCTGGCACTCAAATCCTTTTTGCCCAAAGGCAATCCAATGGCATCCATGCTCGAGGTGGGTAAAACAGGGATTACTGTCGAACTCGGTGGGCGCAGCGCCACCAGCCCTAAGGACTTTCACCGCGTTGGGCGGGTTCTTGCCGATGCTGCGCTGAACGTCATGCGACATTACAAGATGATCGCGGGCAAAGCAAAATACGCTACGCCACGGTATACAGGTGTGCAACATGCGCTGCTGGCAGGCATCAGTGGTTTATTTGTTGCCGAGGCGCACATGGAATTTCAAAAACCGATGAAAAAAGGCGACAAGATTGCAAGCATTTACGACCTTTATGGCGAAACCCTCGAGACATTGCACGCCCCCAGCGATGGCATGATTTTTGGTTTGCGGGCATTGCCGAACGTGACCGTGGGAGATTGGTGCTGCTTTTTTGCCGAAATTCAAGGCACGCTCGACTGAGGAAATCCATGAATGAATTGATTCAGCTTCTCAAAACGCTGATCGAAATTCCTTCACCGAACCCACCCGGTGACGCTCGAGCCATTGCACAATGTGTTGCCGATTGGCTTGTGGCGGTTGGAGCAACTGTGCAAATGCTATCCCCGCCCGAGAAACCCGAGGCGCACAGTGTCATTGCCACAATTGGGTCTGGTGCTCCTGTTATCATGCTGCACGCTCACATTGACACTGTACCCGTTGCAGACCTCGAACGTGACTGTTGGAGCAGCGACCCGTTCAGCGCCGTCGAACGCAACGGGCGAATTTACGGCAAGGGCAGTGTGGACGACAAAGGACCCTTGGCGGCAATGATGCTCGCCTTCAAGAAACTGGCATCTCGAGCGCATGTTGGTACGTTGGTGCTGGTCGCTGCCGCCGAAGAAGAGGTTGGTGGACAACTTGGCACAAAGTGGCTTGCCGATCAAGGTCACTTGCCAAAGAGCGATTTTATTGTGGTCGGTGAACAAACCTTTAACC
>JAYVRX010000038.1:0-2445 GCA_043775825.1 Deinococcales bacterium
GCTTGTAGGGCATCGTTCAGGCTGATGACATATCCTGGTTCGAGCCGCACAACACCTTTTAACTTTGCAATGTCGAGCAGCACTCCTCGAGTCACGATTTGTGGCACAGTCTCGAGTCCAAGTTTGTTCGTGCCGTGCGCTTCGACAATTTCTGAAACGCTATGCCCGTTGTAACACCGATCTCCAATTTGAATGTGGTTTAACCCGTCCAAATGCGTGCCAAGCTGCGAGGTGCTCGAGACAATCTCGACCATCCAGTTCATGTTGTTCTGTCCCCAGCCACCAAGCGCACCCGCGCCGGGTCGTCGGGCATTTTCTTGATGTGCGGTGGTCGTTAGGTGCTGCCTGAAACTGCGCCCTGGAAAGGCTGGTACATGCTCGTCGAGGGTGTGACTGAGGTCATACACCACACCACGTTTAACGAGTTGCGCCGCTTTTACCACATGCTCGAGTTTGATTTCGTTGAGCGTTCCAAGCTGGTCATTCGCACCGTACCGCGATGGAAACCACTCGAGATCAGATTTTGATTTTGGGTCAACCTCGAGCATCACATGCTCCTTTCAAAGTTATTCCGAAGACCAACTGGTGCGGAAATCTGGGTAAAGTGTCAAGCCACCATCCACGAAAATTGTTTGCCCCGTAATGTACCCGCCCAAATCGGAGCACAAGAACGCTACCGTTTCCGCCATCTCATCGCTCGTGCCAGCCCGACCCATTGGAATGTGCGCCTCGACCATCGCACGCTTGTCGGGATCGTCCACCCAAGCGCGGTTGATCGGCGTGATGGTCGCACCAGGACCTACCGCATTTACCCGAATACCCCGCCCCGCATACTCGAGTGCCAAAGTGTGGGTTAAATTTTGCATCCCGCCTTTGCTGGCGCTGTACCCAATAAAACGTGGCTTGGGAATAACCTGATGCACGCTCGAGACATTGATGATCGATCCTTGTTTTTCAGCCGCCAGAAAATGCTGAATTGCTTTGCGGGCGCACATAAACGCCCCACGCAAATTTGTGTTGATCACACGGTCAAACTGCTCCACCGTCATCTCGTGCGAATCGGCAGGAATTTGAATACCCGCGTTGTTGATTAAAATGTCCAACCCGCCCCATTCCTCGAGTACGGTTTTGAACATCCGTTCGACATCATCTTCTTTGGCAACATCGGCTTGTACCAAAATATCTTTGACCCCATGTTGCTGCACCGAATTGCGACAGAACGCAATTGCATCCTCGGTTTTTTCGGCTTCCTCGAGATTCTTGTAATAATTGATCGCCACATCCGCGCCGTATTCCGCGAACTTGATAGCAATCGCTTGCCCAATACCGCTCGAGCCTCCTGTGACCAGCACTTTCTTGCCTTTCAGACCTTTCATGAATTCCTCCTGTTGATTTGTGCTATGAGCTATGGGCTATGGGCTTCGGGATTTACCGCAATGTTGGCGCGAGCAGTTCGTAAATTGCTGCAAAACTGGCTTCAATAAACGCATCGGGGTCTTGGGATTTCTCGAGTTCTTGGTAAGGAATGTACACGCCTTTCCAAGTGCTGGTATGCCACTCTGCACCCTCGGGTAACTCGAGTTGCTCGAAGTTTTCGGGCATTGGGTAGGCGTAAGCGTAAAGGTAAGGTTGCTCGAATTCGCCGTCAAACGGCGCGAAACCAAAGTTCATGTGTGGTGCTTGTTCATCGTCGTTTTTTGTAGCAAACCATAAAGTTGAGAGGTCAAAATGTTCTGTCCAAACGACAATCGGGGTTTGTGATCCAACCAGTCTCGCTCGGTGACGGGCGGTGGCGGTAAACACGCGGTTGAGAACGCGAATGTATTCCGTTCCCACTCGAGCCGTGACCTTAAGTGGTGCAGTGTCGCTGACTTGCAAAGAACCATTAAGGCTGTGACCTTTTTTGGCAAGCGCTGCCAAAAAATCGCTGACGGTTGGGTTTTCA
Source organism: Deinococcales bacterium (assembly GCA_043775825.1). GTDB lineage: Bacteria > Deinococcota > Deinococci > Deinococcales > JAAFIG01 > JANXTZ01. Next base: position 1,946 of record JAYVRX010000038.1, read on the forward strand.
ACCAGGGCTTGCCCTTGTGCCTGAAGTGTTCCAAGCAACGCCTCGAGCAAGGAAAGTTGGCTGTGTCCCTCGAGTGCAATCATGCTTTCATGACCCGTTGGGGTTTTGCAAATGATGGCGGCGCGTTCAAAATCGAGTCGCAATGTACCACCCGAAAGCAGTTCTTCTGCCGATAATCCCGAAGGTTCAATTCGCAATGCCAACTCGAGGTAATTTGGAACACGGTCACGGGTCAGCATCCGTATTGCACCAAGAATTTGGCTGGCTTTGTGCCAGTCGTGCGCCTCGAGCGACCATTCGCTGAGGTTGGGAAGTTGATTTGCCTTAATGGTGAACATTTTTCCTCCAAAATCAATTTTGATTTTTTACCTGTGCAGCCAAACTCGAGACGTGATTCACTTCAAATTCAATCGAGCGATGCGAACCCAGAATCTCGAGTGTGATAAAACCCAAGCTCAGCATCAACAACAACGCTCCGAACAAAAAAACGATTAACGCCA
>JAYVRX010000039.1:0-2441 GCA_043775825.1 Deinococcales bacterium
CCAAGCTCGAGTGCCGATTCGAGTTCTGGGATTTGCTGTTGAGCTGCCTGATAAAATTGTGCCCCCATGACGTTGCCAATCGTGTAGGTTGGAAACGAACCAAAATAACCTGCCGACCAGTGAATGTCCTGCAACACCCCTCGAGCATCGTCGGGTGGGGTTAAACCCAAGTATTCTTTGATCTTGGCGTTCCAGGCTTTAGGCAGTTCGGAGACGTTTAATGATCCATCAATCAATGCCGCCTCGAGGGAGGCGCGCAACATGATGTGCAAGTTGTACGTAATTTCATCAGCCTCAACCCGAATCAGGCTGGGTGTAACCCGATTGACCGAGCGGTAAAACGTCTCGAGATCAACATCCTCGAGTTGCACCCCAAAGATTTCTTGAAGGCGTGGATACCAGTGCGCCCAGAAACTCCTCGAGCGCCCAACCAGATTTTCCCAGAGCCTTGACTGGCTTTCGTGTGTGCCAAAACTTGCGCCGCCAACCGCGTACAAGCCTGGCAGATCGCTGGTCAGTGCGGTGCGTGTCAGTTCGGGCGCGACGCCCTGCTCGTAAAGCGCGTGACCCGTTTCGTGGAGTGTGCCGAACAAACTCATGGCTAAAAAGTCGCTCTGGTAGCGCGTGGTGATCCGCACGTCATTGCGGGTAAAAGAAATTTCAAACGGGTGTAAGGAGACATCCAAACGTCCGCGCTCGAGGTCATAACCAAAGGCTTGTGCCACCTCGAGTCCAAACATTCTTTGTTGCTCGAGTGGAAATTCTCGTTTTAAAAAATCGTGGCGCGGTGGTTGAGCGGCTTTGATGCGCTCGAGCAAGGGCAGCGTTCCAGCTTTCAGTTGCGCGAACAAAACTTGCAAACTCGAGTGCGTCATGCCAGGTTCGTACAAACCGACCAGCGCATCGTAAGGATGTTCGGTATAACCGATGACCTCGGCAAGTTCGCGCTGCAAAACCACCATTCGCTCGAGCACTGGTGCGAAGAATGCAAAATCATTCTTGGCTCGAGCTTCGCCCCAACGTTGTTGCGCTAAGTTCCGAAGCTCTGCCAAATCGCGGGTCAGGCGTTCGGGTGTGCGCCTAAATAATGCGCTCGCCTCGCGCACGGCTTGAAGGTTGCGGCGTGGAATAGCATCTTCGGGCAGGCTCGAGGTTTCGGTTTCGGCGCTCTCGAGTAAACCTTGCAACTGATCCGAAACCAACTTTTCTTGTGCCAATCCAGAAAGTGTGGCAAGTTGATACCCCCTGGTTTGATTTCCACCGATGGGCATTTGGGTGCGAGCATCCCAGTTGAGCAGGTTCATGGCACTGAGGATGTCGCTGATTTGCGCGATGTACTCGCTAAATTCCTGTTATGCCTTCATACTTGACCCCCTAATATCGTAAAGTATCTTGCCCATGCCTCGAGTCCTTTTCTAAACCGCTCGAGTCTGAAAAATTCGTTTGGCGCATGAAAATCCTCATCACCCGTCGAGAACGAAAAGAACACCATCTCGAGGTTGAGAAGTTGTTTGAAGGTGTCCGCAATCGGCAGCGTGCCACCCATTCGCGCCTCGAGCGGTTATTGACCGTCCACCTCACGCAAGACCCGACGGGCAATCTCGAGTCCACGGTGACCGCTCGGAATTGCATACGGAAACGCGCCGTGCGAATCTGAGTGAATCTCGAGTTTGATCCCCGAAGGACAGTGTTGCTCGAGGTGCTTGACTACCAATACCAGCACCTCATTTGGGACTTGATTCGGCACAAGGCGGATTGAGAGTTTGGCGTGTGCTTCGCTAGGCAAAACGGTCTTGCCACCAATGCCGGTGTAGCCACCCCACATGCCGTTCAACTCGAGGGTCGGGCGCGTCCATTGTCGCTCGAGGGTGCTGTAACCAGGTTCACCAAAAGTTTGTTTTGCAGCGATGCTCTCGAGGTAGCTTGCATCATCGAATGGAATCGCTTTGATCGCCTCGAGTTCGGCGGCTGAAAGCTTCGCTACCGAATCATAAAATCCCGCCACCGCGACGCGCCCATTCGCATCGTGCAAACTCGAGAGCAGTCGCGCCATTGCGCTCAATGGATTTTGAATCGCACCACCATGACGACCCGAATGCAAATCTTTACCCGCCCCAGTCAACGTAAATTCGAGGCTGATTAATCCACGGCTCGAGATGTTCAATGACGACACCCCAGCCCGCCACATCGCACCATCGGCTGACAAAACAAAATCTGCCTCGAGCCTTGCGGCGTGGGCTTTCACCACTTCCTCGAGATGCTGACTGCCGACTTCCTCTTCACCCTCGAGCAAGAATTTGAGGTTGACAGGAGGCTTACCCGAAATTTTCCCGAATGCCTCGGCGACCAAAATCGGAATCAACATTGGACCCTTATCGTCCGAAACGCCACGCGCATACAAACGTTCCTCACCATTCAGCGGGCGCACTTCTGGTTTAAAT
>JAYVRX010000040.1:0-7971 GCA_043775825.1 Deinococcales bacterium
AAATCAGGGTGTTTTGCAAGCATTGATTCAGCTATTTGAGGGGAATACGGTTTTGCCCAAAAGTTTGGTTCGTGCCAATACCTCCTGAGTAGTTACACTTGTTTATTGATTAATGGATTGAGCCGAGATTGCACCGTAATCGTTTCTATCATGTCAGCAGGGATATTGCTGGGCGCGGTGTAAATACCATCTTCGGTTATTGTGCCGTTAACTGCCGAGTATGCAACACCTTTGTTGCTTGGATCATTCTTGACCGCAACTGCAACTTTGGTGGTTTGCCCTGCTCCCAACGAAGTGACTGGTACATCTGCGTTCACCTCGAGTTCGTACTCTGTCAGGGGGTTTGCCACTGGTGATTTAAAAGTCAGTTCACGAATTAAATTCCCGCGCTGGTCATAAATGTAATGTGTGGTTTTACCTGCGGGTTCTTGGAGATAACCAATCGCCCCACTTTTCACATAACCGTACTTCCAGGTTAAATCTCGAGTTTCTCCAGTATTCGGGTTTTTGTCAGTAATCACACGTAAACGCAAACGTCCTTGAGGGTCATAATGGTATTTCATGACTTTTGCATCACCTGTGGTTGGGGTTTCGGTAATGGTCACCAAACGCCCTTTGGTTTCGTTTGAACTGGCATACGCATATTCGGTTGTGGCTTTCCCAGCTTCTTCCACTTTACTTAACTCATCACTGTTTGGGCTGTAGCTGTAGGTTGTCGTAAGCGCACCACTTGGTCCATCACGGACAATGGTTTTAATCAGTACACGCCAACCTTGATTGGCGGGTTGTACCTGGTCATACGAGAATTTCGTACTGCGTGTAACTTCGCCATTTCGTCCATTTTGGGCTTTAAAGCGAATTTTTTTGATGACTCGAGCGCCTGCTGGTGAAAGCATTTCGTAACTGAATTCGGTTCGACGAATGTAACCTTGTCCATTTGTGGTTTGGTCGCTGTAATAATTGATTGCGTCAAGTGTTGATGGTATCCCATCATCGTTCCATTTGTAGGTTGTGACACGACCATATTCATCACTAACGGTGGCAATGCGTCCAGATGTGGTTTTACTTTGACCAATCTCTTCGTCCGAAAGGGCTTCATAGGCGATTTCCGTTCGTGGTGAAGCACCTGCATCGCCATCAGGATCACTGGCTTTGGCACTGCGGAATTGTTGATTCTGATCTTGTGTAAAATCTAAATATTGATCGTCTCGAGCAAAAGTATGACGTGTGCCACTGGCATCATAGTAATGTGCCACGGCGTTGTTGGCTCCACGCAATCTTAAAACAATCCAGTCGGCTGAGAATTTTGTGCCAGGTAAAGGTTGAACACGGTAAAAATGATTGCTGCCTGTTGCGTTCTCGTAACGCTTGATCCAAGTGGGGGCAGTTGTAAAATCGGGTTGGGCTTTCACAAAACTTGTGCCGCTACCATCACCTGAGAACAGCGCAAAACCATCGGGTGCTTCGGTCAAATTCTTTTTGAAACCCTCGAGTCTTAAACGTGCAGATAATGACCAATTGTTATCCAAACTTTCATTGGTTTTCTCGTCAGTTTTTGCATCCGCTTTTTTGTTGTTGCGGGCTAAACCTTCAACCGCCATAAAAACATTGCCGTTCGCCAAGTTAATAGCATCTTCTACTTGACCAAAACCAGGCGCATTAAATGCCATGACCTCAATTGGCAACCTCGAGACTCCAGCCCCTGGACGGGTAAAATACGAAGCAGCGAACAATGGAGCTTGGTTGCTAAAGATATAAATGACCGCTAAAAACTGCGCGACGCGACGACGAGTAAGGGCTTTTGTTATGAAACGACGAGTTACTTTATGGTTCGATTTGGGTTTCATTCAAACTCCATGCTCTTGAAAGAGCAATTTTGCAATGCGTTGCGACGCGAGTAATTGCAATTGATGGCGGTATTAAAATGTTTTCGTTAGTTCTCTGTGATTCTAAGTTTGTAATGATAAAGACCTAAGTTCATGCTGATGGATTGTAAGGGTAATGTTTACGCTTGTCAATCGAAAACCAATCCATTACACTACAGTACCTATCGCGCTGAATAAGCTGTTCAGAAAGGGTTTTTATAAACAAGATGCAAAATTCAACTGACAATTGTCATACGACAAAAGTCATTGTTTGAACTCAAGTCCTTTATTTTCTCATCTTCTCATAATTGACATTGAATAGCAGATATGACCCTGGTAAGAAGTCTAAATCAGAACCAGGGAATAATGGGGAATAAGATAGTTTAAGATTGGGCACATGAGCGTTCGGAAAAATAGTTTCGAGTCGCTTGGCACATTCAAGAATCAGTTATGAACCAAAGACAAAACAAGAAAAAATTTAAACTCCAATAGGTTCAGTGCGAAAATCGCAGCCCAATCAATAACCCCACATAAACACCAAGCAGCAAACCAAATGAACCTGCCAAACGATAACCAAGCACACCGCCAATCAATACGCCCAAAGCTATTGGTAAGTAACCTCGAGTTCCAATTCTTGTGACCCGCTTGCGAACTTCTGGATTGGAGTTGTGCAAAGCAGACACTGCTCCAGCCTCGAGTACCGAAAAAGTTTGTTCGCTGGCAAGTGTTTCTGGGCGGTCTTCAAATTCATCAAACGGTTCATCCGCAGGATAATTCATGCTGCACCTCCTGAAAGTTCAGGCTTTGCGAGAAATCGTACTCCGATACTTTTTGGAGAGTAGGAATCAGTGAACAATCTCTCGGAAAATTAGGATCAAACCGAGATGGAGAGGATAAAACAGGTAAAATCCATGTTGTGTCCAACGAGGTTGATTCAAAACTTGAGCATCCTTGAATCTCGAAAGAAAAACCCACAGTGCAATCGCCGCCAGTGGCATGACCCAAGGTACAGTGAATTTTACAATTCCAAACGCCAACACAAAAGCGAACACCCAATCCCACCGCGCACCGCGTCGCATCAAAGCAATAAACACAGGAACAGCCAATACTCCAGCCCAACCAAACTCGAGCATCGGCAAACTCGAAGCAAGAAACAGCGCCAAGCCCCAACGCAATTGCCAGATCAAACCTCGAGCTTTGAGGGCTTCCAAAATCCAATGCAACGCAATACTCGCGGCAAGGGTGAACAGCACATTCATCTGTGTTGTTTGAAAGCAAATCATATAAACAGGTTGCGCCAGAATGCCATACAACACCAACCGCGAGATGTACCGTTTTGGGTTGGCACGATGGCGCTCGAGGTTTTGTGCCACGATCAGAGCCAAGATTGGAAAGACGAGTCTCGAGAGCCAGTACAACCACTCGAGTTGACGATGAAAAAAGACAAGGTGAATGTGGTCGGCAAGCATTAAGCCAAGTGCAAACATTTTCAGCCAGAATTGGGCATGATTGCTCATGATTGGAAGTCGCCAACAGTGTGAAATCTCGAGCTTCAGCAACGTCGGATTCACGATTCACCATGCCCCAATCTGCAAGCCCTCGAGCTTCTGACCACGTAAATGTTGACTGATAACCTCATCGGCATTTTCGTGAACAATAAATTTATCACGGTCTTTGATTTCAACAATTTTGTCAAAACTGCTTCGCGTCGGTTTGGTTCGGGTCTGCATGTCCACATTGCCAAACAAAGGCTGGTAGGTGCGACGCTCGAGCGCTTCATCAAATGTCCAAGCATGAATCGTTGCCCCAAAACCTACACCTGTTTTTGAACCCTCCTCGAGTGCCAGTGCATCGGGCAGGCGCTTGATTTCATCAAGGATGATTTTTTCGGCGCTCCAGTTGGCAATGGCTTCGGTGATGATCTTTTCCTGAAACTCTGGTCCTGGCACTTGCAAGCGCACGGCATCACCGATGATGGTGTGCGGAATATCGCTAAAACCACCGATTTCATTGTTGCTGTCCACGATTACCAAACGCGGTCCGTAACGTTCCGCCATGATGCGAATCGCATCGCGGAGCAGGGTTGTTTTGCCCATTTTGGGTGGTCCCATGAGCAGGAAATTTCCTTGCTCGAGAAATGGTCGCAAGGGTTCTGCCACACCGATCACGATTCGAGCCAAGCGAATGATTGCACCCACAATCACGCCCTCCGAGCCTCGGGCGCGTCTACGCCGAACGCTGATGCGGTGTAGCGTGCCGTCCAACCCTGTGCGGTTGTCGAGCGCCACATCTTTGAGGGCAAATTTCAGATGCTCGAGTTCGTCACGGGTAATGATTTCTTCAAAGCGTTTGTACCCGTGTTGGAGGTTGAATCGCAAGGGTCGTCCGAGTTCCATAATCACGTCTTCGATTTCGTCTTGAAACTCGAGGATGTACTGCTGCACCCAGTCGGGAAGTTTCTCGAGCAGAATCTCGAGTTGGTCAATTTCGTTTTTCATGGCTGGTCATCTCGAGGGCGAAGGCGGAGATGTTGGAACTCGAGCCTAATGTTGCGTTGTTCCGCCAGCACTTGACGCAAGCGTTCAACGATGATCTCGAGCAAGGCGATCATGATGCCAAGGCAGATCGTAATAAAACCAAGCAGGGTTGAAGTGATAAACGAAAACAGGCACATCGGAATCCAAACTGCGTAAAACAAGTGCATTCCACGCAGTTTCATTTCAGTTTCCGAGCTTGGGCAAAAACCTGTTTTAAGGGTGCGGCAAGGACAGCAACCAACTCAGCTTGGGTGACTTTGATCGAAGCGCCCGCACTCGAGATTCCAGTCAATAGCGGACTTGTGACCATCACTCGGTCATCCACCACCAGCATTGCCGTTCCCCAATGCTCGGGCAACCAACGTGCGTCCACATTTCGCGCTCGAGCCAGGTAAACCTCATAACCCGTGTAGCCTTGTTTGTTGGCGATCAGCAAACGCAGAACCACACCCGATTTGATTCTCGAGTTTAAGGCTTGATAGACACTGGCATTCTTGAGGGTTGGGGCAAGCAGCCAGATTTCGGTTTTTGCACTTTGAATCATCTCGAGGGCATCATGCAAGGTGGCGGGATTGTAGGCTCGAGTTGGTGCTTTGGTTTGCTGGGCGGCGACTTGACCCAGCAAGACTGCCATGAGCGCGAGCAACAAGCAGAATCGTTTCATGGTTTGCCTCCAATGGTGAATCTTGGGTTGTTCGTCTCAAACTTCCAAGGCTTGGCACGTTTCCATTGCCTCCAAAAATGCCTTGATTGCTCGAGACTCTGCGCTGAGTCCAGAACGAGTCGCGTGGGCTTTAACCCATAAGTCCAAGACTCCATCACCAAGGGTCCAAACATGGCTCGAGCATCGTCCACAATTAGGCTGCTTTGGGTGATTCGCTCGAGCAACCGAACTTCGATTGGATGCTGACGTTGTTGCAAGTAGGACAGGGCTGGAATGAAACTCGAGCGATCTTTGATGAGGCTGGCATCGCACAAAATCAGCACGCGAACATGATCTTCAACGGCAACACGACGAAGGGCATTCGCCACAATCTTGCTGTGCAATTGTGGGGCAAGAACAAAGACTTGCACTCGAGCCGACAATATGACTTTGGCAACATCGTTTTCGGAGTGAAGTTCGATTGGAATCGAGTTGGCACGAGCCAAACTCGAGATCAACAATAATGCGAACAACAACTTCATGACGCATATCCTGACTCGAGTTTCGCTTCAGCTTCAAGACTTACGATTCGGGCGCGAAGTTTCTCAAGTCCACGGTGGTTGAGTTGAACTTCGACCACCTCGAGTTCGGTCTGATCAATCAATCGTTTGACGACTGTTTTCTTGGAAAGGTACGCCCGCCCAAAAACTTCTGTCACGGCGTTCGAGTGCATCCACAAAGTTTCACCCTCAAGTTCGCCAAGTGGATTGTCCGTGTACTCGGCTGCGCCTTTGATGTTCGAGTGATGGTCGGCTATCCAAACGCTTAACTCGGTGCGGCGTTTCAGCCAGATCAGGGCGTTCATCAGTTCCTCGCCAATGCGTTCGCACCCCTGAAGCTCGAGGTGCTTGCCATCAAGGTTGATGTTGGAAATCTTTGGCAGGGTAAATGGCAACAGTGGCACGAGGCGCACCATCACGACCCTGCCACGTTCACGGTACAACTCGCAATCCCAGCATTCAGCCACAGCGCGGTAAATCAATTGGGCGAGCTCGAGTTTTTCTTGTGCAGGATGCTCGAGCGTCGGCATTAGGGCTTGAGAGGTGATGGCAAAATTTGGCAATTGATTGGCTTTTGCGCTGAGGCTTACATGAAAGGCGTGATCTGGATGACGTGCATCGAATAAGGGATAGCACATGATTTTGAACGGCATCAGGTTGCGCCCGATCACCACAGCATGAAATTTCTGCCAGGTTCGCATCTCTTCCATCGGTACGAGCGCACGTTTGACCTCTTTGGTGGTCGTACCTTGACGGTTTCCGTTCTCACCCTCAGAGGCGGTCAAGGTTTGCTCAAACACCGTCATCTCACCCAAGGCTTGGCTAACCTCGAGCGCATCTTTGGGATCGAGTGCGCCGAGGAATACAACTTTATGGCGCGTTGCCTTGATGATCGCTTCCCAAACATCACGCCCGTACAAGGCACGTCCCTGGTCGTGACTCTGCACGCCAAGCACGTAAGCGATGCCCCTCGAGCGTAAGGTGGCGAGCATGTTCTCGAGCTTGTTGAGTTTGCCAAGGTTGAGGAGTTCATCGAGGTATACGCCCGTACCGATTGGTACTTGCCCAGTTACTGAGGCATCGGCAACACGCAAGCCAACTTCATCTACCAGGCGTTTGACAAGTTGCATCACCAATGCGCCAACACCTTGTACCACGTCCGCCTGCGGAATGCCGATGTACAACAGCGTCGGCTCGAGAAAGACTCGCTCGAGATCAATGCTTTGTCCATTACCGCCCAAACGTTGTGGGATCAGTCCTTTGCAAAATGGCTCGAGGGTCGCCGCCAGACCACTCATCACACCAGCGATTTTGTCAGTGTGCAGGTCAAGAAAGGTTCTGAGTTCTGCCATCAGGTGCGGATTGTGCTGAATGTAAGTCTCGAGCGCTCGAACACCACCCTTCAGACGCAGCAGGATCGTGTTGAGAAGCACGCCGCCCTTCAGTTTGCCATCCATAAACAAGGCGGCGAGCAAACGGCGTTCTTGGTTCTCGTAGTACGTGCCATCGGTTTTGACCTCGGGCATCGGCAAGAAAACGGTGGCGACGGCGAGCGCTTGTTGAAAATCTTCGCAACCTTGAAACAAATCGAGCGAACTCGAGTTTGCGGCAAACGGCGTGAAGACTTCGACCTTGCGACCAAGCACCCGAAACTCGTTCACTACTGCATTCAAACCTTGGCGACGGTCTGGATATTTGACATCAAAGACAATAGCGCTGCGCTCGAGCATCGCGGCACGAAGCAACATCGGGCGGAACATGCCTGCGGTTTTGCCCGAACCTGGAGGACCATAAATCAAGGTGTGTTCGTTGAATTCGTCTTCGGGAATCGCCAAGGCGTGATAATTCCAGTGTCCCCAGATAAATTTTGGCAGCCACTTGAGACGTGGAATCAAACCCAGGTACGACACCAAACTCGAGTCGGTTTGAGGTTTGAGGTAGCGCTCGAGTTCGCGTTTTGTAGTCCAACGTCCCGCCGCGACGGGTTGATAGCTTGGGAAGTGTTTGAAAACTTGCAGCACCATTCCCAAACCAACAAAACCAACGAACGGCGCGAGGTACATCAGCTTGTCGTAGTATCGCAAGAGCAACTCGAGGTTGTGGGCACAACTCGAGTTCATGGCGCACGAACCCAAGACGGCAAGGGTTTCAGTCGCTGCCAGTTTCACGCCCCAACCTGCCTCGAGCATCATCTGACTGACGCGCTGCGAGACGATCACGAAACCGTAAGCCGCCCAAATTAGCGTGATGATTGTTCCCCAATGCCAGAAGGCTTTCTCGAGGTGCTGCGAAAGTGTGAACGGACGAACTTGACGCAACATGATCTAGCCTCCGACCTGTGGTCCACCACGCGAACGTGGGGCGTT
>JAYVRX010000041.1:0-30631 GCA_043775825.1 Deinococcales bacterium
TGCAAACTTTAACATTGCATCCTGGGTTTGGGCTGCCACTAAAGCCAGAACGGCAACCCCAACAACCCCTTCATTGATTCTGGTGCTGGTTGCGCCGATTATCCTTACCTTCATGGCGTTCATTATGGTTTTCTTCAGAATGCGTTCAAAACCTCGAGCGAAAAGTGATCAAAGCAATTCAATTTCTTAAATGCGAGGATTTTAAAATTTGGTTAACGGGTTTGTTGAAAGCTTGAGTTAAAAGTTCTCGGGCTTTTCAAACCCCGTCGCTCGAGATTACCCGTGGCGTTTTGGCTATCGCCAACTGCCCACACGCCGCGCCCGCATCCCGTCCCCTCGAGCGGCGCACACTGACGGGAACACCACGTTTCTCGAGGGTGTCGTAAAATTCTTGAATTCGGGTTTCACTTGAACTTCTAAAACCAGATTCCGCCCAGGGATTCATCGGGATCAGGTTGACGTGTGAAACCAGTCCCCGCAAGATGTCCGCGAGCAGTTCGGCTTGCCAGATCGCGTCGTTGACCCCCGCCAGCATCGCGTACTCGAGGGTCACACGACGACCACTGGCGCGTTGGTATTCTTTTGCCGCGTCCAGAATCGCTTCGATGGTGTGCGCGTGCGCGGTGGGAATGATGGTTTTGCGGGTTTCTTCGTCTGGGGCGTGCAAACTGATCGCAAGTTTGACAGTGACATCTTCACTGGCAAGCTTGACAATTTTGTCGGGCAATCCCACAGTAGACAGCGTGACGCGGCGTTGACTCATGCCCAGTCCGTCTGGGTGGAGCAAAATCCGTGCTGCCTCGAGTGTATTGTCATAGTTCAAGAGCGGTTCGCCCATGCCCATAAACACCAAATTGCGAATCTCGGTGGGTGCAAGTTCTTGATCCCTGGCAGCCACCAGCACTTGCTCAACAATTTCACCAGCCGTTAGGTTGCGTCCAAATCCCATGCGTCCAGTTGCGCAAAACGCGCAACCCGCAGGGCAACCGACCATTGTGGACACGCAAATCGTCACGCGGTCCTGGTAGGGCATTAAAACGGCTTCCATTTGCTTGTCGTCACGCAGCGTAAACAAGTATTTGCTCGAGCCGTCGGTGCTGGGGAAAACCTCAACTTTTGGGAATGCGGTCAACTCAAAGTTTTCCTCGAGAAATGCAATCGCACTTTTGGGTAGGTTCGAGATTTCATTAAAGCTCGAGATGCCATGTTTGAACACCCATTCAAGCAGTTGCTTGCGGCGGTAAGACTCGAGCGGGTATTGGTCTGGGTGGTGGTCTAGGAGGTAGGTCATATTTTTGCCCTAAATTCTTTGTAGGGGCGCTGCGACCATGCCCGTCAGGTGCATTTTATGGTCAAGAAGCTTGCTGCGCCCTGCTTTTGCGCGGGATGCGCTCTTAAAAAAGTATACCCGTTCCCTTAAAAGTCATTTGTGCACCTCGAGTGAAATCCACAGGGCAACCGCAAAGTCGTAAACCGATGCACAAAACAATGTTTTGACGTCTTCTCGCTGCAAGGTGAACACAAGGTTCACCCCTACAGAACACGGTTTTTTTGTAGGGGCGCTGCTTCTTGATTATAAAACGCACCTATCGGGCATAATCGATTGCTGCGCCCGCCAGAAATTGGGCTACAAAATGTACGAAATTTGGACTTTGCGGTTGCCCTGAGTGAAACCAAATTTGGCGTTAAACTGATGTTATGAATTTAGAACTTCAAAATAAGGTTGTCCTCATCACGGGTGGTTCGGATGGTTTGGGCGCGGCAACGGCGCAAAAACTGGCGCTCGAGGGGGCAAGTGTGGCGATTTGCGCTCGGGGGCAGGACAAACTTCGGGCGGTGGCACAAGGCATTAACGCGGCAGGAGGTCGCGCGCTCGCGGTCACGACCGATGTCACCAAACCCGATGAATTGGCGCGTTTTGTGGCGTTAACTCTCGAGCATTTTGGTCGGATTGATGCGCTGGTCAACAATGCGGGTAAGGCTGCCGCCATGCCGTTCGAGAGCATCTCGGACGAGCTTTGGGCTGAAGACCTCGACCTGAAATTTCATGCGGCAATCCGACTTTCAAAGCTTGTGACTCCGCATTTGAGGGCAGTTGGTGGCGGTAGTATCATCAACATTTTGGCAACGGGTGGTAAAACGCCCGCCGCCAGTTCGATGCCGTCCAGTGTGTCTCGAGCGGCGGGAATGGCACTGATGAAAGCCATGAGCAAGGATTTGGGCAAGGACAACATTCGGGTCAACGGCGTTCTGATTGGTTTTGTCGAGTCTGACCAGTGGAATCGTCGTGCGATGGCGACAGGACAGACGCTCGAGCAAGTGTACGCGGGTTTAACGCCGACCATTCCGCTTGGGCGTGTGGCAAGGGCAGAGGAATTCGCAGATTTGATTGCGTTTCTGGTCAGTGCCAGGGCGGCTTTTGTTTCGGGTTGTGCGATTAATTTTGATGGTGGCATGAGCGCGGCGGTTTAACCCGTGCCTTTGTCTTCATTGCGTTCAACACTGTCAAGGTAAGTGTTTAAAAGCCCCCTGAATTGCGAGAGGAACATTGATTTCTCGCTGCGAACCCGTTCAATGTCAAGGCGAATATCTCGAGCTTTGGACAGTGCTTCGCGGTACAAATGCTCTTTGGCGCTTTCGGCTTCTGCAAGCATGGCAGAGGAACGTGTTTCGGCATCTTTGAGGGTCACGGCGGCGTCACGTTCGGCGTTTTGTTTCATCTCATTGCCGATGCGTTCGGCGCTGACCACCACGCGGCGCAGGCTTTCTTCGCCTTGGCGCAGTTCGTTGACTCGATCCTCGAGGGTTAACAATCGGTCTTGCATTCCTCGGTTTTGGCGTTCCATCTCCTCAAATTCGTCGGCGACACCAGCCAGAAATTCTTTGACCTCGCGTTTGCTGTAGCCACCCATTTGATTGGCAAATTCTTTGTGACGGACATCCAAGGGCGTGTATTTCATGAGGCTGCCTCGTACAGTGCGCGTCCGATACGAAGCATGGTCGCTCCTTGTTCTATTGCCAGCCCAAAATCGTCGCTCATTCCCATTGATAGTTCCTCGAGTCCCAGGTTATCACGCATCAGACGTAAGTCATGGAAGACTTTTTTGACGATTTCCTCCGAGGCAATCGGTGCAACGGTCATCAAGCCACGTACATTGATGGCCAGTTCTCGAGCAACCTGTAAAACGCCCCTCACATCTTCGGGCATCAAACCGTGCTTTTGGGGTTCTCTGGCAATATTGACCTCCAAAAGCACTGGTGGCACAAAACCCCAGCCCTCGCCGCGTTTTGCTAGTTCCTCGAGAATCCTGGTGTTGTCCACGCCGTGAATCAGTTTAAAATCTTTGCAGAATTTGACTTTGTTGGTTTGCAATTGACCCAGCATATGAAATTCGGTGTTTGGTAACGCCTCGAGTTTGGGTAGCGCCTCTTGCACGCGGTTTTCGCCGAGCGCAAAGTTTCCGTGACTGAGAATGTAGTGTTGTATTTCCGAAACGGTTTTGGTTTTGGTCACGGCAATCAATCGCACACCGCTCGGGTCACGTCCGACGCGGTGGCAGGTGGTTTGGATTTTTTCAAGGATGTCAGGCAACATGAACTCACAGGTTAACGGGTAAAGGTGATGTTCAACAGTAAGCAAACTCGAGCTTCGGTGTTGTTCAGAGCAACCGCAAAGTCCGAATCTCGTGCATTTTGTGAATGCTTTTGCCCTTTGCGCTATTCCATCTTTGAGAGAATGGCTTTCACCAATTTCCTAAAATTTGGTCCAGTTTTTTGGGCTTGTTCGATCACGGCTTGTTCGTTGGTCTCACTGTGGTCTTCACGGTCTGCAATTGCCATGTCGGTCACGCTGGATAAGCCCAATACTCGCATTCCAAGGTAGAGCGCTTGAATCACCTCGAGCACGGTGCTCATACCGATGGCGTCCGCGCCCCACTGGCGGTACATGCGCAACTCGGCTTTCGGGGCGTACATGGGTCCGCTGATGCCCAAGTACACGCCCTCGCGCAATGCCAAGTCGCAGGCTCGGGCGGCTTGACGGGCGATGCTGGCAAGATCGTTGTCGTAACCGCCCATTAAGGGCAAAAACCTTGGTCCGAGGCTGGCGTCATTCGCTCCAAGCAGTGGGTTGGTTCCCGTAAAATTGATGAAATCGGTTTGCAGCATGATGTCGCCAGCTTTCCAGGCGGGGTTTAAACCGCCGCAGGCATTGGAGACAAACAGGGTTTTCGCGCCCAGCCCGTGCGCCAGTGAGACGGGCAGCACGACCTCTTTGGCGTTGTAACCCTCGTACAAATGCACCCGTCCCTGAAAGGCGATCACGCGTTTGCCCTCGAGTGTCCCGAGTACGGCTTTTCCAGCGTGACCTGGCGCGGTGGAGACTGGAAAACCTGGCAGGTCGGCGTAAGGAATAATTACGCCCGTTTGGGTGTCGATGTCTTCGGCAAGAGGTCCAAGTCCTGATCCTAAAATGATGGCAATTTCGGGTTGAAAGTCTGTGATGGCTCGAGCCGCCCGCAAACTCGAGGCGATTCTGGTGGCTATTTCACTCATGGGTCACATCTTAGCCCAGATACAAAGCGTTTGGCGTTACCAACAGCCGCTTTCGTCTGGCAAAACAAGTTAACAGCAACCTGCAAAAACTCGAGCAGCACAGGGTTAAGACTTGCTTAACGCTTAAATCAGGGTTCTCACGGGTGCTTCACCGCTCCAATACGGGAATGCGGGAGACTTCTTAAGGAATTCCAGTGGGTCAATTCTGATTTTTTAGACTGAAACGGGTGAATGGAAACTTGGAAACATCGCGCACGTGAAGACTTGATGAATCGAAGCGATTCACAAAACGTTTTATGTTCTTAGTATTTATGGTTTTATAGCATTACCCGCTCGGGGACGCTCGAGCAACGCGAACCACAGATTTGATCTTGTGGCGCGACACGTTGGAGGATGTCAATCAATGCCTAAAGTCCGTCATATCGCTCTCGTTTTGCTGTGCTGGTTCGGGTTAACCTCGAGCCTGGGTACGGCATTCGCTCAAACCCAACCCACGCCGCCAACGGGTTCTATCGATGAAATTATCGTGACTGGCACGGATGACGACACGATCAAAGGTCTGGTCAAAGTCACCATTGACATCAGCGTCGGTGATCCAGTCGAGAATGTCAAAGCCGAAGACATTCAGAATCAATTGCTGGCATTGGGTTTCTTTAAAACCGTCAAGGTCACACTCGAGGTTCGGGATTCTCGCAATGTGGTGGTGATTGCCGTCGAATCCAACCCCGTGATTGGCGAGGTGATCTTCACTGGGAATTCAATCGTGCCAAGCAATCAATTGATTGAATTCTTAGATAAGAACTTCAACATTGGTGTCGGTGTGACCGTCAACGAAGCCAAGCTTAAAGAGGCTGGTGCTGCCGTCGGACAAGCGTACAGGCAAGTGCTGCCCTTCGAGCCTGAAATTAAAATCGAGCTTGGCGAAATCAAAGACGGCAAGCAAACCGTGACTTTTAACGTCACCGAATCTGCCAGCGTCAAGTCGCTCGAGGTTGTCGGCGCGACCCTCGTGCCAGAGGCGGAAATTAAGGCTTTGTACAAGTCAATGGTTGACGGCGGCGCGTTCAAAGCCGATGTCTATCAGAATGCCGCCCAAGCCGTCCGAGCCAAATACACAGCGTTGGGTTACCGTTTCAGTGGTCCCAGTTTTGAACTCAGTAAGCTGGCGGACGGTGTTTTAACGATTCGGATTATCGAGTACAAGATTGCCGCCGTTGACGCCACCGCGCTCGGCGTTAACCCAGACGAACTTAGCCTTAAAACGGGTGATTTTTTCAATTACGACACGCTTTTGAAAGAAGTCCAGCGACTCGCCAAAGGTCGTGACAAGCAAATCGGGGTCAAGATCGAACCCGCAGGCGAAGACAGCCTGATCGTGACCCTGACGCTCGAGGAAGCGGCGGCGGGTCCAATCACGACTATCAACATTCAAGGCAATACAGCAGTGCCAAGCAGCGTCTTGCTGGCGCGGTTTAAGCAAAAAATTGGTGATACTTACAACCCCAAACTTGCCGAAGAGGATTTTTCGGCGATCAACGACGCGTACCAAGAGGCGGGTTTTGGGATTGTTCCAGAACCCAAGTTCGGTTTTAGCGACGGTATTTACACCGTAACGATTCAGGAACAAAAATTGATCGGTTTTGAGATCAACTGGCGCGGCTATCACCGCACCGATGACCGCGTGATCACCCGCGAATTGCCCAAGGCGGGTGGTTTGTTCAACATCACTGCCCTGCGAGCCAGCTTTGGACGAATTCAGCAGCTTGGGTTATTAAAAGACTTGCAGGTCGGCGTCAAAATCCCTGACCCCAGCAAACCTTTTGAAATCATCCTGACCCTTGGACTCGAGGAGGGATCATCGGGCAACATTGTGCCAGGTATTACCTACAGCACCTTGGATGGTTTTGCGGGGCAACTCAGCGTGACCGAGCAGAACTTGTGGGGTCAGAATCACCGTATTAATTTGGGCGTTCAGGGTGGTCCAAACAATGCGGGTCAAAACTTCTCGGGTGGTTTGTCATATACCATTCCGTGGTTGGATATTGACTTTTTGGACTTCCGCGAAACCCGTACCGAGGTGACGTTCAGCGTTTCAACCAGCGTCAGTGCTGGAAACCCAATTCCAAAATATGCTGTTATAGACACCACCAAGAACGCATCACGCTCGTATTCTGCGCGTTCTACAGGTTTTGGTTTTAGTGTTTCAAGACCAGTTGGCGAAAACTTTAGTGTGCGGGTCAGTTTTGATTTCAGTTACGAATCAAATTACCTCGAGAAAGACGACAGTAAATTGCCTGGTGCGACAAGCCCAACCTTGCCGTATCAAGCCGATCAGGTAAATGTTGATCCAAACGTATTTAAAGCAAATGCTCCAGATAACCTGACGGTCTTTACGCAAGTTGCGGGTCAATTCAGCACCAAAAACCGCCAAGATTTCCCAACCCAAGGCGTGCTGGTGACTGGCGCGGTGGGTTACGGTTTTGGTACGGCGGGCATTGGCTCTGCAAGCGAAAAACCGTTGTCATGGGAGCAAACCACGGTTGGTTTCCGCACGTACTTGGGTTTCGGTTGGGATCAAAACGGTAAATTTGACATCGGTGATGATCGCAGATTCGCTGTGGCGTTCAGGTTTAACACCGGTTTCATCGTGGGTGATGCGCCAGCCAATCGGTTGTTCCGTATCGGTGGCAGTTCTCAACTCGAGGATTACACCTTGCGCGGTTACGATTTTAACGACCTTCGCGGGCAGTTGTTTTACACGGGGTCGCTCGAGCTTCGTTACGATTTTGGTTTGCAAACCTCGTTCACCTACGGTTTACTGGGTATTGCCTTTTTAGATTTTGGTAATGCTTGGGGCGGTGGTGACGGCGTAGAAGTTCGTGCCTCACGTGGCAATGACAGAATCCCTGAGGGTTTGCAATTTGGTTTTGGTCTGGGCGTTCAGATCAATTTGGGCTTTGGTTCGTTCCAACTGCCTGCCATTCGCCTTGATTACGCTTTCAGTCCGTGGAATCCAGGCGGCAAGTTTCACTTCAGGTTGGGCTTTCCGTTTTAAGCAAATGGCAACTGGTTTACAGGCATCTCGAGCGTCCGTGCTCGAGATGCTTTTTTGTTATCCACAGCTTATCCACAGGCAGAAAGGACAACTCGAGTTAGATTTTCAACAGGTTACGCAGCGTCTCGAGCATCAAAACAAAACCCGCTACGAGCATTAAAAGGCTTGAGAAGTACAGCGCGGCTTTGTAGGTTTTTTTGGTTAAGAACCGTTTGCCGCTCGAGACCAGGAACGCGAGTACGATTTTCATGCCGATCAGTAGGCTAAAAAACCCGAGTAAAAACCCTGCGGCGTGGATTGCCCCCATTTGGTAGGCACTGTGCAGGGTCGGAGCGCCAATGCCAAGCCAGAACAACCACGGGTGCGGACTGAGGATATTGACCAGTGCGCCGCGCAAAAAATCTTGGGATTGTTTAACAGGCGCGGGTTGCTCAAGGTTGGCATATTGGGCGGCTTTGATGCCTTCAATGCCAAGATAAATCACGAACGCACCACCGAATAAACCCAGCAAGGTCGTAAAACTTGCGGGCAGGGCGTTGATGAGCAATAAGCACAAGGCAATGATCGGGGCGTCAGTTAAAAGTGGTGAAAGTGCTACCCGAACGCCCGCCCAAAAACCGCGCTCGAGGCTGGTGCGCATGACCAGACTGAGCAGTGGTCCTGGGCTGATACCTGCCGCCAAGCCTAAACTTAAACCCAGCAGCTCTGGGGGCATTAAAAGTTGGAATTGTCTTTGGAAACGCTACCTGCGGTGTCATCTTTGCTCGAGTCGTCCCAGTCTTCAAACGGCTTGGCATTGGCGTTTGCGGTCTCAAAAGGTTTTGGTACGGTTTCAGATTCGTCAAACTCGGCTTTGATGATACCGCTTGGGTTTTTGGCGATCAACGTTTCAGATGTTGTTTTGCTCGAGGGTGGTGCACGGTCTGCGCTGGCGTCGGCAAGGCTACCGGTAAATGCCGAATCGGTGAACGATTTTGGCGCATCAGATTTGTTTAACAATTCACGTACCAACTTGCGGAACTGCTCGTTGACAATAGGTTTACTGACAAAAGCATCGGCTTTGGCAAGATTCGCGGCATCGTGCGTGCGTTCGTCCATGCTGGCGGTCATGACGATCACGCGGGTGTCACGGAAGCGTTTGATGCGTTTGATTCTCGAGCAAATGTCCAAACCGTCAACGTGCGGAATGGTGACATCTAAAATCACCAAGTTTGGTGTGTCCCACTGCAAATGCTCTAAAGCCTCTTTGCCGTCACCGACAATGGTCACGCGGTAATCTCGCCCGAGCAGCGCCTCGAGCACACTTTGCAATGAGGTGTCATCCTCAACAATCAGCACAGTTGGACGTGGGTCAGCAGCAGTCATCTTCGGATAACTATACCCCGTTCATTCTGGGTTGGGCGTGTAAAATGACCGTTTGTGCATGACCCAGATTAAAGTCTTTAAATTCTAGCGTTATGATTTTGCTATGAAGTCTGCTTCAACCCTCCTCGAGCCAATTTTTGTCCGACTCGAGCGATTTCTTGGTTGGAAGCGCAATTATTTGTACGGTGTTTTAAACGGTTGGTTTGTTTCAATGGGCGATGGTTTTTTTAATCAATCTATCGTTCTCTCGAGTTTTGCCGCCGCCTTGGGCGCAAGCAACAGCGTGATCGGGGCGTTGCCCGCCATTACGATGGGCGGTTGGTTGTTGCCACAATTGCTGGTTGCCAGCAAGATCAGGCATTTGCCGCGCAAGATCGTGGTTTATCAAAAGACTGCTTTTGCCCGCACTGCCAGCATGATTTTTATTGTGCTCTCGAGCATGATTTTTGCGGGCAACCACACACTTTTATTGGTCATGTTTTTGCTGGGTTTATTGATCAATGCGCTGGCGTCTGGGGTCAGTGGGCTGCCGTGGTTCGAGGTGGCTGCCAAAACCATTGCCGCCAATGAGCGATCAAAGTTTTTTGGGATTCGTAATCTTTGGGGCGGTTTGTTGGCGTTGCTGGCAGGTTTTTTGGTGCGGGCGATCCTCGCCTCGAGTTTGGTGTTTCCGTTCGATTACACCCTTATTTTTGCCTTGGGTGCGCTGGTCTTTACGATGGGTTGGAACGTTTACGGTTTAACTGACGAGCCGCCAGACCCGCCGCAAGACCCCTCGAGATTCAGGGACGAGATCAAAGCCATCCCAAGCACGATCATGTCTGACCCTGGCTTTAGGGCTTACGTGATGTACCGTGTTGCCACCGCCCTTGCCAGCCTCGCCGATCCTTTTTTTACGGTGTATGCCTTGCGGGTGATTGGTCTACCCAAAGCCAGCATCGGTAATTTTTTGATTGTGGTGGGCATTGTCGCGCCGCTTTCCAACTGGGTTTGGTCGGTGGTGGCAAGCAATTTTGGCTCGAGACGAATTATTCGTTACGCGCTCGGGTTTTCAATCTCGGCACTGCTGACCGCGCTCTTGATGCCCAAAGGTGCAGGCAACTGGTATGCGCTGGTGTTTGTGCTGTCTGGCGTGGCTCAGGCGGGTCTGAACCTGGGCAATGCCAACCATATTTTGGGTGTCGCCAACCCCCAAGCCAGAGGACGTTATATCGGTACGGTCAACACTTTGGTCGGCATTGCAGTGTTTATGCCCGTGCTTGGCGGAAAACTGGCAGACATTTTCAATTATCAGGTGGTGTTTGTGATTGGTGCGTTGGCGTATCTTGGAACTTGGTTTTTGGCGGGCAAGTTACGCCGTGATGTTTAAATCCTCGAATGGATTTTGAGAGCCTTTGTGTTTCTCGAGTTTGCTTGAAAAGTTGTGACTGAAATAATACTTCAAAAATCCAAGTTTTAATTTAAGATTATCGTGATAGACTCTAAAATGTGAATCACATGAGCCGAATTTTACTTTCCCTTTTAGGTTCTACAACCGTGCTTGTGGCTTGCAGCACCAGCCCAACAGCGCCCGAATCACCCAAAATCTTGGGCAGGCTCGAGGTCAACTTCGGCAGCGATTTATCGCGCAACAGCGCTCGGTTTTTTCCAACCGCCAGAACGTTAACGCCCAAACCCGACTCGAGCATCAGTGCCAGCCCCAAAAGTTTTGTGGTGCTCGATGACCTTGGCACGACCCCGACCCAGCGCACGCTGACAGCGGTCTACAACATCACCAACAATTCTGGCTCGAGCCTGACCAACCTCAGTTTGGTGGCGTATGCCAAAACGGGCAATGCCAACGCCAGCGCTTTAAAAAGCATCAACACTTTTGGCGGTGCTCCGAGCAATACCGACGTCAACGGTGTCAAACCCGCCCAAGGCACAAACGGCAGCGATCTGGTCAGCGAATTTCATTCGGATTTGCAAGTGTACACGCCCACAGAAAGTGCCGCTTTGAGCGGTAGCGCTTTAAGCGCAAACATCATCAATGCTGGCGAGTACAGCCTCGAATACGGTTTTGTCGCCAGAGCAAATGCGACCAGTCACAGTCGTACCATTATGAACGGCGCAACAGGACAGGTGGCGCTCAGTATGCGCCTGCCAGCCTCCGCCGATGTCAGTTCGGGCACTCGGTTTGTCATGACGTTTATTGTGGGACAAAATGACAACACGCACGTCGTGCAAAGCCTTGAAGAACCCGTCAATGGCAGTGCCGCCCTGGCTCGAGCCACCGCAATCGGTGCTGCCAACGTCCGGGTATTTCCCAATTCAACCTTGGTCAGTGTCAACCGAAGCAACATGATTGGCGCTCGAGTGACTGGCAGCAGCACCGCCCCGCTTTCGTATCTGACCAGCATCCCAAGTGGCATTCCCAGCGTTCTGGGCAGCATCAGCCTCGAGTGGAACACGGGTAAAACCGCAACGACCAACGACTCGAGCAATACGTTTGCCTTCAAGCCCTTGTCGTATTCGGACATTGATGACATTGGCGGCGGTTTTCGCTACTTGACCATGACGTTTGAAGTCAGCAATTTAAGCACCACCAATAATTTTGCCAACCTGACCCTTCGTGCCGTCAACCAACAAGCCAACGCCAGCGGCATGGGTGTGAACAGCATGTTTGACTTTAACGCATTGACAATCACCAACACTGGTGTTCTGCAAAGCTTACTGCCAATTCATGGCACAAAATTGACCAGCACGCCTCAACCAGACCCGATCACCAGCGACTTTCAGGCATACTCGGGTTTGTACGACCCTACCTTAGAACAAAATGCCAGAACCGCAGGCGTGCTCGGCGCAAGCGACAGCGTGCTCGATTACGGGTTTACCGCCAAAGACATCAACAAAACTCGAGCTTTGCCTGCACTCGGCAAAACTTATGTCACCATTGGCACAAAACTTCCACGGACATTTCCTTTTGCCACCAATCCAAGCTGTCCAAACCCTGCCGGCTGTCCAAAACCGTACCGTTTTAGCCTTAACTTTCTGGTCACCCAAGACCCAAGCCTGCAATTTGCTCGAGGACTTGGCGAAACCACCACGGCGGCTTTAACTCGAGCCACCAGCCTTGGCACTGCCGCTCTACCCGCGCAACTTGTTCTGATTGGTTCGGACACCGACGTTCCAAGCGATCCAAAAATTGTGCTGCAACGCCTTCCGAGTGTGCGAATTGGTGTTGCGCCCACCTTGTTGCCCGTGCCTTAAATTGGTCTCGCTCGAGGTTCGGATTTCCCGCAAAAGGGGCTAACCCTCCTTTTCTTGGGCGTTTGCATCGTAAACTGACCCATGTTTTCCATTTTTATTCAAGAACTGTTCACCAGTCCACTGACCTACCTGATGGCGCTCGCGGCGATGGCGTTCGGTTTGGTGCTGCACAACGTCGTGCAAGCCCTGGTTGCCTCGAGTTTGGGTGACAACACGGCAAAAAGTCAGGGTTTTACCAGCACCGAACCCAGGGCGCACATCAACCCGATTTATTTGATCTGGTTAGCGATTTTTGGTTTCGCCATTCCTAACACCATTCCGTTAAAGTCCTACAACCTTCGTGGTCGCTCGAGTTCGGAAGTGCTGATTTGGTTGCTTGGTCCACTCAGTTTGGTGTTGTGGGCTTTTGTGCTGATTTTAATTGGTGCATTGCTGACCAAGTTTGTGGGTGATAGCAGCCAAGCGATTGTTTCAGGGTTCTTTTCTGGAGCGGGCAATGTCATCAGTTTGGCAGCCCTGTTTATTTTTCCAGTGCCGCCTCTAGACGGTTCTAGGGCTGTGCGGGCTTTTGGAAACCGAGAAATCAACCGTGTGATGGATCAAATCGAACAATTTACCAACAGCACGCCCTTTGGCTTCATGATTATTTTCCTGGTGCTCTCGTACTTGGGAATCACTCGAGCCATTTCGGGTGCAATCATTTCGGTGATCGTGGCGGTGTTGCAAGCCGTTGGTTTGATGTAATGGGCTTGCAAGGCTTAGCGCCGCTCGAGGCGTTCACCTATTTTCTGGTCTTGCTGGTTTCAGTCACCGTTCACGAGTACGGTCATGCGCTCGCCGCCATTTTTGAGGGCGATTTGACCCCGACCAAAAACGGGAAATTTGTTTGGAATCCTCTGTATTACCTCAACTGGGTCGGTTTTATTATGTTTTTGCTGATCGGTTTTGGTTTTCTGGGACAGGTGCGCACCCGTCCGGAATTGTATCGTCACGGCTTGGCTGGCGAAGCCCTGGTCTCGAGTGCGGGAATTTTAATGAATCTGACCCTGGTGTTGGTTGCCACTTTAGTATTGCGCCTTTTGGATGTTCATGTGGTTGGGAACAGTTTAATTGGCGGTGCTGCCCCAGCCTGGATCATTGATGCTTTGCTGACCCTGTTTAGGTTGAATGTGGTCTTGGCGGTTTTTAACCTCTTGCCGATTCCACCGCTCGACGGGGCGCATTTTCTGGCGGCGGTGATTCCTGGCTCAATCGGTCAAAGCTTGCGGCATTTTTTACCTCAAAGCGGTTATCTGGCGTTTTTTGTACTGATTTTGTTGCAGCAACCCGTCGGGCAGTTTTTGGGTCTGGTGCTCGATTTTGCCTACACAAATCTGTTGAGGTAACCCCTCGAGCAAGCTATCGGGTCAGACCGCCTGACGATTATTGCCCATTGTAATTTTCTTTGGAACTCCCAGAACCCAGACCGCGTATACTGAAGTTATGGGAAACTTTCGCTGGATTTTAATTGGTCTTGTGGTTCTGATCGCCGTTGTCTTGGTGCTCTCGCAGAGCACAGCAGTGGTTTCGTTTTTTAATTACCCGTCGTTCGTCATGAATTTTGGTATTTTGATTGGCATTCCGTTGCTGTTTGGTTTAATCCTCGGGTTTTTCTTGGGAATGCGTCAAGCACGTCCGAAAATCATCAAAGAAGTCATCACCAAGTAAGCAATTGGCTCGAGTTTAATTTGTACTTTTTAGCCGACCAAGGTTGGTGTTTTGTCTTCACGCGTCAGTGTTCGCTCAAATGCTTTCTCGAGCGGCACGCGAAATTGCAATTGGGTTTGAATGCCTGGTTGACTGCTGGCGGTAATTTCACCGCCGTGGGCGTTGATGACGGCTTTGCTGACGTACAACGACAGCCCAATGCCTTCGAGGTTGTAACCATCATCGACAGTTTGCAAACCTGAACTGGTGCGTTCAAATAAGTGTGCCAGTTGATAGCTGCTCATGCCAACACCGCTGTCAGTCACGCTCACTTGAAGGTTGCCAGATTCAACACTGACGGTCACAACAATTCGCCCGTTTTTGGCGGTGAACCTTAACGCGTTCGAGAGCAGGTTCGCCAGTACCAACTCGAGGCGCATGGCGTCTACGTTCATGATTGGCAGGCTCGCAAGCTGAACGTCCATCATGATGCCCTGCTCGTCGGCGCGTTGCACAAATCGCTCGAGCATGGCTTCAAAATTAAGGCGGCTTGGTTTGCAGTTGATCTCGAACAGTCCAGCTTCGAGTTTGGAGGCGTCCATCAGGTTTTGCACGGTTTGTTCGAGGTTTTTCGAGGCGTTGTAAGTGGTGGTCAAAAATTCGTATTGATCGTCGGTCAGCTCCCCGGCGCCACCAGAAATTAATAGGCTGGTGAAGCCCTGAATGCTGGTTAACGGGGTTTTGAGTTCGTGCGAGACGCGGCTTAAAAGTTCGGCTTTGGTGCGCTCAATTGCGCCAAAGCGTTCCAGGTCGCGCAAGACCAAGACGGTGCGGTTTTCTTGACGGCTGATAATAACCTGCAAGTGCGTGTTGTTGATGACCAAATCCGAATGTCCAGGCTCGAGGGTTGCGCGTAACTGGGTCGGTAAATCTTGCACTCTGAAATCTTTGGGCAAGCCCAACCAGGCTCGAGCCACGGCGTTGGCTTGGGCTTGGTCGGCTTCTAAGAGTACGATGCCCTCACTCAGGTATTCGATGGTGGCGTCCAGTCTTGCGCGTTCACCCTCGAGCGATTCGAGCAGTTGGGTGTTTTCAGATTTTAATTTGAGTTCGCGCTCGAGGCGTTGTTCGGCAAGTTGACGGGCTTGTTGCTCGCTTTGGTACATGCGGGTGTTCGAGACTGCCAGGGAACTGGCGCGAACGTAATCGGTCAGGCTGGCAATGTCGTGGCGTTTGCCTTGGTACTCGAGTTCGAGCACGCCGTAAGCGGCAAAATGCTCGCAGGACAGGCAGGTGTTGAAACGCTCAGACTTGTTGATTTTTGGCGTCAGTTTGCATTTGCTTTCAGGCTCGAGCCAGCAGCGTGCGTTCGATCCGGCTTTGGTGGCGGCAAGAATTGGCAGCACAATCACGCCTGGTATTTCCATGCCTTCGGGCGGGGAAAACAATGCCTCACGCATCAGGGCAATTCGTTCAGCGCTACTCGAAGTTTCACCAGATGGCGCTCGCATTTCGCGTGACACGCCGTCCAGCAGGTGCATTCTGGCTTGGCTGAAGCCCAAATTTTCAGTCAGGGCGCTGGTGATTCGCTCCAGCACCACCGGCAGACTGGTTTCGTGAATAAGAGCGCGGTTAAAATCCGAGAGCGCCTTGGCGGCTTGCGTGGCTTCGATCACTTGTTTATGGGTTGATGCCCTGGAATGTGCCAGCAAGCTTGAAAGTAGCAACGCCAGAATCAAGGCAATCACACCATAAAGGAGCGTGTTTTCAAGCATTGGCGCTCCCACTTCCGCATTGAAGTAATTTAGTCACAGTTGAATCCTTGCTCGAGGCAGAATAACCCCGACTCGCTTTAGCTTAGGACAGCAACTCTGACAGAATTCTGACGCGGGTCATGAGGATTATGAAACTCAAGGCTTTATGTGCTCAACGGCATTTGTTGCTTGCGCCAAAACTGCCGAGTTCTTTGCCATTCAAAAACGGTATTTTGCGGTTTAAATTGCTTAGCAAATGCAGTTCTACGGTCTGGTCGTCCTTAAATAAAATCAATGCCACACCGTTTCCCACAATCAAGATTTTCCAACGTCCGCTCGAGCCATCCTGATTTTGACTTGCCCCACCCGCCGAACCCTGGCTGTCACCACCGTTCGGCAATTGCACATTAAAAGCACTTTCGCTGCTGCCCTCAAAAAAGTAACGCCCATTGCTGCACAAATCCCATTGCCGTTTGGATTCGCTCGAGAAACTGCCCGTGTTGCTGGTCGTGCCGCTGTACGAATATGCGAACAAATACTTGCCAGAGAATCCCGTCTGAATCGTTTTGAGGGTGCTGTTCAAACTGGCACTCGAGAATTTGCTGGCGTTCGCCATTGCAAGCGCCAGTGTCCGAAGGTTTGGATTGCTGGCAAAGCCGATCACCTGAAAACTCAAGCCATTGCCTTTGCCCAATACAGATATGCCAACGGCGTTGTACTGGTTGCTCGAGTAATGAAAAATCACACGGTTGGTATTGCCGCTGCCAGTGTCGGTTGGCGTAAAACTGAGCTGTCCATAATCGATGGGTTTGGACATCAGCGCATAGATATCATTTATAGTTGCGCCAACGAACGGAAAAATCAAAATGTTAATTCCGCTGGCGTCGGTTCGTCCATTGCCCAGCACCGTAATGCCTTGACTTGTTGCGCCCTTAAAACCTTGTGGCACGACAAACGACACCCCATGTTGGCTCGAGTTGACCCTCGTTCCCGCCTTGTACTGGGCTTGTTCGCGCAGTTCGGCTTTGCTGGTCTCAATCAGGCTCGAGGTTGGGGTATTTGGTGTGGCGCTTACAGGTGGTTTGGTACTTGTATTCGGATTTTGGATTGCTTGGCGACTGAGTGCATATGTTTTGCCGTTTAACAACACGGTCATGCTGTTTTGCTTGACTCGAGCCTCGAACAAGTACGTGCTGCCTTTTGCCACAAACTGCCCGCGTAAAACGCCATTGCCGCCCTGTCCAGTCATGGCGTATTTTTGCTTTGCAAGCGTAATCGCGCCCTTGTAACTGCCATTGCCGCCCATCACCTCGAGCGTCAAATCCTTACCGATAAACCGTCCGAGCAGTGGGTCTGGCAGGTTTGGGTTGGGTATCACGGTGCTACCCGGATTTTGAGCACTCGAGCCTGAATTGCTGCGGCTAAATTTCAAGGTCTGGGCGGTGTTCTGGTTGGCTTCGCCCGTGTTCGGGTCAATCTCGGCAATCACCAAGGTCAAGGTGTTGCTCAAAAGGGTTAACTGAAATACGGCTTGTTCAGTCGGGCTTGAGAGCGTCCCCTCGGCACTGACTCCGTTTGAATCACCCTCGAGTTGCAAGGTCACACCGTTGCTGGTCAATGTGCCTTGAATTTGCCCATCCGTTTCTTGCAAGACCAGCGTCAGCACCGAACCATTTTGCAGTTTTACAACCCAAGTTCCACTTAAGCTTTGGGCGACGGCAACCCCCAGAATTAGCGCCGTTAAAACCAGCAACCAGTGTTTCATCTTGCCTCCTTGAATGCCTCAAGGATAGCGGTTAATTCAAAAAACTGCTTTGATCGGCGTTTAAACCTCGAGCCAGTGCGCCCCGCGAGCCTCGAGCTTCAGAATTCGCTCGAGCAAAACGGGTCCGAATTTGATCAGGTGCGACAAGAAACTGATGTAACGTTCTTGCGGCTCTCTATTGGGCAGCAAATGTTTCTCGAGTCGCAAAAATTGATTTTGCGCGTCACTATCGGCTCGAGCATAACTGGTTGCTAGTTTGCGCGGCAGATTGTTCTCGATCTGAAAACGCACGGTGGCTTTAGATCGCCAAACATTTCTGGCAAAACCTGGTTCAAACGCCAGCAATTCGGCTTCCATGCGTTCAAAAGCCGCCATGATGTTCGCCATTTCAGTTTGAAGGCTCGAGTTGGCGCTGGTTTGGGCAAACAGTTTTTGCTTTAAGACCTCAGTCCCGCTTTTCTGGTACTCGGCGGCACTTAAACCGTACTTTGCCAGGATGCGCTTGATCGGCGGCTCGAGAATCGTGATGCTCAGACGAGGATGCAGCAAGGGCTGTTGCACGCCGTGAAGTTCGTAGACGCCGTTCAACTCGAGGTGGTACGCCAATTCGCCAGGTCCTAGCACGTTAATGGCGTTGGGTAGCACGGCATCTTGAAGCGTTGGGCGTAAACCGGCGGCGGGTGTAATGCGGGCTGGGTCTTGCTCGAGGATTATTTCCAATTCGGCTCGAGAATACTTGTGGTCTGCTATGAACTGAGAACCATCAAATTTGAGTAACCTGCGCAAACCATCGTCGCCCTCGAGAAACAAATTGGTTGATCCGTCTGCGCGGCGCAATTGCGGATTAAACCCAAGTCCCTCGAGTTTTTTGGCGGCAGTTTCGATGGCTTGACTCGAGGCGAGCGGTGAAGACAGTTCGTGCTTGATTTGCGCCTTAAAAAGTGGTGTGAGGTTGGCATCCATCGGGTCGAACACCACCAAGCCCTGAGCGCCCAGCAAACGCAACAAAATACCCGAAAACCAATCGGCAAAATTGCTCGAGGCTTCAAATGCGGCTTTGAGTTCATCGGCAATCCAAGTCTTAAACTCTGGCGTCGCCGGAATCTCGTTTAAAAATGTTAGCGTTTGATCGAGCCAAACCGTCTGAAGTTGAATGCGAGCAATTGCCCGATTTTGTGGTAAATCCAACTCGAGGCTGCGAAGCCCTTCGTCCAAACCCAGAAAATGCGTGCTGGCGACCTCGGCAACATCGTGGTCTTGACTTGCCACCCAAAAGACAGGAATCACGGGACGGTCTTCAGAATCAAGCTCCCGAGCCAGCAAAATGGCATTCACGGCTTTTGAAATCGTGTAGGCAGGACCAAGCAGCAAACCCGCCTGCTGCCCAGTCATGACCACCCTCGAGTTTGGATGCCCGATTCGTTTGGCGTTATCCAGGCTTGCCTTCGGTGCGCCGATTCGTTTCAAATACAAACTGATACATCGCTCGAGTTCGTCACGGTCAAGGTCATGTTCAGTCTCGAGGGCTGCGCTGGTATCGTCTGCCAAAAGTCGATGAAAGTCTTTCAGAGCACCGTTTTGAAACGCCTCAAACCAAGATTTCGGCACGGCTTTCACAGAATTGGTTAACGTGTCGCTGGGCATGATGGCGAGATTCTACGGTCTAAAACTCAATCACAGCGTTTCCAGCACTACTATCACTCGAGCGAGTCGCTTTGAGTCTCAATACAAAACCTTCAAAACCCTGAACCTGACGACGAAGAGATTATTTAGAAATCCTGGGGACATGCTAGACTTTCGCACAGTTGAGTTCGCCATCCAGGATTAAATTGATGACCGCTTATTTCCACCAACCCACCCCCAACAAGCCTGCTCGAGATTTAAGGAACAAGATGCACCTGAAAGTAGATTTGATCCCACGAGGTCCATACCAAGGCGTTGTGATTGTCGTAGACGTGCTCCGTGCCACGACCACCACGCCCTTGTTATTTGAAAAAGGCTTAACCGAACTCTTCATCACCGCCAGCCTGCGGGCTGCCAGAGAATACGCGGCACAAGGTCAGCACTTGCTGCTCGGCGAACGAGACGGTCTGCCACCCGAGGGCTTCAATTACGGCGCTAGCCCCGCCGACCTTGCTAAATTTGACTTCACTGGCAAAACCGCCGTCATGACCACCCAAAACGGACCCAAAACCCTGCCCGTCGTCGCCAGCGCCCACACGGTCTTGTTTGGTTCGTTTTACAACGCCAAAGCCGTTTCAGACGCCGCACTCGAGATTGCCCTGGCAAATGACCTTGAAGAAATCGCGATTGTCTGCGCGGGTCAAGAGGGACTCGAGGGACTTGATGACACCCTGACCGCTGGTTTCTTGGCAAAACGCATCGAACGAAATTTTAATGCCAAAAACATTGGCAAACTCGAGCATCAGCACGCCTCACAACTGGCAGTGCATTTGCTGCGGGCTTTTCCAGATCCACAAGAGGCGCTGGTCTTGAGCGCCCCGGGGCAGTTGCTGCAAAAACTGAATTTGCACGAAGACATTGCCTTCTCGAGCTTGATCTCACAGACAAACGCTGTACCTGTCTTGCGTGAAGTCATTCCTTGGCAACCAAGTGCGATTTACCGCTTTGAGAATTTGAACCCTTAATCTCGAGTGTAAAACCGTAGTACCGTGTCCGTCATCATTTGGTGACTAAGATTTTCGTGCAGCACACGTTATAAACCTCGAGATGCCCACCATAATAAGCTGGACGCGCTAGTAGTGCGCACCAGATCGCGTGACCGACGGTGCGCGAGGCGCACCCTACAACTTCAGGATGCTCGAGATTGGTTTATTTCGCAAGTTTATAAGCTTGCCTAAGCCAGCCCAAAAGTTCTGCATCAATTTCTTGGGCATTGTTAATGCGCACACGGTGCGTCACCATGCTGTTCCAACTGCCTGCTGCCTCGAGCCGACCTTCTGGCGTTACGCCTTTGAGTTTGATGCCGATATCAAGCCGCTCCATGCTGGCGGGTTGCACAATCGCCATTTTTTTCTTGCCAACCAGAATATTGACGTATGTTTCATTTGCTACGGCTTCAATACCCGTGCCAAATTCTTGAATTCTCGAGATGAGTGTCTTAACAGGCTCGAGCCAGACCGCTTTTTTGCCCGAGAACAGTTTCTCGAGTTTTTCGTCAACGCTGGCGGCTCGAGATTCGGATTTTAAGAGTACGTTGACGATGGCGTTGGCGTGCCCATGCCCGAGTTCAAAATCGTTTTTCAGCCATGCGACCAGCTCGCCGTGTTTGGTCAGACCTTTTTCGCTGGCGAGTTTGGCAAAATCACTGGGTGTTTTACCCGTTTTGGCTTTGACAGTGTCCAGATACGCTTGAAATGACATTTTTTCTCCTTGTGATTTCAATAATAACCCAAGCAAATTGAATGCTCGAGAGCCTACAAATCCTATAGTAAACTCGAGCCATGCCCGAACGAATCAATGTCCTCAACCTGCCACTGGATTTGGTTGACCTGCCCGCCACGCTCGAGATTCTACGCGAATGGCTCAAAGACCCTGACGCCAGACGCACCGTGATTACCTTAAACCCAGAAATTTGTATCCAAGCCGAAAGTGACCAGAAGTTACGCAAAGCCATTCTGGGCGTGGATTTAAGTACGCCAGATGGTGTCGGGATGCTCTGGGCATTGAAGCGCTTAACTGGCAAAACTGTTTCGGGGCGTGCCACGGGCGTGGACATCGTGCAAGAACTGATGAAACTCGAGGGGGAAAGACTGCGCGTGTTTTTCTTTGGGGGAAAACCTGGCGTGGCAGAACTGGCTGCCGAAAACTGCACCAAGAAATACGGCATTCATGCGGTTGGCTTTCGAGACGGTTATTTTAATGTTGAGCAACGAAATAGCGTTGCCGAAGAAATCCGTGAAGCCCGAGTTGATCTGCTGCTGACGGGTTTGGGCGCACCGCGTCAGGAATTGTTTAACCACGAATTCAAACCTGCCAAAATCTGTATTGCTGTTGGCGGCACGCTTGATGTGCTGGCTGGTACGGTTGAACGTGCACCAAAATGGGCGATCAAATACAACATCGAATGGGTTTGGCGCATTATCAAACTTGGGCGTTGGGATCGTGCCAAGCGTTTGGTACAATTCGCCACTCGAGTTTTAGCTTCCAAATGAACTGTCCTTAACTTTTCTTCACTCGAGGTTCACAGCTTCATCACAACGTGGGCTAAAGTGTAAAGTATGCGACTTCCACTTCTTGCCATCATTCTGACTTTTCTGAGCAACGCGTGTTCTTTGTTTCCATCGGCGAAATACAACGTCTCGGATGTGATTTTGTACGGCATTCAAGAACGCCACCTGATTTTTTACGGCGAAGCCAAAGAGGAACGACACACGACCCTTGACGGTGTGAAGCACATCTTAACCAATGACGCGGTGGTTGGTTCATTTGTCGTATCGGGCGCGTTGGCAGTCGATGGCAAACCCACCCTCCAACTGCAACCCAAAGCCGCTCGAGAAATTTTTGCCCTCGCCACGATTCCACTTTCAAATGAACTGAGCGTTCTGACCCGTGAGCCTGTCGAAAAAGTCGTGTACTTTGACGGCAAAACCTGGTTTGATGTCGGTGGCAGCCTTAGCGAGAACACCAAATTGCGCCTACCAAAACTCGAGCGTCAAGGTTTGCGTGGACTGGGCAAGCTTTCGGATACCGAAGCCGATGCACTGGTGGGTTATCTGAAAACCAAATACAACAATAGACCCTTGGCAATCGGTTTGTTGACCTTCCCGAACATTCCAGACGATGTCGCCAAGCTTGATCCGCGCCCAGACCGTTACGACCTGACTGCCCTGTACGTGCAAGTAGACGTTCCCGTTGACCTTTTGGGTGGTTTCGCCAACAACCAACCGCTCGAGCTTAAAGCCCTGCAAACTGGTACAAACTCGACTTACGGTAGCGACTCGAGCTTGGTGCGTTTGGACAGCAATCAACAAAGTTTTGTTGAGACTTGGAAGATCATGAATGGCAATTTTGTACCCGTGCCAAGTGCGCCAAGTATTGATTTTGGGCGTAACAAAGTCCTGACCGTCTTTTTGGGACAACGATCAACCGGTGGGTACAGCATTGTTCTCGCCAGCGCCAAACTCGAGGGACAAATCTTGGTGGTCAATGCGAACCTCAGGCAACCGAACGCGGGAGCAATTTCAACCCAAGTCATCACCAGTCCATTCTCGAGCGTGCAGATTTCGGGTGGCGCGAGGTTCATCAGTGTTCGCGTGGTGAATGCCGCAACCCGTGAAACGATTGGCGAAATCGCAGCCCGTTAAGCGGTAAAGCCTTGCTGTGTTTAAAAAATAGCATGACGGGCGTACAATGCCCGTCATGCTTATTTATGGTCGAAACCCTGTACTCGAGGCATTGCGCGACAACCAAGTCAAACGCTTGTTTGTGGCAAATGGCATAGAACCCAAATTCATTAAAGAACTCGAGGCTGCCGCCTTTGAAACTGGGGTTGAACTCGAGTGGTACGCCCGAATCGAACTGGATCGTGCCGTCAAAACCACCAACCATCAGGGCGTGATCGCCGAAATCCCCGAAACTGAATTTGCCGAGATCGACGACGCGCTCGAACTTGCCTCCAGCAGACACGAAGAATTGTTTTTGGTTTTGCTCGACGGTATCACCGATCCACACAATTTTGGCGCAATCATTCGCAGTGCCGAAGCACTCGGAGCGCACGGTGTGGTGATCGAGGAGCGCCGCAGTGCGCCGCTCTCGCCAGTCGTGGTGAAAACGGCGGCAGGGGCAACGGCGCACCTTCCC
Source organism: Deinococcales bacterium (assembly GCA_043775825.1). GTDB lineage: Bacteria > Deinococcota > Deinococci > Deinococcales > JAAFIG01 > JANXTZ01. The sequence goes on from JAYVRX010000041.1 coordinate 23,252, forward strand.
GTGGTTCAGGTTAAAAACTTGCCACGGTTAATTGATGAACTCAAAGAAGATGGCGTTTGGGTCTACGGCGCGGCAGGGGAGGCAACCGCCCAACTCGAGCAACTTGATTACAACCGACCTCTGGCGCTGGTGATCGGTTCTGAGGGTGACGGCTTGCGCAGGCTTGTGCGCGAAAAATGCGATGAACTGGTGAGCATTCCCTTGAAAGGCAAAGTGCAAAGTTTAAACGCCAGCGTTGCCGCCGCAATTCTGATTCACACGGTCACCTCGAGCCGCGATAAAAAGAAAAAATAAACTCGAGCCAACAAAAAAACCGCCAACCTTAAAAAGTTGGCGGTTTGAATTTGAAAAATCAGTAAAGCTTAACGACCCTCTTTGGTGCAACTTGGGAAATCAATTGGCAATTCGCGGGTTTGGGTGATGGTCACACGGCAGCCAGGGTAAGTGTAGAACGTGTTGACCATGCGTGATTCGTTGTCGAGCAACCAGCGGCGCAAGTCTTTTGGCGCGTTGCGCATGAGCCAAGCTTTGGCAATTCGACCCTCGCCAATTTGCAAAGAGTTGGCGTAATAGCCAAGAGCAGAGGCTTTTTGGGATTCGACATCGTTTTGCTCCACCGCACGTAAGAAATCGTAAAAATGGAACAGAATGGTGGTACGCACGCGTTTGGGGAATTTGGCGGTGGCGTCATAAAAACGCAACTTGTCCCAAGAAAGAATACTGGTCAAAAATGGGCTTTGCGATTGCTTCAAGCCAAGCATGAAGGTTAAAGGCGTACCAAACATAACGACTTCGGCTTTACCATCCTCGTCTAAATCCTCTAAAGCGGTGACGCCCGAACCCTTGCCGTCCACCACACCAATGTTCCGCAAGCCACCCTCGAGGGTGAAGAAGTAATCGGTGGCAGTACCACCTTTTTGAGTGAAGGCGCGAATCCAGAGTTCTTCGGCTTGCTGTCCAGTCATTTCGACAAAGTAGGCTTGGAAGTCCTGACCGACAATGGTGCGTTTGACAATATTGTCCGCCCCAACGATCTTAAAAGCCGAGGTGGTTTTGTCAATTGGGTCGATGCGCAATCCAACTGCGCCCCATTGCACAGGTTGAAAGTCAACACCGACGCTGACACCCAGCCCAACCATTGCTGCAAGCGCCAATCCCTTAAGAACACGTTTCATCATCACAATGTGTAGTTTGACAGGTTTGACCCGCCCGAGTCAACTTTTTGAAGATCAAACCGAATCGATCAACCCTCGGAGTAGTTTATTGATTGCCTGTAAATGAGGCTCGAGGTTGGGGTCAAACAGAGCCAAAATGATTGGCAGCTCGGACGAATTTGGAAACAGGCAATAAAAAACGCGCCCATTCAGGCGCTGATGAGGGAAAGTATACACTCATATTCTATATTCGTCAAGATTATGCACCCAAGTTCGTGCTGTGCAGATTTTTTTGGTTTTCCAAAGTTCCATATTTGGTTTTGGACATCAACTGTCATACAATCGCGCCGTGTCTCTTCCTGTGCTCGAGATTTTGTCCGAATTGCGTGCGAAACTCGAGACGAACCGCATTGTGATTTTAACTGCGCCGCCTGGAGCGGGTAAAAGCACAGTTGTGCCGCTCGAGCTTTTAAACCAAACTTGGTTGGCGAATCAAAAGATCATCATGCTGCAACCACGTCGTCTGGCGGCTCGGGCGGTGGCGGCGAGAATGGCGGCACAACTGGGGCAGACCGTTGGGCAGACTGTCGGTTATCAAGTGCGACTCGAGCGCAAAATCACTGGCATCACACGACTCGAGGTGGTAACTGAGGGTATTTTGACGCGGCGGGTGCAATCTGACCCAACGCTCGAGGGTGTAGGTTTGGTGATTTTTGACGAGTTTCACGAACGCAGTTTGCACGCCGATACCGCACTGGCTTTGGTGCGCGAAGTTCAAACTGCCCTGCGCGAAGACTTGCGCGTGCTCATCATGAGCGCCACGTTGAACGCCGAACAACTTTCAGTCTTGCTGAACGCGCCCGTGATTGCCAGCGTTGGACGGGCTTTTCCAGTCGAAATCAAATACGCCCCAACGAACCCCGATGATGTTTTGAGGGCGCTGCTCAGAACCGTGCGTCAAGCACTCGAGGTACATGAAGGCGATATTCTAGTGTTCTTGCCTGGAGCATCGGAGATCAAACGTACCGAAGCGGGTTTGAGCGACTTTGAGCATGTTGCCGTGCGACCACTGTACGGCGATTTACCGCTCGAGGCGCAACAGGCAGCGATTGTGCCAGGGAATGAGCGGCGCGTGGTGCTTGCCACCAACATTGCCGAAACCAGCTTGACCATCGAAGGCGTGCGGGTCGTGATTGATAGCGGTCTGGCTCGAGTGTCAAAGTTTGATGCGGGAACGGGGTTTACCCGTCTCGAGACAACACGAATCACGGTTGACAGTGCCGATCAACGGGCTGGACGGGCGGGACGGGTCGCGCCAGGAATTTGTTACCGTCTTTGGACGTCTGCCACGCACGCCAGCTTGAATTTGCAACGCAACCCAGAAATTCTCGAGGCTGACCTTGCACCCTTGGCGCTCGAGATTGCGGCGTGGGGTTCGATTGATTTGCAATGGGTGACAGCCCCGCCCGTTGGGGCATTGACCAGCGCCCAAACCTTACTTGAGGATTTAAACGCAACCGCGCAAGGGGTCATCACAACACACGGACGCTCAATGCACGTCTTGGGCACACACCCAAGGCTGGCGCATTTGCTGCTCGAGGGTCACCGTTTGGGCTTTGGTCATTTGGCAAGCGATCTTGCCGCCCTGCTTGAAGAACGCGACCCAATGCCCAGAGATGCTGGTGTGGATGCCGAATTGCGCTTGAACGCCCTGAATTCTTGGCGGCAAAAGCAAGGCTCGAGCGGTGCAGACATTTCGGCTCTAAAACGTCTTGACCAATTGGCGGCATCGTATCGTGCCAAATTACCAAACACCTCGAGCCGTCAAATACCCGCCCACACCGTCGGACGACTGATTGCCCTTGCCTACCCAGAACGCATCGCCAAACGCCGCGATTCAAGCCGAGAACGTTACAAACTCGCCAATGGGCGCGGCGTAAAAACCCCGCAGCACGACCTAATGAACGATGAAACCTGGTTGGCAGTCGCGCACATGGACGCTGGTATAGACGAAGGGCGCGTCTATTTGGCGGCATCGCTCGACCCCAGAGACTTAACGCCGCTCGAGCGCGATATTGTGGCTTGGGACTCGAGAAACGGTGTTCTGATCGCGCAGCGCGAACAACGCATAGGGGAGATCACGCTCGAGACTCGGGTGTTAAAAGATATCCAGTTTGAAACTCGAGTCCGAGTATTGTGTGAAGCCGTGAGGCTCGAAGGCTTAAAACTTTTTAACTGGACGGACGCAGCCCTGCAATGGCAAGCCAGAATCTCGAGTTTGCGGGTTTGGGGACAAGATTTTCCTGATGTCCGCGATGCAGCATTGCTCGAGACACTCGAACTGTGGTTGTCGCCGTACCTGACAGGTGTTCGGAGTCGGGATGATTTCAAAAAAATTAACCTCGAGAATGTTTTACATTCAATCCTGACCTGGCAGCAAAACCAGCAACTCGAGCGACTTGCCCCAAACAGGCTGGATGTACCCAGCGGCTCGAGGATCAAACTCGAGTACGCCACTGACGGCAGTGCGCCCGTGCTTGCCGTGCGTTTGCAAGAAGTTTTTGGTTGGATCAGTACGCCAAGCGTGAACGATGGACGCGTTAAAGTTTTAATGCACTTGCTTTCGCCAGCCTACCGACCCGTGCAAGTGACCCAAGATTTACGGAGTTTCTGGCAGAACACTTACCCAAACGTGCGCAAAGAACTGAAAATAAAATACCCCAAGCATAGCTGGGAAGAAAACCCATTAACTGCCCAAGCGGTGCGCGGCGTAAAACGAAAAACCTCGAGCTAAATGAAAGTTACTACAGGTTCAAGAAATGAGGTTGCTCGAATCATGATGTTGCATTTGCTTTGAGCAAGTAAACAGTACGGGCAGCCTTTTTGTGAGCGACAGACTATAGTCAATCTTATGTCCACGCCCGTTTTAGCCACGAAACTTTATATCCCCCCGCCTCGAGCCCAACTCGTCCTGCGTCCTCGCCTGATTGAGCGGCTGAACGAAGGTCGGCGCTCTAAACTGACCCTGATCTCTGCCCCCGCCGGCTTTGGTAAAACGACCTTGATCAGCGAATGGGTTGCCGGTGGCAAAAAACCTGTTGCCTGGCTGTCATTGGATGAAGCAGACAGTGATCCGACGCGCTTTTTGACTTATCTCCTCACAGCTTTGCAGGCAATTGTGCCCAATCTTGGGGAAGGCTTGTTAAGTGCGCTTCAATCCCCGCAGTCAGCGCCAACCGAATCGATCCTCACAGCCTTCCTGAACAGCATCAGCACCATTTCAGACGACTTTATATTGGTACTTGACGACTACCACTTGATTGATGCCAAAGCGGTGGATCATGCCATCACTTTTCTGCTCGAGCACCTGCCGACACACATGCACTTGGTCATCACCACCCGTGAAGACCCGAATCTACCGTTGGCTCGGTTGCGTGCCAGCAATCAACTGACCGAACTTCGCGTGTCCGACTTGCGTTTTACCCCTTCCGAAATAGCCGATTTTCTCAACCAAGTGATAGACCTCAAGCTCTCGAGCCAAGAGGTCGCCGTCCTGGAAACCCGAACCGAAGGCTGGATCGCGGGTCTGCAATTGGCGGTACTTTCGATGCAGCACCACCAAGATGTACCTGGATTCATTCAAGCCTTTGCCGGAGACCACCGGTACATTGTCGATTATTTGGTCGAAGAGGTCTTACAGCGTCAACCTGAAGCCATTCGAGGCTTTCTGCTTCAGACCTCAATCTTAGATCGTTTGAATGGTTCGTTGTGCGATGCCCTCACCGGGCAGCCAGGTGGTAAGGCGCAATTGGATGCGTTACAGCGAGGCAACTTCTTTCTGATTCCGCTCGATGACCAGCGTCACTGGTATCGCTATCACCATCTTTTTGCCGATGTTCTGCTGATGCTTTTGAATACCGAGCAGCCCGATCAGGTTCATGCCCTGCATCGGCGTGCGAGTGTGTGGTACGAACAGAACGGTTTGGCAGCCGATGCGATCCGCCATGCGCTGGCTGGGCAGGATTTCGAGCGCGTGGCAGACCTGATCGAACGGGCAGTGCCAGCCATGCGCCGAAGCAGACAAGAGTCCACGGTACTCGGCTGGCTTCAGATGCTCCCCAACAAATTATTCCAGCGCAGACCCGTTCTTAGTGTTCACCATGCCGCAGCGTTACTCTCAAGCGGCAAGCTCGAGGGCGTTGAGACTCGACTGCGGGACGCTGAACGTTGGCTGGACATGGTGGCAAGCAAGGGTGAAAAATTATCATCGGTTGAGATGGTCGTAGTGGATGAAGAGGAATTCCTCAGCCTGCCTGGTTTAATCGCTGTTTTCCGTGCCGCACATGCCCTGGCTTTAGGCGATGTGCGCGACTGTGTGAAACACGCATGGCTGGCACTTGACCTGTTGCCTGATGAAAATGATCACGGGCGCGGGGCAGCATCGGGACTTCTGGGACTCGCTTATTGGACAAGCGGGAATCTCGAGGCGGCGCAACAATCCTATGCCGAATGTATTACGAGGTTGCAGCGGGTCGGGCACACCTCTGACACGGTTGGGATTAACATTGCTTTGGCGAACATACAGATGGTGCAAGGTCGTCTGCGCGAAGCAATGAGCACCTATAAACAGGGATTGCAGCTTGCAACCGCGCAAGGTGGGCTTGTGCTCCGAGGAGCGGCAGACATGTATGTCGGAATGGGCGAATTAAAGCAGGAACACAACGATCTGAGTGCCGCCACGCAACACCTGCTGAAAAGCCAGGAATTTGGTGAATTCGCTGGTTTACCTCAAAATCAGTATCGTTGGCGTGTTGCGATGGCTCAGATACGGCAAGCCCAGGGAGATTTTGACGGCGCTCTCGAGCTGCTCCTCGAGGCTGAACGCCTGTATGTGAGTGATTTTTTCCCAAATGTGCGTCCTATTGCGGCACTCAAGGCTCGGGTCTGGGTCGCGCAGGGAAGATTGGCTGAAGCCCTCCGTTGGGTGCATGAGCAAAACTTGTTCGCCCAAGATGACCTCGATTACCTGCACGAGTTTGAACACATCACCTTGGCGCGGGTACTTTTGGCGCAAGCGAAGAGTGAGCGGTCAAACCAAGCTGCCTTTGACGCAATCCAACTGCTTGAGCGCCTCCTGAAAGCGGCGCAAGAGGGCGGCAGGATGGGAAGTGTCATCGAAATTCTGGTCTTGCAGGGGCTTGCTGAGCAAGCCCAAGGCGATACTTCTGCTGCGATCATTGCGTTAGAACAAGCCCTCGTGCTGGCGGAACCAGAAGGCTACGTCCGCATGTTCCTGAATGAAAGCTCACCTATGCGGCAACTCCTTCTCGATGCTGCCGCACGAAAGATCGCGCCAAACCATACAGGCAAGCTGCTGGCAGGATTTGAGGTTGAACAACAGAAAAGCGCAGGCAAACCTTCACTTCCCGATTTGCGCGGACAACCATCCCATGCTTCACAACCCCTGCTCGAGACTCTGAGTCAGCGTGAACTTCAAGTGCTTCGGCAATTCAACACCGACCTTTCAGGACCCGAGATTGCCCAGAAACTCGAGATTGCCTTGAGCACCCTCCGCACACATACCAAGAGCATCTTCAGCAAACTCAATGTCAGGAATCGTCGGGCGGCGGTTAAACGGGCAAGCGACCTAGATTTGATCTAGCCGCCAAATGTAGCCGACCTAAGCGCAGCCAAAAACGGTAGTTTTTCGCAAGTGGGGCAGGGTCTTGCCCCTGTTCTTCTCTGTTCGTATCCCCACACGAATCCCCATAAGTGGTGAAGACAGCTCCCCACATTCGTTCGTATGTTGTTGTTGAACCCAAACAGGCAGCGATGCTGGGTGTCAAACCCTGACGCCAACTCCCAAATGGTTCAAAAAAAGGAGAATCACATGGTTTCAAGTGCCCCAAACCGTAGAACCGAAATATTGGTGGCTTCCCTGTGGTTGGTCACCGCCATCGGCGCTATTACCGGTGCTGTCTTGATCAATCCCGTAATCAATGCACCAGATTATCTGACATCGGTTTTTTCCAAAAGCTTCACCATTACAAGCGGAATGCTCGCTTGGATGGTCAATGATATTGGCATTGTTTTTATTGGGTTGCTGATGTTCCCGATTTTGAAAAAGCAGACTAAACGACCATGCACTAAAAGTGCATGGGTTTGATAATGGACTGAAAGTCCTCTCAGTCTTCTAAAATAAACTTCTCCTCGTTCTGATTCGGCA
>JAYVRX010000042.1:0-30599 GCA_043775825.1 Deinococcales bacterium
ACACAAGCGACCATGCCCGTAAGGTGCATCTTATGGTCAAGAAGGTTCACCCCTACATCACATTGTTTTTCGTAGGGGCGCTGCTTGCGACCATGCCCGTAAGGTGCATTTTATGGTCAAGATGCTGCGCCTTAGAGAATACGAATGCCATTGCAAAAATGCGCGTTATTTCGGACTTTGCGGTTGCCCTGTCCCAAAATGCACTTTCCTGCCCGTAAGTGCAGCACTTTCTTGGTTTCAAGACGCACCTGACGGGCGAAACCGCTTACGGGCTTGGAGCGCTCACGGGCGGGATCGCTGTCTGTCGGGCATGTTTATCGGAGGGTAGACGGGCAATTGCTGCTTTTTACAGTCATGAGCGGATAACGAATTCAATTACTGCAAGATCGCCAGCACCGCCTGCCCATATTTCACAAGCTGCCCAACCTCGAGCGTGTCTTGCAAACCTTCAAGCGTGCTGACTGGAGCGTGTGCCAGGTGCTCGAGTTGAGCGTCGGAGAGCACATCTTGGGCAGGGATTTGGTTTTGAGCTGCGATGTTGCTGCGCCATGCTTTCAGGCGGTCAAGGCGTGAAAGTGCGGTGTGAAAGTTGTTCGAGCTTGGGACTTCAACAACTGGGATGCTGGTTTCGACGCTCGAGGGGTTGATTTCAATATCTGCTTGGCGGCTCGAGATAGGGTTTGGCTTGTTGCGGTTTAGAAAGTAAACGCCCAGTGCGAACGTGCCAAGAATGAACACCCACGGCGAATCGGAAACAAAGTTGAGCACCACAATGCCGATCAGCGCAATGGCGGGATAGATTGCCCAGGCGTGACGTTTTGGCTCGAGGCGGGTAACAAGATAAAAACCGCCAGCCAGCCCGATCAAGAATGCGGTATCAAAACCCAAAATGCTGTCGAACAAAATCCCTGCGCTGACGCCTGCCAGAATTCCACCAGGAACGGCAAGTCCTGGAAGACGATTTTCGCGGTAGAAGTACAAGAATCCGGCGGCTATCGCGCCAATAATCAGCCAACCTGCGCCGTCTCCTGCAATTAAACTGATGGTTAAAAGTGCGGCGATGCCAATCAGGACGTAGCCGAGGCGTTGCGAGTTTGGGGTGGTTGTCATGGTCTTTCCTCCGTTTGATGCTCGAGGGTTTGATTTGTTCTCGAGGTCTTGAATGATAGGTTCTGGCTGGCGGTGGCGGCAGTGTGCTTTGTCAAATCGTGTGGGTGATATTTGTCATGTGCTTGGCGGCTCGAGGAAAACTCGGGTTGAGATGATTGTGCACTGTAAATGTTTATTTTTTTGCAATGCTTTTTGAAGATTTATCGAAGGCTTTGGCTTTAATTCTGTTTGGATACCAGCTCGTGGGGTATTTCAAGTATTTGATATCATGTAGAACTAGATGTAGTAGAGCATGTAATCCAACCTACATTTTGTAGGGGTAAATTCTCGAATGTTAAGCATGAGAATTTGGTCAGCCGTCTTGGCAGTTCTCTCATGGTGACAGAAGCCTTGACCTTGGGACGATTCGCTGGTTTTGATTTAGGGTTTAAGAAACAGAATGTGATTGTATGAGAAGACACTGGACTAAAACTCATCTGACCCTTAAAGAGCACGTCTAATCTCTTGGAACGCTCGAAGGCGACGAAATACGTTGCCAACAGCTTTTTTTATGGCTCGACCTCATGGCGTGAAATTCTAACGCCCAACAAGGAGGCGCTCGAGAATGACAAGACAGAACTTTTGGCGTGTACTGATTACGGTAACTACGCTAACCATCATGGGCGCAAGCTGGAATAGCCTCGCGCAAAGTGCACCAGGACAAATTGAAGACCTGGACGGAACTTTGCTTTCCAACAACCTTGCCTTGCCCGCACCCTTGCAAGTGCCACTGCCCCTTCGTTTTGAAGCCCTTAGTGTGCTCGGCGGCAATCCGCCCAGCGCCATCACCTCGAGTACGCCCTTGCCGTCCTCGTTGCCCGATACGCCGTCTTCGGCAGTCACAACCCGAACTGTACCAGCTCAAAGCAGCACAGCTCAAAGCGGCACAGCAACCAGCACCTCGAGTTCTTTGGGAACAATTAAAGCCCCGACTGCCTCGAGCAACCCAAAGCTTGCAAGCGTAACAAAACCGCTCGCAAAACCGGCAGTCAAACCAGCGCCAAAACCTGTGGTAAAACAAAAAACCACCGTGGCAAAGGCTAAACCCAGGGTCAGTACGCTTTCGCGCCGCGCGGGACCTAGCTACTTTCTAAAGTCCACTGCATACAACAGTTCGGTCAGTCAAACCGATTCCAGCCCCAGGGTCACCGCCACCGGTGCGCGAACCCGCTTTGGCGTGATCGCCCTCAGCCGCGACATGCTGCGCAGCATTCCTTACGGTTCGCAAGTCAGCCTCGAGGATATGGGCGCACTGGGTTCTGGGGCTGGGCGCGGACGCTTTAACAGTATGTTGCGAGGGGTGGTGTTCATCGTTGAGGACACCATGAATACCCGAATCTCGAGAACCGTCGATGTTTGGTTTCACAGCCGAAGTACGGCATTGCGTTGGGGCAAACGTCAGGTCAAATTAACGATTTTGCGTTACGGACGACGGTAAACGATTTTTTTGTAAGGAATTTTGAACCCAAAACCATTTCGGTTTTGGGTTTTGCCTTTCAGTGCACCCATGCAGCATAATAATCAAGGTGACTGAACTCAACCTGGGAGAGCGGCGAAAGCGTCAATTCGAGGAAAACTCGGATGTGACCTTTGGGAATGTCAGAAAATCATTTGGTGATCTCGAGGTTTTGAAAGGCATTAGCTTAGAGATTCGGCGCGGCGAGTTTTTCAGTTTGCTTGGACCTTCGGGCTGCGGCAAAACCACTTTGTTGCGGATTCTGGCAGGATTTGAATATGCCGATTCTGGCGAGGTGAAATTGCGCGGTCAGGATGTGACGCAACTGCCGCCCAACCAGCGCAACGTCAACACCGTATTCCAAAACTACGCGCTGTTTCCACACATGAGCATCTGGGATAACGTGGCGTTTGGTCTGAAAATGCGCAAAGTTGCCGCCTCTGAGATCAACTCTCGGGTTGAGAAAGCCCTCGAGACGGTTGAAATTGCCAGTAAAGCCCGTAACAAGCCCGCACAGCTTTCGGGCGGTCAGAGGCAACGTGTGGCGCTCGCCAGGGCGATAGTCAACGAACCGCAAGTTCTGTTGCTCGACGAACCGCTGTCGGCGCTGGATCGCAAGCTTCGCGCCAACCTTCAAGTGGAGTTGATGCGCCTTCAATCGCGTCTTGCCATGACCTTTATTTTTGTCACCCACGACCAAGAGGAGGCGTTAACCATGTCAGACCGTTTGGCGGTCATGAACCGAGGCGTGATCGAACAACTCGGGCGCCCCGAAGAAATGTACGAACACCCCGCCAACGCCTACGTCGCCAAATTCTTAGGCTCGAGCAACACCATTACCGCCACCGTGATCGCGCCGCACAGGGTCAGAACCGCCTTTGGCGAACTCGAGACTGAATGCGACCTGCCAGCCTCGGGAGAGGTGGTTCTGGCAATTCGACCCGAAAAAATCAGTTTGAGCAGAACCCAAAGCTCGAGCCTCAACACGGTTGCCGTAAAAATCACCGACGAGATTTACTCGGGCGCGATGGATGCTTACCGCGTCAAAACCAGTGACGGCACAGAACTCGAGGTTAGCGCCATGAATATTGGCGAAGTGCTGCTCGATTTTGAAACCGGTGAAACCTTGTACGCCAGTTTTCCAAAGCACAAACTGATCTTGCTTGACGCTCAGACCAAGGCGGAGTCCTTATGACCGCCAAACCCAACAAAGCCAATTCTGCTCGAGCCACAACATCAACCACGGTTGGCGGTGAAGTCCTCAACCGCGTTCAAGTCTTGGCTCGAGCCGCGCTGACCGCCGGACCTGGCGTGCTTTGGATCACGGTTTTTTTGGTGATTCCAAGCGTGATCTTGCTGGCGTTCTCGTTTCTGACTCGAGATGACCTTGGCGGCGTGACCCAACCGTTCACACCCAACAATTACGTGCGTTTTGCCGGTTGGGACATATTGGGCTTTGACCCCGTGTACTTGCAAATTCTGGGACGCACGGTGCTGGTTTCACTTGTCACAACACTTTTTTGCGTACTGCTGGCGTACCCCGTCGCGTTTTTTATTGCCGCCCACGGTCCAAAAGGACGCAACACCTGGTTAACGCTGGTGATCGTCTCATCGTGGACAAACTTAGTGATTCGCACTTACGCCTGGATGATCGTTTTTTCGCCAGGCACACCCATCACCGAATTCGCTCGGGTTTTGGGTTTAATCAAAGCTGGCGACGGTCTGTACCCCAGCGATTTTGCCGTGTATTGGGGCATGGTTAACACTTACCTGCCGTTTATGGTGTTGCCGCTTTACACCGCCGTCGAACGCGTGGACTGGAGCTTGCTCGAGGCAGCACAAGATTTGTACGCCAGCAAAATTCAGGCTTTTGTGCAGGTCTTGCTGCCGCAAACCCTGCCTGGTCTAGTTGCCGCAATCATTCTGACCGCCATCCCAGCGCTTGGCATGTACGTCGTGCCAGATTTGCTTGGCGGCGCAAAAGTAAGCCTGATTGGCAACAGTATCGCCCAGCAGTTTGGCACGTCCAGGGATTGGCCCTTTGGCGCTGCCATCAGCTTTTTGGTGATGGGTTTGACCTTGCTGGTCTTATACCTTTACGCCCGCCGTGCCGGCGAGGAAGGAATGCGTGATCTGTTATGAAGCGCGAACGCCTTCAACGCCCAGTCTCGCCAGGATTACGGCTCATCTCTTACGCGGTTATGGCGTTTTTATACATTCCTATTTTGGTAATCGTTATTTTTTCTTTTAAAAATTCTAAATACGGCGTGGACTTCCAAATTGCCCAGCCCTTGTTTAAATGGTACAGCTCACTTTTTGAAAATGACCAGATTTTAAACGCCGCCGAAAATACCATGATTGTTGGGATTATCAGCACCTTGATCAGCACCATTCTGGGCAGTTTGCTGGGGTACGGTTTACACCGTTACAAGTTTCCAGGCTCGAGGTTGTTCGCTTGGCTGATGTACATTCCGGTGGTGACACCTGACATTGTCATGGCAATTTCACTGCTTTTGATGTACGCCGCGCTGCGCAATTTCCTGCCGATTTTTGAACCCAGTCTGTTCACCATGATTATCGCGCACATCACCTTCCAAATCAGTTTTGTCGCCATCGTCGTGCGCTCGAGGCTGGCGGGTTTGGACAATGCGCTCGAGGAAGCCGCCCGAGATTTATACGCCAACGCCTGGCAAGCCATTCGCTTTATCGTTTTGCCGCTTGCCACCCCAGGCATTTTGGCTGGCGCTTTGCTTGCGTTTACACTTTCAATTGACGATTTTGTGATCTCGTACTTCACCAGCGGACCGACCTCTGGCACACTGCCAATCTGGATTTACACCACCGTCAAACGCGGCATCACACCAGACATCAACGCCCTCAGTACGATTATTGTGCTGTTAACCATGATTGCGGTGGCGGCATCAAATTTGTTGCAACGCAACACCAAAGAATAGCGATTGGCAAAAACCAGGCTCGAGTTGAGGTTCGCTCTTTAATTTCTGCACCCACTTCAAATCTCATTTCAATCCTGATGCGGTAACATCAACCCAGTTGGTTTGAGCATATTTAAGGGGGCTTCATGATGAAGAAACGATTTGTGCTGGCAGGATTGTTCGCCGCCGCAACCGCAATCTCGAGCGTCGGCGTGATGGGTCAAAAACGCACGCTCAGTTTATTTATCTGGTCTGAATATATTGACCCAGCCATCGTCAAAGCCTTCGAGAAAAAGACGGGCGCGAAAGTCAATATATCCTTGTACGAAAGCATGGAAGACATGCTGGCAAAACTCGAGCAGGGTGGCACAAAACAATACGATGTGATCGTGCCAAGCACCTACTCGATTAAAACCTTGATCGGCAAAAAACTGGTTCAACCGCTCGAGCTGGCGAAAATTACAAATTACAAAAATTTGTCAAAACGTTTTGTCAACCCAAGTTACGACCCTGGCAACAAGTTCACGGTGGCGTACCAATGGGGAACGACGGGCATTGGTTACCGAAAAGATAAAGTCAAGAATTTTGATAAATCCTGGAGTTTGATGTTTGATCCCAAAAAACAACAAGGTCCGTTTGTTATGCTCGACGACATGCGCGTGATGCTGGGCGGCGCACTGCGCTATTTGGGATACCCACAAAACGATATCAATTTGGATCACTTAAAAGAGGCAGGAAAACTCATACAAGAAGCCAAAACTCGAGCTTTGGGTTTTGACGGCTCACCTGGCGGCAAGAATAAATTGTTGGGCGGTCAAGCCACCGCCGCCGTGATTTACAACGGCGAAGCTGCCAGGGGCATTCGGGACAATCCAAACCTTGGATATTTCTTGCCCAAAGAGGGCACGGAAATTTGGGTGGACAGTCTGATGGTCACCTCTGGCGCACCCAATAAGGACTTGGCAACGCAATTTATCAATTACATTCTGGATGCTAAAGTTGGTGCTCAACTGAGCGACTTCAATCAGTTTGGTAGTCCTAACGAAGCCTCCAAAGCCTACATGAGCAAAACAGATGTCAAAAACACCGTGATTTACCCAAGCGATGCCGAAATGGCAAAACTCGAGTTTACCGCCGATATTGGCGCGAACCTGAAATTATACGATGCGGTTTGGACAAAACTGAAATCCAGATAAAACCAGTAAATACCCAACAGGCGACCCACTCGAGTCGCCTGTTTTTAATGCTCGAGGTTGAAAAACGGGATTCTTGTAATGTTGAAAACCCAGATCAAAATGCCGTCAAGAACATTGTATCGATTGATTCATGTGAAGGGTCTAATCATCTGGATGTTAGACTAAAATTCATGTTACGCAAATCCATTTTGATCTTGACCGTTGCCCTTTCCTCGAGCGCCTTTGCCACACCCTTAACGCGGTATTTTCCTGACAATGCGCTGGGTATGATTGAAGCCAAAGATTTGCAAGAATCCGTGGCGCAAACAGGTTCTTTTGGTGAAGACACCCAGAAGTTCTTAGGAACACTGCTGAATGAAGCACTCTCGAGCGAAATGGGCAAGGATTTGGAAATTCCGGTTTTGTTAAAAGACCTGACGGTTCGGACAATGATCGGTTCGATTCGGGACGTTGCGGTATCTGCGTACAGCGTGGGTGGCAACCCAGAGTTTCTGGCAGTGGTTCGGATGACCCCGAAAAACCTGATCGTCAACGCCTTCACAAAATCATTTAACGACGCCATTAAGCGCAGCGACGCCAAAGACAAAATGCGTGAAGGCAATTACCTCGCTGCCCTAAACGGCGGCATGGCGGCAGGCATTGGCAACAATATCTTTTACATCTCGAGCAATAAGGATGTCTTGCGCGGGTACTTGAAACGATTGAACGGACAAGTTTTGCCAGTGATCGTCAACAATCCGACTTACCAAGCTGTAAACAATGGCATTGGCGATGGTTTTTTCAAGACAACCATTCATTACTCGGCGGTGGCGCAATTGCTCGGGCGCGACAAAACCGTTCCTAAAAACGTGCTCGCCATCTTAAAAACCTTAAACGTTAGCAGCAGCTTCTCGAGCATCGTTGAAAACGGTCTGGAAACCCGTACTTTATCGCAACTGAACCCAAACGGTGGAGACGCGGCATTGTACAAATTGTTGACGTATGTCCCAGCAAAACTCGAGTTGCCACAAGATTTACCCAGCACCGCCCCGAGCGCCAGCGTCTTTGCCACCGACACCAACGGCTGGCTTGACTACCTGCAAACCTGGTTGCCCGAAATGGATTTGAGCCAGCAAGAACAAAAAGACGTGATCGATGTTTTTGCCAAACTGAAAACCCGCCTTGGGAACGAATGGGGTGTTGTGAACAGCAACATACCCAACACGAGTTCCTTGGCTTCCGCGCTGGGGTTGACAAGTTACAGTCGCTACAGTCCAATATCCGCCAACTTAATTGGAAGCGTACTGCTTGGCAGTGCGTTGGGATCAAATTCTGAATCGGTTTTTTACACCAAAACCCAAGACGGCGCACTGATCCTGAACGACCTCGAGACGGCATTCAAAAATGCCTTAGAGAACAATAAATCATCAGAAACCTCGGATTTAGCAGGTGATGTAAACATTGAACGCAGAACTGTTGGCGGGTTTGAAGCTTTGGTGCTGACACGACCACAATTTCAGATTGAAAACACCACGATTCCGAAATTCGAGCTGTGGATGGTCAACAAGAACAATACACTTGTCATTGGCAGCAACCAAAGCAAACTGGAATCGTATCTGACCGCAACACCACTTTTCGAGAATCCATTGTTCAAAGCATTCTCGTTTCCTGGACAAATCAGTGGCTTGCAATTGAGCGCCCCAATTCGTTTGGAACGCGCCGAGATTGACACCATGATCGCATCACTTTTGAAAGGATACCGACTCGAGCAAGACATTCCAGCCGATTTGACCCACGCGTTTGGGGATTGGGCTGAATCCTGGACATCACGCACCGAAGCGGGTTATGGGTATTTCTTGCCCGTGGGGAATAAATTGCAGGGTTACAGTAAAATTGGGTTTAATTGGAATAAGTAAACTCGAGGTTTGAGATCAGACTCGAGCCACCCCGAGCGTTACAACTCGAGGTTCAAAGCAAACTTCGTAATTTAAAGCTCAGAGCGCGAACCATTCACCGAACTGTGTCAGCAGGCGCAGGTTGCCCGAGGCGCGAAGTTTTCCAGTCATCATCATTCGAGCGCCGTCGAGCGTGCCATTGAGCAATCCGAGAAAATCGGTTGCACTGGCTTTGATTGTTGCGGCGGGGCTTTCGGCTGTGCCCTCATGAATTCGTGCCTCGCCGTCTGCGATCACGAGATGCCATTCGCCGCCCAACTCGCCCGAGAGCGACAACCCGATCACGGCAGGTTTCGCGCCTTTGGCTTTTTCTGGCAGAAATTTTTGCTCGAGCTGACGAAGGGCGGTGTCGGTACTGGTGACAAGTTCGGTCATGTTGATGTTCCTCTTAAATGTTGGGTTGAAATGGTTTGTGTCGCTCGAGTCAGTAACGGACGGGCAAGGACACCAAGCCGTGAAAAACGTGGGTTGGAATCGGCATCAGGTCGGCATCAGGCTCAATCTCGATCTTCGGCAGGCGCTCCAAGGCGTGCATTAGAGCAATACGAGTCTCGAGCCGGGCGAGTGGAGCGCCGAGGCAGAAGTGAATGCCGTTGCCGAAAGAAAGGTGGCGTCCCTTGCGCCCAAGTTGCAACTGATCGGGATCATCGAAAACTGTTTCGTCTCGGTTGGCAGCGCCGATGAACGGCTCGATTTGCTGACCAGCTTTTAGCGTTTGCCCGTGCAATACCGTATCGGCACGAACGATGCGCGGTAGGGTCTGGACGGGGGCGCGTAACCGCAAGACTTCCTCGACGAACGCCCCAGCCAATTCGGGTTGCTCGAGTAGCACAGCCCGCATCTCTGGAAAGTCGCGCAGGCAAAGCATCGTGTTGCCGATCAACTTGGCAGTCGTTTCGTTGCCACCGACCAGCAGCACGATGCAAAAATCCACGAGTTCTTGTTCGCTCAAGGCTTCGCCCGCGTCATAGGCTTGCACCAATGAGGTAATCAGGTCGTCGCCAGGGTGCGCTTTGCGGTGTTCAATCAGCGTGCGAAAATAGGTCGCCAGTTCTGTGATTGCCGCCTGTTCCATCGTCACGATGCGGTTCGAGAGTTCGCTGAAATATTTGGTGTCATCGGTTGGCACGCCGAGAATTTCGGCAATCACGATCACAGGCAATGGGTTGGCGTAATCCAGAATGAAATCAAACCCTCCGCGCTCGAGGGCGGCATCGAGCAAGTCTCGAGCAATCTGTTCGATGCGCCCAGCCATCGCCTCAACGCGTTTGAGCGTGAATGATTGTTGCGCCAGCGAACGCACCGATTTGTGGCGTGGCGGGTCAATAAAGTTAACGCTCTGGGTAAAATCTTTTTGCTCGGGCGGAAATTTGACTTTCGAGGAGTACGTCGCGTGATCCGTAAAGACAGCCTGCACGTCAGCGTAACGAAAGACCATCCAAGTCTCGAGTTCTGGCAGGTAGATCAGCGGCATCTCGCGGCGCATTCGCGCCAAAAATTCACTCGGGGCAAGCAGAAATTCGGAACTGTTGAAGGTGTCAAACACATTTTCGGCGGTTAATTTAGAATCAGTCATGACCCGCAGAGTACGGGTTGCTTAACGGCTGGACAACCGATAAAATCCTCAGGATGTCGCTTAAGCGACAAAGTGTTTAAAATGTCGCAAGAACCTTCCTCAAAACCCGACCCGCGAGTGCGCCGCACGCAGCAAATGTTGCGGGCTGCGTTCCTGGAACTCGTTCTCGAGCAGGGATTCGAGGCGGTACGGGTCAGCGAAATCATTGAACGTGCTGGGGTCAACCGCGCCACTTTTTACCGCCACTACCGCAGCAAACGCGACATGCTGCGAAGCTGGACGCAAGAGGTCGGTGCTTTGCTGGACACTGGAGCCGTTTCGCTCGAGGACCCGCGAATCAACGCGGGATCAGAAGCGTATTTGCCGGCGGTGGTCGTAACGATTTTTGAGCACATCGCGGCGCACGCGCCATACTACCGCCTGATGCTCGGGCGGCACGGACTGAGCAGCATCGCCAGCGACATGGAGTCACAGGTCATACAGTTCCTCGAGCGTCGCTCTGATCTGTTTGACAAAAGCTTGCCCGCAGATGGTGCTCCGTTCGGAATGCGAACGCGGGCTTATACCGCCGAATTTGTCGGTATCGTCAAATGGTGGCTCGAGCAGGACGTGCCACCGTCAGCGGGGCAGGTTGCGGTTTGGACTTGGGATTTGAGCATCCGACTCGAGTTTTCGACCTAAATTGATTTGGCTTTAATTGTCCCATTGGGTTTGTATCAAAATAATGCTTCAATCCCTCAAACTCGCCTACATCCCGAATTCTCGAGTCTCAAGTCAACAAACTCCCCCTGGCTTGCATGGGTTGCGAAAAAATCAAAAGCGTGATGGTGGCAATCAGCAGCAAAACCAGAACTTGCGGTAAAAGTTTCAGCATCAGGCTTCTCGAGTCACCCTTGCTGGCAACGCTGGCTTTTTGAAACGCGGCGTAGCCACTGGCGGCAAGGGCAACGTAAGTAATCACGACTTGCACTGGAAAAATCCCGTCGCTTCTGGGAATACTGGGTTTGGGCAGGTCTGCCAGTGGCAAACCCAAATTTTGTAGCGCGGTCACGATGTTGGGCACAAGCGTGGCGTACCCTGTGATGAAGTGAAACAAGTAATGCCCGCCCCAAATTCCAAGGCACATTGGCAGCAACATGCTGGCATAGTCGCGCAGTTTTGCGCCTGAAAGCCTCGCAGCCAGGCTCGAGAGTCCAACACCAACTCCAATCCCAAATCCTTGAATGAGCAGCAGCAGTACCGCCTCTGAGCGCGTACCAAGGAAACTCGAGAGACTGGCGGCGAAACTGAAAAAGGTCGGGATCATGGCAAAGGCATTCACCAATCCAGCCCAAGTTAAAACAGTAATGAACAATGCCCAATCCGCTTTGGGTCTGGCTTGAATGGCTTCACGAATTGGAGAACGCACCTCGAGCGCCACATTGTCATAAGGGCAGGCTCGAACGCAATTCAGGCAGAGCGTGCAATCGGTGTTGCTGGTCATGGCGGGCACGAACAAATCGGTTTCACAACCTGGAAACGAACCTCGCGTGATGTGCGAAGTTTGAGCCATTGGAAGCTCGAGCAGCACATGCTCAGAGCGATTGCCAAAGAGCGGTGCTCGAGTGGTGGCAGTTTCCTCGCGTCCGTTCAGGCAGTATTTACCCTCGCACCCAGTACAGACGCTCGAGTTGATGGCGGTGATTTGCGTGGGACTCGCGCCAGAAATGGCAAAATTAAAATTTCCGAGTGGGCAAACGTATTTGCAGAACGTGCCTGCTGGAAAAAGTGTGTCCACAAGAAGCGCCGCCGCAAAGTAGCCAATCATCAGCCAAGCCGTCAAGTACGGACTCGCCCAGAGGTCAAAGAATTCGTAGCAGAATAAAAACAAAACCGTTAAAGCAAGCACCAAATACTTGTTCTGCAACCATCTTGGAAACTCGAGTTTGGGTGTAAACCTTGCCAGAAATTTGCTCGCGCCTCGGGTCAGCATCAGTGGACAGGCGGCGCAAAAAAGATTCCCGACCATCGCAATGGCAAGCGCCACCAAGCCTCGGTAATGCACCCAAACGCTGACGGTGGCGACGTTGACGGGGGCAATCTGGCGACCCGTGAAACCATCAAAAATTGCCAGCAGCGCCAGCAAAAACAGTGGGATTTGCAGCACAAACCTCGAGTAACGCCAACGCAGAAAAGAACCAACAATTGGCAGGCTCAAAACATCAAAACGCCTGGCTCGAGGTTGGGCGATCATGCGGCGGCTCGAGACGTGCGAAGTTTTTTGGTTGCAACCTGATTCCAGGCACGCTCGAGCGTCACCATTCAAATCTCCTCTACTGCGCAACCTCGAGTTTGACATCGTTGGTTAGAGTTTCACTGTCTTTTTTGGCGGTCACGGTCAACACCCAATCACCACTCATGTTGAAATCAAAATTGTTGACTTGGTATTTTCCAGCGCCAAGTTCGGTCACTGCGCCGTCAACCGTTCCCATGCCAGCGTGGGTCATGTTGCCTTCGACGCTAACATTCCAACCGATCAGAATTTTTTGATCTCGCACGAGTTTAAGAACAATGTCGGTCTTGCCAATGCGTGGCGTGCTTGGGCTTAGCTCGAGAGTGATGTCGAGTTTGCTCGAGTTTTTTGGAGCGCAAGCGGTGAATGCCAGCAGTAAAATCAAAAGTAGTTTTTTCATGGTTGTGAAGGTGGCTCGAGGGTTTGAATTTTTGGACGGCGGAACAGCACGAATACCAGCACCAAGACGGACAACGCCACGGGTGTCACGGTCACCAGAATCAGCAAACCAGTCCCAGGGCTGCCTGCGGTGCTGGCAGGCAAAACCAGTGTTACTGTTTTTAACATTGGAAACTCTATATCGGCTTTGGCTTCCAAGGATTCTCGAGGAAAGGTCGTGTCTTGAATCACGAGTTTGTACTTGCCTGGCAGGATTTTTTGCAACCTGGCAGTGTACTCGCCCTCCTGCGTCTCGAGCAGTGTATCGCGGAAAGTTGTGCCAGCTTCGTTGTAAACAAGGTAATTGAGTTTGGCGTTTTTGACTGGAAAGCCGCTCGGGTCGCCCAGCACCGCCACGAATTTATCGCCGCGCACCGTTGCGTCTATGTTGACAATACTCGAGTGTGCAAAGACGCTCGAGAGTGTCAGAAAAACAATTATCAGCAGTCCTTGAGCGTATTGCATCATGTTTAAGATACCCAAATTTGTAGAAGATTGAACAGGGGCTTTTATAAGATTGAGCGAAGAAAACCTTTCACAAAAAGCTGCTCGAGAAATCTAAAATCTTGAGCAGCCAGGTTTGACATCAGGTTTTATTCGGCAGGAACTTGGCTTGGAATGGCGGGCGGCACAACCAGAACGCTTAAGGCAACGCTGCAAAGTGCGGTCATGACCGTAATGCCCGTCCAGAGTTCGCGGCTGATGCCAACGCCGCCGTTTAATGCCAGCGCTAAAAAGTGCAATCCCCAAATCGCAATTGGTGCGATGATCGCAAAAACCCGAAACTCGAGCACTTTTGACGGACTAGGTTTCATGGTGAAAACCATTGCGTCCATGATGATGCCAGCCAGCGCGGCAAGCAGAACTTGTGGCAGGTAACCACCGTTGCCGAACATGGCGAACATGGCGAGGGTATTTAAGCCCAGAATGACGGTAAATGTACCGACTGGCGTGCGCCAACGTCGCAGCAGCAAGAAGGCTGTACCCATGATGACGACGTTGCTGAATAAAATTCCGGCATCGGTCAATCTCGAGGCGAGATAAGCAACTTGACCGCCGTAATTGGCGAGTTGCGAGAACCTTTCGCTCGAGTCCGGCACGTTGACCAAGCCCCACAAGTGCATGTTCATAAAAGTGGTGAAGCTGAAGGTGGCAAAAACGGCAAGCAGTGCGGGTAAAAATTCTTTAACCGTTGGTGTGGCGCTCGAGTTGTGCCAGATGGCACGAAGTGGGCTGGTGATTAACAGTGTTGCGCCAAGATACAGCATCAAATGGGTTGGGCTGAGCAGCGCGTCAATGCCAACTTCAATTCCGAAAACCGTATGCCAAACCATGTCTCCCACGCCGCCAAGTCCAAAAACGGTTGCGCCAATTAAACCCAGTTCGTAACCGACTGGAATGGCGTTTAGTCCAGTCCAGCCTTGACGCAAGCGCCTGAAGACCATCCAAACCACCCAGAGCGCGGTGGCGGTAAAACCCGAGTACAAAATGGCGTGCCAAGGTGTGAAAAAATCTTCGATGGTGTTGCGCAAGTTTGAATGTGCAAAACCATCAATAAAAACGCCCGCCATCAACCATAAACCAAAGGCGACGGTGGCAAGATTTTCATTCCAACTGGCTTGGGCTTTGCTGGTTTGAAGTCGAACTTCGGTTTGTCTTGGGACGCTGAACGCCATGTTGACCTGCTTTCTGGATGATTGACACCCTTGGTAGTTCAAAACTAAAACTTTTGATCGAAGATTGCTCGAAGATTCGTGGAATGTTTGATTTCAAATTGGCTTGAAACAGCGATCAACCTCGAGCGACCCAATTCGATTGAATCCAGTATGCCTTGGTTTGACCTTGGCTTCAACTCGCATTTTTGTGGACTCGAGAAATTTCAGAACTTGCGTTTCTGAAAGATTTTTGTTAATCTTTACGCCATAAATGCGAGCAAACACTCACATTCTCGAGGTTCGGAAACTCCCGCAGCAGGTTCGCAGCCAAAGGCGGGTCGAAAAAATTTTATCTGCCGCCATCGAGGTTTTCAGGGAAATCGGTTTTGATGCCGCCACCACCAACGAAATCGCCGCTCGAGCCGAGGTTTCGATTGGCAGTTTGTACCAGTTTTACCCCAACAAATCTGCGATTCTGAACGCGCTCGGCACACGTTGTTTGACCGATTTACGGGCATTACTCGACCAAGCTATCGCCTCAGATAGCCTCGAGGTTTCATTCGAAGCTTTGCTTGACCGGGTTCTGAACGCATTACAAGTTTTTTCCATCCAAAATAACGGCTTGTTTACCGCCATCGCAAAATCTCCAACATTGGGCGAATTTGTCAGTGCCGAACATCAATTTTTAGAAGAAATTATTAGACGGCTCGAGTTTAACCTCGAGCACCGCGTGCCTGATCTAGATCCAAAAAAACGGCACATCATGGCAAAAACCTGCGTCATTTGCGTCCACGCACTGTTTGAAACGCGTCAATCGGAACATCACGAAGCTTTAATGCTCGAGGCAAAAAAAATAGTCATGGCGTACCTCGGATCTGTCTTAGACGTATAGGTAATGTGTCCGTAATGATTTGAATTACACTGAAACCATGAACAGACGCGCAAGAACCCTCATCCTGCTGGCATTCCTGACTTCCTCCCAAGCTTTAGCGCACGTCAAATGGTTTCAAGGTGAACGTCCACCGCTTGATTTAAACGCGTTCTTTCAACCTTTGCCACTGCTTTTTTCTGGCGCTGTTGCACTGGTCGTGCTGGTCTTGTGGTTTTTTCAACGCGCTCGAGCAGGGAGTGGTTTTTTACCTGGCGCAGAATTTTTCAACGCCACCAAGGAACGCCGCATGGGTTTGTACGGTTTTATTCCCGCCATTCTGGGTATTCACATTGCCGTACCATTGCTGGTGGCAGGCGTCACAGGTCATCTTTTTTCAACCAACAACGAACTGATGGGCGCATGGCGACCCATTCTGGGCTTGCTCGAGACTGGGATTGCACTGTCACTGTTTTACGGCGGTTTTGCCAGAATTTCGGCGGTCTTGCTGGCTTGGCTTTGGCTGATCGGCGTGCTAATTTTTGGCGTTGAAGCCATGATGGATAACACCCTGATGCTGGGCTTTGCAGGCTTTTTCGGGTTAGCAGGTCGCGGTCCGATCAGCGTGGACAGGTTGTTGTTTCCGCGCCTCGAGCCAAGCGCAAGCAGCATGGCACGAGCAGTACCAGTCTTAAGAATTGGTTTGGGAATCAGTTTGGTCGCCGCCGCGCTCAGCGAAAAACTGGCAAACCCTGCCCTGGCACGCATGTTCCTCGAGCAGTACCCCCTCAATTTCACGAACGCTTTGGGCATTCCAATTCCTGACAATATTTTTGTGCTCTGCGCTGGCAGCGTCGAATTGCTGGTTGGTTTGTGCCTGATTTTTGGCGTGTTCACCCGCGAAATCATTGTGATCGCCTGGTTGCCCATCAATTTAACCTTGACGATTTTTGACTGGTCAGAATTGGTCGGACACCTGCCAATTTACGGCGCGATGGCAGTGTTGTTTGTCTGGGACTCGAGCAAACAAAACCTCGAGTTGTGGGTCAAGGGTTTACGTGAAGGACCGCTTGGGCTTCAGTCCCAAACTGATCCTCGAGTTTGAAAGGATCCCGAAATCAAAACATTTACCTAACATGGTTTCTTACACCAACTCACCCCAAATACGCCTGCTTCACTCGAGCATCGTTCAACAAGTCACTCGCTGCCCCCGAAATCGTGATCCTGCCAGCCTCGAGCACATAACCCCTGGTGGCGTGTTGCAAGGCAATTCTAGCATTTTGTTCGACCAGCAAAATGGTTGTACCGCTGGCGTGAAGTTCGTCAATAATATTAAAAATCTCGCGCACAATAATCGGCGCTAAACCCAGGCTGGGTTCGTCTAAGAGCAACAATTTCGGACGTGACATTAACGCCCTGGCAATTGCCAGCATTTGTTGTTCGCCGCCCGAAAGCGTTCCCGCCAGTTGATTGCGCCGCTCGAGCAACCGTGGAAAGCGTTTGAATTGCGCCTCGATGTCAGATTCAATTTCTTTGTCGCTGCGAATGTACGCGCCCATCTCGAGGTTGTCGCGCACGCTTTGCCGCGCCAGCACTTGCCGTCCTTCGGGGCTTTGGGCGATACCCAATTTCACCACGCTCGAAGCCTCGCTTTTGGTGATGTCTTTCCCGTCGTAAACAATAATGCCCGCCCTGGTTTTAACGATTCTCGAGATTGCCCGTAAGGTGCTAGATTTTCCCGCACCGTTCGCGCCAATCAAACTGACCACCTCGCCTGAAAAAATCTCGAGGTTAATGTCATTTAGAGCTTGAATCCCACCGTAATTGAGTGAAACATTTTTCAGTTCCAGTAGGGGCGCCCGACTGTGCACCCTTTCCCCCGCAACCTCAGAAGTCATTCGTCACCACCCAAATACGCCTCGATCACCGCAGGGTCATTCGCCACGCTCGCGGGATTGCCCAACGCGATCAACTGCCCGAAGTTGAGCACCGCTATTCGGTCACACAAACCCATGACCAGCGGCACGTGATGTTCAATCAAAATAACAGTCAAATCAAATTTTTCGCGCACCATCCGAATAAAATCGGATAGCGCTCCTTTTTCGTTGGGGTTCATTCCCGCCGCCGGTTCGTCGAGCAGCAAAACTTTTGGTTTTAACGCCAGCGCCCTGGCAATCTCGAGTCGGCGTTGATCGCCGTAAGAAAAGTTTTTGGCTTTGTCTTGGGCTTTGTCGCTCATGCCGACAAGCTCGAGCAATTCAAAAGCGTTGTGCTCGACCTCCAATTCTTCGCTTTTGCTTTTCCCAAGTCCCAGCACGCCCGCCCAAACGCCCGAACCTGTGTGAACATGTTGCGATATTTTGACGTTCTCGAGCGCGGAGAGGTTGCCGAACAGGCGAATGTTTTGGAAGGTTCTTGCCAGTCCAAGCTGCGCAATTTTGTACGGTGGCAAACCCGTGATATTGCGTCCCTCATAGCTTAAACTCCCGCTCGAGGGTGGTGTCAAGCCCGTCATCAGGTTGAACATCGTGGTTTTTCCCGCGCCGTTCGGTCCGATCAGACCAAAAATTTCGCCGCTTGTCACGTCAAAACTGACTTCATTCACGGCGATCAAACCACCGAAACGGCGCGTCATGTTTTGAGCCTCAAGCGTCACTGCTCGAGCGGAATGAGGCAGGCTCATTTCTTAGCCGCTTTTCTCGAGCCTCGCTTGAAAAGTTCTGGCGTGATCAAACCTTGAGGCAGGTAAATTGCGCCAATCGTCAGCAGCAAACCGTTGACGATAAGCCGCAGGTCTTTCAGGTCGCGCAAAATTTCGGGCAGCGCAGTCAGAATCAGCCCGCCCATGACCGGACCGACGAAGGTTCTCGAGCCACCAATTAAGACGTAAGCCAGAGAATTAATGCTGGCATCGAACGTGCCTTGCCGCGCGTTCCAAGTGTTCAAAAAGTGGGCGCTGATTGCGCCGACAATACCAGCCAGAATCGCGCCCATCACAAACGCCAAAACCTTGTGATACGTTGGGTTGATGCCCATTGCATCGGCTGCCAGTTCATCTTCACGAATGGCAACAAACGCCCGACCAATGCGGCTGCGCTCGAGCCTGAAGACAAAGAACATGACGATCAACAACAACGGCAGCACCAACCAAGCGTAGGCAAGCGGATTTTCAAACGGTTGTGGAATTCCAAAAATACCGACTGCACCGCCCGTCACCTCGAGATTCAGGGAGACGACGCGAAGGATTTCGACGAAAGCGATGGTCGCCAATGCCAAGTAAATTCCGCGAAGCCGCAACGCTGGAACACCCACGATTACGGCAAGCACCGCACTGGCAACACCCGCAATCAGCATCTCGAGCAGCAAGTATTGCACGGGGTACATGCCGCTGACGGGTAAAACTTTGGTGCTGATGACCGCCGCAATGTAGCCGCCCAGTGCGTAAAAACCAGGGCTTGCTAAGGAAAGCTGTCCTGCCATCAATGGCAAATACGTGGAAAGCCCAAGCAAGGCTTGCAGCATCATTTGCACGATCAAAAATCCGTATTGGTTGAAGAAATCGTTCACGGTTTCCTTTAAGAAGCAGTCGTAGGGGCGCATGGACATACGCTTAAAGCTCGAGTTTATTTTTTTGGTTTTACAAATTTTGATCTGTTGAATTTGATTTCTCGAGTTTTAATTCTGATTTACATGTTCCAAAAGTAATTTCTCAAGATTAGCTTTGCTTACACTTTTTGAATCAACCGTCGTCCGAGAATCCCCTGTGGTCGAACCAGCAAAATCACGAACAGCAACGCAAAGGCAACGGCTTCTTTGTAAGCGCTCAATTCCCCTGGCACGAAGGCTTCGGCAAGTCCGATCACCAGCCCACCAACGACTGCCCCTGGAATGTCACCAAGACCGCCAAGCACGATCACCGCCAGTCCTTTCAGACCGTATGTCACCCCGCCGTAAGGACCGTTAATCGAAAAACCCGTGGCGACCAAAGTCCCTGCCAGTCCGCCCAGAAAACCTGAAAGAAAAAACGTGAAGACAACAAAGCGGTCTGTGCTGATGCCCAGCAAACTGGCGGTGGTTTGATTTTCGGCAACGGCACGCAAGGCTTTGCCGATTTTGGTTTTGTTGATGATGTACGCCAGAATCACCAACACCACCATTGAAACCACAAAAATAATGACTTTGATCGTGTTGACTTGAATCGGGTTTTCACTCGAGCCAAATTGAATGCTGGGGTGAGTGCTGACCCATTGTCCGTAAACATCAGTTGGGAAGGATAGGCTTTCAGTGCCGATCACGTATTGCAGCAAATTCACGACCACCAGCGCCACACCCAAGCTCGAGACGAGGGCAAGCAGTGGGTCTGCCCCTCGAGTGCGTAGGGGTCTAAAGGCGAGGCGTTCGATTAAAACGCCGCTTGCCCCTGCGAGCAGTGAACCGACGATGATGGCGAGCCAGAACGGCAGGGCGAACGGCATTTGAAACCCGCTCAATAAACCCGTACCGTTGTTTGAGCCGCCGCTCAGAAAGTACGTGAAGTACGCGCCGAGCGTGAAGATTGCGCCGTGGGCAAAATTGATGATGCCCAAGATCGAGAAGATGATGGTGTACCCGAGCGCGAAAATGGCGTAGATCGCACCAATGCTCAAACCGTTTAAAAAGTTTTGAATTAAAACGGAAAAGTCCATGATTTCAACTTTCAATGCTCGAGGTTTCAAAGAAAAGCGGGGTTACGCCTGCAACCCCGCCAGATCAGTCGCTCGAGAGGTTTATTTGAGGTAATCGAATTTGCCGGTTTTGTTGTCGGGATTCATTTTAATTTGGGCGACGTAGAAGTTCTTTTGAATCACTTCGCCCTCTTTGTCAAAGCTGATTGTGCCCAGTGGCGTTTCGTATTTGCCTGCCAGGATGGCTTTGTTGAGGTCAATGCGAACATCGGCAAGTTCGCTGCTGCCGACTTTTGTTTTCTTATCAACGCTGCGTAGCGCTTGCACCATGACTTGCACGGCGGCGAAGGCTTGAGCGGTAAATTGTGGTGGTTCTTTGCGGTATTTGTTCTTGTAAACCGTGCGGAAGGCGGCGTTTAACGCGCCTGGGGCGGATGGGCTGTAAGCTTGAGCGATCAAAACGCCGTCGCAGTATTGTTGGCAGACGGGGAACATGTTGGCGGTGTTCAAACCATTGCCGCCAATGATGATGCCTTTATAGCCAGCAATGCGAAGTTGTTTGACCAGGTTTCCACCGTCGGCGGCAAGTCCTGAAACAATTGCCAAGTCTGGTTTGGTGGCAAGTCCTGCGGTCACTTGCGAGGTGAAGTCAGTGTCGGTGGTTTGGAATTTTTGAACCGTGGTAATTTCCAAACCTTGAGCTTTGACGGTCTCTTGGAATGTGCCTGTTTCTGAAGTGGCAAAGGCATCATTTTGGGCGTAGAAAACCGCCACTTTTTTAAGGTCAGGATTGATTTTGATTGCCGCTTTGACCGCGTTTGGGGCAACGATTGCCACTGGTGCGGAAACTCGAGCGATAAAGTCACCGATTTGTGGCACGCCTTTGGCGGTGTTGCTTGGTCCTAAGACTGGGACTTTGGCTTGTTCGGCAATTTTGTCGGCGGCAAAGGCTTGTTGTGAAAGTGTTGGTCCGATAATGCCAACGACTTTGTTTTTGTTGATTTGGGCTTGGAAGGCGTTGATCGCGCCCGCTTCGTCGCCGGCGGTATCTTCAAAGAAAAGCTTGAACGGTGTGCCGTTGACACCACCTTTGGAGTTAAAGAACTCTTCGGCAATTTGCGCCCCGATTACCTGTTCGCGCCCAAGAAGCGCGGTGTTGCTGGTTTGCGCAACGCTGACTCCAATTGGAATTGGGTTGGGAACTTTTTCGGCAACGACCAGTCCCATCAATGCGGCGACTCCGGTAAAAGCGGCAAGTTGACGTGCATTTTTCATGACTTTCCTCCTCGAGAATCTCGAGCGGCGAACAAAGCTCGAGGTTCGTGTTGAACGTGCTTGGATTTAATTTTGCTGCGTTTGTGAGCTTAACATTGTGACTTTAAAAATGTCAACTGTTTGAATGTTCTGAACTTTAGAACGTTTAACGTCCAGAAGATCAGTGTTATAATTTTATTATGGCTTCAAAACTCGAGATTCAACCTCTGCCACGGCGACATTCGCTGGGGTCAGACATTGCCAAGCAGTTGCAAAACATGATTTATGAAGGTGCATTTAAACCAGGCGATACCCTACCTGGTCAACGCGACCTCGCCACGCAATTTGGGGCAAGCCTCGCCAGCGTGCGCGAAGCGATTGGGGTTTTAACGGCTGCCGGACTGGTCGATGCCCAACCAGGGCGCGGCACGGTGGTACTCGGGGCAACCGACGGCGACCCAAGTTTTGCGGGTTGGCTGGGCATGGTCGGCAACGAAGCCGAGTTGGAAGAATTTGTCGAAACCCGTCAGTTGCTCGAGCATTTTTTGTTCGTTCGGGCGGCACAGCGCAGCACCCTCAATCAGCATCAGACGTTGCGGCAAGCTTTGGCAAAAATGCGAGCCGCGTTTCACGACGTTGA
This sequence comes from Deinococcales bacterium, assembly GCA_043775825.1. GTDB lineage: Bacteria > Deinococcota > Deinococci > Deinococcales > JAAFIG01 > JANXTZ01. The sequence continues at coordinate 22,036 of JAYVRX010000042.1, forward strand.
TGCTTACGCTCAAGCCGATCAGGAATTCCATTTTGCGATTGGCGAGGTTGCGGGCAACCGTGTGCTCTCAAGGTTAATGCGTGCCGTGTACCTGTCGCTCGAGCGGCAACGCATGAAATTGTTTGCGCAGTTGTTCGAGGCGGGCAAAGTCGAGGAAAGTTATGCCTATCACGAACGCATGGTGGACGCGATTGAGCGCCGCGATGCCAAAACCGCAATGCGCGAGTTTGACAGCATGTACCAGCAATCGCTGGATGTTGAAGAACGACTCTTGAAAGCTGCAAAAACCAAAAAGAAGAAAAAAGTTTGAAGCTCGAGATTTGTGCTTTTCGTATTCTTCACGTATTATAAAGGCACAATTTGATCACTTGATGATCGGACACAGCGTCCAAAAGCTGACGTGGCGGAGACTGTCGAGTCTCCGTTTTCATGTCTTCTGTTATCGCTGTCACAGTCCCCGTTTTTGAAAGGTAGATCATGAACAATTTTATTGCCATCAAATTTTTGAAGCTCAAAGTGGTGTTATGAGCGGCTTTCTCGAGGTCGTGCTGATTTTAGCCGTGATTGTGGTGGGCGCAAAACTGGCGGGTTGGGCGAGCGCCAGGTTGGGACAACCAATGGTGGTGGGCGAGATTTTGTTTGGTTTAGTCCTCTCCCCTACCGTTTTAAACTTGTTGGGTTGGAATATTTTCACTCACGCCACAGCCACCAAAGAAACCCTGCATGTTTTTTCTGAACTTGGCGTGTTGATGCTGATGTTCTTGGCGGGACTCGAGACGGACGTTCGCGTGATGCGGCGCGTTGGTGGCAGCGCCGTTGCTGTGGCGGGTGGCGGTTTACTGATTCCGTTTGTCGGCGGTTGGTTGCTCTCAAGTGCGATTGGCTTAGAACCGAGTGCCGCCATTTTTGTCGGCGTGGTGATCGCCGCGACCAGCATCTCAATTTCGGCGCGGACGCTCGAGGAATTGGGAAAGTTGCGGTCTAAAGAAGGCACAACGATTCTTGGGGCTGCGGTGATTGACGACGTGCTGGCACTGCTGGCGTTGGCACTTGCCGTCTCGAGTGGTGCACCGTTTTGGTTGGTGATTCTGAAGGTCGTGGCATTCTTGGCAATCGGTATCGTCCTCGCGCCCGTCGCTCGAGGATTGCTGAAATGGTTTGCCAGGCTCGGAGTACCCGAGGGGTTGCTGGCTGGCGGTCTGGGATTGTTATTTATCTATGCGCTGGGTGCAGAATTGATCGGCGGTCTGGCGGCGATTACTGGCGCGTACCTGCTGGGTGTCTTGTTCGAGCAAAACGAGTTCAAACCCGAACTGGACTCGAGAATGCGGGCGCTGGCTTACGGCGTGTTTATTCCCGTTTTTTTGGTCAACATTGGTCTAAATGCAAACTTGCTCGAGGCTTTCCAGGATGGGCGTTTTTGGTTTGTGATCGGTATTTTAATGCTGGCGTTGGGCGGTAAATTCTTGGGCGCAACCACAGGTGCATTCCTAACAGGTTTCAAACCGCTCGAGGCGGCTCGAGTTGGCGCGGGTATGATCGCACGGGGAGAAGTGGGCTTGATTATTGCGACCATTGGCATTGAACGCGGGATTATCAAACCCGAAATTCTGTCAATCACGGTGGTCTTGGTGATTGCCAGCGCGATTATCACACCCGTTTTGCTGCGCGGTTTTTTCAAACCGGCGCTGCCACTTGAGCCGCCACTTTCAGACCTTGGGTAAATTTTTGAACAAACCCTCGACCACCATTGCCACTGGCGCAAAAGACCTCCGATGCTCGAGAATCGCACCGTGGTCCTGAAGCGCTCTGAGGTGAATCGGTGCGCCGTAACCCTTGTGGCGTTCAAACCCGTATTCTGGATACTCGAGTGCGAGCCTGGTCATAAATTCGTCTCTGGCGGTTTTGGCAAGGATGCTGGCGGCGGCAACATTGTAAGAATTGTTATCGGCTTTGGCTGGCGCGAGCGTCGGGATGTCCAGACCCAATTTGAGGTAATCGGTCACGAGGGCATCGGGTTCAAGCTCGAGTTTGGCTATCGCACGGATCGCGGCGCGTCTTGTGGCTGCCAGCACGCCAAATTGATCAACTTCCGAGGCTGGGGCAAACTCGAGCGACCAAGCCAGCGCCTCGTTTTGAATCTCGAGCGCAAGTTTTTGGCGTTGTTTGGCGCTCAAAGTTTTGGAATCGCAGTAATCGCGTTTTAGTCCATCTGGCGGCAAAATGACTACGCCCACCGAGACGGGTCCAGCCAGAGCGCCGCGTCCAGCCTCATCCACGCCAGCCACCAATGAAAGTCCAGCAACCCAGTGCGTCATCTCGAGACTCCACATCGGGTCATTGCTGCGCAAATTGGGTTTCAAGTTAAGTCCTTGTTTAGAAGTTCTCGAGCCGTGCTTTCAAAACCCATTTTGGCGTACAAAGATTTTGCGTTGTGGTTGTCAGTGTCCACCTCGAGATGCAGGGCGACCACATTCAACTTTTGACACTCGAGCCTCAAAAACGCCAGGGCTTGGCTTGCAAACCCGCGACCTCGAAATTCGGGCTTGACGAACAACTCATCCACATAGGCGTCCAAACCGCCGTACTCGAGGCTGAAACCAAAAGTGAGAACCACGTAACCCACTGTTTGGGATTCAAACTCGAGCAGCCAAGCCTGCACAAATTCGGGATGCGCCCAAGCTTTCTGCCAGACTTTGAGCGCGGCTTCGCTCGAGAATGGAATCTGCTCGAACGCCCAAAAATCTTTGACCATCGGCTCGAGTAAATTCCAATGATTGGCTGTGATTGGCACAAAATTCAGCACACTTCATTCTGAAGCCTGATGATACAAACCGTCAAACTTGTGTCTGAGAGGAGACTAAACCAAAACTGAACAATAAACTCAGATTTGGGCTGTATTCTGACACCATGCGATTATGGTTTTTAGCGCCCATTGTGGCGATCTTGTTCTCGAGCTGCCCACAAAAAGGTGGCGTGACTGGCGCCGTCTCTTCGGGACCACAATTCTTAAACCTTGCCAGCCAAGCCGAATTTGTGCCACGGCAAGCGCTGGTGAAATTTAAGACCAATACCCGCACCCGTTCGGGGGCAAACCTTGCAGGCGACCTGAACCTGCTCGAGATGCCAAGTTTGCGCAGCCGTAGCAGTGTGCGCGGCAGCGAGGCTGATGGCGTTCAGACCCTCGAGTGGATTGACACGTTAAACGCCAGGGATGACATTGAGTACGCCGAACCAAATTACATCGCCCACGCGTTTTCCACACCAAGCGAGCCGTTGCTGGCACAACAGTGGGATGTTGCCGCTATGAACTCTCAGGCGGCTTGGAATGAGTTCACAACTGCTGCCGATGTTGGCAAGGGCGTAACCATCGCCGTGATTGACTCGGGCATTTTGTTTAAAGCTGGCGATGTCAGCCGTCAACATCCAGATTTTATCTGCGAGGTTGCGCCAGGAATTTCTAAAGTTGCCCCTGGCATTGACACGGTTGACAACGATACCGACCCGTTTGACGCCACAGCCGACAGCGAATTTCATGGTTCGCACGTCGCAGGCACGGCGGCGGCTTGTACCAACAACGCGGTAGGCATTGCGGGGGTGGCTTGGAATGCTCGAGTTTTACCAATTCGGGCACTCAGTCTCGAGAGTGGCAGTTTTGCGAATATTATCAAAGGTTTTCTTTGGGCTATCGGAGAACCCGTGGCAGGCTTTGCGACCAATCCAAACCCCGCCCAAGTGATCAACATGAGCCTGGGAGGGGCAACTCCACCCTCCCAAGCCATGCAGGATGCGATTGACAAAGCCAATGCTCGAGGGGTGGTGGTGGTCATCGCGGCGGGTAACGGCGATGCTTCGGGCAAACCCGTTGATGTCAGCGGTTTTTCACCCGCCAACCAGCAAGGCGTGATCGTGGTTGGTGCGACAGGTGCGACCAACATCAAAGCAGGATATTCCAACATTGGACCTGGGGTTTCTTTGGTTGCCCCTGGCGGCGATCAAGCGGTGCGATTCAAAGCCGAGGACGGCATTTTAAGCTTGCAAGGCTGCGGTGCGAGCGGTTTTAATTCTGGCAGCGCCGCACCCTGCTCGAGCGGCACACTTGGTTATGCCAACCTTCAAGGCACAAGCATGGCAGCCCCGCACGTGGCGGGCGCGGTTGCGCTGATGATGAGCCGTCAACCAAGTTTGTTGACCCCAAGCCTTGCCAATAAAAGCAGCAACTGGGCAAGGGTTCTTTCGTACCTGCAAGACGCCTCGAGCTTGACGGGCGTTACTGGTTGTGAAGCAGGTTGCGGAGCTGGATTACTGAACGCTCAAAAAGCCGTGCAAAACGCCAATGCGTTTGGCGCAATTGGCGCACTGTTAACCCAAGTTTCAGACAGTGCCAACAATACCAAAACGGGCGCAATCAATTTAGGCTCGAGTTTGACGGGTGCAAATTTTAGCTTGCAAAATGTGGGCGACTCGAGCGCCAACGCAACGGTGACGGTCACAGGTCCTGGTTTGAGCGTACCAGCAAATCCAAATTTGACCATTGCGCCAGGCGCAAAGCAATTGGTCAGTCTGGGTTTGAACCGCACTGGTTTGGCGGCTGGAAATTACGCTGGACGCGTCAACATCACTTACGCCTCTGGCAGGACGCTCGAGATTCGGGTCTATTACAACCAGGGCAACGCGCTTGTCTCTGGCACTGATTACTTCGTGCGGTTTTACCAGAAATACACCAGCAACAATCCAAGCACCGATCCCAATTGCTCAAATGGCAGTTGTAGGCGACGCCTCAATTACCCCGATACGGCACTTGGCAGCGACGGCAAGTTCAGCTTCCTCGAGCTTGATCCTGGCGTTTACGATGCCAGCGTTTACCACCGTGTTAGCGGCGCGGTGAATCAACCCGTGCTGATTGACCAGATTGGCGAAATGCGCGGCATCACGGTTGACACTGCAATTATCAACACCAGCCTAACCATGCGGGTCAGCAACCGCACCATTTGCTCTCGAGAAGGCTCGGTCACAGGCGGTCCGACGACCTGCCCATGATAAAACGCTTTTGTCTCTCGAGCCTTATTTTATGGCTTTTATGCGGCGGCGTTTTTGCCCAGAGTAACCCAAGCGTGCAAAATTCTTGGGCAGCACTGTTTGACCCCTACATGCTGCCATACGGCACGCGCCCAATTGACGCTGGCTGCGCGATAGATGCCGATTTTAGGATCGTCAATTACCTGTCTTACGAAGCTGGCGATTGGGGTAGCATCAACACCGACCTCGAGCGCTGGCAGTTGACCGCCAAATTTAAACTTGCCAGCCAGTACGGCGAGTTCAGTATTCTTGTGCCGTTTCAAGTCTTGTGGAGCGGGATTCTGGACGTTCCCTTAAACGCTTTTCACGGTTTGCTGGGCGTGGGTCAAAGCCCGATCCCATCGTTAAACGAAATTCGCATTGACCTGCCAGGGCAGCCGTCCAGAGGGGTGCTCAATCCAGTGGCTGGTTTTGGCGACCCTGTACTGGCTTGGGGCGCAAATTGGGATTATGGTATCTGGACTCGAGTCACCCTAGGCATTCCATTGGCTGACAGTCAGAACTTTCTGGGTGGCGGCGCGTGGCGTCTCGGTCTGACCACCGCTTACGATGCCACCTGGGGCGGCATCGCCATTCACGCCATCATCCCACTCTCGAGCGCCCCGCAATTAAATGGTCTGGGCTTACGAACCAGCCTCGGCGCAAGGCTTTGGGCGCGACTGCCCTGGAATTTACCAGGCAAACTCGAGATGGTCTTGCAAAGCAGCCCGATCAGTGTCGGCGGAAAATTTGCCAACCTCATGCTGACGTTTCATATCATCATTGGGGAGTTTGGCAGCACGCAATTCAGTTTTATCGAAGACATCACCGCCACGCTGCCCGACGTGGTGCTTGGTGTAAACTCAAGTCTGCCAGTGCCTTGTCCACAACTCACGCCGTAAAAACTCGCGTCAATATCGGTGCGCGGGGCGCACCCTACGAAACCAAAACTCGAGCCTCAGGGCATGAGGCTCGAGCTAATCGCTTCTGGGCTATAAACGTGCACCTGTCTTGATCCCAAAACGCACCTGACAGGCGGCATCGCTTGACCATAAAACGCACCTTCTTGACCCCAAAGACACATCTGACGGGCGGGATCGCTGCGGGCTACTCGCGCCAAAACGCCTCCGAAGTCAAACCCTACCCATCCCGCACACTCTGACGACTCCACTCGATCAATGCCTGAAACGTACCAAGTTCACGCTCAGTATCGAGCATTTGAAATGCTCGAGATGATCCTAAGTGACTTCGTGAGGGTATGGAATTGCCAGGGTTTTGGTTCCTCGTCAGTGCGGCTGATCTGAAACCGGGTTCGACGGACAAATACAGTCCTGTTGTCTCGGTTCCGTGTCACCGCACCCCAATTCAAAGTGTTCGAAGTTACTAATAATATTGCCAATATAATTTATTATCTTCACTATGACCAATAGGGATACATCGAACCCCCTTGGGGGCGGCACCGTGACCGGGCTTGAGGATTCTAGCAATGATGGCGGAGACGACACCATATATGACCAAATTACGCAATTGATTGTCCGGCAACTTCAGTTCCGCCGTTACATACAACAAAGCCTTGGTACCGATCACGACGGACTGACAACGATGATCCACCTCATGCAGGTGGGCGCAGACTCTCCGACAGCCATCGCCAGCAACCTCGAGAAATCGACGGCGGCAACCTCACTGGTACTCAATCGGCTCGAGGCATCAGGTCACATCTCACGGCAACCGCATCCGACGGACCAGCGCAAGGTTGTCGTGATTCCGGCGCGAGCTTCCCTCGTCTCAGCCGCACAACTCGCGAGTCCAGCGAAAGACAGTATTGACAACTTGACTGCCGCGCTCACCCCTGGTGAACGATCAACGGTGGTCCGCTTCCTGAACGACCTCATTCATGTGTACGAAGACGCATTGCCCGCAGGAAACCAGCGCAAGCAAACCACAGCAAAGAAAGCCACATCGTCAGTTCCGACACGCGAGCTTACAGCATCGGTTGAACAGGAGGAGAAGTGAAGACCGTGTAGCAGTTCGGCAGGAAAGAGTTTTGTGAATGGCGAAAATTTCAGAAAATCCAAAGTATTGCATGATGCTGACGGATTCGCACTTACCCACCCAAGACATGAGGACAAGGTTCTGTCCGACGAATCAAGGAGCAATGCGATGACTTTATCTAGAAGTACCGTGACTGAAAACCCGACACCAACGCCGATTGCAACGGGAGTGACTCCCGAACGCCTGAGCGACCTTCGTCGCTGGAACATTGGACTTACCATCCTGCACTTCGGGCAGGCTGCTGCGATTCTGTTGCTGGCGACCGAGAAAGGCTTTGCGATTCCGGTGCTGAGTTCTTTCATCGATGGTCCTCCAGAAGCAGGAGGGGGAACGCTAGTCACCGCGCCGTTGTTCAACCTGAACGTCGGTTGGACGATCACACTCTTTCTCGCGCTGGCTGGTCTGGATCATTTGCTGACGGCGACCTTCGGGCGCAAAATCTATGAGCGTGACCTCGAGCGCGGCATCAACCGGTTTCGTTGGGCAGAGTACGCCTTGAGCGCCACGACGATGGTCATTTTGCTCGCCGTGTATTGGGGCATCACCACGATCAATGCTCTGGTCGTCGTCGCTGGTGCCAACGTCGCAATGATCCTTTTCGGATACTTACAGGAACGAATGAACCCTCCAGGGCGAACCTCAACCACGATGCTTCCGTTCTGGTTCGGCTCGCTCGCAGGAATCACGCCGTGGCTGGCAATGGGCATCAATATCTTCTTTTACTCCGACGCGCCGCGCTACATTTTTGTTATTCTGGGCGTTCAGGCAGTCTTCTTCTTCTGTTTTGCCCTCAACCAGTGGCTTCAATACCGACAAATCGGTCTATGGGCAAACTACGCATTCGGTGAGAAGACCTATCTGGTGCTGAGCCTCGGAGCGAAGTCCCTCTTGGCTTGGCAGGTCTTCGCAGCGTCGCTCATTTCAAGTTGATCACCACATCCATTCCAAGGCCAAGTTGATCGTGCTCAGTGGCAAGTGGCTTGCCCTTTGAACTCATCCGAAGCACGGGTATCGCGGCCCTTGACCCCTGATCGGCAGCTCAAGGGCGAAGTCGTCAAGTGTTGGAGCGCTGCTTCAACACGACGCGCAAACTCGAGCATTGTCAGGTCGTTCGACAAACACTGGACGAAAAGGAAGAATTTATGTCGAATTTCGGAACTTTGTGCAAGGATTGGAAACTCGGAAGGCTATCTTCCAACCCGTCGGACTTTTTGGGCTTCAGAGTAGCTATTTTCGGCGGTACTGGAGGACTGGGCCGGGCCATTGCCGAGTCTCTGCTTGAAAAAGGGGCAGAAATGACCGTGATCGGAAGAACGCTCAAGGAGCCGCCCAATCCTTCGCGGTCATTTATTGAGGCGAACCTTTCTTCCTTGACCAGCGCCCGCAAAGTAGCACAGGACTTGGCTGCTGAAACGTTCGACGCAGTTCTGCTGACACATGGAATCTTTGCCGGA
>JAYVRX010000043.1:0-29555 GCA_043775825.1 Deinococcales bacterium
CGCAACACCTGCGCCGTAATTCCAAACCACTTCTTGAATCAGATACATTGGCACTTTATCCCAAAGTAAATACGATATTGGAACAGCTTTGGCTTTTTCGGATATTGAAAAATAACCTAAGTTAAGCCAAAAAGCACCTGAAGGGGTTGTTAAACGGCTGATTTCTGCAAGCCAAATACTACACCACTCAACATATTCATCGTTGGTCATTGGTTTTTCGTATTCTCTACCAATGTTATAAGGCGGACTTGTAATCGTTAAATTGACCGAATTTTCAGAAATTTGTTTTAATCCGTCCATGCAATCCAGGTTGTAAATTAAGCAATTTGGATGTTCAAAAAACGGTTTTCCCAATTTCGAGCGAATTGCAGCGACATTTGGCAGGTGAACCATAGGTGACTTATAGTATACAAAAGCACACTCAAGGTCAAGCGTTCTCTTTCGATTCAAAACAGTTAAACACTACTGACTGTCATTAAATCTCGAGCTTCAAAACCCCCCACCTTCCCCCACATACACACGACTCGAGATACTCACAGAATTCTTGTCAGGGTCTTTGGCGTTGGCAAACAAATACCCTTTCCCAACATGCGTGCTACCAAACTTCAACCCCAATTCGGCAGCTTTTGCTTTAAACGCTTCCACATCCCGTACCGCAAAACTCAGCTTCACCCCAACCTGCCCAAGTTTCACACTTTTCGCGGCTTGAAGCACCCGAATGCTCGCCCCGCCACCCACAGGCTCGAGGGAAATAATTCCGTCAACAATTTCGCCTGTAGTTGTGAAGTTAAAAAACTTTTGGTAAAACTCGGCGGTTTTGTGCATGTCTCGAGCGTAAATCACGATGCTGTCAAGAATGGCATCCATCTTGAACTCCTTTACGGAAATTCTGACACGAATACTGATCCAAAAAAACGGCGAGCATTTCTGCCCGCCGTCAACCTAAAATCGTTTGGTTTAGAATTTAGACCAGAGCAATTGGTTGGTCACTTCGTGGTGGAATTGAATCTCTGGAATCTTGATGATCGCACCGAGTGATTTGGCGCAACGGTCTGCTTGCATCAGTTTCAGTTCGGCAAATTTGCTTTGCACATCTGGACTTAACAAGCTGCCAATGTACTTGCTCTTCTCGAAGCCTGCAATTGCGTCGTAAATGTTGCTTGGTAAGTAACGGCTCTTGCTGGTGGCTTTGCGCTCGTCGAGCGGACCGTTCAAACCTGCGTTGAACAAACTAAAGAATGTCAGGTACGGGTTGGCATCTGGCGCAACCGAACGCACTTCGACTCGAGCACTCTTTTCGTTACCAATTGGCACGCGCACCATGCTGCCACGGTCTACGGCGCTGGCTTTGATTTGGTTTGGTGCTTCAAAATGCGGGTCGAGACGGCGGTAGCTGTTGACACTCGAGTTGAGGATCAAGCACACGTCGAGAGCGTTGGTCAGGATACGGTTGATGAATTCCCAACCGAAATCCGACAAGCCTTCGCGTCCTTTGGCGTCGTACATCAAGTTCTTGCCCTTCTTGGACAGGCTCATGTTGGTGTGCATACCGCTGCCGTTCACGCCCGTAACCGGTTTGGGCAAAAAGCTGGCGCTCATGCCCATTTTGGCGGCAACCTGACGCGAGAGTAACTTGTACAACTGCACTTGATCGGCGGCAACCGTGGCTTCGGCATACGAGAAGTTCATCTCGAATTGGCTTGGGGCAACCTCTGGGTGATCCTTTTCATTCTCGAAACCCATCGCGCGTTGCACCTCGGCAGCCGCATCGATGAACAAGCGCAACTCGTCACCTGGCAAGCTGCTGTAATAACCACCTTCAGAGGCGTACTCGAACGAACCCGTCTCGTTGTAGTGACGTTCGGCATCACGACCTTTAAACAAGAAACCTTCAATTTCGGTGGCGACATTGGCAACCGTGCCATCTTTCTTGAACAAGCCGTTGGTGAAATCTTTAAGGCGTCCACGCATATCGGCTGCAAACGCGCCGCCGTCCTTCTCGCGGACTTCACCAAAAACCAGCACCTTGCCCGAACCAAAAATGTCCGAAGGCAACCAGTAAAAGGCGGGCCAGTCAATTGCAAGGCGCAAATCCGACTCGGATTGCGCCGTAAAACCACGGATGCTCGAGCCGTCAAACGTCAAGTTGTCGGCGCTTTTGATCAAGAATTTCTTATCGTAATCGAGCATGTGTAAACGACCCTCGAGGTCGCTAAAGCAAACCGTGACAGCCTTGATACCTTTTTCGTCGTTAAGGTACTTAATGCGCTCTTCTTGAATTTTGCCCGCGTCTTTGCGGTTAAGGCGTTCACTTTTGGCTTGGAGGTTTAACTCCTCGAGTTTGTCGTAAGGCAGGTCAAGGAAAGTACGCAATTCGCTCATTTGGGTCTCCTTAAAGCATTTTTTGCCCGAAAAGCATTCGGATGAGCTAAAATGTATCACGTTTTTAGCAAAATTGGCAACTTGTACCAAAATTTTTGCGCAAATGTCACCAAAGCAGTGAACACTTTGACAATTGGCAAGCTCGAGGTGGTACAAAAAAGTGACTCGAGATCAATTCACCTCGAGCCAAACATTGAATTCAAACCTGTAGGGTGCGCCGTGCGCACCGTTGTTCACGTGTTCCTGGTGCGCACGGCGCACCCTACCAAAACTTAAACCTCGAGCCTGGTAAAACTTAAGCAGCAGGTTTCTCGAGCGCCTGAACCGCTTCCTTAATGCGCCGCAAAGTGTAATACGCCGTGTTGGAACGTTGCCGCATCAATGCCTCGCCGACAACCCTGGGGATAATGTCTTGCTGCACAGCCAAAATATGCTCCACGGTTTCGCCCGTTAGATTCTCGACAAACAACGTCGTCAAGGCTCGAGTTAATGTCGTGACCTCATGCCCAACCGTTGCCGCAAGTTTCACGCCGTTACCATCGCGTTTCACGAACAAACCCACCACGTCCAAACACTCGTGGTCTTTACGAACATCTTCAACATCCCAGACTTCGTTCTCGGCTGGCGCAAATTTTGGCAAGCTGTCAGCCAGGGAAATAAGCCCTTGAATCTTGGTTTCTTTGGGTAGGTGCTCGAATAATTTAACGGTACTCTCGAGGGTTTCTAAACTCATGGCGCACAGTGTAACTCGAGAATCAGGATTCGAGTGTTGTGTTTAGTTCATTCCATAAAAAGTCTTCGTGGTCATCAATCCAACTCGAGTCTTGGCTTTCAACACTGCCCGCAAAACTTGGGATAACAAACCCTTTTGAATTACGACGTGGTTGGGTTGATAAAAAGCTTTCAATCACTTCTGTAATCAAAGTATCCGCAGGCACACCCCGAGCTTGCGCCACTGCTTCAATTCGTTTCTCGAGTTGTTCTGGCAGATGCAACGTCATACTTTTAGTCTAGCGTATTTTGAGGAAACGTAAGCGCTTCTCGAGCCTTCAAAAACCATTTCGCTCGAGCCTCAATTTTCACGCGGTACAAAACCGTTAAGCGTAATCGAATCGCTCTGGCTTTGCCCCTCGCGCCATTCGCCATCAAAACCCATAAACACAAGACTGCAACTGCTGGCGTCCTTCGAGTTCTCGGCTTCGGCTTGTTCAATCAACCTCGAGATATCGTTCACCAGTTGTTGATACCGTGTCTGCCCAAGATTAAACGTGCGTGCCACAAAATACGCGGGGTATTTCTCGAGGCTGAGAGTATGCTCGGATTTGATATCTGGTTGCGGGTCTTCGGCGGTCACAAAACCGTGCGTCAGAACATACGCATCCTCGCCGCGAAATAGAGCATCAGACTTTTGGTAAGCCTCGAGAAACGCATTTGAAATCAAGCGCATGTCCTCGGGTTCTTTTTGCTCAAACGGCAGTAAATCCCTGGCACACGTGAATTGCTTTGCCGAGAGTTGATAAAAGACTTTGCCGTTCTCGCGTTTGCTCTCGAGCAGCAATCCCAACTCGAGCGCTTTCTTGGCGTGGTGATGCACCAGGTTCGCCGCCAAGCCCGAACGTTTGGCAACATCGCTTGGACTGATCGGCTCGAGAAAAAATTGAAGCACGGCACTGCTGCGCAAGGTTTGGGCAGCTTCGGGGTTGGTCAGATGGATGGTTTCTTTTTGCATGGCTCGATTGTGCGCCAATTGCGTTTCAGTGCGCTACTAGCCTAGCTGAAAGAGGCTCGAGTTTTCAAAAACCAGAATTCGCTCGAGAGATTTGAAGGTTAAAATTCGCTATGGACAAGAATTCTAAAAATTTACTGTTGCGCTGGCAGGCACTCGATAAAGGTGAAGGGATTCAGCAGGTAAAATCTACGATTCGCAGGCTCGATCTTTTCGGATTTGCGTTTTCTTTTGCTATCGTGTACTGCATTTTCTTCAAATTGCACCCTGTTTTTATTGCACTGGCGGCGGCAGCGCTGGGCTGGGTTACCGCCGAAAGAAATGCGCTCAAAACCCGTATGGATCAATGGTCGTTTTTAAAGCAGTACATTGATTGGGAACGTGTCGAAAAAGATTTAGCCGAGGATGAGCATAAAACACAACAAATACCGTGATTCACAAACGTTTTTTCGAGTTTCCGAAAACTGCTGTAAAAATTTAAGTTTGGGGTCAAAAAACAAATGCCAAAATCATCAGCGTTTATCCGCATCAAAACCCATGTGTTGCAAATCGTGGCGGCTATTCCGTATGCAAAACTCACCACGTTTCGCTCAGTTGCTGAGCACCTGGACGTTGTGCCTCGGCATGTTGCCTATATTTTGACCATGTTGACGATGGACGAAAAAATTGATTACCCTTGGTTTCGCGTGGTTTCAGACGATGCAAGCCTCGGCGTTCCCAAGCACGGGGCAGATGATCGCTCTCAAGCCGAACTGTTACTCGAGGAAGGTCTGATCGTTTCGGGCAACAGTGTTAAGGCTTCTTTTGAGCAGGCGTTTATTCCCGCAGGAAGCTTAGAAAGTGGCGTGGCACAACAAACCCATCCTGCTAAACCCGCAAAAACAGTGCGCCCAAAGTCACTACAGAGTTAATTTCTCGAGCCTTAAACCGTGATAATCTCGAGCCATCATGGATTTAAAACCTTTTATCGCCCAAGCCAAAATCGATTTAGCCGCACTGGTCGCCATTGATACCGTCAGCGCTCAGGGTCGCAACCTCGAGACTGGGGCGGCATTTGTCACGAAATTGCTCGAGGCTGAGGGTTTTACGGTCAAGTCTTATCCTGGCAAGGTCGCGCCGATTTTGGTGGCTGAAGCTGGAAAGGGTGAACGCACCCTGCTGATTTACAACCATTACGATGTTCAACCCGAATCACCGCTCGAGTTGTGGAATTCTGAACCATTTACATTGACCGAACGCGAGGATGCAGCAGGGATTTTGCGTTGGTATGCTAGGGGCGTCAGCGATGACAAGGGGGAGTTTATCTCGAGGTTGGCGGGATTGCGGGCGTTGAAGGCGCAACATAACGGGCAACTGCCTTTAAAAATCAAATGGTTGCTCGAGGGTGAAGAAGAGATCGGCAGTCCAAGTTTGGAAGCGTTCGTTCACGATCACGCCAGCGAATTAACCGCCGATGGTTGCTGGTGGGAATTTGGCAGCATTGACCCCGAGGGTCGCCCCGTAATTTACGCGGGGTTAAAAGGCATTGTCTGTCTCGAGCTTCGCGCCAAAGTCTCTGATTCGGATTTGCACTCGAGTTTGGGCGCGGTGGTGGACAACCCGATTTACAGGCTTGCCAAAGCCCTTGCTTCCATGCGTGACGACACTGGACGCATCACAATTGACGGTTTTTACGATTCCGTTCGTATCGCCTCAAGCACCGACCTCGAGTACATCTCGAGGATTCCAGACGAATCGGATGCCTTAAAAAAGGCTTACGGCATTAAAGGCTTCCTCGAGAATGCCAGCGGTGCAAGATATTACGAACGCCTCAACCTCGAGCCAGTTTTGAACATCAACGGTTTGCACGGCGGTTACGGCGATGCGGGTTCTAAAACCGTGCTGCCAGCCGAAGCGTTTGCCAAACTAGACTTTCGGCTTGTGCCAGACCAAGACCCCGCCGAGATTGTCAAACTGATTCGCATTCACCTTGAACAGCACAACCTTGATGATATTGAAGTGATTGAACTCGAGACGCACGAAATGCCAGGACGCAGCAACCTCGACCACGCGTTCATGAAAACCGCAATTGACACCGCACGCAAGGTTTACGGACATGAACCTGTCGTGCATCCCTCGAGCGGCGGCAGTGGACCAATGCACCCGTTCGTGGAATTTGTCGGCGTGCCTGTGGTCGCGGCAGGCATTAGCAATATTTCAGGATTTGTTCACGCACCAAACGAAAATATTGTGGTCGCGCATTTTGAAAAAGGTGTCGAATACGCGTTTCAGTTGTTCTCGAGCGTTGCGAAGATGTGAAATAGACCCCCATGCCTCAAATCCTTCAAGACCCAGTTTTTGGGCAACTCGAGCGTGACGAACCCAGTTCGTACTGGTCGTGCGAACTGCCAGTACCACCATGCCTCGCTCGAGCGGGTGGAGTTGAAGTGTTTTACCTGTCAATTCCTGAATCAACGCTTGAAACGCAAACCCTCTGGCTTGCCTTGCAAAGTCGTCCAGCCGTTTTTTCGGATTTTCTAGCGCAAGCTATTTTCGAGTATTACCAGAAAAACCTTGAACATTTTCAAAATGACTTGCCCGAGGAAGAACACGTCACTCGAGCACCAGATTTAACCAGCGCGGATCAGGTTTGGGCTTTGCTGGGATTGCATACGAACGTCATCAAACCAAACGAATCTGGACTTTATATTCTGGTGGTTGGGCTGAGCGCCAAATGGCGAAGGCAGTGGGGAATGGATTTGGTTTTTCAAGGCAATCAACTTGGCATTGGCGAAGGTTTTACAGCTTGGGATAAAATAATGCACTTTGATTTGCCAGCTTGAATTCGAGAATCAATTGACCGCATCTGGAATCTCGAGTTCGACATTTCTGGCGGCAGGACGTAAATACCCCGCGAATCCGGTCAGGCTGTTCAAAATTCCAAAGATCACAAACATCGCGGCAAAACCTCGACCTGGGGCAGCGCCGAGCAACCAGGCAAGGCTCGAACCGAAAGAACCATTCATGACGGGTGTAAAGACTTGATCTGCCAGGGGTCCAGCAATGGCAAAGGCGATGGGGCTGGTGATTTGTGCAATTTGTCTACGGGCGGTAAAGACGCGTCCTTGAATGTCGGCTGGGGTTTTGGCTTGCCAAATAATTTGCGAGCAACCGTTTAAGACAGGCAGCAAAAATCCTGCGCAAAAATTTGCCAGCATCCAAACGGGCGTGCTTTGGGAGAGTCCAAACAAACTCTGTCCAAGAATGCCCGAAATCCCAAGCCCCGCGAACACGCCATGAACTCGAGGTTTGGGACCACCCGTGGAAGTCATGTAGACCCCGCCAAGCAGTATCCCAACCCCGAACGCCGCACCAACAATCCCAAGGATACTCGAGCTTCCAGTGCGAGCCAAAATCAGCGGCGCTTGAAGGTCTACCGTGATACTGCCAATAAAGTTGACACCCGAAAAAGTAACCAGCAAGCTCAGCAAACCAGGACGCTCGAGGATAAACCTGAAACCCTCTTTGACTTGCGCCAGAATGCCAGCGCCTTTCATACTCGAGCCTTCCTGACTTTGGATTGGACGTGGAATGCGAATCAGGTTAAGGGTGATAAATTCAAACGTGAAACTGATTAAATCCAGCAGCACCACGCCGACAATGCCAATTTGAGTGACCAGAATGCCGCCCAAAATTGGGGCTGCCAAATCCGTCACGCCGCTCGAGATTGAAAACAAGCCGTTGGCTTGCCCGAGCTGGTCTTTGCGAACCAAAACGCTGATCGAACTGGCTTCGGCGGGATATTGAAACGTTTCGATTGCGCTACCAAACGCCAGAATCGCGTAAATCATCCAGAGCTGAATATCGCCGCGCAGCAGCAAATAAAACAAACTCGAGAGCAACAAATGCCCGATGCAAACCAGCAGCATGACCAGGCGACGGTCTGAACGATCCACGATCACGCCAGCGAACGGTGCGAGCAAGACCCCAGGCAGAAAACCAAAAATGGCGGATAAAAAAAGCGGGGTTGCCTGCCCCGTTTTCTGGTACAACCACACGCCAACCGCAAAAGCGGTTAACCTCGAGCCAAGTTGAGACACACTCTGCCCAGACCACATGGTTAAAAACGTTCGACCCCCGACGGTTGACAGCAGTTGATTCACTCGAGTTCCTGAGGTTTCACGGGCTTATCGCGTTTGCGTTTGTAGGCTCGAGCGTTGTCTTGCGTGATTTCGACGCGTTTGATCTCGTGACCTTTTGCCACTTTGGGTTTGGTTAAACCAGTCGTGTCCTTTAATTTCTCGAGGTCTTTTAATTTCATCTTCTGACGCGGCATAAAATTATTTTACGTTTTCTAGCCTTCAAACTGATCCGCAGTTTGGCGTACTTGCGAATGCCCTCCCCGAGCCGTAACCTAAACCCATGACCGACAACCCGCGAACCCCCAGCAGCACCACGCGGGTGTTCTTTGCCGAAGACAACCCCGACCACGCGTACCTGATACGGCGCTGCCTCGAACCGCTTGGGCTTGACCTTCACCACGCCAGCGACGGCGAAACCGCCCTCGAGCGATTGCGACACTGGCGCGGCAGCAAACCAGATTTTGTGCTGCTTGATTTAAATTTACCCCGCATGAGTGGCTTGGAAGTCCTGACCCAACTCAGGGCAAGTCCACAATTAAAAAGCGTTCCCGTGATTGTCTTCAGCACCTCGAGGCTCAATTCTGACGTGGCTAAAGCTTACGAGTGTGGCGCGAACAGTTTTGTGGTAAAACCCGCCAAGTTTGGGGATTTCAGAGAATTGCTGCTCGAGGTGGCAAATTACTGGATTAAGATTAACAACGTGGTCGAGGGAATTTAGTTTTTCAAACCATTCTCGAAGTTTTTCAACCATTCGGGCGTTAAACCTTGCAAATAATTCCCGAGGCTCGAGTAGGTGCCTGTGACCAGCAAAATGCCTGCGACAATTAACAACACGCCAGAAATTTTTTCGATTAAATTCACGTAACGCCCAACTTTGCGCATGACGCTCGAGACTTGACGCCATGCGAGCGCCGCCAGCAAGAACGGCACGGCAAGCCCGAGCGAGTACATGGTCAGCAAACCCACACCGCGTCCAACGTCAGCGCTCGAGCCGGCAACGGTCAGAATTAAACCAAGAATTGGTCCGAGGCACGGCGTCCAACCTGCGGCGAAAGCTGCGCCGAGCGCGACCAGACCGAACTGTGAGGCTGCGCCAAGATCTGTGCGGTACTCTCGAGCCAGGAATGGCACACGGTCTTTAATTAAGAGCACAATGCCGAAGACCAGAATTAACGCGCCGCCAATCTGTCCGAGCAAGTTTTTGTTCTCGCGCAAGATTGACCCCAAAGCGCTCGCGCCAGCGCCAAGGGAAATAAACACCAAACTAAAACCCAGAATAAACAACAATGCACCCTGAATTGGTTTTTTGCCCGTCGCACCACCCAAAACCGCCAGGTAACTTGGCACGAGCGGCAAAACGCACGGGCTGAGAAACGAGATTAAACCCGCCAGAAATGCCGCCAGAATACTGACGTTGCTGCCAGCGCTCGAGGTTTGGGTTTGGGCGACAGCATCCGAGGCAAGCAGTAAAAAGGCAATCATGAAGGCTCGAGATGCTAAGTTGAAGGCTTTGGTTGCTCGAGAGTGTTGCATTGATTGATCTTACGGCTTTTGGGTGAAAAAGTTCAGTTCAAAATGACCCTCGAGCATCATTTCCAAACACTCAAACTCGAGAACGAATCCCCACGATGCACCGTCGGGGTTTTCATACCCAAAGCTTTGTACCCACCGCGTGAGGCGTAACGCACAATGTTGCGCCAACCTAAACCAGCGCCGTGAATCGCCAGGGCGGCTAGGGCTTCGTCGTAAATGTTTAAACTTTCGCCCGATGCCACCGAATCCGTGCCGAGTGCAACTTCGACACCGTACTTGGCGTACAACTGCCAGGGGAAAACACCACACTCGAGGTTTTTGTTGCTGCGCGGGCAGGTCACAACGGTACAGCCGGCTCTGGCAATCATTTGCACGTCAGTTTCGACGACGTTGACGCCGTGAATCAGCGTGGGTTTGGCATCCAGTACGCCCAGTTGCTCGAGGTGACTGACGCAGGTCAGATCAAAACCTGGTTTGCGTCCAAAAATGCGTTCGAGTGAAACATCAAAGGCTCGGGTGATGCTTTCAGCCAGCAGCCCAGAACCCGTTTGGAACATCTCGAGTTCACTTGGGGATTCTGCGATATGAATTTGCAACGGAATACCCTCGAGTTTGGCGAACGCCACCAGTTTTTTCATCAATACACTCGAGACGGTATGGGCGGTGTGCGGCGATAAACCGACACGCACGCCGTTTGGTCGCTCGAGTTGCCGCCATTCTCGAATCAGTGCCACGGTGTCGGCAAAAATCTGGTCGGCTTGGTCGGGGTTTGCGCCAATCACTTCCCAGTACGCCACGCCAGAAAAGCCCTCGGCTGCCAGCAAAAACGGCATCACTTCGGCTCGAGCGACAATATCACCGAAGATGCTGGTATTTGCAGCGCGAAGAAGCTCCAGACCGTGTTCGGCTGCCGCCAACCCGCGCAGTTCGCGCTGCGAGATCACATAACCAATCCAGGGCGTGTAAGGTGCGGCTTTGAACGGCACATGGCTTAAATCCAGATGCGTGTGCGCGTTGACGGGTGCTGGCAGAATCGCGCGACCCAAGTGCTGTACCCTAGCGTCGGGGTACTGGGTTTTTAAATCCTCGAGTTTGCCAAACACGACCACACTTCCAGGGTCAATGCTGGATTCTTTGGCGACCAGCACGCCAGCGTTCTCGAGTGGTAAACCCACCCCGTTGTAAACCACGTTGCTTGTAAATAGGACTCGCTCGAACATGGGAACAGTTTAACCAATGCTCGAGCGTGAAATGTCCATGATTATTTAATCTTCGTCGTCATCTTCCTTATCGGCGGCGTCGTCGTCAACAAAAACGCTTTCGGTTTCAAAACCCTCTAAGGCGGTGTGGTCGGCAATTTCTTCACCGTCAGCAAAGAAGGTAATCAGTCCATCTTCACCAACCTCGAGCGTCACGTCATCGGCGTCGATATCGTCAGGAATGTTGAGGTAAAAAACGGCGGTCAATTCAATGTTTGGCACGAAGGTAGCCTCCTAAGGTTTTACTTTACAAACTCTAACAGAAGTTCCAAGATTTGCGCCAGCGTATCATCTCGAGTGCCTTTTGTCCGCTTGGATTGGGTGTAATCTTTTGATGTGAGTACCATGACCACACCGCTTGGGAAATTGAAAACCTACCTCGAGTTCGTAAAATTTGAGCACACGATTTTTGCACTGCCTTTCGCTTACGCGGGAATGTTGTTTGCCGCCAATGGTTTTCCTGGTTGGGAGAAATTTATTTTGATCACCGTGGCAATGGCGAGCGCCCGTACCAGTGCGATGGCGTTAAACCGCGTAATTGATGCCGCGATTGATGCCAGAAACCCCAGGACTGCCATGCGTCACGTGCCCAGAGGGGTCGTTAAGCCGCTCGAGGGTGTTTTGTTGGCAATTGTTTCACTGGTGATTCTGACCTTTGCGGCTGCACGTCTGGGTTCGTTGCCGTTAACCCTGTTACCCATTGCCGTAATCTTTTTGGTGTTATATCCGTACACCAAACGTTTTACCTGGCTCTGCCACCTCTGGCTTGGCATTACCGACGGCGCGGCTGCCGTTGGCGGTTGGATTGCCATCACAAACAGCTTCTCCCCTGCCGCCTGGCTGCTGTGGTTTGTGGTGATCTTTTGGATGATTGGTCTGGACGTGATTTACGCCACCCAAGATTTTGATTTTGACAAGCAAAACGGCGTGTTCAGCATCCCGCAACGGTTCGGCATTCCAGTTTCGCTCGAGATTGCCAAGGTCTGCCACGCCATCATGTGGGTCTTGTTGATTGCCGTGGGATTTGCGGTCAGTGCCACATACCCGTATTACATCGCCGTAGCGATCATGGGCGGCATTCTGTTTTACGAGCATAGAATTGTCAAAGCCGATAATCTGACAAGGGTCAATGAAGCTTTTTTTAATGCCAATTCTTGGCTCGCCTTAACCATGCTGGCTGGTGTGATTATTGACGTGTGGATACGATGAAAACACTGAAACTCGAGATAATTCTTGGCAATTACGCGATTTATCGTTTACCACCAAACTCGAGCATCCCAACTTGGGCGTTAAACGCAACAGGTTTCTCGAGTGTTACACTAACAACTGACGAACTTTCAATTGTTTGCGAAACCCAGAATACTGATCTTGAAAACGTAAAACAAGATTCGGGTTGGGCATGTTTGAAACTGATCGGACCTTTCGCGTTCGACCTGACAGGCATTCTGACCAGTGTCCTGAATCCATTGCGTGACGCCGAAATTGGGATTTTTGCCATTTCGACTTTCGACACCGATTACGTGCTGGTCAAACTCGAGCATCTGGAACGTGCTGTTCTGACGCTCAAAAATGCAGGGCATACCATCAAAACATAAAATACCTTGCCCCTCGAGAAATTCATGTCCTCGAAGCTCGAGGCGCTGTAGAATCGTGTTCTACGGAGGCAAACATGGCACGAATCGTGACACTTTTTACTGGACAATGGGCTGATCTTCCACTTGCCGACCTTGCCCCAATGGCGAAAGACATGGGTTATGACGGTCTGGAGCTTGCCTGTTGGGGCGATCATTTTGATGTTTCCGAGGCGTTAAAATCCGATGCTTACGTCAAAGAAAAACGGGCGTTGCTCGAGAAACACGGTTTGCAATGCGTGGCGATTTCGGCGCATCTGGTTGGGCAGGCGGTCTGTGATTTGATTGATGACCGTCATAAGAGCATCCTGCCCGCGCACGTCTGGGGTGACGGCGACAATGAGGGCGTGCGTCAACGTGCCGCGCTCGAGATTTCAAACACTGCCAAAGCTGCGCAAAAATTTGGCGTCAAAGTCGTGAATGGTTTTACAGGCTCGAGCATCTGGCACAGTTTGTACGCGTTTCCGCCAACCAGCCAGGAATACTGGGAGGCTGGCTTTACAGATTTTGCCAAGCGCTGGTTGCCGATTTTAGATGTGTTTGAAAGTTGCGATGTCAATTTCGCGCTCGAGGTTCACCCAACAGAAATTGCTTTTGACATTGCCAGTGCGCAACGTGCGTTGGTGGCATTGAATCATCACAAGCGTTTCGGTTTTAATTACGATCCCAGCCATTTGGGTTATCAGGGCGTGGATTACGTGCGCTTCTTGCGGGTCTTCAAAAACCGTATTTTTCATGCCCACATGAAAGACGTTTGGTGGGGTCATGGCAATGGCGACGTTGGCGTGTTTGGTGGTCATGTCAGTTTCGGCGACGCGCGTCGCTTCTGGGATTTTCGCAGCGTCGGACGCGGTGACATTAATTTTGAAGAAATTATTGTCGCTTTAAATGACATTGCTTACGCAGGACCACTTTCAGTCGAATGGGAAGACTCGAGGATGGATCGTGTACACGGCGCAACCGAAAGCGCCGCGTTCTGTAAGAAACTCGATTTCAAACCGAGCAATCTGGCGTTCGATGCAGCCTTCGAGAAAAAATGAAGATCGCTCGAGTTTGATGCAAAATCTTTCAATTCGGGGGCGGGTGGCGTTCGCGGCGGCATGTGTCGAGAGCGCAATTCAGCATTTTGAAATTCTGGGAGCGAACGATTTTCTGGAAACGCTTTGGAGTTTTTGCGCGGAAGAGGATTTGCTCGAGTGGGAGGCAAGGATTCAGGCGATTCATCCGATTCACTGGCAAGAGAAAGCCTTGTCGCATTTAAGCTCGAGCCTGCAAACTGTCTTTCAAGAGTTGTTTGCGAACGCCGTCGCGGTGGGAACTCGAAACTTGTATTCTGATTACTTAAGTTTGGAAACCGAAGAATCACTCTCAGATGTCGTGCGGCAAATGCAGGCATTGGGGCTGGTGTTACCAAATCTCGAGTTGTTCAGGTTCTCGAAGGCAATTGAAGCCAAAGGTTGGGGCATGGCGTTTAACCCGAATGAACTTCGGGCAAATTTGAAAAGAGGAATGGCATGAGCAAAGCAAAACTGAAGTACGGCATGGTCGGTGGTGGGCGCGATGCGTTTATTGGCGCGGTGCACCGCATGGCAATGGCGCTCGACGGTCAGTATGAGATGGTGGCGGGTGCACTCTCGAGCACCCCCGAAAAAGCGCTGGCGAGCGGTGAGGATTTGGGGTTGGCTGCCAACCGAAATTACCCGACTTGGCAGGCGATGCTAGAGGGAGAACTGAAACTCCCAGCCGATCTGCGTATGGATTTGGTCGTGATCGTCACGCCAAATCATGTGCATTATCCTGTGGCGAAAGCTTTTGCCGAGGCTGGTTTTCATGTGGTCAGCGACAAACCGCTGGTGCATACGCTAGCGCAAGCCAAGGATTTGGTCAGCACGGTCAAGAAAGCCGGTGTGGTGTTTGGCGTGACTTACAATTACACGGGTTATCCGATGGTGCGTCATGCCCGCGAAATGGTGCGGCGCGGCGACCTGGGGACTATTCGCAAAGTCATTGTCGAGTACAACCAGGGTTGGCTTGCGACCAACCTCGAGGCAAGTGGGCAAAAGCAAGCCGATTGGCGCACCGACCCAGCGCGTTCTGGGGCGGCGGGTGCGATTGGTGACATTGGCACGCACGCCGAGAACCTGATGGCAACGATCACTGGACTCGAGCTTGATGCGATTTGCGCAGATTTAACCTCGTTTGTGCCTGGGCGCAAACTCGACGATGACGGCAATTTACTGATGCGGTTTACGGGCGGCGCAAAGGGCGTTTTGATCGCCTCGCAGATTCAAGTGGGCGGCGAGAATGACATTCGGATTCGGGTTTTTGGCACAAAGGGCGGCATCGAATGGCATCAAGAAAACCCAAATTATCTCGAGTTTAATCCGCTGGGTGGCGTGCGTCAGATTTTGACGCGTGGCGCGGATTATCTTTGCGATGCGGCAAAAAAAGCGATTCGGATTCCGGCTGGGCATCCCGAGGCGTTTCTCGAGGCGTTTGCCAATGTTTATGTTGGCGTTGCCGAGGCGATTCGTGCCAAAAAATCTGGGGTGGCGCTCACGGCGCTCGAGGGTGATTTCCCAACGGTGATAGACGGTGCGCGGGGCGTGCATTTTATCGAGAAAACCGTTCAGAGTGCGGCAAGTTCGCAGAAATGGACTGACGCCAAATTCGAGTGAAGTTCGTAAAACTCAAAGCTCGAGATTTGTCTTCATCTCGAGCTTTTCTGTGACTCGAGGTTCTCATGTGGCGGCTTTTGCCTGAGAATGCTGTTGGAATCGTTGAAAAGAAGCTTTTTTAGGTATTTTTAAACTCGGGTTCTATCATTATTTTGAAGCTTGCCATTACCAAATGTTGGCTTACGATATTCTTACAAATCTCGGAGGTACTGCTCATGTATAAACGCATTGCTCTGATTCTCGGACTTGCAGCATTGATGGCATCTTGCAATCAAACGCCAACCCAAGAGGCTGTCCAAGCCGACAGTGCCAGTCAAGACCTTCGTTCGCGCCCCGAGCTTGAAACCTTGCAACCAGGTAAGTTTAAATTTATTCATCAGAATTTGAAAATCAATCTGGTTTTTGTTGGTTACAACCAAGGCAATGGTGCTCGAGAGGTCAACCTCAACACTTTCAAGAAAGTCTTGCCCAGCAAGTACAAAGCCATCAACCGTTTACCAAGTTTGTACGGCGCTCCCGAATACACGGGCAACAACTTTGGTTATGATTACAAAATTAAATTTGCCGACAAGTCCTTCGAGAACGCGTTTTTCAAGCACCTCTCGAGCATTGCCATCGAAAAGCCGCTGACGGCATTTCAAGCAGCCTACAACTGCCAGGGCACAGCCCCCTGCCCTGCAAATGCCAGCAACATTGGCAAAGTGATTGACAAAAATTATTGGATCGATGCGCCCAGCGTCGAAAAATGGTTGGCGTACAACGCGATTGAGCGTTTGGGCGTCAACACCAAAGATTACACGGTGTTTTTGGTCAACTGGTTTGACCGTCCAGATTTTAAATTTCATGTTTACACCAAAACCGACGAACCCGACCCTGACACGGGTTACAACTTTGGAGCGCTGCGCAGCTCGAGAAAAATGATCGCTTGGGGCGGCACGACCCCAGACGATAAGCAAGGTGGGTTGGGCAAACTCTCGAGGTTGTGGTTCTTTGACCTTTCCGCCGGTCCAGAATTTAACTCGAGCATGTACGACATCAGCAATGCGGACATTGACGGTGATACCAAAACCGATTACCGGATGCCACCGATCTGGGATTACGGCAGCACCAAAGCCACCTACCGCCCGTTTAATGACCTGTCCGGCGATTTGGGCAAAATCGTGCGTTACGTGGCAATTGATTTGTTGTTTACCAGTTCACCGATTTACCGCGCAGGACTGACCCAACCCGTTTTGCCCGACACGGTTAAGCTTGCCACCAACGTGTATCAGGGCATTCCTGGTTTGGACGGGAAAAGCCTGATTGACAAAAAATTATTGCTCGAGCAAGTGCAAAAACTTCAGCCATTAACCGATTTTAAGCTTGAGTTAAAAGATCAGGTGTACACCCCCGAAGCACAACGCACCTACGAATGCGTGGCGAACAACACCACCTGTTATCCCGATGCCTTTGGTGGGTTTCCTGGCGCGAGTATTTTTGTTTACAGTCTGCTGAATTTGGACAAATTGATTGGGTTTGACCAAAAAAATTACGAACTGCCGATTGTCGCCTACACCGTACCCGACAATGTTCCAGCGCCGTACCTTGGGCTTGCCGATGACGATTACCTGACTGGCACACAAAGCTTTGTCAATGCGGTTGTCACCCCTGACCTCAACCAATTTTATGGTCTGACCACCACGTTAATTCACGAGGTTGGGCATCATTTGGCAATGTCGCACCCGCACGATGGTTTTGATTATCAAGACAACGTCGATTTTGGTACGACAGGCGATTTCACCTATTCGTGGTTGGGCGACCAGTCCAACAGCATGATGAGTTACATTGACCTGAACTGGGATTTCTCGCAATTTGACCGTGACAACATGAACCGTTATTTGGTCGCCACCTACATCAACCAATCGAACGTGATCTTGGGTGATCTGGTCAAGAATCCTAAAGCCAGACAAGTGCGCGGTTTGCTGGCTGCCGCAGACCGCCTGGCTGAGAATGCACTCGAGTCTTATGAGGACATGCGTTACCTCGAGGCGAGTTTTAAAGCCAAAGCCGCCTACAAAATCGTGCTCGAGTCTGCCAAAGCGATTGGCGTGCCGCTCAAACCATTCCGTTGGTACGAGGCTTACGGTCTTGCGGCTGCCGCACCGTCGCCAACACGTCAAAACCAGTATTACGAAGATACTCAAGTTGCCATAAAACACCGCATGGCTCCGTAAAGAATTTCTGAGACACCTGGGATTTACTTCTCACCTCAAAAACTCACCTCAAAACGGCAGAATAAAGCTCGAGGTCAACCATGAAATACTTTTTAAGCTTGATCGTTTTTGGACTTTGTTTCGCTTTTGCCCAACCCACCATGACCAAAAACCTCGATCAATACCAGCCCGTACTCGAGTTGATGAACACGGTCAACATTGCCACACAAATTGATGCCATGCCAGGTTTGGCATTCAGTAAAAGTCAATCAAAACCGCTGCTCGAGTTGCTGCGTGGTTTAAGTGCAACTGCTAAGCTCGAGCCTGATGCTGCGCAGGAAAAGCTCAAAACCCTCGAGGCTAAAATTTTAAGTCCAGCCCAGGTCAAAGTTTTATTGCAAAAACGTACTGAGCTTCAAGCCTTGGCGCAAAAACGCCGCACCCAAGTTCGGGTCAGTGAGGGCGGCTCGAGCGCTTTAAATTTGTACTCGTTGACCGTACCTGGCGCACGGGCTTTTATCACGATTCTCGAGAGGGGTGAATCGGTCAATCCGTTTCGGCTCGATCCCAACATGGGGATTTTGAAGAAGTTTGTTGGTGTGCTCGAGACGCGATAAAGGTATTTTTTTGAATGCTCGAGATTCTGCAATTTGAATCTCGAGCATGTTGCTTGGTTTACTTATCCTAATGGTCTGGAGTATCTTATTAGGAATGATTCCTAGTAAGATATTTCCCTCACCACCAACGCCATCAGGTTTTAAACTCGAGAAGCTCTGGTCAGACCCGATTGCCAGGGCTTTCAGCCTGACTGCACTCACCCTGCTTGGACTGCTGGGAGGTGTGATTGCCAATGCCAACGGCGCGAGTACCATTATGTGGGCGTGTTACGGACTGGCGTTTTTGGCTGGTGGCATTCCTGCCGCCAGGGAAGCCCTTCACACTTTATTGAGCGAGCGCAAACTTGACGTTGACCTTTTGATGGTCGTCGCCGCCCTCGGTGCAGCCTCGGTCAACCATGCCGAAGACGGCGCGATTTTACTGTTCTTGTTCAGCCTTTCAAATGCGCTTCAAGATTGGGCGCTGGGACGCACCAAAAACGCAATTCAAGCTTTGATGCACCTTTCGCCTGAAGGCGCAACCGTGGTGCGTGACGGGCGCGAGCACTGGATCAAACTCGAGGAAATCAAAAAAGATGATGTCTTGCTGGTCAAACCGGGCGAGCGGTTCGCCGCCGATTCAACGATTCTGAGCGGTTCAAGCACGGTTGACGAAAGCGCAATTACGGGCGAAAGTGTTCCAGTCGAAAAAGAATCAGGCAGCACGGTTTTTTCGGGAACGCTTAACGGCTCGGGCGTCTTAAAGGCACGGGTCGAAAAACCTGCGGGCGAAAGCACGCTCGCCAAACTCTCGAGGTTGGTCGAGCAAGCTCAAGCCGCCAAAAGTCCAACCGAACAATTTGCCGACAAGCTCGAAGGTCCTTATACAATCGCGGTCTTGTTCAGCATTCCGATGGTGTTCGTGATTGCGCATTTTGTCTTTGGACTCGAGCTGGGAGCTTCCTGGTATCGCGCCATGACTTTTCTGGTGGTCGCCAGTCCTTGTGCGGTGGTCATTGCCACCCCAGCCGCGATGCTCTCCGCGATGGCGGCGGGTGCTCGGGCTGGCGCACTGTTCAAATCTGGCGCGGCACTCGAGGAACTGGCACGGGTTAAAACCGTAGCGATGGACAAAACGGGCACACTGACCAACGGCAAGATGAAACTGGTCGAACTCAAAACCATCAACGGTTCATATGATGATTCGCTGGCACTTGCCGCCAGCCTTGAACAGCATTCCGAGCATCCAGTCGCGGCGGCAGTCGTAAGCGCTTACAGGGGTGTTCCAGCCAACGTGACCGATGTTCAAGGCATTCGGGGTAAAGGCATCACAGGACGCCTTGATGGACAGACCGTTTGGGCGGGCACTCGAATCCTGGCGCTTGAGCAAAACGCGTTGCTATCGGACGACATTGAAGCGCAACTGAACAAACTCGAGCAACAAGGTTTAACCACCATGATCCTCGGACGCGAAACCAGCATTTTAGCGTTACTGGCGGTGGCAGACACCCCTCGAGATGACGCAAAGTTAGCCGTCAAAGCCCTGCACCGCGCCGGTTTGCGCGTGGCAATGTTGACCGGTGACCGCCGCGCCGTCGCAGAGCACATTGCCAAAAACTTGGGCGTGGATGACGTTCGCGCCGAATTATTGCCCGAACACAAACTCGAGGTGATTGCCGATCTGAAAAACCATGGCGGCGTAGCAATGGTTGGTGATGGTGTCAACGACGCACCCGCCCTGGCAAGCGCCGACATTGGCATTTCAATGGGTTCTGGTTCGGATGCCGCGCTCGAGAGCAGCGACGTGGTTCTGATGAAAAATGATCTTTCGCGCCTGGCGGGAGCGGTTCAACTCGCTCGAGCCGCCAGCAACATGGTGCGCTTTAACTTGACGTTTGCGCTTGGAGTGATCGTGATTATGGGCTTTTTATCGTTAATTGGAAAAGTTCCGCTACCGCTTGGGGTGATCGCGCACGAGGGCGGCACGGTGTTTGTGGTGCTCAACGGGATTCGGTTGTTGGCACACCCTGTGAAGGCTTAAAGTATAAGGTTTGCATCGTCGGTCACGCGTTCATGGTGCGCGAGGCGACCATGCCCGTGAGGTACATTTTATGGTCAAGAAGCGACCATGCCCGTGAGGTGCATTTTATGGTCAAGAAGCGCACCCTACAAAATTCTATTTGCCAATCGCTCGAGCCGCACGCCATTCAGCCTCGAGAAGACCGTACCGCTTGTGATTAACGAAATGATCGTACAACCATTCTATTTCTCGAGCCGTGCCCTCGAGCGTGAAGCCAAGTCGTTCTGGAATCGCGCAGCTTTTAACGTTTTCGGTGGCGCAAGCCAGTTCGATGCGGTGCAATTTTAAATCTTCAAAGCAGTGCTCAACGATTGCGGCGCAGGCTTTGGTCATGATGCCGTGACCCGTAAATTCTTGTCCAAGCCAGTAGCCAATTTCGGTTTTCCTCGAGTTGTGATTGATGTAATGCAAACCAATTGTGCCCGCCAGTACACCCTCAAACCAAATGCCGGCATCAAAACCGTTGCCTGATGAGAATCGCTCGAGCGAACGGCGCACAAACGCTCGAGAGTCCTGTTCGCTGGTGTTCCAATCCAGCCAGGGCATCCACTGGCGCAGGTGAGTACGGTTGCGGTCAATCAGTTGTGAGAGTTCAAAGGCGTGACGTTCCTCGAGCAATGCCAATTGGATTCCAGCCCCCACGTTTTTGTTGAACATTACAGCACCTCGGTTTGGACTTCGGGCAGAATCTCGAGGATGCGGTTCAAGGTGCAAAGCTGCGTGCCAGCGATGGTGGCGGTTGCCGTACCAGATGCCACGCCAAATTTGAGCGCCTCGAGTGGGCTTGAACCCTCACTCAGTTTGACCAGCAAGCCCGCCAGGAAACTATCGCCCGCGCCAACCGCACTGGCTACCTGAATTTTTGGTGGAATGGCAAGCAGCGCCTGGTCGCTGGTGATGTACAACGCGCCCTCTGCGCCAAGGCTCGCCGCGACCACGGTGACACCCGCCTGAATCATTTCGCGGCTGGCAGCAATCACGTCGCCAATATCATTCAGTTCACGTCCGACAAAACGCATTAATTCGTGCTTGTTGGGTTTGACCAAGTACGCACCCGTCCGAATGCCGCGCTCGAGTTCCGTACCGTCGGCATCCACCACGGTTTTGATGCCACGTTTTTTGGCTTCGATCAATATTCTGGCATAAAAGTTATCGGGCACACCCGCCAACCTCGAGCCGCTGGCGAGCAAAAAATCGGGTTCACGCAAACAAAATAGGCTCTCCCAGAGCGATTCGACCTCGCGCAACGTGGCGGTTGGTCCAGGGGCGGACACCCGAATTTGATGACCTTCTTTGTCTTGCAAAATCGGATTGGTACGCGTCACACCGTCCACGGGCGTAAACCAGGTGTTGACGCCTTCAGCCTCGAGCAGTTGCGTGACTTCCAAACCTGTTGTGCCAGCAATAAATCCCAGCGCCACGTTTTCGTGCTTGAGACGCGTTGCCACCCGAGCCACATTGATTCCTTTGCCACCAGGCGAACGGTAGACCGTGTGGGCACGGGTCGTGTCGTCTTGCAGAAAAGCATCGACGATGTAGGTCAAGTCAAGTGTGGGATTAAGGGTCAGCGTGTGAATCACACTTTAAGTTTAGCGCTAAAGCCCAGTTTGATGCGAACCTCGAGCTTGCACAAAACTCAGCCTCACCTCGTCAAAATGGCTTATTGCCACGTTTAGCAACTTGGGTTAAGTTAGATCAGCCATGTACTTAACGCTTGGCTTTCAATCATAAAAGTTGGTTCTGGTTTTGATGTGACGCCGTGTGACGTTCGTGTGACGCTGAATCAGTACACTAATTCCAAGTCCAAAACGGCAAACCAAACCTAAACACTCAAAAGCAATCGGAGGGAATCACCATGAAACGTACCAACTACATGAAACGCGCCGCAGTCCGCTTCCTCTCAGGCACAAAATTCCGCACCCCTGTCGAAGCCGTCGAAGCTGGTTTGAAAAGCCTCGGTGAATGGGCAGATATTCTGCAAGAAGAACGTGAACTCGAGGTCAGCAACGGTGAAAGCCGCCGCCAAAACCGCGCCCGTCCGATGCAACGCGCTGCCGCAACCGCTGCGAACTGAAATTGCTTTCATTCTAAACCTCGAGCCACCCAGACCTCGAGGTTTTTTGCTGCACCCTGGTAGACTTGGGTGTGATTAAAGCCTTTTTCTTTGACATGGACGGCACGATTCTCGAGGGTGTAAACGACGGACTACCCGAATTTAAACAAATTTGGGGCATCGCGCCCGATCAACTGGTCGTACCCAACCTGCCGCGCCTGCCCGAAGCCGCCCGAGCAGCCTTTATGCAGCTCGAGGAACGGGTCGCAGCCGAAAGTATTTTGCGGGTTGGGGTGATGGAGCTGCTGCTCGAATTAAAACAAAAAAATATTTTGACGGCGCTATTAACCAACAACTCGAGCCTGAGCGCCCAAACCGTGACCCAGAAACACCAGATCTCTTTTGACCTGATCCTCTCTCGAGACACCGCCAGCGCCATGAAACCCGCTCCTGACATGCTGCATCAGGCTTTAAAGCATTTTGAAATCGAGACGCACAACGCCATCATGGTTGGCGACACCCGTCACGATGTCGGCGCTGCCAGAAGCGCTGGGTTGCGCTGTTATTTAATTTCTGAAGTCTGGAATCATGATCTCGAAGATGACAACACCAAGCGCGTGAACGGTATCTCTGGGCTGCGAGAGGCGTTGATTTTCTAGTAATCTCGATCAAACGCGAGCGGAAAAACACCCGTAAACAACCTCGACCACGCAAGGCGCGGTTGTCCCCACTCGAGCCGAATGCCTGGCAGGTAGGGCGCAAAATGCTGGTCAAAAAGTTGCTGAACCAGTGGTGTCATTTGGGCTGTAATTTCTGCTTCGGCAATCGGTTTTAATTCGCCCAGCTCGAACGGACTTGGATTCTCGAGTTTGACCCGAACTTCAGAACGCACCTTGGTTTGGTACAACCAGTCATCCACCAACCTGGCGAAAACAGCTTCCGCTTGAATCACAGTGTCTTGGGCATGAAGCGCAATCACACCCGAGGCAATGGCACTGCCAAGGGTATTGCCCGCCGTGTTCCAAGCTGCAAAACCCGCCAGTTTGCTCACGTCCGTTCGCTCTAGCAGCATGGTCACAAAACGCGATTCTGCACCGTTGGCATAGGCAACATCGGCAACCGTTACGGGTTTAGAGAGTGCCAGATCATCAATAATCCGATCCAAAAATTCGGGAAGATTTCTCGAAGCAGTATCAACAACCTCGAAATTGGGTTCACGGTGCGATTGCTTGATGGCTGGAGCGTTGACCGCCAGAATCAAATCGGCTTGGTCGCTGCTCAAAACTGGCACGCAACCCGCCGCACGTAAATGGGCTTTGACCAGCTCTCCAAGCGGACGGTCTTCGTACAACATCACCGCCTGTTCCGCCAGGACTGAGGGATAACGCACGAACACGGTTGGTTTCTCGCCAGGATGATTCACCAGTGCCCTTGCCAACAAAACGGCTGCAACCTCATCCGCTCCAGGATAAACATCCGCTTTGTCCCAAACGTTTAAGGCATCAATTCTTGCCTCGAGACGCCGCCTGTCACGCGCTGCCAAACCGTAAACCGTGGTGTCGTCAAGCGTCAAGCACAAATGCTCGAGCGTACCTTCCGACAGCATTTCAATCGCGCGTTGATGAATCGCATGGTTGCGTTCTCGAGTTCCAAGCCAATCGGAAAGAATCTCGGCTGGAATGGCTACCCTTGCCTCCTCGAGTTGCGTTGCATCCTGCCCGCGTTCAACCCGATCAGTCCATTCAGAAACCAGCCGCAATTGCTGCCCCCACTGTCCGTAATACGGTTTTTCCTCGAGCGGATCGTCGTCGTGACCCACGCGCACAATCACGCCATACGCCAAAATTCGCAAAGCCGGATTGATGGTTTTTAATTCTTTTAAAACCTCGAGTTTTGAGAGGGCATCTGGAAGCGAATCTGACACGCGCCGCGCCGGAATCATGCCGCCCAAACACAGTGTCTCGAGGGTAATGATCGCCACATCCGCCGTGCTGGCATTCTGAAGCAACCAATTTGCAATCGCAGCCGTATCCCCAGGAATGTTTAAGTTGTTCAGCATCTCGAGCGGCGGGGAAATCATGTCCATCCCCGCCACCCGAGCCAACTGATACGGCAACTCGAGGGTCGGTGGGCGGGTGTCGCAGGGCAGAAACAAGACTTTCATTAACTTAGAATACCCGAAGTTTTGCTACACTGAATTCTATGCTAAAAGATGTCACCATGACCGAAACCGAATATCTCGAGTTTGAGAAAAAATCTGAGGTTCGCCATGAATACGTGAATGGTGTTATACACGCGATGGCAGGCGATAAGAAACAAAACAATCGTGTTGTTGGACGATTGTATCGCCTTCTCGCAGCTCAAGCTGAAGCCAAGGAATGCGATGTATTTTTCACCGTAGTCAAAATGCGCATCCCGAATGGAAAATACCGTTATCCCGATGTGGTTGTGACCTGTGAAGAAGATGCCGATGAATACTTGATCCAAGCCCCGTGTGCCGTATTTGAAGTCCTATCTGAAAGCACCAAAGACGTTGACGAAAACGAAAAACTCGAGGAATACCTGAAAATCCCAAGTGTCATGCGTTACGTTTTATTGCGCCAAGACCGAGCAATGGCAATGGTTTACGCCAGAGACGGCAGTTCGTGGCGCTTTGACCTGCTCGAGAGTAACGGTACTTTTGACGTACCATGTTTAGATTTGACCATCAAACTCGAGGATGTTTACGCAGGATTGTTTGGGTAAATCAGTGTTTCAACTGTTGATTTTTTGAATGCTTACAGTAATTTCCGTAAATCTTTGTTCAAGCTTCAGAATTTTCTCGAGCCTAATTTACAAAACCCAAAACATACAATTTACAAAATTAGACTGATACGTTTCTCGAGCTTCACTTTCACGTCAATCCATTCTGAATCCAAAATGCTGTAAACCACACTGTCCCGCACAAAACCATCGGGACGGGTTTGGTACTTGCGCAATGTGCCTTCACGCGCTGCGCCCAGTTTCTCGAGCGCCCGAAGAGATTTTTCATTCCGAGCATCGGCTTTAAACTGCACCCGAACCGCACCAAGTACCGAAAACGCGTGCTCGAGCATTAAAAGCTTGCTTTCAGGGTTGCAAAAACCGCCCTGAAATTTGGGAACAATCATTGTGCCAACTTCCAAGGATTTGTGGGCTGCCCGAATTTCGGAATACGAGATTCGCCCTGCAATATCGCTCGAGCCTTGAATACAAATTGCAAAATTGATGCGGTTGGGTTCGGTGTTCAGCATTTCAATATAATCTTGCATCGCCGTTAAACTCGTGTCCTTTGGCGCACCTCGAGACATGAACGTTTCAACAATCGGGTCGTAGTGTTCACGCATCGCAACCGCCTGGGAAAGGGTTAAAGGCTCGAGCCTGACAAACCGACCCTCAAGCGTGACAGGTTCAATCCAGTTCACGCGTTTTCGAGTTTCTCGAGGTTGAAGGCTTTGTGAATCGCTTTGACGGTTCGCACGGTATCCACGTCTTCTATCGCAAACGAAATGTTGGTCTCACTCGAGCCTTGAGAAATCATGTCGAGGTTGACGCCTTCCACCGCAACGGCGGTGAAGAGTTTGGCGGCGACACCTTTCGCACCGCGCATTCCTTCGCCGACCACGGCAACAATGGCGATGCCCTCCCAGTATTCAATGGTTTTGACCAGATCGCTGTTTTCAAATTGCGCTTGAAGCGCATCAAAAGCGCGTTTGACATCGGATTGCTGCACGACAAGAGAAATGTTTGCCATGCTCGAGCTTTGCGAAATCATTAAAACATTGACGCTTTGCTCGGTCAGGACATCAAAAATTCTGCTGACCACCTCTGGTACGCCAACCATGCCCGCGCCAGAAACATCCAGAATCGCGGCGCTGCGAATCGCAGTCACGGCTTTGACCACGTTCTTGATCGGTTTGGATTCGGCGGTCACCAGCGTGCCTGGAAAGCTTGGGTCGGCGGCACTTTTGACGCGCAACGGAATGTTCTTATCTTGCAACGGCGTGACCGCCAGCGGATGCAGCACTTTCGCGCCGAAGTACGCCATTTCCATGATCTCGAGATAGCTGAGTTGCTCGAGGTTTTGGGCTTCGGGAACGATACGCGGGTCGGTGGTCATGACGCCGTCCACGTCCTTCCAAGTCCAGACCTCTTCGGCGTTAAGGGCTGCGCCCAGAATCGTGGCGGTGTAATCGCTGCCACCACGTCCAAGGGTGGTAATCACACCTTTTTCGGTCTCTCCGATAAACCCTGTGACCACAGGTGTGATGCCGTCCGTAAAAAGTTGTTCGAGCCGTTCTGGAATTCGGGTGAACGCCTCGGGAAGCGGACGGGCATTGCCAAAATTATTGTTGGTCAGCAAACCCGCTTGCCCACCCGTCAAATCGTGTGCCTTCACAGCCAACGCCTCGAGCGCGGCTGCCATCAGGGGTGCACTTAAGCGTTCACCGAAAGACACAATCAAATCTTTAGAGCGCAAAGACAATTCGCGCAGCAAATAAATCCCGTGAACAGTCTGACTGAGTGACTCGAGCATCTCGAACAATTTTTTGTTGGTGCTCGAGCCTTCAGCCGCGCCCAATGCTTTGGCAGTGGCGATGTGCCGGTTTTTGATCAAATCAATTTCGGCGTTGGCAAACTCGAGTTCGCCCTGTTCGGCACTGAGCGCAATTTTAAGCAGTTGATCGGTCACACCACTCATGGCGCTGGGAACGACAACCACCTTAACACCAGTTTTGGCAGTCGCAGCGACCAAAGATGCGGAGTGTTGAATGGCGGTTGTGGAACCCATTAACGTTCCACCAAATTTCATAACAATCATGCAAAATCCTCCAAATAAAAACGAACAACCTGCTACACTTATTTTATGACGTATCTCGAGAAAGCAGTCAATCCCGAAACTTTAGCGCGTATTGATTTATTTCGTAAACAACGTGGGATTCGGACTCGAAAGCAAGCACTCGAGATGCTGATTTTAGAAGCAGTGATTGAAGAACATCCGTTAACCATCAAATTACGCAATGCTCCCAAAGCACCTAAAGGCAGTGTTTCTCCCGAAATCATTGAGCAAATAATTCAACTTCGTGCTGATCGAGCAAGTGGCAAAGAAGTCTTTACACCACTTGAGGTGTTGAAAGAACAAATTTGGGGGAGACGCAAGGAGCGTTCGTCCTGAACGCACGCCGTACCAAATTATTACAAGCCGCACATTCGATAAACAACTTGAGAAACTTTCACCTCAGAACGCCGCTCGAGTCTTCAAAGCCTTTGAGCTTTTATCATTAACCGCCATTGGAGATGTTGTAAACGTTGGTGACAGCTTGTCTGGCGCTTTTCGACTAAGGGTCGGATATTTGTGTATTTTCTTTGATGTAGAAGATCAAACCATCGTGGTGAACATGCTCGAGAAACGCGGTGAAGCCTATAAACGTAAATCCCGTAACCGTTAACTGGTCTCGAGAATTTTTGCAATGTGATGCTTCAAGTGCCCGACGTAATCGACCATCACAAACTCGAGCGTAACAGCTTCACCGCCACCAATACTGCATTTTATGTCTCGAGATTCGAGCGGCATGTTTTTCATGACGTGCAAAATCTGCTGATTCAAACTTTTCCACAAGCGCACCAACTCGCCCCAAACTCGAGATTGATACTCGCCCACTTCGACCCAATCGTTTTGACTGTAACCCGCAATTTTTAACACGCCAGCCTCGAGGTGCGCTGGGATTTGCGCCCGCACAAAACGCTGATGGTTGTTCAGGGCGCTGTCAATCAAATGACCCAATTCTTGCTTTTTAGACCACTTGCCGTCCTCCGCCGCTTTTTGCGTGTCAATGTAAGGCAGAGCAATCAATTCGCCTTCAAATTTTAGGGCAAACTCGAGTTCGGTAATAGCATCCTCGAGCGTTGGAGTGTTGAGCAAGTGCGAATACGGGGTTGGCAACATGGGTTCACCTCTGAATTAATTTTTGAGCAAGTTATTTTCCTGCATGTACTCCGCAATTTGTACCGCGTTTAACGCCGCGCCCTTTAAAAGTTGATCGCCTGCCACAAAAATATCCAGTCCACCATCAAAAACTTCACTCGAGCGAATCCGTCCAACTTCGACATCGTACTTGCCGCTGGCGGTTAAAGGCATGGGGTACAAATTTTGGCTTGGATCATCACGCACTTCGACGCCCGGCGCAGTCTCGAGAATAGCGCGAACATCCCTAGGGTCAGCAGGTTTCTCGAGGTCAAGCGTGATGGCTTCCGAGTGCGTGCGCAAGGTTGGGATGCGCACGGCGGTACAAGAAATACGAAAATCCGCTCGCATGATCTTGCGGGTTTCCCAAGCGACTTTCATTTCTTCTTTGGTATAACCGTTATCTTGAAAACTATCAATGTGTGGAATCACATTAAAAACAATGCTGTGCGCGAAAACATTGTTTTCAACTGGTTTCCCCTCGAGCGAGTTGCGGGTTTGTTCGATCAATTCACTCATGCCTTTCGCACCCGCACCGCTGGTGGCTTGGTACGTGCTGATGATGGCGCGTTTGATGCCGTAAGCCTTGTGAATTGGGTTTAACGCCATGACCGCAATGGCGGTGGTGCAATTCGGGTTGGCGACAATGCCGCCTTTCACCCAATCTTTCTCGAGCAGCACATCACCGTTGATTTCTGGAACGATCAATGGAATTTCGGCTTCGTAGCGAAACGCACTCGAGTTATCAATCACCACCGCGCCACCAGACACCCAAATTGGCGCTTGGGATTTGC
The DNA here is from genome assembly GCA_043775825.1 of Deinococcales bacterium. Taxonomy (GTDB): domain Bacteria; phylum Deinococcota; class Deinococci; order Deinococcales; family JAAFIG01; genus JANXTZ01. Next base: position 29,029 of record JAYVRX010000043.1, read on the forward strand.
TGATGCTGCCACCCGCGCTTGCCAGAATCACGTCCGCATCAATCACACCCTCAGGCATGACTTCCACGCTGAGTTGCTGCCCTTTGAACTCGAGCTTCGTGCCTGCGCTGCGCGGACTGGCGTAAAGCCTTAATTCCGAGAATTTGAGGCTGGATTTCTCGAGCACACTGAGTAACTCGTGACCAACTGCGCCGCTTGCCCCTACAATTGCTAATTTCATAATTGGTGTCCTTTGCTGTTCACCTATTCTAAACCAATAAAAAACCCGCCCTGGCAGGCGAGTAAAAGCGACAAACCCGTTGGGTCTGCCGCCTAAATAGTGGTTGTGGTGAACACATGCTTCATCTAGAATTAAATTAGCATTCAATGGCTTGGCTGTCAATTTTATTTCAACCCGCTCGGCTCGAGTCCTTGAATCACCACTTTTGTCCAATGGTCAATCCAACGTTCACCATTCGCGGCAATCGTGCACGGGTTGAGACTCGAGAAACTATAACTTGAGATTGGACAACGGTTTGAAAGTTTGT
>JAYVRX010000044.1:0-7605 GCA_043775825.1 Deinococcales bacterium
GATACCCTATCGTCGAATGCAACCGCTTCCTGTTGTAAAACACTTCAATCCACTCGAACACCACCGCTTTCGTCACCGCTCGAGACCCGATGACTTTATTCAGGTCTAGCTCGAGTTTTAACGAATTGAAAAAGCTTTCCACCACCGCGTTATCCCAACAAGCAAAAACCAAAGTCTCCTTTCGGCTCATACTCGAGATTCCTTCTAAGTTCTTGATCTCCTTTTGAAACTCGAGACTCGCGTACTGCACACCCCTGTCGGAGTGATGAAGTAATCCAGGAGCGGGTTTTCTCGAGATTCGAGCCATCTGTAATGCTTGAACTGCCAGACTCGCGTCGAGACTCACACCCATCGCCCAACCCACAACTTTCCTTGAAAATAAGTCCAGCACGACTCCCAAGTACAACCACCCCTCACTCGTTGGTAGGTATGTAATGTCAGACACCCATTTCTGATTTGGTTTGTCCGCATTGAACTTTCGCTCGAGATGATTCTCAAAAAACCCGTGTTTATGCTGGCTGTTCGTGGTCACTCGGAATTTACGATTGCTCTTCCCACGCCAGCCTTCTTGACCCCTAAAGACGCACCTGACGGGCTGGGGTCGCTCGAGACTTCATGATCCTCGCTATCCGAGGACGACTCGCTTTGATTCCAAGCTTGTTCAAGCCGTGCTGCACTTTCAGACTCCCAGAATTTTCTCGAGACTCCTTGTAGACCGCCTCAATGCTTTTCTCGAGCTTTTCGTTCTCGAGTGCTTGGTTGCTTTTGGGTCGTTTAAGCCAAGCGTAATACCCGCTTTTAGCGACACCAAGTACGTTGAGCATGGGTTGCAGCCAGTATTTTATGAGGTTGTCCTTAATGAATTGGTATTTCACTTGCTCTCCTTGGCGAAGTATTTGGCTGCTGCTTTTAAAATTTCACGCTCCTGACGAAGTATCACGACTTCACGTTCAAGTTCTTTGATTCGTTTTTCGGATTCACTTAAAGCAACGACACCGCGTCCTGTGAAGGCTGGTCGCCCGTTCAGCGCAGCTTGTTTGGCGTGGTTTACCCAGCGATTCAAACCAGCTTGGGAAACGCCGAGGTCTCGAGCGGCTTGGCTAATGGTCATTCCGTCTTGCTGCGCGAGGGTAATGGCTTGTTGTTTAAATTCTGGCGTGTACGTTTTGATTTGTTTTGACATGATGTTCTCCAGTTCTTATTTTGAACCGAACTTCATGTCCACGAAAGTGTACCCAATCCAGTCAGGTCATACTGCTCGAGAACTTGGCTGGCTGTTTGCCGTAAGCGTTGGACTTGAGCGCGACTTGACAGCTCCCTGAATTGCATGTCAAAACTCTAACGCTTGACTTGGGTGGTGGCTATGGGCACTTTGGCTTACAGTTGCCTACCGCCCGAGTGATACCCTGTACTCAGATGCGAAGCTGGGGTCGGCAATTTTTGTTAACACTTCTGGTGTTCAGTGAGATGCTATTGGGTCATGGGGCGCTGGCTGAAGGCGTTCCCGAAAGCCAATTTCTCGAGGATTTAAGGCTGGGCGGGGTGCAAAGCGTAACCATTATGCCCTCTGGTAACGCCAGCATCTCGAGTTCTGGTGTGGTGCAAATCAGCACGGCAAGAATTGTTTCCAAAGACGATCACAATTACGAAACGCAGTTGCTGCTGGATAAAAGATTATTTAATGAGCTAAACCTGGCACGGGAAAAATACAAGACCGAATACCGCATTGTCGGCGCGAGCCGCACCAACCGCTTTGTGGTGCTAGGCTTGCAAGCCTTACTGCCGATTTTGTTAATCGCAGGATTTTTGTGGTTTCGGGCTAGGGCATCCAAAGATGTGGGCGGCGCACCAAGTTTTGGTAAATCTCGAGCGCGACAGGTTGAAAAACCCAAAGTCACCTTCCGTGAGGTGGCGGGCTGCGACGAAGCCAAAGAGGAACTTGCCGAAGTGGTGGACTTCTTAAAAAACCCCGCACGGTTTCATGATATTGGCGCAAGAATACCCAAAGGTTGCTTGCTGATCGGACCGCCTGGCAGCGGCAAAACCTTGCTGGCAAAAGCCGTGGCTGGCGAGGCTCGAGTGCCGTTCTTCACGATTTCTGGCAGTGATTTTGTCGAGATGTTCGTTGGGGTCGGCGCGTCAAGGGTGCGTGATTTGTTTGAACAAGCCCGCAAAGCCGCGCCTTGCATTATTTTTATTGATGAAATTGATGCGGTTGGTCGCAAGCGCGGTTCGGGCATGAACGGCGGCAACGACGAACGCGAACAGACTTTAAATCAATTGCTGGTCGAAATGGACGGTTTTGAAACCAAGCACGACATTATTATTCTGGCGGCAACCAACCGTCCAGACGTGCTCGACAGCGCATTGTTGCGCCCTGGTCGGTTTGACCGCCAGGTGGTGGTGGACGCACCCGATGTCAAAGGACGCGAGGAAATCTTGCGCGTGCATTCCCGCAAAAAGCCACTCGAGGAAAACGTAGACCTGAAACTGATTGCTCGCCGCACCCCTGGCATGGTCGGGGCTGATCTCGAGAATCTGTTAAATGAAGCAGCCCTGCTTGCCGCTCGAGCTGGACGGCGGCGCATTGGCATCAAAGACTTGGACGAGGCGGCTGACAGGGTGACGATGGGCGCTGCCCGAAAGTCCAGGGTGATTCCTGAAGCCGACAAACGTATTACCGCCTTCCACGAGGTCGGTCATGCGCTGGCAGCCAATTTACTGCCCTTGGCAGACAAGGTTCACAAATTAACCATTGTGCCACGGGGCAACGCCGCAGGTTTTATGCAAACCATGCCTGGCGAACAAGACCACTTAACCCGCAATCAAATCTTGGAGCACATCACCGTCTTTATGGCGGGTCGCGCCGCCGAAGAACTCGAGTTTGGTGATGTCACCACAGGCGCACAAAACGATTTTGCTCGAGCCACCGAACTGGCTCGTAAGATGGTCGGCGAATGGGGCATGAGCCAAACCCTGGGGCATGTGGCACTGATCGAAGAGAACCAAGATTATTTGGGTTTAGGCATTGAAAACCGTCAGTACAGCAACGCCACCGCCAAAGCGATAGACTTCGAGGTCAAAACAATTCTCGAGACCTGTTACGCGAATGCCAAAGCGCTGCTTGAGCAACACCGTCATTTGATGATGCGGGTCGTGGATGAGTTAATGATTCGTGAAACCCTGAACGCCGAAGAGTTTCAGATGCTACTCGATGGTCAAGAGCTACCCGATGATGACTCGAGCACAACACCCGACGAACCCTCAAACCTCACCCGAGAACGAGGTTTTCCGGCTTAAAGAAAGCAACCCATGAATGACTGGAAAAGTTGGATTCAATTCGTGCCATACGATGATGCGCAAGGCAAACTGAAAACCTTGTATGACCGTATCAAAGGATCAAACAACAACGTGGACAACATCATGTTGGTTCACAGCTTGCGCCCTCATACGCTCGAGGGGCATATGGTCTTGTACAAAAACGTGCTGCATCACACCAGCAACAGTTTGCCCAAATGGTTGCTCGAGACGGTTGGTGTCTATGTCAGTTTGTTGAACAACTGCATGTATTGCGTCGAACATCACTTTAACGGCTTAAAACGCCTTCTCAAAGACGATGAGCGCAGTCAGAAGATGCGTCTCGCACTCGAACACAATGATTTTGAAAGCATTTTTGATCCTCGAGAACAAGCAATCCTGCATTACGCCCAAGCACTGACGCTGCAACCCTCGGGCGTCGTTGAGAATCTGATTCTCGAGCTGCGTGCCGTTGGTTTAACTGACGGCGAGATTCTCGAGGTCAATCAAGTGACGGCTTATTTTGCCTATGCTAACCGCACCGTGCTCGGTTTGGGCGTGACTACCGACGGCGATATTCTTGGCTTGTCACCCAATTCTTCTGAGGGTGATGATTGGAAGCATCAGTAAAAGTTTTCACGGGCATCCCAAACTCAGGCATCCTAAAATAAAAAGAACGGCGCTTCGCCGTTGATTTCTATAGGATAGCACGGTATTCAGTATTCGTCAATTTTATGCACTCGAGTCGTGCTGAACGGAGTCTCTTTCTCAAGTGCGGCAGCAATTAACTCTCGAGCGACCACGTTGGCAGTGCTTTCACCACTCGAGACACGCATCAGAAGCTCGCGTTCGGATTGTTTCATGATGCCGCGAACCTCGTCGTTGATGGCGTTGATGATTTCAAACCTGGCACGCTCGAGCCTGCGGGTTTGCAACCCAGCCTCGCCCAAATGCAATCGGTGTGCATCTATCGCCTCAAGCAATTCTGGTACACCCTGTCCTGTGCTGGCAATGGTTTGAACAATTTTTGCCCACCAGGAGAATTCATCGTGCGGGTTGAACTCGAGCGCGGCTTGAATTTCGCGCACCAACCTGTCCGCCCCTGGAATGTCGGCTTTGTTAATCGCAAAAACATCCGCAATTTCCATGATGCCAGCTTTAAACGCCTGCACCGAATCGCCCCCTGCTGGCGTTAAAACCAGCACCGTATGATCGGCGACCCGAGCAATATCAATTTCAGATTGACCAACACCCACCGTCTCGAGGAACACGCGGTCAAACCCGAATGCCTCGAGCACCGACAGGACACCCACCGTCGCTTTTGCTAAACCACCCAACGCACCGCGTGTCGCCATAGACCGCACGAACACTCCACGGTCTTGGTAATGCCGCCCCATGCGAATTCGGTCACCTAGAATTGCGCCACCAGAAAATGGGCTGGAGGGATCAATGGCAAGCACCGCAACCCGTTCATTTTTTGAGCGACAAACTGCAATCAATTGATCGGTCAAGGTGCTTTTGCCCGCCCCAGGAGCGCCCGTCATGCCAATGACCACGGCACAGCGGTTTAAACCGCGCAATGCCGCCAGCACTTCATCGGCTCGAGGATCACCAGATTCGATTAGCGTGATTGCCCTTGCCAAAGCGCGTTCGTCACCATTTTGAAACCGCGTTAAAAGGTCTTGCACGCAAGCATCTTAAAACGGATTGAGGCTCGAGATTCAAATTCGCCGTACCAAGCCAACAAAAATCCCTTTGCGCCCAAGCACAAAGGGATTCTGCAAGGGATTTGGTTTAGTTGTCGCCAAGTAAGATTACACCGCTTAAAGCTGTTGGATTCACGGCAATGCCCGTGTATAACTTGCCATCAGCCAAAGCGACGCCCGTCGCGCCAGTGTCAATCAGGACGGTCTTTGTGCCAGGCGCAGTAATCCGAACCCGGTAAGATCCTGCCGCGACCTCGAGATAACCGCTGTTGTCTTTGTAATTAAAACCGGCTTTGGTTGCGGTGGCTGTCGCAAGATCGGCGGCTGGTGCAGTAATGTACACGTCCACGGTTTTGGCGGCAACCAACGACGCGCCGTGAATCAAACGAAGTTTGGTTTTGCCAGCGGCAGGCGCGGCTTCGGCATCAGCCAATACGAGTGGCTCGAGTGGACGGGCGTCAGCGCCTGTATCGTCGGTTGTTGCCAACGTACCAAGCGCAACAATCGTGTATTTTGCACTCGGTTCGAGTGTCGGACTGGCATTGATAGGACAGGTAGTATCGGCTGGCGCGGCGCAGACTTTAATGTTACGAACGCCAGAATCCACGGCGGCATAACCCGTGGCTGGGAAGGCACTCTTAAACTCGATTGGACCGCCCGCCTTGGCACTGTCCACCAGAATATCCACCGCAGGGGTATCCACCGAGGCGTGAACCGCCCGAATGTTGGCTTTGGCGGGGGGTGTTGGGTTGCAACTGGCAAGGACGGCGGCAAGGGCAAGACTGGCAGATATAAAACCTAGCTTCATAAAGAACCTCCTGATAATTTACGCTATTGAAGCTTAAGAGCTATCAAAGATCAGAATTGCGCCATGCACAACAGATTTATTCTCACGGGTAAACCTAAAGGTAGGCTTAACACAATATGGCGTTTTTTGGCTTTGCGCTGACAATAATGAACGCGATTGTGTGCTCAACTCAGCAAATTTAGCAGTTCAAGTTACTAAGGGCAGCAAACAAAGCTCACTATTGTTGATGAGGCGCACATGATCTTTATGTTTTTCAAGAAGAACAAAAGATCGCGCTCGAGGCAAGTGGTTAAGGGTTTTGTCAACTTTGGCTAGACAAGGTAGGCTCGAGGTAGTGCCCGCTGACCTGACCAACCCCGCTCGGTACGCTGGGTATCGCTTCCCGACCGCCATCATCCACCACGCCCTGTGGCTGCTCAACCGCTTCAATCTCAGCTTGCGAACTGTGCAGGAAATCTTGCGTGAACGCGGTATCACCGTGAGTTACGAAACGCTGCGCGAGTGGAACACGAAGTTCGCCCAGCGGATCAGTCTCGAGATCAAACGCCGTCGCTGTCATCGGGGCAAGACCTGGCATTTGGATGAGATGCACCTCGTCGTACGAGGCAAGGTCAAATGGTTGTGGCGAGCCGTGAGCCGTGGATGAACACGGCTTGGTGCTGGACATCCTCTTGCAAGACCACCGTGATACGAGCGCTGCCAAGGCGTTCTTCGAAACGCTAATCAAGGATCACGAGTTCGTGCCTGAGAAGATCGTCACAGACCAACTGGATTCCTACAAAGCCGCACTGCTCGAGGTTGCAGCGCTCGAGGGGGTGAAGCACGTGTTCGTGAAGTCCGAAGCTCGCTTGAATAACCGCATCGAACGCGATCACGAGTTTGTCAGGGAGAAACAACGCTGCTCTCGAGGGTGGCGCAGTCCATCGGATTAGCTCGAGAGCGTGTTGCGATGCCGGGATTTCACGAGGAATGTGTTCAAGAGGAAGCGGGAAACGGCGGGGAAAGCTCGAGACCAGCGGCAGGCAGCGTTTCAGATGTGGGGTGAGGTACTCTCGAGTATTGCAGTAAGTTAAGCGTTAAACTTGTGAATCGTCTCTAGGTGTAACTCGCGTGCTGCACAGCGTTACCAAGTTGACAAAACCCTGCATGATAGCCTCCCCTCGCCACTGATGATACCGCAGCGGCGGTGTCATCTCCCAATAGAGGACGCTTTACCCCAAGTTGATTTGGTCGTTGGTGACATCATATTTCTCGAGATTATCTCGATTTTATTTCTACCCAAATTCTACAATGAAATCGACTTGGGCTGTTTCGATGGCATGGCAAATGAAACTGGTTTTACACTGAAATATGGGTTCTGGCATTTTGGCTGGTTGAGGACGATCCAAATTAAAACACCAGAAGCACCAGAAAGACATGATTCGTGCAAGCAAAACCACCTCGCTCTAGGGAATACATCGAAGCCAAGTATCAATGGTCGTGCTGCCGAAGACGAGACTTATTTAAATCATCTTAACGACTAAAGCGTCGTAGAGAACAATATTGTAATTTAGATACTCGAGACGATCCAAACTTGTTGAACGATGAAGATGCAAACTAAAGAATTGAATTTGGTTGCCAAAGAAAGCACGTCGATGTGGTATATTCCCAAAATCGGCTTGGTAGCAAATATTGCATTTCATTAACAGTCAATTAAAGTAATTGCTCAACCCAGCCTGCGAGCGTCTAAAATCTGCTAACCTTTTGAAATCCATGCCTGAACTCATGCCAGACTTCAAACACATGACCCACGCT
>JAYVRX010000045.1:0-29255 GCA_043775825.1 Deinococcales bacterium
GTGCCGAATCAGAACGAGGAGAAGTTTATTTTAGAAGACTGAGAGGACTTTCAGTCCATTATCAAACCCATGCACTTTTAGTGCATGGTCGTTTAGTGCCAAATGAAGTCTTTGAAGCCGCCGAACGCTTTGCGCAAGAACGTGGTTTGACTCGCAGTGCAGTTTATGCTCAAGCGCTCGCAGTATTTCTCGAGACAAACCAAATTGATCCATTGACTGAAGCCATCAACCGCGTCGCAGATCGAGTGGACACGCGCCTTGACTCGGGTTTGAAACGATTGCAACGTGCGACCCTCGAACGTCATGGATGAAATTTTTCGTGGCGAAATTCGCTGGGCTAATTTGCCTAAACCTGCTGGCAGTGAACCAGGATTTCGTCGCCCAGTTTTGATTGTTCAGATCAATCGCTTTAACCGCTCGAGATTGACAACTGTACTTGCAGTGTCAATCACAACCAATCTGGTACTCGCTGACCTTCCAGGTAACGTCCTTATTCCAGCCTTCAGCGCTGGACTCGAGCAGGATAGCGTTGTTAACGTGACGCAGGTGGTCACGATAGATCGGGATTTTCTCGAGTCGTGGATCGGTAAATTGCCCGAAGAGTTATTACGTCGAGTTGAGGATGGACTACGGTTAATCCAAGGTTTGTGAACCTCGAGCCATCCAAGATGCAGTTTGCATCTCACTTCCCATAAGCTTGATGCAGTACAATCTCATACCCATGAGCCAACCCGCCAACGATTCAAAAAGCGTGTATCAACGTTCGCTTAAACCACGCCCCAGAATCGAAATCTCGAGCGAGTATTTTTTTCGTCCCATCGCGCATTTGGTGGTGCAATTTTTACTGCCTTTAAAAGTTCAACCTACGTGGTTGGTGGTGTTTCACACGTGCCTGGGCGTGTTCTGCGGCTTTTTGATTGCCAAAGGCGAATTTTGGATTGCTGCAATCCTGATTCAAATCAAAACCGTTCTCGACAACGCCGACGGTCAACTCGCTCGAGCTTCAAATATGATGTCTGAAATTGGGCGTTATGCCGATACCGAAGGCGATACGGTGGTGAATGCCGCTTTGTTTGCCGGTTTGGGTTTTGTCACTGGCGCGTGGTGGCTGGCAATTCTGGCGTTTATCACCTTCACGCTGCTGCTCAGTTTTGATTTCAACTGGGAGTACCTCTACCGTCTCGAGCGCAATGAGCCTTTTCGTGCCAGTCCAGACACCAGCAAAGAAAATCAAAGCGTTTTAAGGTTTCTCGAGCGTGTCTACGCAGGTTTTTTCAAACCGCAAGATTTAGCGATCAGAAGTTTTTCGGAAAGCAGATTTGAAAAAGTTTACTTGCAGTATCCAAGACCTGACCTTCGCGCCATTGCCCGAATTGAGTATCATGAAGCTGACAGTTTGTTGGTGCTGGCAAACCTCGAGTTGAGCACACAATTGGCGGTGCTGGGTTTGTGCTTGCTGCTTGGTGTTCCAACATTGTTTTTGTGGTTTGTATTGCTGTGCGGGTTAACCGTGGTGATCTTGCAAATTCGGCGTGAAGCTCGAGCCAGAGCGGTTTTGCAGGGAAAACACCCGTCCATATTTTTTTGAATCTGCCAAAGTGCGTATGCGTTTCATAACCCCAATTCGTTAAACTCGAGCTTGGAGGTGGTTTTATGATTTATCGGACTGCATTGGTTTTCAACACTTCGCCCTTACAACAAAGGAGCACCAATGCCACAAGCACGACCAGAAATCCGTGCCGCCAAAGAACCACTGACCACCGACGAATTTAAACGAGCGCTTGAGCAAGGTTTAGGACGCGCTATTTTGTGTTTGAAAAAGCATGATCCAATGCCGTACAAAGAAATTATTCTCGAGACTTGTTTGAAAGATTTAGCCCAACCGTGTCACTTTAGCCATGACAAAGGACACTATTTTAACGAGCTTTTATCGTGCTTTGACGATGCGTTGGATTTAAAAAATCAAATCTTGTACGCCTTTCAATCCATTTCACCAGACGAAGACAAACGCCCTTCGAGAAAATTGATCCTCGAGTTTGCGAAAACGGGTTTGGCAAACGCTCGAGATGCTTTGTACGACGATTTCCAACATACTTTGAAAACCGATTTTGATCGAATTCCTGGTCAAGAAATTGTAGAACTTGACGGTTTGTCTGGTTTATTGAAGATCGCGCCTTTTCTTGGAATGTTGGTTGATTCTGATTTTAAAGATCAAATTCCTTGGTATCACATTCGAGATTTCAGTGCGACATTGGGCGATGAGGTGGTGAATAAGGGATTCTCGGAACTCAAGAGTCTAAAAGCCGTAAAATATGCCCAGAAATATCTCGAGTTTTCCCGTGCTCGACATCAATCATTTAGGGAAAATAAGGGCTTAAACGTTTGGGGATTGCCTGTTGATTGGGCTTTAAAAGCCATTGCTGATGGCTCTGTGAGCCACTTCATGCTTGGAGTTTGGGGGCAACATGCGAAAACTAAAGAACTTGTTCAAGTCGCAGAAAGTATCGCAAAAATCAGGGGTGCTAAAAAATTAGCTCGAGCACTCAGTGTTTTTGCAAAAGAACCGCTCCCTTTGAATTACAATTTACTGCTTAAATTTTGCTGTCATAAAGACGAAAAAGTTGTTTGGTACGCTTGCTAAGCCTTGTCTTGGTTTACAGATTTCAGAATTCGAGAACTTGCACTCGAGTTTCTGAAAAATCCAGATATGGAGCAAGAAGGAATGTTCTTGATTGAACTGAATTTTGACGAACAAGATTGGGATCTGCTCGAGAATCTAACAGCTAATTTGACTGATGATCGTTGCGAGGAATTGATTGTCCAAACTCGAGAAGTCTTGAAAACAAATGCTTCACCAAATGCACAAAAGACACTTCTTCAGTTATACGAAGCTGGCAGTTGCGTCAGTTGTCGGTTACATATTGTCGAATTGATGTACGAAATCAATTGCTTACCCTATTGGGTGCTCGAAGAAATATTATTGGATGCGTATGACCACACTCGAGAAAAGTCTCAAGCTTGGCTCACACCCAAAACCCCTTAATCTCGAGCCACAAAATCTACAAAACTTCAGGAGGATACCGCAAAGTGTCCTCCCTTTTCTCGAGTTTATTCTGTTATTTTCACCCTACCCATAAGTTTTAATCATTTAGCGCTGTGCCACACTTTTGACTCGTTTTCAATCGCAGTTTGGCTTACGAAATAAGCCATTTTCGCATTGTAGATGTATCCAGCATCACAACCTTTTGATTCTGTTTAAAGCATACTTACCGAGTTGATTCAAAGCGCGGATCAACTCGAAGTCGCCCGATTCAAAAATTCATGTTCAAGGGACAAGACGTGACACCAACAACCAACAAAATTTATCCGCTGCCAGCGGTGGCGGCGTTGATCGCCAACCCTCAAAACCAAGTCCTGATCGTTCGCACCCACAAATGGGGCGGGCTTTGGGGTGTGCCTGGTGGCAAAATCGATTACGGTGAAACCATTGAAACTGCCCTCAAGCGCGAGATGCTCGAGGAAGTTGGTCTGGTGATCCATGATTTGAGGTTTGCCTTTAATTCCGAAATCATCGAAGATCCCAAGTTTCACAAGCCCATGCACTTTGTCAGCCTCGAGTTTGTGGCGCGGTCTGATTCCAGCGATGTTGTTATGAACGAGGAAATCGCAGAATTTGCTTGGGTCACGCTTCCAGAGGCATTCACGTACCCAGTTAACGTTTACACGATGCGGCTGCTAGAGTGGTGTAAAGTTCATGACTTCCCAGGTCAGGCATGAATCTGAAGACTGCGCTGGTGACTGGTTCGGCTAAAGGTATTGGGCGCGGAATTGCGCTCGAGTTGGCACGAAACGGTTATGACATTGCCATTCATTACCGAAATTCTAAAGCTGAAGCTGAGACTTTCAAACTCGAGCTTGAAGCGTTGGGCGTGAAAGCCATCATCTTAAAAGCGGACGTCACACAACCGCTCGAGGCAGAGAAATTGGTGCGAGATGCCGCCGGTGGCTTGGGCGGTTTGGGCGTGTTGGTTAACAATGTCGGTGATTATGTCAGGAAACCACTGGTTGACCTCGAGATTAATGAGTGGCATTCGATGCTGGACACGAACTTAAACGCCACGTTTTACACTTGCCGCGCCGCGATTCCTCTCATGCGACACCAACAATTTGGACGCATCATCAACCTTGGTTTTGCGGGGGCGCAAAATCTGGTGGCTCGAGCCACCATCACACCGTATGCAATCGCCAAAACGGGCGTGTTGCTATTAACCAAAGCGATTGCCAAGTCCGAAGCCGAACACGGCATTACCGCCAACGTGGTCGCGCCTGGCGTGATCGAGAACAGCATCTCGCAACCACTCGAGCAAATCCCAATGAAGCGCCTCGGTACGACGCTCGAGGTGGCACAGGCGGTTTTATTTTTCTTACAGCCGAGCAGCAATTACATCACCGGACAGACGCTCGAGGTGGCGGGCGCTTGGAATTTATAACCGAGTTTAAGGCTCGAGAAACCAGGAGGTACAACATGATGCACGTAGACGAAAACTCAGAAATTGGCAAATTGATTGCGACTGAAGCTTTGGCGGTTGCCCGCAAAGAACGCCTGACCACTGTTACCCACGACTGGCTCGAGGCTATCGGCGAAGACCCAGACCGCGAAGGACTCCTTAAAACCCCAACTCGGGTTGCCAAAGCTTGGGAATTTATCACCAGTGGCTACCGCAAAACGCTCGAGGAAGTCTCGAACGATGCGGTGTTTCAAGCCGAAGGTTCGCAAATGGTGATTGTCAAAGACATCGAGTTTTATTCGATGTGCGAGCATCACATGCTGCCATTTTTTGGACGTGCGCACATTGGTTATATTCCAAACGCCAAAATTCTTGGCTTGAGCAAATTTGCCCGCATCACCGATTTGTTCGCACGCAGATTGCAAGTTCAAGAACGGATCACCACCCAAATCGCTGACGCAATCATGGAAATCCTCGAGCCTCAAGGGGTGGGTGTGGTACTTGAAGGGCAGCATTTGTGCATGGCAATGCGCGGCGTCGAAAAACAGCAGTCCAGCACCGTCACAACCAGTATGCTCGGCATTTTCCGCGAGGATTCCAGAACCCGTAAAGAATTTATGGAAAGCATTCAAAACCCGTTCAATCGCAGGTAATTTTAGACCCGAACGCTAAGAGCAGTGTTAAAACACTGCTCTTTATTTATGATTTATTCTGAACGTTCGCGTTTTATGGAACGTATATCGGCTGCCAAGCCGCCCCATGCTGTAAACAGTTCTGCTAAGCCGTAAGAGATCAGCGCAAACATCACACCGACAAATAAGCTCGAGAACACGGCGAGCAATTGCAATGGTTGATCTTGTAAGGTGCTCAAGTCTTTTGGAAAAAGCAAAGCCGCCCCTGCAACCCCCAGTAAACCCACAACCAAGGACATAATTCTCAACCAACGTGCGACGGGCGCGAGATTGGGGAGGCTGCTGATGCGCACAGGACGGTCTATGGTTGGCGTTGGGTCTCTGCTGATGTTAATAGCCTGGCTCGAGTTGACAGGCATTTGATGGGACACTGGAGTCTGTAACGATGTTGAAGCCTCGAGAATATCGCCACTCCAATCTGACGTACCCTGAGCATTGACCGCATTGGAGGCTGGTGTTTCGAGGGCTGCTTGGGTTGCAGAACCCTTAAAGGTTTCGTCCCATTCATGCACTTCCGAATGAACATCGGTTGAACTGAGCGGGGGTTGGCTCAAGACTTGGGTGTGTGGCGCTTCAAACTGCGGAGCAATGATGCTGGTGGGAGCAACTGGAGCGTCTTCTGCCCATTCCAACTTGTCGGCAAAGGATTTGGTGGGTACGTCGTCATCTGGAGCAATCTCGAAAGACTTGTGCATGTCGCTCGAGCTTTTGGTATGCATATCGGCAGACTTCAATGTTGACCAAGTGTCAAATGTTGGCTGTCTATGGGCGGGGTCTGTTCCCCAAGCATCATCTCCCAGTGTGCCAGTGTCGGCTCGAGGCGTTACGGTTGGTACTGGACTGGGCGTTACTGGTACTGATTCGACAATGGTTGGTGATTTTGCCAAGGCTTTGGCTTTGGCGATAGAAGATTTTGCACCCTCGAGAAAAAACTTGAGGTTGGTCAGGTCAAAACCGCGAATGTTGCCCGTGATCAAATCACTGGTGGCGCTGCGAATGCCAAGCGAACCCGTCTTATCGATGGCGACCTTGGTCACTTGACGCAACGGAGCGCGTTGCAAGCCAGATTCATCGGCGTAAACCAACTCGCTTGCGGTTATAACCAACGTTTTGCCTTGACCATCAAGACGACTTTCGATGTCATTTAAATCAATCCCAGCCTCTGTTAAACGTGTATCCATGAAATACAGCCCCCAATCTCAAAAATGTTTTGTGATGTTTGACTAAGAACCTAAAACCCGAGGAGTTTTACTTGAAGCAATTCCTGGCAGCATAAAGCAACCATTAGCAAACCGACTGATGAAATTATACGCGATGAAACGCCTAAGTAACGCAAAGTCTCGCACCACGCGTAAGAAAACCAAAAAATCGAGGTTTGTCGCGTGTAGTACGACAAACCTCGAGCAATGAAAATTGAATAATGTTAAGAATGTTCTTCGTAAGCGTGAATAATACGCCCAACCAAGGGGTGGCGCACCACATCAGACTCGGTAAAATACACGAAATTGATACCGTCAATGCCTTGCAAATAGCGTTTGGCTTGCTCCAAACCACTGGTCACGTTTTTGGGCAAATCGACTTGAGTAACATCGCCCGTAACCACGACCTTGCTCGAGAAACCCATGCGGGTTAAGAACATTTTCATTTGCTCTGGGGTGGTGTTTTGTGCCTCATCGAGAATGATAAACGCATCATTAAGGGTCCGGCCACGCATGAATGCGAGTGGTGCGACTTCAATTGCGCCAGATGAAAGGTAAGACTCAAAGCGCTCAGGGTCAATCATGTCAAACAGCGCATCGTAAAGAGGGCGCAAATACGGGTCGATTTTGGCTTGAAGATCACCTGGCAAAAACCCAAGACGCTCGCCCGCCTCAACGGCAGGACGGGTCAGAATAATACGTTTGACGCGTTTGGCTTTAAATGCTGCCACCGCCATCGCCACCGCCAAATAACTTTTTCCGGTTCCGGCTGGACCAATCCCAAAGGTAATATCCGAAGAGTTAATCGCCTCGATATAGGCTTTTTGCCCTTTGGTTTTTGGACGAAGGCGCTTTGGTAACTCGAGGTCTTTGTTTTCAAGATTCGTGTCTTCAAACAGGCTGCCGCCGTTGCTGGAAATCACCGCGCCACGGTCAATTTCGTCAAGGCTAAATTCGCCGCCCTGACGCACTACCGAGAGTAAATCCCGAATCAGGCTTTCGGCAACGCGGATGTCTTCTGGTGTTCCCTCGAGTTTGATTGCGTCGCCACGGGCAATGATTTTAGCGCCCAGTTTTTCGCGCAAACGTTTTAAGTTCTTGTCGTTTTCACCGAATAATTCGAGGGCTTCTTCGCTACTTCGAATGCGGATGCTGGCTGTGATGGGTGCGGTTGACGTGATCGTGTCCTTTCGTAAAACAATAGCGATTTTGTACTCTTACAAGATTAACTCGAGAGGCTGGAATGCAAAAGCGGTGTAAGGCTTAATCGCGGCTAGGCATTTCGAGCTACCCAACTTTGTCAGGACTTGCAGTTTCATCGGCGACTGGCTTTTGGTTTATTTAAAATTTCAGACCAGATAATTCCGCGTACCACGTCGTTGGTGGTGCCAAAACGGGTTGAATTGGAGGTGGTGGTACTGCGTTCACGCTCCAGTTTGACTTGAATGCTCGAGTTGGTTACACCCGCGTTCGAGTCGGTCATCATCGTGACCCTCTGAGCCGTCATTTCGGGTGCAAGGCTTGGGGTAATCACGCTCGAACCGCCATTGCTTGGCACGATCACACTCGAGCCGCTTTGATTTTTGGTGATACTTTTGGCTTGCGACCTTCTGGTCTGAGTTGCACTGGCACTGTTAGGATTGGGCGGTGGCGCGGTTCGACCCATTTTCTGGGCAAGTTGACCACGTAAGGCATCTTGAGGATTAGGGTTTTGAGTTGGTGTTTCTTTCATACCGAGTGCCGCCAGAATATCGGCTTGAAAGTCTTTTAAACTTTGATCAGAGCTGCTCGTGCTGCTCGAAGTTCTTGGAACTGGATCATCTTTAAAAAGACCATCTGGACGGTCATCTCGACCATCACCATCATGATCCTCGAGCTTTTCAGGGCTGGTGCGTTTTAAGTACGCGTCAATGCCTTCATCTGCCCTCCGAGGACTTTTTTGATTTTGTTCTGACAATTGTTGCTCGAGCATTTGGCGGCGTTGCGTTTCCAAGCTTTGAGGATTGACTTTGGGTGGTGCAACTGCGTTGCGCACGAAACTAAACAAAAAACTCAACAACAACAATGCCACGATGGGGTTGTTGATCAAAAATTGAATGATCGTTCCCAATAAGCTGTTTTGATTTGGCATGGTTAACGCCCCAATTTTTCTTGCACCAGAATTGGAATCGGTTGTAATCCTCGAGTTTGGGCAGTACGTTCGAGCAAGCTGCGCATGAGCAAAACAATCAAATCGAGAATTTTTATCATGGTTTTGATTTCCTGTTCTGACTCGAGCGTCCCCACTGCATTGATTTGGATTTAGATGGATTCAGGAACGGATTGCGATTGTTCTGAAGTTGTTTTTCGGCAAGGAATTCGCGTTTCCACTGGGCGTCGTGTTGATCTTGCTTTACCTCATCGATCACATTACGAGTCAGACTCGAACCCCAACCGAGAAAGCCAAGCACCGCATTCAATGGTCCACGAATCAAAATCTCGAGAGTGCCAAGTATCGCTGCAATGATTAATTTCATGGGGTTACTTGCTCGAATCGCGTTTGGCACTTTCAGAAATTGCACCGCGCATACTGGTATCGGCATTTAAGTTTTGCATGTTGTAATAATCCATCACACCAAGTTTTCCAGTTCTGAACGCCTCAGCCAAAGCGAGCGGCACTTGGGCTTCGGCTTCAACGACTTTGGCTTTCATTTCTTGAACCCTGGCTTGCATTTCCTGCTCAACCGCTACCGCCATCGCACGGCGTTCCTCGGCTTTGGCTTGCGCAATGCGTTTGTCGGCTTCGGCTTGGTCGGTGCGCAACTGAGCGCCAATGTTTTTGCCAATGTCCACTTCGGCAATGTCAATCGAGAGGATCTCGAATGCCGTGCCAGCATCTAGACCTTTTGCCAGCACGGTCTTGGAAATTTTGTCAGGGTACTCGAGCACTTCTTTGTGCGATAACGCGCTACCGATGCTGGCAACAATACCCTCGCCGACCCTGGCAATGATGGTTTCTTCGCCAGCGCCACCCACAAGCCTGTCAATTTTGACGCGTACCGTAATACGTGCCGTGGCGAGCAACTGAATGCCGTCCTGCGCCATGCCTTGTACCAACGGGGTTTGAATCACTTTGGGATTGACCGAAACCCGCACCGCCTCGAGCACATCACGACCAGCCAAGTCGATGGCGGTGGCTTGGTCGAAAGACAGTGGAATCGTGGCTTTGTCTGCCGCAATTAGCGCGTCAACGACTTTATCGACGTTACCGCCCGCCAGAAAGTGAGCCTCGAGCTTGCCTTGATGCACATCCAACAACCCAGCTTTGCGGGCTTTAATTAATGGGTAAATGATTCGGCTTGGATTGACACGACGAAGCCGCATTCCAACCAGTGATCCCAAACCAACATACACGCCCGATGCAAGTGCCGAAATCCACAAACCTGTGGGAATAACGCTGAACAAAATAATATAAACCACAACAACCAAAACGCCGATCAGAATGAGTGGGGTCACTGGTAAATCCTCCTTGAATTAAGGGCGATATAGCTGAATGAAAAGCTTCTAGAGTCTACCCGAGTTTAAGTCAACTCAAGCTTCAAGCTTTGATTTCTTTGACCAGCACACGCCGACCTTCAACACTTAACACTTGAACTTTCGCGCCGACATCGATAAATTCACCGTCACTTACCACATCAAGACGCTCACCTTCAATGTTTGCCATGCCGCTCGGGCGCAAGTTTGTGATGCTCACACCAAACCGACCCACCAGATTCGGCACAATTTGGTTGCTCGAGCTGGCACTGCCGCCAGCCAAACTGGTCTGCAAGAAAAAACGTTTGGTCAGCGAAGATTGCGGTAGTAACCAGAGCACAATGCCCAGCCCCAGACCTCCAATGGTTGCGCCAACTCCTGCGACAGTCCAGAATTGATCGCCGTACTGTAGGTAAATGCTGCCCAGAATACTGGCTAAACCCAACAAGCCCACAACGGTTGAACCTGGAATCAAAACAATTTCTGCGACCAGTAACAATAAACCAGCAATCAACAGCAACAACGCCACACTCGAGCCGTTGCCCGAAAGCCAAGAGCCTGCAAAGTATGCCAGCAAGCTAACACCACCAACAATGCCGGGCAGCGCCACGCCAGGGTGCAGCAGTTCGATCAGCAGACCAATTACACCGATTGCCAGCAAAATCCCGGCGACGATTGGCTGCGATAAGAACGCGCCGACTTGTTCGGCAGGGGAGAGCAGCACCGTCTCGAGTTTGATGTTCGAGAATCCCGCAACTTGGACGGCTTCAGAGATGTTTCTGGCTTCAAAATTCGCAATTTTGTTTTTCACGGCGTCGCCTGCGGTCAGGGTTAAAATCTCGCCTTTTTCTTTTAAGCCAGGAATGACTTTGTTCGGGTTGACCATACCTTCGGCGGCGTCTGGGTTGCGTCCACGCGTGGTGGCGACGCTGCGAAATTTGGTACGCAAGGCACTGTTGATTTTTTCGCCGACCTGTCCAGGAATGGCAGTTCCGTCGCTCGAGATTGGCAGTGCCGCACCAATTTCTGAACCTGGCAGCATCACGACCTGTTCGGCGCTCATGGCGATCAATGCGCCCGCACTAAAGGCATTAGTGACCACCGCAACGGTTGGCACGCTTGAGTTTAAAATGTCATCCGACATTTTGATGGCGCTGTCCACCCGACCTCCTGGCGTGTCAATGTCGAGCACGATCAATGGTCGGTTTTGTTTGGCTGCCTCCTCAAGTTGGCGTTCCAAGAAACCCGCCAAGCTAGGGTCAATCTCGCCTTCAATTTTGATAATTACACCTGGAACGGTGTTGGGTGCACTTCTGGCAAAACCGAACAGACCAAGTGCGGTCAACATCAGCAGAAAGATCGGTTTGAGTTTCATATGCTTATTCTACGAGGTAAACGGCGAAAACGTTCCGCTTCGAGCCACAATCAGAAAAATCCCCCAATTTGACTTGAGGGACTTTGAGAATGACAAACTCGAGTTTTACAACAAACCCACGTCCCGCAGGAGTTTAAGGGTGTTGTCAATGTCAACCAGTTTTTCAAAATCGATTTTTGGACTGCGTTTAATCGCCTCCGACAGTGGCAGCAAAGTTTTTGGCAGTGCGAAACCATTTACCACTGGGTACTCGAGAATCGTTTTGGTGGTCAAGGCTTGGGTTTTGGCGCTGAGTAAATATTCGAGGAATTTTGCGGCAACGGCATTATTTTTGCTGGTTTTGAGGATGCCCGCGCCAGTCACCAGCTCTAAATTGCCCACGTCGCCCGCTTTGAAATAATGCGTCCCAATAAGGTCAGGTTGTGGGGCGGTTGGTTTTTCTTTTTCTTCTTCAACGCCTTCAAACTCGCCTTCACGCACACCAGCAATGATTTTTTGAATGTAGTAATGGTTGGTTAATGCCACGTCGATTTCGCCCGCCCGCATGGCTTCAAGCATGGCGGTGTTGCTGGGGTAGGCTTTAGGCTCGAGCTTTTTCATCTCGAGCAACCAGGTTTTGGTTTTGGCTTCACCGTAGACGCTGCGCATGGCGGTGATAAAATCTTGGAAGCTCGAATAAACAGGCGTCCAGCCGATGCGTCCCTTGAATTTGCCCAGCTTTGGCATCTCGAGCACGGTCTGCGGTAGTTCAGTGTTTTTGACGGTTTTTGGATTGAAGGCGACGACTCGAAAACGCGCCGAGAGCGGTGTCCAGAGTCCGCTTTTGGGAACAAACTCGGCGGGGCGCTTCAAGATGCTGGCGGGCAATTTGGCGAACAAGCCCTTTTTGGCGGCGTTGACCAGTGTGCCTGCGGTGTTTACCCAGTACACGTCGGCGGGGCTGCGTGCGCCCTCTTCCTCGAGGGTGGCGAACAGCGCGGCATCGGTGGCGTAACGAATTTTGACATCAATGCCAGTGTCTTTTTTGAATTGCTGGACAATTGGATCAACCAATCCCGATGATCGCCCCGAATAAACGGTCAGGCTTTGGGTGGCGGCTTGGCTTGATGTGGCGACCAGAGCGGAAATCGCAATGACGCTCGAGCTGAGCGCAAGAATAATGGTTTTGTGCATGATTTCTCCTTGTGGTTTCCCAAGCTTGACTCGAAAAACTTGACTAATCCTACTGATTCAGTCGGAATTCGTCAAGTCGAACTTTAAATCACTCAAGAACCTGCTCTAGAACGCCTTTAAAGCACAAATCGAGAGGTCAGACGTGGGAAACCCTCGACGGCAAACAGTGCTAAAACCAAATAACGCAAGTACGAAACCCAACCCAACTGGCGAATACCGTCTGGGATTTGGCTCGAAGCAAAATACACGCCAAATACCAAAACCAAACCAACCACCGCCACCAAAACTCGAGAAACCCAAGTTTTAGGAATATCAAAATCCCCGCTCGAGATCAGGAATGCCACTGCCACGCCTGTTGATCGGGCAATGTCCGTACCAGCGAAAAATGCGATGCCCAAACCGACCACCACCGCAATCAATTTCGCCACCAGATTCAAAACAGGAATCTCGAGCCGCGATGCCAGCACACTGATGAACAAACCAATACCCAGTCCAATCAGAACGTCCTGCGCGAAATGAACCCCCAAATAGACCCTCGAGATGGCAATCAACAGCGTGACGAGCACCAAAATACCAATCAACCAAGGTTTGGGATGTTTATTCGCCAAGAACCCTGAAATAAACGCTGCATTTTGCGCATGACCGCTGGGCATTGCGCCGCCACCTGCGGTTGCCATCGCTTTGACGCTGGCTAAACCAGGCGCGAGTTCAAATGGACGCGGGGTATGAAACAACATTTTTAAGCCAGTGTTCAGTGCAAAGTTCAGTCCAAACCACAGTCCTAACTGCCGCCCCATTCTGGGCGACACCAACCAAGAATACAACGCCAGCACAACAATGTACGCATTTTCAGAACCAAGATTTGTTACCAGCAACATCAGATTCTCGAGCGAACCGTTGCCTCGAACGAATAAAATTGTTTCCATATTTAACAAGCTTAACCCGCCCAGCAGCCTTAAGGAATGCTGAGCAACTCTGGATAAGTCAAGGTTGGTCGGCGCAACACATTGTCAATGCGAATCCCAGCCTCGAGAAAGACGAACATAGCGTACTGACCCGCTTTTGGAAAAACAAAACTCGAGCTGACCGAACCCAAGCCCAGCTTGTTGCCATTTGGATGATTGTGCTTAAAGTACGACCAGTCTGTTGCCAAAATGAACTGATGCACGTCATAATCTCCCCAACCGATAGGTTGAAAATCAAGTAGCGTATTCCATTCAAATTTAGTGGTTTTGCCAGCCAATTTAACTTCGAGTGCACCTGGCTTGAGGCTTAAACGCTTTAGCCAGGCGGTATCGCCAATATCTTGGTTGAGTTCCAGACCGATAGGAAAAACTTGCACAAACGCAGGATTATCGTGCTCGTGACCGCCACCGCCCGTAATCTCGAGGATCAAATCGTAAGTACCCGCAATCATGGGCGGTAACTCGAGTTCGTAACTGCCGCGCTGGGTTTGTTCTGGGTATTGAAAGTACAAATTCTTGAAGTCTTTGCTTACAAAATACGTGTGTACAATTCCAGCATAAGGTCGCGTGTCACGCAACACCCGCAGTTCGAGGGTAGGTTTTTCACCATCAACAATTTTGGCACTGACGGTAAAACCATTTTGTTCACGGATGATCGGCGCGACTTGTTGCAACAGGACTCGAGATTTTTGTTCTGCCAAAGCGGTTTGCGGGTTTAAAACCATCATTGCCGTCAAGCCAGCAAAAACGATGGCGAGGCTCAACAACTGGATTCTCGAGCTTGATTTCATAACCTCATTACACTGCAAAACCATGAGTGTAGCCCTGGGTATAAACTGTAGCCAGAGGTGCAAATCATGGCATTGATCGCTGGCGTTTTGGTTTTGTTGGTTGCGGGGCTTCACGCTTTTTTCTTGGTGCTCGAGATGTTCATGTGGGAATCTGAACGGGCGATGAAAGCGTTTAACAGCACGCCCGAATTTGCCAAGCAAACCAAAGTCCTGGCGGGCAACCAGGGTCTGTACAACGGTTTTTTGGCGGCAGGTTTGATCTGGGGTTTGCTGCTCGGTGACAATGGCTTTGGCGTCAAAGTCTTCTTTTTAAGCTGCGTGATTGTTGCAGGTGTTTACGGTTCAGTTACAGCCATGCGCCGAATTCTGTTTATTCAAGCCCTACCCGCCGCACTCGCGCTGCTTTTTGTGTTGATCTCGAGGTGAAGCAGATTTCGGGCGCAATTCTGGCGGGTGGACGATCAGTCCGTTTTGGGCGGGACAAAGCGCTCGAGGTTTGGCAGGGCATACCACTTCTCGAGCACGCCGCTCGAGGGCTGGAAGAGTTCTCGGAACGATTTGTTGTTGGCGGCGACCTCGAGCGATACGGTTTTCTTGGGTTGCCCGTGTATTCTGACCTCGAGCCGCAACAGGGGAGTTTGTACGGGTTATCTCGAGCGCTCGAGCTAGCCAGATTCGCTCGAATTGCGGTGACTGCCTGCGATATGCCAAATTTAACAAAACAATACTGGGAGTTTATGGCGAATCTCGAGCCTGCCGATGTCATCATTCCAGAGAATAGCGACGGTCTCTTTGAGCCTTTGGCAGCCATTTACAGAAAAAACTTGCTCAAGCATGTCAACACTGCGCTTGAGGTTGGAAATTTGAAAATGATGGATTGGTTTTCTGACTTGGAGGTGCGGGTTGTGAAATGGTCTGAACTCGAGCCTCATTTCAAAGCCAATCTTTTTTTAAATGCCAACACACCAAACGACTTACTTGGCTGAAGGCTTGCTGGCATCTGGCTTTTGTGCCACCTCGAGATTCTCTGCGGCGTCATGGTTGCCTATGATTTCCACTTCATTTTCGTTAACAAAGAGACCAATTTTTGTACCTTTACCAGTTTTACCACCAGAGTACTGCTCAAATTCGGGTTCAGACTCGAGCCAACGCCGCGCAAAAAACAACAGCAATTCTCGAGCGAAAAACATAAACGTCAACAAGCCAAAGGCATCAACTTGTAAGCGAAAAATCGTGACAAAAAACAGCACGCCAACCAGCACGGCGTCAGAAACTGCCGCCAATGCCCGAGTCCAAATCTCGAAAGTGCGTTCGTCCATTTTGTCTTGCTCGGCAAAAAGTGTCACCAGCATCGCACCTGCAATCCAGAGGTAAGCGATGTTTTGACTGAAGGCAAAACCAGCAATGGCGACACTTGCCGTCAGTACCAGAATTTGCGGCGTCATCAAACGGTCCTTGAGGTTGCGAACATCAACGTCAATGTCAACACTGTTTTTGCCATCGCTGCCGCGCCGTACAAAACGCCGTGCCAGCGCGGTTGGCGAAACGACCAGCAAGACCGACGGCAGGGTGATGGCTCGGAGTAGAAAGAAAATGACAAGGTAAACATTCGCCACGAAAAGTAGCAAACCAAAAATAAAACTCATGTGGTTTTCTCCTCGAGAAAGATTTCTTCGATTTGTTGATTAAAAAGCCGTGCCAATTTAAACGCCAACGGCAAACTCGGGTCGTACTTCCCAGTCTCGAGGGCATTCACGGTTTGTCGGCTGACCCCAAGTTCGTCGGCAAGATCGGCTTGCGACCAGCGTTTGACAGCTCTAAGTTCTCGAATGCGGTTTTCCATTAGGCGACAGGGATTCCCTTGCTTGATGCCCAAGCTCGAGCGGCGGCAATGCGTTTTTCGATTGAAGGATGGTTGTGAAGCCAGAATTCGACCCAAGCTGGAGGGTTTGGGTCAGACAGGTTCTCTTTGGCGAGGCTGCGAAACGCGGTTTCAAACGCGATTGGGTTTTTGGTAATCTCGAGCGCGAATTTGTCGGCGGCATACTCGGCGGCTCGTGAGTTGGCGTTGGTGATGAGACTGAACACTTGACCAATTAATGTAGCGATAAAGAAAAATACTGGCAGCGTGGCAATATCACTCGAGCCTCGCAATCCTCCGATCAGTCCAATGCTCGAAAATGAGTAATTTGCGGCGGCAATAATCAGCGCAAACAGCAACCAGTTGAGTGCCAGGGTTTTGTACAAATCCTTATGGACTTTATGCCCGATTTCGTGCGCCAGCACAACCTCAATACCTTCGGGCTGCATACTTGCCATCAGCGTATCGGAAATCAGAACCTCTGAACCGAAACCGTCTGGTATCAGTGCGGCATTGCCTTGTTTGATTTTTTCGCCAAACAACCAACGGCTGGTTTTGGTCAGTTTCACGCCACTGGCAGCAAAAATC
Organism: Deinococcales bacterium; assembly: GCA_043775825.1. Taxonomy (GTDB): domain Bacteria; phylum Deinococcota; class Deinococci; order Deinococcales; family JAAFIG01; genus JANXTZ01. The sequence goes on from JAYVRX010000045.1 coordinate 16,666, forward strand.
TTTTTCACCCGAGCCTCCAAATCAGGATTCTCGAGCGGCGCACTTTTAAAGCGCATTCTTGCCAGAAACGGATTGATGAACAAGATCACGGCAAAAAACACGGTCAAGCCAGCCATCGCCACCGGAAACCAAACGTTTGGGAAGGCTCGAATGGTGGCGTAAAAACCAAACAACAACAAGCCAATCAAGGCAGAATTAATCAGGGTTTCTTTGATGTCGTCAAGCAGCCAACCCGAGAAATTTTGCTTCAACAAACCGTATTTTTTACCGCTTAAAAACCCAAAATAATACGAGATCGGAAATTCCACGAGGCTCGAGATCACGAAAAAAACCACAATAAACAGAACTCTCGAGACGAAATCTTTGTCGCCGCCCAGCGCGTCACGTAAATTGCTTGAGAGTCCACCATAAACCCAAACGAAAAAGAAAACCACCGCCAAGACAAGCCCCAGAATGCTCGAGATCACGTTCTCTTGCTCTCTGGCGCGGGCTTTTTCGAGGTCTGCACCTGATAGGATGGCGGGTTGGGATGTTTGAGTATTGGTCATGCGTCTATTCTTTCAGAAAACCCTCGGGTCATGCGAGACTGACTGTTTGGGCTTTAAGTTTCTCGAGAATTGTCTCAGTTTTGCCTTGCCAGGCGATGCTTGCATAATATGGTTTAAATCCAAGCTCGAGGTTGATTTTCAGCATCGCAGTATTGCTATCAGCATTGCCTGTGCGCACGAACTTTGCTTCTGGGTTTAATCGCAGCATCTGCGCGAGGTTTGCGGCTTTAAGCCATTTTCCAAGCCCATGACCTCGGTGTGTTGGGTCAACACCTGTATTGCCCTGGCTGACAATGCTGGCACGATTTTGCTTCCAGATCAGTTCAGTAAAACCCACCAATTGATTGCTGGGTTTGTGTTTGACGTAACTGATAAGGCGTTTACCACCCGAGACCAATTGAAGTTTTTCGATTTCACGGATCATTTCGGGTGTCAGGTGTTGATCTTCAATTTCGAGATCACCCGTTGGTGCGTTGTTCATGACTTCCATGATGTTGACGAACGCAGGAAGTTCTGATTCTGGGATTGCACCATCCCAAATGTTAAGCTCAAAATCAACCGCTCGGGTTTTTCCAGCTTGAATCCAAAGCTCGAGCGTGTGCATTTCGAGTGTCGATACATCAAGTTGGTTGATGTGCGCTTCCAGCCCAGGTGTAAAACCGTAACGTTCGAGGAATGCCGCTCCAGCATGAATTTGGTCGTTGGATTCACAGATCAATAGCGTTCGATTTGCCTCTAGCGCAACTTGTAATGCTTGCTCGAGCAAGGTTTTGCCCAGTCCTTGTTGTCGGTATTGGGGCATGATTTGCAGGTTAAGTTGTGCCATGTGTTTGTTGTCTGGAACGTGCATGATTTGCAGATTGCCAATACCAACTGCGAGGTTGTTGTGTCGCGCCAACCACACATGAATCTCGAAGAAATCAGGCAGGTTTTTAAGTTGTTGAATCTGGGTTTCTGGTAATTGTGGTGGGTCGTTAGGGTGGGTTTCTTTGCGTAAAATATTACCAAGTTCAACAGATTCAGTGATTTCAGCTTCGGTGATGGTTTTTGCCGTGCGGTATTCAATTTCAAACATGATTTACGCCTGTACTTTCTGAACAATCTCGAGGCTGCCGATGGTCAAGAATTTCAGTTCCTCGAGCATTGTTTTGAAAGCATTTTTGAGTTTGTCCCAGTGCTGTTGACGAATCGGTTCGAGTGCGTTCTGAAGTTCTGCAACCTGACGAAGTTGTTCGAGTTTGAAGTTTGCGGTTTGCATTTGGAAATTGTTCATTGCATCTCCTTTTCATCTAACCCCTCGTATCTCGAGGTGTCAATGTTGCTTGACATCAATGTAAACCAAGCTTTGCTTTTTGTCAAGCGTACTTGTCAAAATGTCGTTTTTACTTGACAGACTCGAGCATCAGCAAAACCACAGGTTAAACTGTCCCCCGATGCAACCAGACGCCACACCAACCACAAAAGCCTATGCCCGCCCCAACACCGCACGGTTACTGATTTCCTGTCCAGACCGACGCGGCATTGTCGCTGCCGTCTCGCAGTTTTTGTACAGTCACAACGCCAACATCATGTCCAGCGACCAACACAGCACCGACCCCGAAGGTGGCACGTTTTTCATGCGTCAAGAATTCCACCTCGAGGGACTGGATTTGACCAAAGCCCAGTTCGAGAAAACCTTCCAGGAAGTTGTCGCTACACCGTTTGGCATGGATTGGAAAGTCTGGTACGCCTCTGAACCAAAACGCATGGCAATTTTATGCAGCAAATACGATCACTGCATCATGGATCTGCTCTGGCGGGTGCGGCGCGGCGAGTTCGATGCCGAAATTCCTTTCGTCATCAGCAACCACCCAGACCTCGAGCCTGACGTGCGCACCTTTGGAATTCCATTTCATTACGTGCCAGTCGAAAAAGGCGACAAAGCCAGCAGTGAACAAAAAATTCTTGAGTTGTTAAAAGGCAACGCCGATTTTGCGGTGCTGGCGCGTTACATGCAAATTCTTTCGGGCGACTTTCTTGAGAACACCCAGATGCCAGTGATTAACATTCACCACAGTTTTTTGCCCGCGTTTATCGGCGCAAACCCGTACAAGAGCGCCCTGGCAAGGGGCGTTAAACTCGTGGGTGCTACAGCGCATTACGTGACTTCAGAACTCGATGCCGGACCAATTATCGAACAAGATGTCGCCAGGGTTTCGCACCGCGACGATGTCAAAGCCTTGACTCGCATCGGGCGTGATATTGAACGCAATGTCCTCGCCAGGGCAGTCAAAGCCCATCTTGAAGATCGGGTTTTGGTGCATCAAAATAAAACTGTGGTGTTTTGAGTGAAACTGAAATGCCATGTCAAGATAGTCTGGTGAAAACCCAAGTCATTGTTCTCAACGGCGCATCGAGTTCGGGTAAATCTGAACTTGCTCGTAGCTTGCAAACCGTTTTACCAGAACCCTGGTTGACCTTTGGCGTTGATACCTTAATTGAGGCAATGCCTGAAACAATGCGAACTGCGGATGGCGGAATTGTTTTTGACTCCAACGGTCAGGTCATGGTGGGGACTGCATTTCAGCTTTTAGATAACGCCTGGAGTTACGGTATAGCCGCAATGGTTCGCGCTGGCGCTCGAGTCATCGTGGATGAAGTATTTCTGGGTGGAGCAAAATCGCAACAGCGCTGGGAAACAGCACTGGATGGACTCGAGGTGCTGTGGGTCGCGGTAAGATGTGATCTTAAAGTTGCCAGCGCTCGAGAATTGGCACGAGGCAACCGAGTTCAAGGTATGGCAGAAAAGCAAGCCGAGATTGTTCATAAAGGTGTGCATTACGATCTTGAAGTGAATACCACCACTTTCTCGAGTTTGGAGTGTGCTCAAAATGTTACGGCGATTATGCCCTGAATAGACCTCGGGCGAAAGTAGAAAACGAAATCCAGCAAGACTTTGTCTAACTCGCTATGCTGCCACCCTCACCCGTCGAGCAAGCTCGCCACCCTCTCCCGCCGTGCGGGAGAGGGAAGAAAATCCTCGAGCTACACGGTAATAACGTCAAACTCCCCTCTCCTGATGTCGGGAGAGGGGTCGGGGGTGAGGGGTAGCGTGAAAGTGTAATGCTTTTGCAAAACGTAACTTTTGCCAGACTTTCGCCCGAAGTCTAATAAGATTTTGCAGATCTGATATCAAAAAAGCCGTGAGCATCAATACTCACGGCTTCTCGAGGTTTACAAATTATTTTACTTGAACGTTTTTCAGGTAAATATTGGTGTAAAACGTGCTACGTTTGGCGGGTTTTGGCAAACGCCCAAAAGCTTTCAGCGTGTCAATTGCGCTTTGCCAACCGTTCGGGTTGCTAAAACCAATGCCTTCAGCCAGCGTAAACGGGCTTTGGTACAACCCAATGCTCGCCTCGAGCACCTTCATGCCCTCGTCGCCAAGGTTTTGCACAAATTTTTTGCTGGCTTCAAACGCGACTTTTGGGGTTTTGATAGTTGTCACCATCGCGTCTTGATTGGCTGCCAAAAATGCCTTGACCAATTCTGGTTTCTCGAGGTTGGCATCGGTGGTAATCAAGCCAACGCCAGGGGCACGGTTGTACTTTGAAGCGGCAATCACATTCAACTTAATATTCTGCGCGGCGGCTTTAACGGGTTCGTTGTTGATAAAACCCATTGCCACGTCCACCCGATCTGCCACGACTGCCTCGAGTTGGGTAAAACCAATCTCGAGAATTTTGACGTCAGTTTCTTTCAGCTTCGCGGCTTTCAGGGTGGCTTGCAGGCTCGTCCAAGAGTTGCCGTACTTGCCTGGAATGCCGATGGTTTTGCCTTTCAGGTCTTTGATGGTTTTGATGTTTTTCTCGCTTTTGCTGAACAGCGCATTTGGTACGTTTTGGTACAATGCCATGACATACTTAAACGGTGCGGCTTTGGCGTTTTCGGAGCGCAATAAGACCACATCTTCGGCATCGGCAACCACGTAATCGAGTTTGCCAGCCGCCAGAAGCGGATAAAGTTCGTTGGTAAAACCGTGCTGAAATTCGACTTCAAACCCAGCTTTTTTGTACAAACCACTGGTTTGTGCCAGATAAAACGGTGCAAATTGCACGTCGGGTAAGTAACCCAAACCAACCTTAATTTTGGTGACTGTATTCTGCGATAAGGCTATAGGCGACAGCACGACGGCGGTCAACAAGAACAATAACGGTTTTTTCATGGTTTACCTCGGGAGAACTCAAGTTTTGCTCGAGAAGAAATTCGATTGACTGGTCTAACTCGGGGCTACAACCCGAGACAGTGTAACGCCATAACGTGAAAATCTTGAAGCCTGCATTACCTTTAACGTTAGAATCAATCCATGCCTAGAATCTTGATTCCCGATTCCGTGACCTGGGAACTCCCAGAATTGCCACTCGAGGTTGTGCGATTTAACCGATCTGAAAGCTTAGAAGGTTTAGATGCCGAAGGGCTAGTGGTTTGGGGTATCAACTCTAAAGTGCTGAAAACATTGCTCGAGATGCCCAGTTTGAAATGGATTCAGACCTTTACGGCGGGCATCAATCATGTTTTGGATTTAAATCCTCGAGCAAGCATTCTGGTTTCAAACGGCAAGGGTTTGCACGATGCACCCACCGCCGAACTTGCCGTTACGTTGCTGCTTTCTGCGGTGCGCCGAATGCACCTGCACCGCGACCATCAAAGTGCCAAAAGTTGGGACAAAGCCTTTTACAACCAAGCCGTGAACGCCCCCAGCACGCAACTGATGACGCTCGAGGGGGCAAACGTGCTGATTCTGGGCATGGGCGCAATCGGACTCGAGATTGCGCACCGTCTGCAACCGTTTGGTGTAAGTGTTGAAGGGGTTGCGAGCACATCAGGAGACCGTGAAGGTTTTGTCACCCACGCCATCGAAGATTTGGACTTGGTGTTGCCCAGCGCCGATGCCGTCGTCATGGTGCTGCCCGACACGCCAGCCACCCAACACATCATGAACGCCGAGCGCCTCGCGCTGCTCTCACCTCGAGCTTGGGTGGTCAACGTCGGACGCGGTAGTGCGATAGACGAAAACGCCCTGATTGCCGCGCTCGAGAAACATCAAATTGGCGGTGCGGCATTGGACGTGACCGACCTTGAGCCGCTGCCCAGCGATTCCAAACTCTGGTCGCTCGAGAATTGCATTCTTACCCCGCACATTGCTGGTGGTGGACCTAATTTGATTGGCAAAGCCAACGCACTTTTAGAGCGCAACGCCGAAAAGTTTGTGGCAGGCGAGACGCTCGAGAATCTGGTGAGTCGGGAGAAGGGATATTGAATTTTGGATTAAGGAAATTCCTTGATTGAGGTTTTTATGACTATTACTGGTGCTGGCTGTTTTGCGTTTGGTTTTTTATTGTTTTCTGTTGGGTTGTTTAACTTTGGATCACTTACTCAAAATTTTCGAGTTAAGTTTCTCATCGATTTAGTTGGACACAAAGGTGCTCGCTTTTTCTACATCTTAGTGGGTTTGCTTTTAATGGGTTATGGTTTGATTTTACATTAATAGCAAATCCTCTAAAAACTCGAGTAGTGCCAATATCGTCACCGAACACCTAGCGTAACAAACGTTAATCTTAAAAACCATCGAGACACCTAAATAAAATGGTTTCTTGAGGGTCGTTTTTTCGCGCGTTTCGTTGGTTCAATCCTTGAGGTTTCAAGCTTGCATTTTGGATGACTCGAGTTTCACCCAACCAAAACTCGACCCGCCTCAATTTGCACTCCTAAAACCCGTGCCACTCGAGACAATCTTGCAAAATTCGCGCTTTGATAATGCGTGATCTCATCATTCTGGACTTGTTGCGGTTTGACGCCCATCCGACTTGCCAATTCTGCTTGCGTCCAACCTTTTGCAATTCGTGCTCGAATCAACGTGTCAGGAATGTCATCAAAACTCGAAAGCGTCAAGGTGATTGGTGTTTGAGCATTTTTTAGCTTCTCAAATTCACTCATGTCTTGCTCGAGTTCTTCTAGGCTGCTTTGCATTGCATTTTTTTGAATTTCGATCTTCCAATCTTCGGTGTTTGCTTGTTGCTCGAGTTGCGCGATGGCATCTCTAAATTTTAGAGCTTCAGATTTGCTGATTTTGTACTCGCGTTCGTTCTGAATCATGCCGTTTCCTCCTGAGTGGTTAAATCTGTGAGCAGATGAATTCCAATAATTCCCTTGGCAGTTTGGGTGTGTTTGTTGATTTGAAAAAACTCAAGATAGCGAATTCCACTCGGTGTTGCAGAGACGTTTGCGGGGAAGAATTCGCCGCCGTATTTGTCTTTTTGTCGTTGGCGTTGATTGGAAAAATCGAAGAACACTTTATCGAGTAAATCTGGATTGATGTCAAATAGGTCGTAACAAACGTCAAAATCGTTGGGATTTGATTTTCCTGTGGCAAAACTGCCGTCCAAATATGCGGTTTGACAGCCTGAAAGTTTTAGAGCAACCAAGCCAAGATAAAGTCCTGGAAGTTGTGCTTGACGGTGTTCGTTGAATCCAAGTTGGTCACATATTTCCTGCCATGTTGCCCAGTGGATACCTGGTGGGAAAGTCTGCCATTCGTTTGGTTCAAAAACTGGTATCACAAGACAAGTGTATGCTTGTCTTAAACCTATTGCAACTTTTAAGTCGTATTCAATCTCGAGTAATAAGCTGATCGTGTTGCAGCAGTCAAACGCCCCGCGTTAAATCCTGGTAAATTGATTGGTCGAGTCGGAATTTGACCTTCAATCCCGTATGCAACGCACATCCTTTCAAACCAAACCTAAAATCTCGAGTTTCAAACCTCGAGTGGGTCGTCCTGCCCCAAAAACGTTTTTGATTCCAGCACTGATCGCGTGCTCGGCAGTGTTGATTCCCTTGGCGTATTTGGTCTTGCGGGCGCTCGAAGCCAACCCAAAGGATTTGCTCGAGATTGTTTTTAGGGTTCGCAACCTTGAGTTGCTGCTTAAAACCGTGGCGCTCGGTTTGGGCGTGGTGCTGGCAAGCAGCGTGATCGCGTTGCCGCTGGCTTGGTTGACTGCCAGAACCAATATTGCCGCCAAAGGGGTCTTGACGCTGATTGGCGTTTTGCCGCTTGCCGTGCCAGGTTACGTTGGTGCTTATGCCATGCTCGCCGCGACGGGTCAAAACGGGGTGCTCGAGAAACTTCTGGGCATTACCATTCCCAGACCCGAAGGTTATTTCGGGGCGCTTGGCGTGCTGGCATTGTTCAGTTTTCCGTATTTGTTCTTGAACCTTTGGAATGCCTTGCGCGGGCTTGACCCCAGCCTCGAGGAATCTGGGCGCAGTTTGGGACTCTCGAAGTGGCAAGTTTTTTGGCGCATTGTGTTGCCGCAATTGCGTCCCGCCTGGTTGTCGGGTGCATTGCTGATTGCACTGCATGTTCTTGGTGATTTTGGCGTGGTGTCCTTAACCCGTTATGAAACTTTCTCGAGCGCGATTTATGTGCAATACAATGCCGCCTATGACCGCGTTTATGCCGCCTGGTTGGGTTTGATGCTGCTAACAATTACGGTTGGCACGTTAACGCTCGAGTCACGGTTTTTGCGCAACATTCGCCTCTCTAGGGTTGGTTCTGGCGTGGCGCGACATCAAAGCATGGCGCTTTTGGGAAGTTGGACGCTGCCCGCCTTTGGTTTTGTGCTGGCAATTGCCATTGTAACGCTGGTGATTCCGCTCGGCACAATCGTGTACTGGTTGCTGGGCAGTGCCGCACCTGATTGGCAAGCGCTATTTCTTGCCGTGCAAAATTCGGCTTTTGCTGCCGCGCCCACCGCCTTGGTTGCCACGTTTTTTGCCGTGCCGCTGGCTATTTTGGGAACGCGTTACGCCAGCCCCTTCACGCACTTGCTCGAGCGCAGCGCGTACTTGGGTTATGCCACGCCGCCACTCGCGTTGGCGTTGGCGTTCGTCTTTTTCAGTTTGCGCGTGATTTCTGATTTGTATCAAACCCTAACTATGCTGGTGATTGCCTTGACCGTTCATTTTCTTGCCGAAGCCATCGGACCAATTCGTGCAAGCTTATTGCAAGCCAACCCGAAGCTCGAGGAGGCGGCTCGAGGTTTGGGCTTTACGTCGCTTCAAGCCTTTGCCAAGGTGACATTAATTTTAATTCGGCGTGGTTTGCTGACCAGTTTGGCATTGGTTTTTTTGTCGTGCCTCAAAGAATTACCGATCACGTTTTTGCTCTCACCCATCGGTTTTGATACCCTTTCAAAGCAAATTTTTGGTTTTACTTCTGAATCCATGTTTGCCCAAGCCGCGCCGTATGCTCTGGCGATTGTGATTGCCTCGAGTTTGATGGTCGGTTTGGTTTTGATGCAAGAACAAGCCAGCGCCGCCCCCAGAAAGTCACCATGAATTTACTGAGCATCAAAAACCTTTCAAAGAGCTTTCACCGTTCAGGAAATCCAACGGTCAACGACATGAGTTTTAACCTCGAGCCTGGTCAGATCGTTGCTTTGCTCGGTCCGAGCGGTTGTGGTAAAACCACGACCTTGCGCCTGATTGCCGGTTTTGAACGCCCAGATTCTGGCTGCATTTTACTCGAGGATTCAATCTTGTACGGCGCGGGCGTTGACGCGCCTCCCGAACGTCGCGGCATCGGTTTTGTCTTTCAAGATTACGCGCTGTTTCCGCATTTGACGGTGCTCGAGAATGTCACGTTTGGACTGGCAAGCCTGAAAAAACCAGAGCGACTTAACCGCGCTCGAGAGGTGCTGGGCATGGTTGGCTTGCTTGTTTTTCAAGACCGACTGCCAAGTCAGCTTTCTGGCGGTCAGCAACAACGGGTTGCGCTGGCTCGGGCGCTTGCGCCGCACCCAAAACTGATTTTGCTCGACGAACCATTCTCGAGCCTTGACGCCAATTTGCGGGCGAGCACGCGCCTTGAAGTCCGACGGATTCTTGAGGCTTTTGGTGCGACGGCGCTGCTGGTCACCCACGATCAAGAGGAAGCCATGAGCTTTGCAGATCGAATTATAGTCATGCGTGACGGAAGTATTGAACAAGACGGCACGCCCGAAAGTGTTTACGGGCAACCGCGCACCGCTTTTGTCGCCAATTTTCTGGGGCGTACCAACCTGATTCCCGCTCGAGCCTCTGGGAGCGTCGCCATGAGTATTTTGGGTGCATCAAGGCTCGAGCAAGCCGAGACGGGTGCTGTGATGCTCTCAGTGCGTCCTGAGAGCCTAAAGCTGGGCAGTGAAGGACTGAGTGCTCGAGTCACCGCCCGAGAATTTAAGGGGCATGATTTAACTTACACGCTCGAGGCTGGGAATGTGCAATTGGTCGTGCAAACCGATCACACGCAGTCCTTACAAGTCGGTGACAGCACCTTCGTCAAACTCGAGGGTCCAGCCGTGGTGGTTCGCGGCAGCGAAAAAAAATCTTGAAGATTGCTCCAAAACATTGCATAAGAAAACCTGTTTCGATTCGAGCATTCTTAACAAACCTCGAGTACAATTTTTGTGGAGGTCATCCGATGCAACAGGTGCAACAACCAACCACAGCTCTAAATTTCAAACCCATTCTGACTACGGTTGGCGCATTAACCGTGGTCGTTGCCTTGGTCAACTGGGGCGGCACTGCCAAGCCCGGACCAATGTTCGTGCTCGGCGTTGGCGTTCTGACCGCCATGCTTGCTGCTCTCGGCGGCGCAATCTGGTACTTGTTCGTATCAAAACTTCCCAAAAATGCTCGAGTTTCCCCGACACGCTCGAGCTTAGTCACCCGTTCCTTGGCTGGGGTTCTTGCCGTCGCTAGCGGTCTGATGTTCTCGGTGGCGCTGGTTTGGGATGAAACCTGGCATCACCGTTACGGCGGTTTTGGTAACGATTTTTTGTGGTCACCGCATTTTTTGCTGTACGGTTCACTGGCGATTCTGGCATTTTTTGCTAGCGCTGGAATCTTGTTTCTGGCTTTGAAGGGACGTGGTGGCATCCGTGAACGCTTCCGTGCCGAACCCTTGATCGGCTTGCTGGCATTGATCGCCCTGTTTCAAACTGCCGCCGCGCCGTCAGATTTGCTGTGGCACAAAATTTATGGCGTTGACCTGACCGCCTGGAGTTTGCCGCACCTGATGTTGTTTGGCGGCGTGTCGTTCGTGATGATGTGCGCCGTCCCACTGACCCTCTCGAGCGTCCCACAAGCCGCCTGGCGTGGATTGCAAGGTTTAAAAATCCAAGAAATTCTGGCAATTGCGCTGTTCAGCTTTGCGGGAACTTTGTTCGTCATTCTGCTCGCCGCCGAATGGGAAGGCATTGGTAGTCTGCCCGATTTCAGCTCGAGCAACCTTCGCGCCTTCTGGCAACGCCCAGAATGGTTGTACCCAGTCGTGCTCATCACTTGCGGCGGATTCCTCGGCAGTGTCGCGCAAAATGCCATCAAACGGGTTGGTGTCTCGAGCATCGTCGGCGTGTTGATTGTGCTCCATCGTCTGATTACTGTTGCCATTTTTGGTGGGGCGCAAGAAGGTCTGGCGGCAAACTCTCAACTGATGGTTCTGCCCGTGTTTGTGCTGCTTGACGTTTGGCAATTTTCACGCCTGCAACGCAAACTGCAACCCGCCTGGAGCGCTCGCGGTGCATTGATCGTCGCCGCCGCATCGCTGGTCATTATTCTGCCTGCCATCTCGAGCTTGCTGATTTACCCCAGAATCAACACCTCCACGCTGCCCATGATGATTGTCATGAGCCTGGTGATGATGCTGTCCTCGAGTTGGGCAGGTTCAAACCTTGGCGCGTGGCTTTCGACGCTTGGACAACGCCCAAATGCACTAGAAGCTGCCCCCAGAAACTCTAGTTTTGTGCCAGCGGCGGGCGTTCTGACCGCCCTTGTTTTGGTCGCCGTCGCCATTTTGACGGCAAAACCACCAACGCTCTGAGACCCAAAAATAAGCGTACACCCAAATATGAAATTGCACTGTGAGCTTTCTCGAAGTGCAATTCACAAAGCGGGTGTAAATTAAATACATCGGCTTTACTACCTCAACCAAATCCTTTTCGTATGGCGAAGCCGGATTGAAAGGGGCATCATGAACGTTTACAAGCTTGTAGGGCAAAACGTTGAAGTCACCGACGGAATGCGCAACCATGTTCAAACCAGACTCGAGCGTTTAGAGCGTTTCAGTCAACACATTGTGGACGCCAAAGTCGTACTGCACGTCAAAGCCTCGAGCGAAGCCAACCGAAAAAACCGTGTTGAAATGCAATTAAACGTACCGCACGGCATTATTCGCGCCGAAGAAGCCAGCCATGACATGTACTACGCCATCGATGCCGCGACAGAAGTGCTCGAGCGTCAACTGAAAAAATTTAAGGACAAATTTGTCACCCGAACCCACCGCCCAGACGCGCCCCCGCCTGTGACGGAAACTGATTTCGATGATAGCGAAGAGTTTATGCCGCAAATTGTGCGCAACAAACGATTTGAACTGCGCCCGATGGATGTTGAAGATGCCGCCGCGCAAATGGAAGCTTTGGGACACGATTTTTACGTGTTCAGCAATCCCAAAACTCAGAATGTCAACGTGGTTTACAAACGCCGAGATGGGCATTACGGCTTGATCGAACCACATTAAAGTAAAACCTCGAGATACCAGAAAAACCCCGTGATGAGCGGGGTTTTTGTTTGGAGGCTCGAAATTCATAATATATTCTCTACTTATAACTTGTGCTATGTTATAGATATGCGAATTGATTGGAAACTCAAAAGCATTCTCGAAACTCAAAATATCAGTGTGTACTCTCTGGCACGAGCAATGGGCAATCAAACCCATGCCATCAAACTATACCGAATCACCAATGCCGACCCTGCTAAACGCCCCAGGCGCGTGGATTTGGTCACGCTCGAGCAAATTATTCCCGCACTCGAGACATTGACAGGAAAACCAGTTACACCCAACGACTTGCTCGAGATGATTGAAGAACCTGTTCACGAAATAGATGACGAAACTCGAGACTGGCTTGATAACACAGGCGCTGATATGGTCGAGCGACTAGAAGCACTCGAGAAGGACGTACCTGC
>JAYVRX010000046.1:0-2306 GCA_043775825.1 Deinococcales bacterium
TCAGTTTTGCAACCGCCACCAAAAGCTCGAGCATCAAACCCGACCAAATTATTCCAAGTTTATTACCAGTGCTGCCAATCCCAACTCAAAATCCAAGCGAATTCTTACCTTGGAACGGCATGAACCGCTATTTGGATACCAAACGCAAACCGCGTTGTTGAGCCGCCATCTCGAGCGTCTTAGACTGGCTTTCAGTCGTTTCTAAATAGAACTCGAGGTTCGGGCGCTAAGATAGAGGCTGGAATCAGTCCAAAACCCAACAGCTTGGAGAAAAGACCATGAAAAGAATCATCAGCCTTGGCTTGCTCGCCCTCAGTTTGAGCGCCTGCCCGAGCAATCCTGCACCGCAAAAGGGCAGCATTTCGGGAACGGTCGGCTTTCAGGTTGGCATTAATCAGGTTCAAAGTCCCGAATTTATTTCGGGCGAGGTGATCGTCAAGTTTAAATCTGGCATTCGGAGCGCGGCGCGTCTGAGTTTAAAAGGCATCAACCTGATTCAAGACTCGAGTCTTGGTTTGCGCTCGACTTACCTGTACCGCTCGAGCGCCAACATCAACGCCCAAGCGACGCTCGAGATGGTACAAAATCTACAAAATCGGGATGATGTCGAATACGCCCAACCGAATTTCGTTCAGCATCTCAATAAAACGCCGCAAGACGAATTTTATTCGATTCAATGGGACGCTCCGGCAATCAACCTGCCACAAGCCTGGGACGTGGTGGACGGTACACAGGAACCGGCAGTGGTGGTTGCAGTGGTGGACACTGGCATCCTCTGGGCGGGCGATACCTCGAGCAAGACCCACCCAGATTTGATCGGCAAGGTGCTGCCGGGTGCGGACATGATTTCCGACCTGCGCCGCTCTGGCGACGGTGATGGGCGCGACTCCGACGCTTACGACGTGGGTGATGCGCCAGCCGGAAGCCAGTCGAGTTATCACGGCTCGCACGTGGCAGGCACGATCGCCGCCAGTACGAACAACCTGCCCGCCAGTGGCGGCAACATTGCCATTGGCATGGCGGGTGTCAGTTGGGGCGCAAAGATTCTGCCCGTGCGGGTTTTGGGGCAGGGCGGAGGCTCGAGTCAAGACATTTTGGACGGCGTGCTGTGGGCGGCGGGCATTGACGTTCCCGGAATGCCCCACAATCCCAACCCAGCCAGTGTCATCAACATGAGCCTCGGCGGCGATTACCCGTGCTCGCAGTCGCCAGCATACCAAGACGTGCTCAATCAGGTGCGAAACAAAGGTGTGATCGTGGTGGTCGCGGCGGGCAACGAGAACGACAACACCGCCAACCATTCGCCCTCGAGTTGCGCGGGTGTCATCACGGTCGGCGCGACGGATCAACCGGGCGCTCGAACATTTTACTCAAATTTCGGTACCCGAATTGATGTCATGGCTCCGGGCGGTGACTCGGCGGTCGATGCCAACAATGACGGCGAACCAGACGGCATTTTAAGCATCGGCAAAAACGATGCCAACGGCAATTTTGTCTTTAAATACAGCGACGGGACCTCCCAAGCCACGCCGCACGTGGCGGGTGTCGTGGCGCTCATGAAGGCGTTGCGTCCGAGCCTGACCCCAGATCAGGCGCTCAATATTTTAAAGGACACCTCGAGACCGCGAACCGCCACGCAATGCCAGGGGCGCAAAGGTGGTACCCAAACCGCCGCCGATTGCGGTGCGGGTTTGATCGACGCGCTGGCGGCGGTCAACGCAACCAAGACGGCGACAAACAGCACCCCAGATCTCAGCCTCAAATTGTCAAATGGTGGATTGACCATTAAACCCGGCACGAATGCCAACGTGAGTCTTCAGATCAATTGCACTGGCGGTTTGACGGGGGCAGTAGATTTGCAGGTCAGCGGAGATCCAGTTGGCGTAAACATCACGGCGACGGCTGCGACATGCGGCTCGAGCGTTACACTCAATATTGCCGTGGACAGCACGGTTGCCAGCAAAACTTACCCCTTAACGTTTTACGGGATCTCCGGCACACTCGAACGCAATGTGTCGTTCAGCCTAACCGTTCAAGCCACACCGCCCTCGGTGGCGGACACGATTGTCGGCGCGTTTTACGTCAAGCCCAACAACGACCTCGACGAGACCAAATCGAACGCCGTGCTTTTGACTCAGATCGGCTCGAGCGCCCCGTTTCAGTTAAATGACTTGGAATCTGGGAAGTATTTTGTAATCGCCTGGAAGGACGTGAACGGCGACAAGACCATCAACACTGGAGACTTGGTCGCCGTCGAACCAAGCTTAATCAGTCCCAGCAAATCAGGCTTGAATCTGAAACTCGAG
>JAYVRX010000047.1:0-94640 GCA_043775825.1 Deinococcales bacterium
ATCCTTTCCAGGCGATTAATGCCACCCGAAAAGAACTCTTGATTCCCCCAGATAATGTGGCAGCGAAAACGCCTGACCGTCACATCGGGACGGCACGAATGAAAACTATACACGAAAATTTTAAATACAAATGGCATTTTGTCCCACTTTTACCGAAAGTGCCTGTTTTGGTAAAACTCGAGACACTTGCAAAAGTTTTGATGTCATGCGACAATCCTCGAGCTATGGGCGGTTAGCTCAGCGGTAGAGCACTCGCTTCACACGCGAGGGGTCACGTGTTCAAATCACGTATCGCCCACCATTTCAGGGACGCAAGTTTTAAAACTTGCGTCTTTATTTTTATGATTCAGCACAATTCTCAAGCCAACCGCTACAATGACCACATGACCGCACCTGCTAAAACTCGAGACTCGAGCAAATCACGCCACACTCCGCCCCCTGTAGGTTCGGGTAAGCCTCAATTTCTAACCGACGAGAACGGCGTTAAGACTGCCGTCGTGTTGCCACTCGAGACTTGGGAACGGATTGCACCGTTTTTGCAAAATGATTTGGAACGCGCCCTAATGAGCGAACCCGTTCACGAACCTGTTTCACCTCGGATTGCCAAGCGTTTGCGTGAACGCGGTCAAGGCATTAAAGGCGAATTGCTCACGCCCGAAGAATTTCAAGCCGAAGTGGAACGCTTGCGAAAGTGATTCTTCCAAAAAATGCGCCGTATGTTTTGCGTCTCGAGAAACCTGCTGCAAAAGCCTTTGCTAAACTTGATAAAAAAGATTATTCCAGAACTTGGGATGCTCTTTTAACGCTTTGTGCAACGGGTCAAGGTGATGTAACTCCGCTCGTAGGTTACGCCAAAGGCACACTACGCTTGCGGATTGGTGACAATCGCGTTTTGTTGTTCGTTGAAAATTTTGTAATTGAAGTCATTGGCATTGAACCACGAGGGCAAGTGTACAAAACCAAAACTCGAGCGAAACTCAAAAAGCACAAATAAGTCAAGCTTGAGAGAATTTTGTTAAGTTTGTTCGAGGAGAGGGATCACGTGTTCAAATCACGTATCGCCCACCATGAGCAAACGCCGAGAACAGGGTTTCATTAACTTGTTTTCGGTGTTTTCAACGCATTCCACAATTCCTACAATTTTGGTTGAATTTGTCTGTTGGTGACTGTTATTGAAATTCAATTACAGTTGCTATTGATGCAACAATTTCCTCGAGTAAATCACTCTCGAGAATACCCAATTTTTCACGGAATCGATCATAACTTGCGGCAACACTGCGGGTTGCCGTGGTGTCTGCGGCGGAAAGTTTCTCCAGACCGTTCAGTTTTGTGTTTTTGATTTGAACCACCCATGTCCAAACTTCATATTTTCGATCCCAACCCGTTATTGGAACGATCAAACGAACTGGATGACCAATCATTGCATTTGATGAAACAACCACAACTGGGCGCGTCTTGCTGATTTTTGAACCTTTTGTCGGGTCGAGGCGAACATTCCAAATCTCACCGCGTTTGATTTCTGGGGGCATACCGTATACGGGTTTCGAGTCAGTCATCGTTTAGACCATCCTCGAGTTCTGCTTCAACCCATTCTATTGTTTCGGAATCAACCATGTTCAGTTCAGATTTTGCGGCATCATTGACTGCTTTTGCCATGAGTTTACGACGCTCGGTCAATGGAAGCATCAGGAAGGCTCGACGACTCACACCATCTGTAACAGGAAGTATGCTTTCAATTTCATCTTGGTTAAGGTAAGACGCTGCTTCATCACAGGAAATTAGACGTTCGGAAAGTCCTCGAGTAACAATTTGTTTCCAACGCCTGGATTGTTCAAAAGGCAATGGGTTTGGTTCGGTTTTACGCCATCCTAAAGGGCTTATGGTTTTGAAAAATTGGGTTTTGTAATCTTGAGAGACAATGCCAAGATTGGCAGCCCTCATGACAATTCCCTGCATACTGATACCGTAACGCAATTTTAGAATTGCCAATTCCTCGAATGGTAAATCGTGACGGCGATTACCTAACTCGAGACGCACAGCTTCCTCTGGGAATAAAAATGCTCCAGCAAAGCGTTTGGCAACATCTTCTTCATTGATTCCAACTGGTTTTGTGACCACATGACTGACTTCGTGTGCCAGGTTCATGCGCTGGCGTTCACCAGTGATATTGGTGCGACTGACCACACCAGCAGCAACAATTTCACCAGAATCATCTCGCACGAATGCGCTAATACCATCAAATTTTTCTGAAGCTTCAATCTCGAGAACATGAACTCGACGGGATTCTAGCGCGTCAGTGATGTTTGAGATGGGGTCAAGTCCCAAATCCCAGAGGCGGCGTAGTTCTGTAGCGGCTTCTTCTGCCTTCTGCAACGATGAAACTTTTAGAATTGGCAATTGCACCAAAGATGGACCCTCAAGCCGTTCTTGAAGTTGAGCACGATCTTCGAGTTGTACCCTGACAAGGTTTTCAAGATGTTCGCTTTCAGAAACGCGCATGTTGGCGCGTTTGCGGTATGCAATCAATTCAACATTGAGGCGCGGTATCGCAAAGAGGTGTGCTGTTTTAACCCCCAGAACTCGAGCCAATTGTCTTGAGATGGTTAATGAAGGTCGGGCTTGGTCTCGCTCGTACTTGGAAAGGGCTTGTTTCGTGACGATACCGCCGATACCAGTAGCCAGTTCGTCCAATGTTAAGCCCTTGGCGAGCCGCAACATCTTGAGACGGTTTACACTGCTCATGATTGGGTTTCTCCTGTTTTATTTTCTGTTTTCAACGTAACAGGTTGACAACATACTATAAAAATAGCATATCTGTCAACCGATTTTTTATTGTACCCAAACTTTAACCATCGTTTTCGCCGCCGCATTTAACGCATCATCAAACGCCAAAAACCGCACCCCACGTTGTTCTCTCGAGACTCGCACACAGGTGGCAAGGTGTACAGCATCTGCGCCTCTTAAACCTTTTGAACGGGTGAACATGGCGGCTTCTTTGGCAATCCAATCATCTACTTCGATACGCTCGAGGTCTTCCCAATCGCCCAATAGGTTTTTGAAGGCTTCTTGCACCTCAGCTTCGGTCAGGTCGCCTTGAGTTGCTTTCCGAGCAAAAGCACTGACGGCTTCGGGCATGGCAAGCGTGCTGACAACAACCCTTTTCGCGTTTTGAAGGGCAGCCATGACGATGGGGGTTTCTTCTTCTTCAAGGTAAATTTTCACCAAGGCGCTCGAGTCTAAAAATAGGATCATTTCTTGCGTCCAGCAACCGCCAAATCGCGTTCTTCGCGTTGCTTGGCAATGTCATCGGTGGCGCTCGAGCCATTTCGGGTTTTGATGCTGGGGTACTTAGGAGCAAATTTCCCTTTAGCGGGCGTGATTTTCAGTTGTTGGTCGCCAACCTGCCCAGGTTTGAGACTTTGGAGGGGTGGCATTTGTGAAAGGTCAATCATGGGTTCTTCAACCACCTCGAGCAGGTCGTTTGGCGTGACCACTTGACCTGTTAAACGGCTGAGGGCTTGCATGATTTCAATGAATTGCGCAGTGTGAATGTGGTCTGGTGCTTGGGTTTCCTTTGCCCATTTGTAAACGGTGTTGCGGCTGACAGCGCCAGTCACGGCTTTCTCGAGCTTGTATGCTGTAAGGTTGTGGTTTTGAAGGTATTCTCCCAATCGCATGTTGAGTCTCATCATGTCTACAAGTATAGCATGTCAACGAGTTGTAGACTTTAGTAATGCAAGACGTTTTGTACTAAACAGGTAGCACTAAGTGTTTCGTTTTACTCAACTCCCCAATCGGAATCTCGAGTACCCCCCTCAGTCCACCCTCTTCGGCTCGAGACAGTTCCAACCGTCCATTGTGACCTTCCATGACGGCATTCACCAGCGTTAACCCCAAGCCCGAACCTGGCAGGTGTTGTACGCCCAGCCCGCGTTGGAAGGGTTGCCGCAACCGCTCGAGTTCGGATGTCGAAATCCCCAGTCCATCGTCGGTAATCTCGAGATAAACATGCTGGTTTTCTGTGCCCGTCCGAATCCAGACATGACCGCCAACACGACCATATTTGATGGCATTCTCGAGCAGGTTGGTGATGGCGAGCCGCAAACCTGAAGGGTCGCCGTGAAGCGCGGCTGCCTCGAGCCTGGATTCGATGCTGATGTTGTAGGCTTGCGCTTGGGCTTCGAGGAGTTGAATTGCGTCAAATGCCAGTTCGGACAGGTCGAGGGCTTGATGGTTCGCGGCTTGGTCTGCACACGCCAGGGTCAGCAGTGAATCGACGGTGGCGGTCATCTGACGGGCAATCTCGTCTGCCTCGAGCAGTGCGGCGCGGTAGGTGTCACTGTTGCGGCTTCGCTCGAGGGTCAGGCTGGTGCGTCCAATCAATACCGCCAGTGGCGTGCGGAGTTCGTGCGCCGCGCCCAGGGTAAACGCCCGTTCGCGTTCGATGGTGCGCTCGAGACGCTCGAGCATGGCGTTGACGGTTCGGGTCAGGCGTGCCATTTCGTCGTTGCCTGGAGCGCTGGGAACACGGTCTTGGTATCGTCCAGAACTGGCAATCTGCGCCGCGAGGGTGCTGACTTGATCGACTGGGCGCAGGGCGCGGTCTGCCAGCACGTAACCCGCCGCAAAACCAAGCAGCAGCAGCACTGGCAGCACCACCAAAACCACTTGCCCAGCTCGAGCGATGGTCTTTGCCAACTCGAGTTGCGAACGGGCGGCTTGGATAAACATATTTCCTGGCAAGGCTTTGGTAAAAACTCGAATCTCACCGACGGTCTGAAAGCCAGGCTCGAGTTTGACCTGGACTTTAAAATCGCCAAAACGGTCTAACAATTGCCCGTGTTGATCGAACACCGCCAGCGAGGTTACGCCAGATTGACTGGGTTGGAAACGCTGCCCTTCAGTCTCGAGGCGCAGGTTGGTTTCTTGCCCCCCAAGTTGACTGATGGCAAGTTGGGCGGCTTCACGCAGGGAATCTTCGAAGCTTTGGTACAGGCTTTGACGCAGAGACACGAACAACACCGCCGTGCCGAGCGCCAAAATCAACGCCGAAATCAGGGCGTAAAACAGCGTCAGTTTGAAACGCAAACTCAAGGTTGCTTCCCAAGCTCGAGCCGTCCAAGGCGGTAACCGATGCCGCGCACGGTTTCGATCACCTCTGCGCCAAGTTTGCGGCGGAGCGTCGAGACAAAGACATCCACCGCTTTAAAATCCACCTCACTGCCCTCAGACCAGACGCGTTCAATCAAGCTCGAACGGCTGTAAGCCCGTCCTGGGGTCAGTGCCAGACACTCGAGCAGCGTGTACTCGCGTGGGGTCAGGGAAGCGCGTTGCCCATCGCGGGTGACCTCGTGCGCCTCGAGATCGAGCAGCAAACCTTGGGGCAGGTTGACCAAGTTGCTCGCCTCGCCTTTTGAACGCCGTACCAAAGCCCGAACTCGAGCACGCAATTCCCTGAAGTCAAACGGTTTGGTCAAGTAATCGTCGCCGCCAGTGTCCAAACCCTCGAGTTTGGAATCCATATCGCTGCGGGCGGTCAAAAAGAGAATCGGGGTTTTGTCAGAGCGGTTTCGCAAGGCTCGAGCCAGTTCAAAACCAGCCTCACGACCCTCGGGCAGCATGACATCCAAAATCAGCAAGTCATACGTCTCGAGTCGCGCCATGCCATCACCGACGCTGGCGCTTGGGGCATGGTCAATCAGCAAGCCGTCTTCGCTCAGCCCCTCGAGAATCAGACGGCTTAAACGTGGGTCATCTTCGACGAGCAGTAAACGCATCACGCCTCCGTTCTCTCGAGCTTGCCTGTCATTGTAGGGCAGTTGGGTTTGGGAACAGTAAAGATACCAAAGCAAAATCTTTCAAAACCAAATCCAAACCTTAAAGCTTCAAGCTGCGTGCAATCGGACAGGTGTTGAAGCTCGAGCCGACATTTTGCTGATGATTGAAACCTTGGAGGTTAAACCATGAAACCCATGACTGTATTTGGCATTGTGATTGGCTTGTTGAGTATTTCGGCGGCAGCCCATCAATTGGTACTCACAAAACCGAGCGCTCAAAGCGCACAACTTTATGCGCCTGTGATTGACCCTACCAATTTCGTAGCAAAAATTGACAACCCGTATTTTCCATTAACGCCAGGCACAACCAAAATTTTTGAAGGCAAAACCGATGCAGGTTTTGAACATGAACAAATGCAAGTCACCTTTGACACCAAAGTCATCATGGGGGTCACTTGCATCGCTGTGAAAGACACCGTGACCTTAGCGGGAAAGCTCGAGGAAGTCACCACCGACTGGTACGCTCAGGACAAGCAAGGCAACGTTTGGTATTTTGGCGAGGATTCCAAAGCCTACAAAAATGGCAAGGTGGTGAGCACCAAAGGTTCATGGACTGCTGGGGTCAACAGTGCATACCCAGGATATGTTATGAAAGCTCAACCGACAGCAAACGAAACGTACCGTCAGGAATACCAAAAAGGCGAAGCTGAAGATTGGGCAACCATCCTCAACCTGAACGAAAACGCCACAGTGCCTCAAGGTTCGTACAAAAATGTCCGAATGACCAAAGAATGGTCGGCGCTCGAGAATCCACCCATTTTTGAATACAAGTATTACGCCAAAGGCGTTGGGCAGATCATGACTGCCAGTGGCATGGGCACAAACAGTTGGAAAATATCCTTGCTCGAGATTCGCAAGCCATAAACTCGAGCCAAGCGAAAGACGCAGGCGTACATGCTTGCGTCTTTTTGATGCTCAGACTCGAGACGACCTCTAGACACCTGAATACCCTGCTGTAATGCTCGAGTGCTATCATCCAAAATGTTAAGTGCTCTCGAGTCCAACAATTCCACCCAAAAGCTCGAGAATAAAATCAATCGCAAACCGCGACTGAACGCATCTAGGAGGGCATCATGAAGGTAGGCATCAACGGTTTTGGACGCATTGGTCGTCAAGTTTTCCGCATTCTGAACGATCACGGTATTGAAGTCGCGGCAGTCAACGACCTGACCGACAACGCCGAATTGGCGCAACTCTTAAAGTATGACACCAACTACGGCAAGTACCCGGGTGTGGTCGGCAGCGACGATCAGAACATTATTGTGGACGGCAAAAAAACCCGTATTTTTGAAGAGCGCGACCCCGCCAAGATTCCTTGGGCGGACATGGGCGCCCAAATCGTGATTGAAAGCACTGGGCGTTTCACCAAAGCCGAAGCCGCTCGAGCACACATTACGGGTGGTGGCGCGAAGAAAGTTATTATTTCTGCCCCAGCCAAAGAAGAAGACATCACGATTGTCATGGGCGTCAACGAAAACAACTACGATGCCAGCAAGCACCACATTATTTCCAACGCCAGTTGCACCACCAACGGACTTGCCCCAGTCGCCAAAGTCTTGTTCGACAAGTTCGGCATTGAAAAAGGTATTCTGACCACCGTTCACGCCTACACCGCCAGCCAAAGCCTGGTAGACGGTCCTCGCGGCGACCCCAGGGACAATCGCGGCGCAGCCATGAACATCGTGCCGAGCAGCACTGGCGCAGCTCGAGCCGTGGGCTTGGTCATTCCAGAGCTTCAAGGAAAATTCACAGGCATGGCGTTCCGCGTTCCAGTCAGCACGGTTTCAGTTGTCGATTTCACCGCCATTCTGGGTAAAGACACCACCGTCAATGAGATCAACGCCGTCATGAAAGAAGCCGCTGAGGGAAGCTTGAAAGGCATTCTCGAGTACACCGAAGAACCACTGGTCAGCATTGACCTGAAGGGCAACCCGCACTCGAGCATCTTCAGTGCGATGGAAACCCTGGTCTTGGGCGGAAATTTTATCAAGGTCGTCGCTTGGTACGACAACGAATGGGGTTACAGCAACCGCGTTGTAGACCTTGTGAAGCACATCTCCAAGACCCTGTAAGCATTCACAAATTTGAGGAAAAAAAATGTTCTTTCTACCCTCATCCCCGACCCTTCTCCCAACATCAGGAGAAGGGAGTTTTATTCCCTTACACGGCTAGGCTCGAGGTTTTTATTCTTCTTCCTGTGGGAGAGGGTAGTGAGTTTGCTCGCCGGGTGAGGGCTTCAAGTGAAGTAAAACGCGTTATTCTCGAGATAACCAATTTTGGAGGTTCAATATGAAGAATTTAGAATCGTTGGATGTTTCAGGCAAACGCGTTTTGGTGCGTGTGGATTACAACGTGCCAATCGAAAATGGTGTGATCGAAGATGACACCCGAATCACAGCGAGCCTACCGACTGTTAATTACCTGCTCAGTCACGGCGCAAGTGTGATTTTGATGTCGCACCTTGGGCGACCAAAGGGCGTGGATGACAAATTCCGTCTCGCACCAGTCGCGGCGCAACTCGAGAAAGTGCTGGGTAAACCCGTTAAATATATTGCTTCAAAACCCGCCAGCCTCGAGACGGCAAAAGCTTTAGAAGGTATCAAACCTGGCGAGGTGGCGTTACTCGAGAACGTGCGTTTTGAATCTGGTGAGGAGAAAAACGATCCTGAACTGAACCGTGCACTCGCTGCCTTGGGCGATGCGTTCGTGCTTGATGCCTTCGGCAGTGCTCACCGTGCGCACTCGAGCGTGTCGGGTGTGGCGGGTTTGCTGCCGCACGCTGGCGGTATCTTGCTCGAGGCTGAAGTCAAAGCACTGGGTAAGCTGACTGAAAATCCTGTCGCGCCGTACATTGTGATTATCGGCGGGGCGAAAGTTTCGGATAAGCTCAAAGTCATTGAAAACCTGCTGCCGAAAGTAGACCGAATGCTGATCGGCGGCGGCATGGCGTACACGTTCGTCAAAGCCACTGGCGGCAACATCGGCAAGAGTATTCACGAGGACGATTACCTCGACACCGCCAAACGCCTGCTCGAGCAATACCGGGGCAAGATCGTATTGCCAAGCGACACCTTGGCAGGCGATGCGTTTTCTAACGACGCAAACACCAAAGTTTTTGCGACCAATGACATTCCCGACGACTGGGAAGGTATGGACATTGGACCCGAAAGTATTAAAGCCTTCTCGAGCGCCCTTGAAGGTGCAAAAACCGTTTTTTGGAATGGACCAATGGGCGTCTTTGAATTTGAGAAATTCGCCACCGGCACAAACGCCATTGCCAAAGTTGTCGCCGAACTCCAAGGCGCGTACACCGTGATTGGCGGCGGTGACAGCGTTAGCGCAATTCATCAAAGTGGACAAGCCGACAAGATCAGTCACATTTCCACCGGTGGCGGCGCGAGCCTCGAGCTTCTCGAGGGTAAGATTTTGCCTGGCGTTGCCGCATTGGATTAATGCTTTTCGCCCTGTTTGGAAAACAATATTCTCGCTTCTCGAGAAATCAATAAAACTCCCTTCTCTCCTTGGAGAGAAGGGTTGGGGATGAGAGGCGAAAGGACATGCCGCCCGTGCTCGAGCAAAGGAAATTTATGCCCAAAACCGTGACCGTAACCAGCCTTGACGAATACCAAACCCTCTCGAGAAGAACCGCGCAAGTGGTCAAAACCGATCACCCGATTGTGTACCCGACGCTTGGCTTGACCAACGAGGCTGGCGAATTTGCGGGCAAGGTCAAAAAGCTTTTCAGAGACAAAAACGGCGTGATTGACGACACAGACCGTGAAGCCTTAAAACAAGAATTGGGCGATGTGCTCTGGTATTTGGCGCAAATCGCCACCGAACTCGGGGTCACGCTCGAGGATGTGGCGAGTAGCAATTTGACCAAGTTATTTGACCGCCTCGAGCGCGATCAGATCAAAGGTTCGGGGGACAACCGTTAGATTTTGGCATTTATAAATTTCATTTTGAGATAGCAGAACGTTCAAACACGGCGTTGTACTCTTCAAAAATCTATTTAAAGGCTTTCTCCTCGATTCGTCAGTTAAAATACTTTCACTCGAGGAGGAAATTTGTGGCAAAACTTTTGATCGTCGAAGACGAACCAGAATTGGGTTCGCTTTTACACCAACACCTGCAAGGCGAGGGACACACCGTGCAACTCGAGCGTGACGGCAGAAACGCGCTCGAGTCGTGTCGGTTTACGACTTTTGACCTGATTATTCTGGATTTGATGCTGCCTGGGCTTGACGGCTTGGAGGTCGCACGGCGCATTCGTCAACCTCGAATGCCACTGAATAACGTCTCGTTTGAAAGCGCGGGTTTAGAGCACGCCACCAGCGCCACCGTGCCAATTTTAATGCTGACCGCTCGAGCCGAGGAATCTGATCGGGTGCTGGGTTTCGAGGTCGGCGCGGACGATTACATTGCCAAACCGTTCAGCCTGCGTGAAATGCTGGCTCGGGTGCGTGCCATGTTGCGCCGTTCGCAAATCACCAAGGAAGCCACCGCCGCCAGCGTCGAAGTGATTCGGCTGGGCAAACTCGAGATTGATCTTGCCGCGCGGTCTGTAAAAATTGGCAGCACCGTGACCGACCTGACGCCCCGCGAATACGACTTGCTTTTAATGCTGGCGCATCATCCCGGACGCACGTTCTCGCGGGATTACCTGCTCGAGCGCATTTGGGGAACCAGCTTTGAAGGCTCTGACCGCGTGGTGGACACGACTGTTGTTCGCCTTCGTCGCAAGTTGCTCGAGGAGGGCGAACGTGTCGTCAGCGTTTGGGGCGTCGGATACCGTCTGGACGCTTGAACTACAGTGGCAGTCTTAGAACTCGAGTAGACTTGTGCCGTAAGGAGGCTCGAGATGATCAACACCGTTCGTAACGTTCTGGGCTTTATTTGTGTGTTTATAGGCTTTATTTGGATTTTTCAAGGTCTGGGCGTCATCAAAGGTAGTTTCATGACTGGCTCGGGCTTCTGGGGGATCGTGGGCGTGATTGTGGCACTTGTTGGCGGGGGATTGCTCTCGAAGATTGGGCGTTCTAAAAACGATCCTTAAACCACAAAGGCTTTTGCGGTTTCGGTCAATAGCGTGTCGAAACTCGAGGCTTTACGCAAGACGCTCGAGTTTAATTTCGCCGCTTTGTTTTGGGTTTCCACATTTGGCTCGAGCATTGTAACAATTGCGGGTGTTTTCAAATTCGCGGCTCGCATTTCAGCGATTAATTCCAGACCATCAACGCCACCAGGCTCACAGGTCGTGACCACAAGTTGCACGCCGCCATCACCCAAACGCTCTAACGCCAAATCCAAACTCGAGAAGACCTCGACGCTAAAACCAGCCTTTTCAAGTTGCTGGCGTTGCACCAGTTGCGCGGTTTGGGAAGGTTCGAGCAGCAACGCCAGTTTTTGAGGCTCGAGGTTTGAGGGGGTTTTGACGGCTGGAACGCTGGGAATCACACCACTGGCACGATTCCGCAATGCTCCCAACAATTCCAGCATTTCAGGACTCGGATGCTCGAGCGTCGGTTCGGTTCTGACAATCTGACGCAACATATCCACGGCGCGTAACAACAACGACGCCGTGTTCGCCTCGAGCACCTCACCACCGTCACGCAGCCGTCCCAGCACATCCTCGAGCGAGTGCGTGATTTGCTTCATGACCTTTAACTCGAGCATTCCAGCGCCGCCCTTGATGGTGTGCGCGTTCAAGAACAAACCGCGCACCAAGTTCGCATCGCTGGGATCACGCTCGAGCGCCAGCAAACCCTGGTCGAGCCGCTCGAGGTTTTCTTCGGCTTCAGATTTGAATTCCTCGAGAAAGGCGGAAATGTCCATGATGTATTGTGGCACGAAACCCCGATTCAAAATAAGGGAAGTTTTATTACACGCAGACCAGTGGCTCGAGCCAAACGGAGAACCAACCAATGAAACAAGTACCATTGAGTAAAATTAAAGATGACCTGTCGCGGTATTTGCACATTGCCCAAACAGAAGAAATTATCATTACCCGCCACGGCAAACCCGCCGGTATTCTGGTTGAGTTTGAAAACGAAGACGATTGGTTTGATTACCGTCTCGAGCATGACCCAAGATTCCAAAATCGTGTCGCAAACGCCCTTCAAAGCCTTCGAGTAGGGCGTGGCGTCAAACTTGAAGACCTCGAGTGACCCAAGTAGCTTCAATCTCGAGGGTTGAACATGGTTTGACTTGAGAAGACAAAGAAATCTCGAGATTTTCTTTGAATAAAATACCCAAAAAGTCACAGATTATTTTGCAAAATGTACTGATCCAGTGGAATCACACCAATGTTTTTTGCTAACGAATACTGTATTTCTCCTGGATAGATTACATCCAAAGAATCGAGTTGTAATACTTCAAACACGGTTTTCATTGAAGCCGTCAGCTTTGGTGCATCGCCACGTTTGAATTCGACACCAAGTCGTTTACCGTCTTTAAACATCAAAAGATCGAGTTCTGCACTGTTGTGCGCCGCCCAGAAATATGCGCTTTCGGGACGAACGCTCTGCACAACTTGCTCGAGCGCAAAGCCTTCCCAAGAAGCCCCACTTTTAGGATGGGTGAATAAATCCGATTGATCTCGAATACCAAGCAGGTAGTGCAATAAACCAGTGTCAGGAAAATAAATTTTAGGATGTTTGACTTGACGCTTTGCCAGATTCTCGTGCCAAGGTTGTAATTGACGAATCATATACGTTTGCGTTAAATGGTCAAGGTAACGCCGTACTGTGGTTTCGCTGCTGCCCATTGACCTTGCAGGGTCGGCAGCGTTCCAGATTTGACCATGAAAATGCCCAAGCATTGTCCAGAAACGCAACATTGCAGGCGCTGGAACATTGATTCCAAGTTGTGACAAGTCTTGTTCGACAAACCGATTAATTGCATTTTTACGCCATTCGTTGCTGTCATCTTCGGTTTGTCCAAGAAACGATTGCGGATAACCACCTCGTCGCCAAAGTAACTCGAGGTTATCGTTCCCAACTTCTTCAAGCGAAAAGCCAGCAATTTCGATCACTTCGATGCGCCCCAGAAGCGATTCACTACTTTGTTGTAAGAGGCGCGGTGAGGCACTGCCAAGTATCAGGTATTGTCCAAAATCTGGTTTTTGATCCATTAACACCCGCAGCACAGGGAATAAATCTGGGGCTTTCTGAACTTCATCAATGACCACTAGCCCCTCAAGTGGTTGTAGCGCGGTCATGGGTTGTTCGAGGCGTACCCGTGAAAGTGGATTCTCGAGGTCGAAGTAATTTGGGTGTGTAAAAGGTAGGAATTCGCGTGCGAGTGTGGTTTTACCGACTTGGCGCGGTCCAACCAAAGCGACGCTTTTGCTGCGTTGTAAAGCTCGAGCGATTCGATTTTTGAGAGCAATACGGTCAATCATGATGGTACACTTTAGCATAAATGCTTGAAATTCCCTTGTAAGATGTGGGAATTTCGAAGATTTTGAATGCAATAAGACTCGAGAAGAAAAAGAAAATCTCGAGCCTCCAAAAGCTCGAGATTTTGGAATTTGAGCTTGTAGTGTTGCGCAATTCTAGAATTAAAATGCCTTTACCACGTAAAGGGGATGGTTTCGCATGTTGACTTTAATGCTTCCCAATTTGCTGATAAATACGAACTTACTTCAGCATAGGCTCCCATTTGAGAAGCTCTTTTCTGAACCCAAAAGCTTACTGTTTGAAATGGGTTGTTACCGAAAATGCGATAGCCAAATACTCCTGATGCTGAATATGTTGTTATCTTTGGATCGGGATCATAAGTTGAACCTGTTGCAACAATAGCTTGTTGACCTTCTAACTGAGCTAAACTACCTGGGGTATTAAGTCCGCTGCCCGTACAATTTCCGACGATCCATTGATTTATTTCATTAAAATTTAGAAGTTGTCCTTCACCAAATTGATTCAAACCAGCAGACCACTGCATACTTGGTGCTGGATTAGGCAAGCACTTCATACCAACATCAACAGTTTTCTGTTCTGTTACTGGTGAACCGTTTGCATCAAAAGTTTCATAGTAGACATGAATTGTAAGTGTTTTATAAAATCCTGCTCGAGTGCAGTAAATATCCGCAGTGTATTGAACTGGTAAAGCTCCTTGTTCGAGAGAATCACCTCTATGAGAAGTGGTTGGAAACCCCCAAGTGCCGTTATAAGGAATTAACTCTACATAATAGTTGAGAATACTTCCTGGATCACCAACGTTGGCAATTTTGAATGAAGGGAGTGCATGTTCGTATAGATGAATAGTTGCAAAAGTGTTATCTGCAATAATTCCAAGTTGCGGTTTTGCAATGCAATTCAGGATAACATTTACTAAAAGCGGATTTGTAATCCCAGGAACATTATGGAACACCCCAATCGTTCCAGTTCGTGTTTCCGCAACAGCATCACACTTTGCAGTCACACTGACATTCTGGCTCGAGTTTGCAGGAATGGCATTTGCGCCCGTAAAACCTGAAGGTGAAGCAGTCAACCACGGTGCAGTAATGCCAAAACCTGAAATCTCGAGATACCCAGTGCCAGGGTTTGTGATGGTTAGGGTTTTTGTGACGCTCGAGTTAAGGGAGGCTGTGAGGGATATTGGGTTTGGTGCGACGTTGATTTGGGGAATGCCTTGTATGCAATTTATAGTCACAGGAACTGGTATTGCACCATTAGGAGCATTATGAGTGAGCGTGAATGTTCCAGTCCAAGTTGAAGGGATTTGCGGGCATTTATACCAAATGTATCTTGTGGTAGAGCTACCTGCTGCAACGGTTCCTGATTGGATTATTGGTGATAAACGTGCAGCCGAAGTATCGCTCAAAGAAACACTAATTCCCAACCCTTGACCTTGCAACTGAAAACCATACGCTAGTGGTCCATTTCCTACTGGGGCTTTATTGCCCCACCTAACGGCTACGAATCCTTCATGTCCAAGATCATCTGTTATGTTAATAGGATTAGGGTTTGGTCCGTCGAGAATTGGTGGACAACCTGGAATAGGTACATTTCCAACAACTCGTTTACCTGCAATACACTCAAGATACGCAGCCCATGCCGCCTCTATTGCATTTCGAGAGAATGCGCCATTTGCGATTACGCCTAAGGCATTAGTAGAGATTGCTCCACTTATACCTGAACCACCAAGAACAACACCGATTACCTTCCATGTGATTGCTGGTCCTGTAAGAAGAGGTCCAACACCAGCAAGGGCAGCTCCCAGAACTGCATCACCCACACCACCAATTAATGTGCAAACAGCGTCTCGATAAGCTAAAGCAAGGTCTATACAGTTGCCGCTAACACAACCTGAAGAAGGTGGAACTATCCAATCTTGTTTACATATACTATCTATTACTAAACGTGTTTGATTGACTGGTTTAGAAATTGCCTGTGATAGGTTAATATCGTAATTTAAGTATACTCTAGCGAGTGCTTTGACTAAATTTTCTTTAGCGTTCGTATTTAACGTTCCATCTGCGTTAATCAAATCGCTGAACTTTCCAACATCAACGTTTCTCTTCAGCAATAAATCATAGAATTTTACTGTATCTAAATTTTGGGAATACTTGAGAAGATAGTCTACATTCCCCGAAAGATCAATTCTGCCAAAAATTAAACTTATACCACCTTCAACAATAGACTCAAATGCTTTACCTTTTGAGCCACTCGAGACAGTCGTTAAATCAGGATTCAGCACCAAACTGGTTGCTTTAAAAGTAGTATTTGCTTGAAGAATTGCAATAACATCTGGAACACTGTAACCCGTTGGGAACAAATTCCCCGTTGGCACAACCTGCCTTGCCCTGCTCGTACTTTGCCATTCGAGTTTCACCACGCTCGAGTTTGTCGCGTTGCGATAATATTCCAGTCTAATGTCATACTTTGTATTCGCTTGCAAAGTTACTGTTCCACTGTTCACAGTGCTGGTGTGGTCAGTCCAGTTGTTCACCAGCACTTGCCCGTTTACCATCAACCGTGCGCCGTCGCTCGAGGTGACGTAAAAGGTATACGTTTCGCTAAAAGCTGGCATGATCTGACCAGTCCAACGCACGCTGTAAGTGCTGGCGGCAATGCCTGTGATTGGGGTATTTTTTGCCCAAGCTTTGTTGATAGTGGCATCCACTTGGGTTTTGCTTGTGCCTGTAAAGTCTATGTTGTCGTAATATACGCCCGTTAAACCGTTGGTGGCGGTGGCTCGAGGGTCGTCTTGGCTTGGGTCGGTCTGGTCTGGCGTGGTTGTTTGACCACACGCGACCAGTGCGGTCAGGGTGATGATGCCGAGTAGGAATCGTTTTAATGTCCCAAAGTGCTTCATGGTTCTCCTTGTATTGCTTTTTAAGTCAGCTTTGGCTTTTGTGCGTTTTAAAGTCTGAAAAGGTGATTGCAAACAATAAAACGTCAATAAAGCTCGAGATCATTCTTGAAACTTGGGGTTTCCCGAGCGGGAAAGCATTTTAAGTTGAACGATGATTTTGCTGGTTCTGTGCTGGAAACGGCGGACTTCAAGTTGCGTTGCTTCAATTTCTTGTTCTAAACTGATCGTGTCAATCCAGTCACTTAAGGTTTTAATGCCTTGTTCAACAGCTTGAATTGGTGATTTACAATTTGTGCCTTCAAGGAACTTTTTGGTGGCTCGGATTAAGTACGCTGTTTTTTTCATGAACACCTCGTGTTGCAACGAAATACAGTGTGGTAGTTGTTTAACGAATCTCGAGCCTTTGAAGGCTCGAGATTCTGAAAATGCCTTAGAAAATTGAATTTCTGTAAAATTGCGAACTTTTGGTAACATCAGCGCTTTAGTTGCAGCTTGAAACCAATGTCCAACCTGTTTTGTCAGAGCCTTTCCAAACGGTTGTACAATTTTGTACAGTACATGTGCTATACCCTCCAACGGGACGAGTACAGTCAGCTTTCGCATTCATCAGTAAATTGATTGCAAGAAATGAAACAACAGCGATAATTTTCGTAACCTTTTTCATTGTGAATCTCCTTAAAACGATGCGTATTTGATCTCTGAGCCTGGTTGAAAAATATTGAAGACTTTTATCCTCTCAGTGTTGCCAAAACATATTTCTTTCCGACCACACCACTTTTCATGTACTCTCCTTCCTCAAAGCACTCAATTTCAAATGCTTTTGTTTTATCCAAAAACAGCTTAAAAAACAGGCGGGGAATAGCGGGGAATACTTTATGAGAAAAGCCAATTGCATTCGTCTAGCAAGAATCACATCGGTTGTTTAGGTGGCATCGTCAGCCAACCCGAACAGATTTTCTTGGTTTCAAGCCGTAGAATGTAAGCGTATTTTCAACCACAAAGCCATGACCCTCAAAACGACCCCTCAACACCAACATTCCACCCGTTCAGGTCGGGCGATTCCCAAAGCATTGACCAACGAAATTACGCGTCCACGTTTGCTGGCTTTGCTCGAGCAAGCCAAAGACCTGAAATTGATTGCCTTGATTGCTCCCACGGGTTATGGCAAAACAACCTTGTTGGCGCAGTACGCTCGAGGGTTAAGCCGTCGGGTGCTTTGGTTGGATTTGCTCGAGGATGCCGCCGATCCAGTGTTTTTGTCTGGGTTGGTGGCTCAAAATTTGGGTTTTGTGCCGTCCGTACTCGGGTTACAAGCGGCAACAGTGGGTGTGGTGATTGCGCCCGAATCGTTGGCGGCATGTCTTGACCAAGCCGAACAGAACGTGACCCTTATCGTTGAGGGGATCAATCGTTTGGGTGTGGATGCCTCGAGATGGTTGCACCGTTTTGTGTTGGCACTTGCCGAAGGGCATCATGTCTTAATCAGCGGTTACGAGGCGGGTGCAATTCCTTTGGCGCGGTATGTCAGCGAAGGCAGCGCTTTGGTGCTTGGCGTTCCTGAATTGGCATTTTCGTCCGAAGAAAGCGTGGAATACCTGCTGCTTCGTGCGCCTACGCTTGACGCAAACGCCTTGCATCACTCGCTCGAGGGTTGGGCGGCGGGTTTGGCACTTGCCGCCTCTGGAGCACCCCTTGGCTTAGCACCACGCGATTTGGTCTTGGAGGTTTTGAATACTTTGCCCAAAGCGGTTCGGGCTGGCATTGCCGAGGTTGCTTTGCTCGAGGTTTGGTCTGAAGATGCAGCCCGTCAACTTGGGGCAAGATTGCCAAAGAGCTGGTTGACCAAAGTGCAACGCGCAGGGTTGCCTATCGCGCCGCTCGGGGCTGGCAAGTACCGCCCGCATTTGTTGCTCCTCGAGTGTCTCGAGTTTGAACTGCAAGCCGATTCTGTTCGTCATTCCGAATTGCACGCTGCCGCCGCACGTCAGGCTGAATTGGAGCAACATCCGCTCGATGCGTTAAAGCATTTTCAACGCGCCGGTTTGCAAGATCAGGCTTTGCGAATTGCTTCTCAGGTGGCTTACAAGTATGTGCAACGTTGGGAGTTTCGTTTGGTCAGGCAAGTGCTCGAGTCATTTCCAGAATTGGAATTACCCCAAGACTTACTCGAGTTTCTGGGTGGGGCTTACATCGAAACGGGTGAGGCAACCAAAGGCGAGGCGATACTTCGACGACTTCACAGTTCGGGCAAGCGCACCAGTGCTTTGGGTTTTCGCTTGGCAGTGATTTCTGAACGTCGTGGAAAGTATCAAGACATGCTCGAGTTTGCTCAGGAAGCAATTGCGCTTGCCAAAAACGATCTTGACCGTATGGGTATGATTCGGATGTCAGGAGCAGCGCATCTCGAGTTAGGATTCTTGCCAGAATCGCAACGTTTAACAGATTCTGTCATTAATTGGGCAAAAGCAAATGGTGAACTTTCTTTGCTCGGTTTGGCATTGACACAACGCGAAAACATTTTGATCGACATGGGCGATGTTCATGGCGCTCGAGATGCTTCTATAGAAGCCTTGCGTGTTTATCGTTCGTTCGCTGCGGCAGGTCGTTTGATTATTCCTTTGCACAACATGGCAAACAATTTGCGTATTTTGGATCAACTGGAGCCAGCTTTTGAAGCGATTGAAGAAGCGATTTTAATTGCAGAACGTGAATCGCATTCAATGATGACAAGGCTCTTGTACATGCGAGGTTTGTTATTTCAACATCAAACAGAATTCGAAGCCACTGTTCGAGATTTCAAAACCGCACTTGGAACTTGTGCCGAATTTGGGCAAGAGTTCCTTGCTGCACAGCTTAAACTCGACCTTATTTGGGCTTATCAAAACTTGGGGCAATTCCATGAGGCAAACGTATTGTGGCAAGAAGCTCGAGTTGAAGCTCAAAAATTTGGTGCAAATCTCGAGCATCGAATTCAAATGCTTGAAGGCTTGGAAGCCTTAGAAAACAACAAATTACCGCTTGCCAATCAGCGTTTCGAGTACGTCGAAACCCACGAAAACGAACCTATCGACCTTGCTCGAACCTTGCTCTACCGTGCCGAAGTTGCCAGACGCGAGAGCAGATTAACCCACGAACATGCCTTAAAGCTCGAGCGTCAATTTCAAAAAATTGGCAACAGCGGTTTTTTAAGAATTGATGCCGCTAAACTTCGGCTTTTATATCAAGAATTTGTCACTCGGGATTGGTGCGCTCAGCACTTCAAAGATTTTCTTGAAACAACCCCGAATCTTCCAGCCCAGCAAGTACCGACGCTCGAGTTGGTGGTAAAAAGTTTTGGTGCGTTGCAAGTCAGTATCAATGCTTCACGGGTTCACATTCCACTGGCTAAAGCGGGCGAGTTGCTGGTCTGGCTCATCTTGAACGGTGCTGCCACTCGAGATGAAATTGTGCGGGCTTTGTGGGGCGACCCAAACGAACAACGGCATGTCGAGTATTTCAAAATTTGCGTTCGACGGTTACGGGCGGCGTTAACTGAGGCGGTTCAAAATCTGAACATCAATCCCTTACCCTTCGAGCATCACCTTTACAGCCTGCACGAGCGTTTCAAAATTCATTGCGATGCGCTGCAACTGACCCAAGCGTGCGAATCTAATAGCGTTCAAGCACTTCAGGCTACCCTTGATGCAGCTCGAAGAACATTTCTGCCAGGTTCGGATACCGAATGGATTCTGAACGCCAGAATGCAGTATCACGACAAAGCCTTGAATGTTTCCATGACATTAGGGCATCTGCTCGAGCTTGTTAACTCTAAGGAAGCCATTCTAGTGTATCAACGCGTTATCAAACTTGAGCCATTGTACGAAGAGGCGCACCTGGCTTTAATTCGTGTTTTCCAAGAATTACAAGAGATCAACAACGCTCAAGCGGCGTATTCGCGTTATGTTCAAATGCTCAAACTCGAGTTTGGTAAGATTCCCAGCCTCGAGTTGCAAAAAGTTTTTACGCCGTTGGCATCAATTTTAAAAGCCTGAAATTAATGCCAGCAACGTTTCTCGAGCATCAAAAATCAGTAAGCTCGAGCGAAAATAATTCGTTTCCCATACGCGGCAGGTTTGCCCGTGTGAACGCAAACGCCTTCTTCTGGCGCACCCAAATCGCCCTCAGAATCCATTGGAATGTTGCGGGTGGTGGCTTTGGTCAGTTCCTTGATTTTCTTCTCAGAGTCCACATCACCGCAGTGAAAGGCGCGAACAAAAAACCCTTGTTCAATCAAACCCACAAATTCGTCCCAGGTGTCGGCGGTTTTGATTCTTGAGTCCCTGAAAATTGTGGCTTTTTCGAGCAACGCATTTTGGAATGCCTCGAGTTTGCCAGGAAGCCCCGCAACCGCCTCCCCTCGAGCCAAAATTTCTTTCTCACCGCCCAAACGCGATGCCAGCACGACATTGCCAGCCTCGAGATCGCGTGGTCCGAGTTCGATGCGGTACGGCACGCCGCGCAACTCCCAGTAATTGTATTTCGCGCCGTTGGTCAGCCCGTCGCGTTCGTCCACCTTGACGCGCACGCCCAAGGCTTTTAATTCAGTGCCCAAAACCCGTGCCGCCTCGAGCATCTGGTCTTGGTTTTCCTTGCGGTAAATCGGCACGATCACAACCTGAATCGGGGCGAGTCTGGGCGGCATGACCAAACCCTTGTCATCGCCGTGCGTCATGATGATGCCGCCGATAATACGCGTACTGATCGCCCAAGAGGTCGTGTGGGCGAAAGCCTCCTTCTGATTTTCGTCTTGAAATTTCACCTCGAAGGCTTTGGCAAAATTTTGTCCCAGGTAATGGCTTGTGCCAGCTTGCAGCGCCTTACCGTCACCCATCATGGCTTCGATGCTGTAGGTGTCCACCGCCCCTGCAAATCGTTCACTGTCGGTTTTACGCCCCGCGATCACGGGCATGGCGGCATAATCCCTGGCAAAGCTGCGGTAAATCTCGAGCAGGCGCAATGTTTCTTCGACGGCTTCGGTGTGGCTGGCGTGGGCGGTATGACCCTCGTGCCAGTAAAATTCGGTGGTGCGCAAGAACAATCTGGGACGCAATTCCCAACGCACGACGCTGCCCCATTGGTAATGCAAAAATGGCAGGTCACGGTAAGACTTCAGCCATTTTGCCCACATGTGACCAATAATCGTTTCTGAGGTCGGACGCACCACCAGTGGTTCCTCGAGCAACTCGCCGCCAGCGTGGGTGACGACAGCCAGTTCGGGCGCGAAACCTTCGACGTGTTGCGCCTCTTTTTGCAAGAAATTCATAGGAATGAACATTGGGAACGCCAGCGCCTCGTGGTTGGTGGCTTTAAACTGCTCATCAAGGATTTTTTGGATGTTCTCCCACAATGCCCAGCCGTAGGGCTTGACGACCATTGCACCGCGCACAGGGCTGTAATCGGCAAGGTCGGCTTTCAAAACGATCTCGTTGTACCAATCGTTAAAGTCCGTGCTTTGCGGGGTGACGCCGTATTGATTTGCTTTCTTATCGGAAGGTTGACTCATCAAAAAGAGTCTACCAGTGCAGACAGTCACCGTGAACCCATGCCGAGTCAACAGCCAGACTCGAGCTTTAATTTTACTTGCACCAGACGCTTACAGCGCAAATGAACTTTTGAAACCTCGAGTTTGTTGCATACTGAAGACGTGCTTGCCCTCGAAAATTATCAGATTCGTTCCGCAGGTGTGTCATTTGAAGTTGTGACCGGACGCATTAAAACGCTTGACCCTGCAAACAACGAGGTCAGTGGGCATTTTGAACTGGTTGACGGCGTGCAAATTCCGCGCGGCTTACCAGGCTTAAGAATTGAAGGCGAGGTCAAACTCGAGGTGAAATCGCTCTCGAGCGTTATTACTTCCGCAGGCAAACGCCGTTACCGTTTTGTGGCGACCTGTGCGCCCGAGGTGGTTAGTTTGCTGGATTTGATGATGAATTCGGCAAAGCATCCAACGGTACTTGATGACATGATGCGTTAAATTTGCTGGCAATCAAAAGACCTTTGAGTTTAAAAGCTCGAGGGTTTTTGTTTAAAGCATTGGAACTTTATGTCAATCTTTTAATTTTCTGACAAATTTTAGTTTAATGCCAGATATCAATCATCATGGTAAGATATTCTCGAGGTGACATTGTGACCATGATTCGCAAAGAAGTCGAACTCGGGGCAAATGCCCGAGTCGTTATTCCACTCGAGGTGAGACAAGCGCTGCATTGTCAAACGGGTGACAAAATTATTTTTCTGGTGACTGATGCAGGGGTGCAACTCACGACTCGGCAAGCTTTAGCCGAACGTTTACATGGCGCACTCGCTAGCGACGATGGTCGCGATCTGACCAATGAATTACTCGAGTCCAGGCGGCTCGAAGCCACTGCCAAGGGGTGGTGAATGCTGATTCTGGACGCCTCTGCATTGATTGCATTCATTCGCAGAGAAGCTGGTGGTGAAGTTGTTAAAAGTCGCATTGCTAAAACTGAATCTTTCATCAGCGTTGTGAATTTAACCGAAGTCAAAGGAAAACTTGTTGGCGCAGGTGATTTTACGCCCCAACAAGTCGAATCAGAACTCGAGCAATTGAGCGCCCTGATCGAACCACTGGCTTATGATCTCGAGCAGGCAAACCTAGCGTCATGGTGGTACGCCCGTAAAAATCCGTATCAGTTATCTTTGGGCGATTGTGCTTGTTTGGGTGCGGCTGAGGCTCGAGGGTTGGAAGTTTTGACCGCAGAACAACGCTGGAAGAAACTGCCCAACTTACGCGTCAAAGTGACACTGATTTGTTGAAGTCTGGCAATTAAAAGACCCTCGAGTTTTTAAGCTCGAGGGTCTTTTTTGTGGTCGCGTTTTTCAAGCGCGGGTTGGTGACCCCAACGGGATTCGAACCCGTGTCGCCGCCTTGAAAGGGCGGTGACCTAACCGCTAGTCGATGGGGCCAGTATCCTCTGACCGACTGCGAACTATAACAGGCAATTCTAAATCTGTCAAAACCCCGTAAAACAAGACCTTCCAACCGCATTCAATGACGTTTTAAGAAATCCACAATGTCAGGTACAACACTTGGGTCAAGCGAAGCCGCCGCCAAGGACACCGCCCCAATCAACTCTTCATGCTCGAGTTTTGGATAGGTTTTGAGTTCGACTTTTCCACCCGTAGCCAGAATCTTTTGTTGCAACATAATGCTTTGACTGTAATCCACCGTCGTATCACGCAAACCATGCTGGAGCAGCATTGGCGGATTTGTGCCGTCCACAAAATTAAGCGGTTGCGTCGCCGCCCAAGCGCTCGGGTCTGTCCCAAAAACCTGCTGTAACGCAGGCGATTGCGGAAAAAATGCGGCAATATCATACGGACCAGCCATACCCACCACCCCGCGCAGCGCACTGCGCTCGAGGTTGACGGCTTTCAAATACGCAGGATTGAGCGCCAGCATCGCCACAATCTGCGCCCCAGCGCTGTGACCCACCAAGAAAACACGGTTTGGATCGCCCGCAAATTTTTGCACGTTCTCTTTCGCCCATTTAACCGCAAGCGCCGCATCTTCTATAAAACCAGGGAACGGCGTTTCGGGCGCAAGACGGTAATTAATAATCAGCGTCACAAACCCCTCGAGCGCGAAGCGCTCACCAAAAAACGGGTAAATTTCTTTGCTGCCATTGCGCCACGAGCCACCATGAACAAAAATCAGCACTGGTAAATTTGTGCCCTTGCGCGGCTGGTAAACATCAAATTTTTGACGCTCGAGCGACCCATAAGCCACGTTGCGCGTGCCAATAAAATTGCGTGGCGAGACGCGGTTGTTAATCAGCGTTAAAGGCGAGCAAGCCACAAGGCTCGAGAATGCCAACAAGAGTAGAAAAAAACGTTTCACGTTGCGAATTGTACTCGAGATACGGAATGGCAATTGTTAACTCGAGACGAGATTGGGAATGTTGGGTTGAGATGGTTTTGAATTCTGCATCAATAGATCAAGGTAGCAACTCAAAATAATCAATGCCCTGAGGTCTGACCAATGAAAAGTGTCGTCTATCAAATGTAAGAATTTTTTTGATGCGATGCTTTTCTGCCAATGCAACAAGACTGGCATCTACCAATCCTAAAGGCACATCTGGGTAACGTTCCATAACTGCCACAGCACGTTCTAAATCATTCGCTTCAAAGGTCATAACGGTCATTTCTCCAGCATTCAAACCCTTCATAAAAGCACGACTTGCATGTGCACCAATGTATTTTGTGGCAAGATAATCCACTTCGGGCAAAATTGTGGTTGGAACAAAAATTGGTTGCCCAGCAAATGCTTTCATTGCGTTGTGATTTGGGTCACGACGATTCAAAATAGCAAGTGCAGCGTTAGTATCGAGCAAGATCATGCTTCGTCTTGAAATAACAATTCTTCGTCACGCAAAGACAAATTCTCAACACTCGAGTCTCCAACACCAAAGAAACTCCAGA
Source organism: Deinococcales bacterium (assembly GCA_043775825.1). GTDB lineage: Bacteria > Deinococcota > Deinococci > Deinococcales > JAAFIG01 > JANXTZ01. The sequence continues at coordinate 24,639 of JAYVRX010000047.1, forward strand.
TTTGAGAAGCCCCTGTTTCTTTGCGAATCGCCTCGAGGATAATTTCTTCAGCAGTTCGTCCTTGCTGAGATGCAAGTTTTTGCACCGCCGCTTCAAGGTTTGGTTCTAAGTTAATTTGCAAGGTCATGCTAGAAGTGTAGCTCAATTTAAGGTCTTAAATTGTGAATCCCAATTGCTCGAATAGTAGTCATTTAACTCGAAATGAGATTTGGAGTGCTGGTTTGAGAGGGTTTAGAACGCCAAATACCAAATGCCAGCGCCACAAAAGCTAAACCCATCAAAATACTCGAGATGATATCACCACGGTTGTAAATAACGTTTTTATTGGTCAAGCCACCAAGATAATGCAGTGCCTCGAAAACAGGCGCAAAAATACTCGAAGCGTTAATGGCAAGCACAAAAAAGAGCATCACGACAAGCAACGATCTGGAAATTTTGGGCATTTCTGACCAATCCAAACTTGTGTTATGAAACCGAACTCGAGCGAAACAGATTGCAAGATAACCAATTAGAAACAAGAAACCGAATCGATTGTTCGCTTCCAAATCATGATTTCCAAACATTGCAAACAGATTTTGTATGATGACACTGACGCAAGTAGCACCAATTCCAAACCATTCCAAGCGGGTTTTTCGTTTTGGTAAAGTTAAGAAAATACCAATCGCTGTGAACAAAATAAGTCCGCCAGAAATGTTAAAAATCGTACTTGAGAAATCGGCAGTGATGTGTCCTGGTCGATGAAACATTCTAAAACCTGCATCGGCAAATAAACTGCTGGCAAAGATTAAACTTGAAAGTCCACAAAATTTAACAAACCAATTCATACGTTCACCCTTTCCAAAAAACCATTCTCGAGCAACACCGCGCAGGCAATCAAAAACTGTTGCAATCCAGAACAGCAATGCTCTCTTCTCGAGTTGCACGTTCTTGATTTCTAAACGGAAAACTTGCAGCATCTCAGTTTCAAACTCGAGCCTGAAAGCTTTTGGGTACGCCTTCAACAACCAACCATAAATTCGAGTCTCGAGCTTCATGTAACCCGCCCGAGTTTGGGTAGTAATTTTTTGGTTCGAGAGGTGCGTACCAGTTGCTCGAGGCGTTCGGCTTCGCTTGTGGCGGCGGTATGACCTTTGGGCGTGATGCGGTAGTAACGGCGGCGTTCGTCGTCAATGCTAGGGTCGGGGCGGGTGTCGGATTCTGTAATCCAACCACTTTCGAGCAGGCGCTTGATTGTGCCGTACAGCGTCCCAGCGCCAAGTTTGATTGCGCCAGCAGTTTGGTCGCTGACTTCTTTAATGATGGCGTAACCGTGGCGTTCCTGGTCAGAAAGTGCCAGCAGGATATGAAAAACGGCGGGGGTGAGTGGCTCTGACATAAACTCCTTTAGTATCGGTGGTGGATATATCTGTTGCGGATATAGTGCATCGAATCTCAAAAAAAGTCAAGAGTTAGGGTAAACTGACTAAGTTTGCACGACCTCGAGAACCCTCGAGTTTGCAAGGATTCAAAAAAGGAGCTTCAAATGATTAGCGTTACAGACCTTCGCAGCGGCACAAAAGTCGAGATGGACGGCGGCTTGTGGGAAACCATTGACTACATGCACCAAAAAATCGGACGCGGCGGTGCAAAAGTCGTCACCAAATTCCGCAGCCTCGAGACGGGTTCAATCGTGGATCGTACCTTCAACGCCACCGAAAAATTGCAAGACATTTTCATTGAAGGACGCACCATGCAATACTTGTACAAAGACGGCGATGACTTCATGTTCATGGACATGGATACGTTTGACCAGATCAGCCTGCCAACCAAACTGGCGGGCGACTCGGTGCGGTTCTTAAAAGAAAACACCAACGTCGAAGTGCAATTTTACAAAGACAAACCGCTCAAAATTACCCTGCCAAACCAAGTCGTGTTGCAAGTCACGCGGTCTGATCCAGGTTTGAAAGGCGACACCATTTCGGGCGGCAGCAAACCAGCTACGCTCGAGACGGGCGCTTTGATTCAAGTGCCGTTGTTTGTCGAACAAGACGAATTCGTGCGGGTGGACACGCGAACGGGCGAATACTTGGGACGCGAGAAATAAGCAGTTAGCAAAAATTTAGAACTCCCGCTCGAGATTTGGGCGGGAGTTTTTAGGCTCGAAAGCACTTGTGAAAATCTGATTTTTGATTAGACTGGTTTTATGACTGCGGCTACCGAATCAAAAAAAACAAAACGCCAACCCAAACAACAAAAAGGCACAGGGACTCGCTTGCTCGAGGCACTGGATCGTCTTGCAGTTAAAGTTCCTGATAAGGCTTGGGATAGCGTACCAAAAGATGGTTCGAGACTTGTGAATGAAGTTCAAGGCAACAATTGATTTCAACTGTTTTTGTAGATACCTCGTACTGGATAGCGTTATTCAACTTACGAGATAAAGCTCGAGTAGAAGCTCAAGCCTTGGCACTTGAATACGACAACTATGTTTGGGTCACGACAGATGCCGTACTGTTTGAAACACTTAACTGGTTCTCAAAAGCAGACGCGGCACTGCGGGTTTTTGTTGCAGAATCAATTGAAGCCATCATTGCCAATGAACGAATTGAAATCGTGACAAGCGGACGCAATTGGCTTATTGCTGCAACAGAATTTTACCGAAAACGCGAGGACAAGCAATGGAGTGGTGTGGATTGCTTTTCAATGCTGGTCATGGAATCCAAAGGCATCAAGGATATTTTGACTACGGATAAACACTTTCAGCAGGCAGGTTTTAATGTGCTGATGCTCAAGGATTAAGGAACGCGTAGCCATGCGTCCCTACGATTATTTGATTTTGAGCCTCGAGACTTGCCTTTTGCCATCTGCTTTCCCTACCCGCGTATCTCGAGTCCCGCATCCTTCACAGCGTTCATCACGTTCTGCATTGCGCCGTCCACTTCGGTATCGGTCAGTGTTCGACCTGGGGCGCGAAACTCGAGGCGGATGGCAACGCTGCGATGACCTTCGGGGATTTTGCCGCCGGCGAATACGTCAAACGGTTGAACGCTCTCGAGGAATAATCCTGCGGCTTTTTTGGTCAGTTTCTCGAGGTCGCTGTACGGTGTGGAGTTCGGGGCGATGATGGCAAGGTCGCGCAGGGCGCTGGGAAGGCGGCTGGGGTCTTTGAAATTCCAAGCTCGGGTTGGAAGCGGCAGTTTCATTTCGGCAATTAAGGTGTTGTTTGGAAGCTCCAAGTTGGCGGCAACTTGCGGGTGAATTGCGCCGATCACACCAACGCTAGACCCGTTCCAAAAAATTTCGCCTGCAATGCCTGGATGTAGGAAGGCTGGAGCGTGCCTATGTTGTTGCACCTCTAACAAATCGCCAAGTCTGTGCGCGGCAGCTTCCAAGATACCTTTGAACGCGTAGAAACCGCCGTTCACGCCAGCCTGCCAGTTCTTGGCGGCATAATCGCCACTCATCAATAAGCCCAAGTGTTCCTCGCCAGGGTGATTGGTGTCCGAAAGCGGGTACGGGAAGACATTGCCAACTTCAAACAACAACAGATTCTCGAGCGCCCGATTGACTTTGGCGGTGTTCAGTAAGCTCGAGACAAGTTGCGTCCGAAGGTGCGTGCGCTCCGAAGATTGCGCGTTTTGCAACTCGAGCATCGGTTCTGGAACTCGAGCGCGTTCTGCCTCGAGGGTATTGGTGAAACTGTAACTAACAATTTCTTGGAAACCAAGCCCAACCAGAACTTCTTTTAAAGCTCGAGTTGCTTTCATAGGCGCATCCACACCGCGTACACCATCGTTCACGCGAATATTCGGCAAGGTTTCGGGAATGGCATCGTAACCAAGCATCCGAGCGACCTCTTCGACCAAATCGACTTCCAAATCCATATTCACGCGGTTGGTTGAAGGATGAACTGTCCACACGTCACTCGAGCTTTCAACCAAGAATCCCAGACGCTCGAGTGCCGCTTTCATGTCATCGCTCGAGAAACCAGTTCCCAAATATTCGTTGGCAAATGTGGGACGAAATTGAACGCTCAAACGTGGTTGTTCACCGCCAGCATCGAAATGCCCAGCCACGACCTGCCCGCCGCCAGACTCGAGGATCAACTGCATGTAACGGTTAGACGCCCAGACGGGCAAGTTTGGGTCTACGCCGCGCTCGAAACGATACACGGCATCGGTTGCCAGCCCCAAACGCCGTGCGGTAAGGCGCAATTGCACAGGATTAAAACTTGCCGCCTCGAGCACCACATCGGTTGTGGCATCCGTGATGGCGCTGTATTTCGCGCCAACAATTCCAGCGACACCAATCACTCGAGATTCAGTGTTGACTGGGGTCGTAATCACCAAATCTCTGGCAGTCAACACCCGAGGTTGATCGTCGAGCGAAATGATATTTTCGGCGTCCATCGCATGACGAACCACAATCTTACGTTCGGGTAAGTCCTTGGCGTCATAAGCCGCCGTGGGTTGTCCAAGCTCGAGCATCACATAATTGCTGGCATCCACCAGATTGTTGATGGCTCGCATTCCAGCGTTGGTGACACGACGCTGCAACCACGCGGGACTCGGAACGACCTTTACACCCTTCGCCATTCTCGCCACAAAACGCGGGCAGGATTCAGGCTCGAGGACTTCGATCTGCACAGGGAAATTTGAGTCATGCGCACTTTCAAGACCCAGAGAAGGCAGTTTCACCTCGAGTTTTAAGAACGCCGCCAAATCCCTGGCAATGCCCAAGACGCTTAAAGCATCGGCACGGTTTGGCGTGATTTCCACATCCAACACCACATCCTCAGCCCACAAATTGCTGAGCGCCGTGCCAGGTACGGCGTTGTTGGCTGGAAACTCGAGCAAGCCACCCGCGTACTCGCCGATACCCAATTCTTTGGGCGAACAACACATGCCCCACGAGGTCTTCCCTTGAATCTCGCGGATGCCGACCACCGTGCCCTGCCCGTCCATGTCCACACCCTGATGCGCCGCCAGTTGCGTGCCAGGGGCTGCCACCGCCACGCCCACACCCGCTCGAGCGTTGCTTGCCCCCGTGACAATCGTTTTGGGCGTACCATCACCGACATCGACCAACAAATCAAACAAATGCGTTTCGGGCATGGCTTCACAGGTCAGCACCACGCCAAAAATCACACCATCGGGCGGCGCGGGAGACTCGAGAAATTCTTCAACGCCCGTGCCGAGCATGGCAAGAATCGGCTCGAGGTTGTGCGGGTTGTTACTTATTTTAGCGGGAAGTTCTGGAAGCATTTCGACCAGCCAGGAATAGGGTACTTTCATGAGTTTACCTCTCTAGAACCATAAGCTTTAAGCTATAAGCTAAGAATCTCGGGGTTTGAGTTTGCGGACAAACGCTATCGTTATTTTTTTGATCTCATTGGTTTTTTCTTGAAGCGATTCGTACCGTTCTAAGGGGAGATATTCAAGATCACGTGCAAGAATGAGTTGATACTCGAGTTCGGAGATTGAGCCTGGTGCAATGATTAAAAAACGGTGAAATTCATTTCAGAGCTTCGTCCACAACCTTCGGCAATATTTGTTGGGATAGAAGACGCAGAACGACGAATTTGACTTGTTAAACCATAAAGTTCGTCTCAAGGGAAACTCTGACTGGTTTTGTAAATTTCGAGTGTTAACACATGACTTTTTTGCCACACAACCAATTCTCGAAAATCACGCATAAGATACCTGTTTTCGCTTAAAGCTTATAGCTTGGAGCTTATAGCCCAAATTCCTCACTCGAGATTCCCCCTAAACTGCCGCAACACCCGCAAATCATTCTGAAAAAAATACCGAATGTCAGGAATGCCGTACTTAATCATTGCCAGGCGCTCAATCCCCAAACCAAACGCGAACCCTCGAGCGCCTGCGTACTTGTCATCTTTGCGTAGTTTGCAAACTTCTTCAAACACCCGAGGGTGAACCATGCCGCACCCGCCAAGCTCGAGCCATTTTGCCGCGCCCGTGCGCGGGTTCTCCCAGTACACGGCAAAGTCGGCGCTGGGTTCGGTGAAAGGGTAATAACTGGGTTGAAAACGGACTTTGGCACGGCTACCAAACAAACCTTTCGCCATTTCTGCCAAAGTACCTTTTTGGTCTGCAAGCGTGATCCCAGTCCCCACCACCAGTCCCTCGAGTTGATGGAACATGGCTTCGTGGGTGGCGTCAGTTTGCTCAAATCTAAAAACTTTTCCTGGCACGACAATTTTGAACGGCGCTTCATGGGCTTCCATAAACCTGATTTGCATTGGGCTGGTGTGCGTCCGTAAAACGCGGTTGTCTTTGAGCCAGAACGTATCCCATTGATCGCGGGCGGGATGATAACCAGGAATGTTCAGGGCATCGAAATTGTGTAGTTCGTCCTCGACTTCAGGTCCTTGCACCACGGCATAGCCTAGGCTGCGGTAAATGTCGGACAGGTCATCAATAATTCGGGTAATCAAATGGAAACCGCCCGTTTGAAAACCGATTCCTGGCAATGTCACATCGAGCGCCTCGCTGGCAAGTTTGCGCTCGAGTTCGGCATTCTTGATCTCGGATTCTCTGGACTCAAACATCATCTCGAGTTCGTTCTTGACCAGATTAACGGCTGCACCTTTGGCTTTTCGGGCGTCTGGGTCAAGGCTGCCGAGGGTTTTGAGTTCTGCCGTCAACAAACCCTTCTTACCCAGGTATTTGACTTTGACTTCTTGCAACATCGCAAGGCTCGAGCTTGCTGCAATTTCTAGTTTGGCTTCGTTGACCATAAAATTCTCCTTTGGGACAATAAAAAACTTCGGCTGATAGCCGAAGCGAACGCGCAAAACACTCTTTTAAAAGGTGTTTGCGCTAACTTGTAAATGGCGAACGTGTACCCACGGATTAAGGGTAACGGGTTACGGGCAGAACGTCAAGACTCGAGTTCCATAAAATTCTAATCTCTGTCACGAAAATGAACCTAAAAAGGAGTACATTGAGCTTATGAGTCAGCTTGAACTTGAAAAAGTGTTACTGGATTTACCTCGTGAAGCTCGAGCCGAAATTGCGCATCGGTTAATCTCGAGCTTAACCGAACCGAGTGAAGCGGAATCAGATGCCTTGCTGGCAAAAGTGGCACTCAAACGACTCGAGGAATTAAAAGCAGGTACAGTCAAAGGCATTTCGGGAAAGGAAGCGCTTTTCAGTGCCAGACAAGCTTTACAATGACACGTTTCACCCTGAAGCACTCGAGGAATTGATTCAGACCGAACTGTACTACGCCGAAATATCCAAAGAATTGGCGAATGATTTTTACCTCGAGGTAGAAGCTTCTATTGGTTTCTTACGAGAATTTGCTGAAGCTGGACGAAAAATCCATCCTGATGGTGTACGAAAAATGACCTTGAAACGTTCCCCTATCAATTGGTTTATGTACTCGAGGGGCAAGAATTTATTGTTTTGGCAGTGGCACACCAGCGCAGTCAACCCGAGTATTGGTTGTACCGATTGAAGAACTAATATAGCTCGAGTCACTCAGGACTCGAGCCAAGTCTTTTCAAGGAGTAGACTCGAGACATGAGTGTTAGCGCGTCCACATCGGGTTTTGGTTTAATCAATTCGTTTTCTTCGGCGGTACAAAAGAATTTGCTGGTATTGTTCAGCGCCCAAGCCTTAAACACGGGCGCGACCACGGTTTCAACTTCACTCTCGAGCATTATCATTGTGCATATTACTGGGGCGGACAAACTGTCTGGTTTACCCAGTACGATTAATTTTTTCATGAGCGCCATCGCCGCGTTTTGGGCTGGGCGTTTGATGGCTGCCAAAGGGCGGCGCATCGGTTTAAGTTTGGGTTACGCGATTGGTTTTGTCGGCGCAGCACTGGCGGCAACGATGGCGCTCGAGAAGAATCTGGTTGGGTTTTTGATCGGTGGCGCGTTGGTCGGTGTGGCGAACGGCGCGGTTCAGCAGGGGCGTTATGCCGTGGCGGACATGGTGGGCGGTGGCGTGCGCGGTACGGTCATGGGTTGGATTTTGACAGGCAGCGTCCTTGGATCGGTGGCGACCACGATCATCTCGAGCTATGTACGGGCGTATGCAAAGGGCATTAACCTGCCCGAGATTGAATTTGGTTGGTATCTGGGGTCATTGTTCATGCTGATTGCGGGTCTGATTGTCTGGTTTTTCTTGCGCCCAGAACCGTTGACGCTCGCGCCACAAACCTCGAGCGTCACAACTGAAAGCCTGCCCAGCAATCTCGAGGTTCGGAGTTGGAGCACGTTGCTGGCAGTTCCGAATATTCGCCTTGCATTAAGTTCCATGACCTTTGGACAGTTGGTCATGGTGATGCTGATGGTACTGATGCCGCTTCATGCCGATCACTTGGGAATTGCGCCCCTCACGATCATAACCCTGATTACTTCGCATATTTTTGGCATGTTCTCACTTTCCTGGCTGACTGGCAGTTTGGCAGATAGATGGGGTCGTCGTACCGTCATCATGCTTGGCGCGTTGCAATTTGCGCTCTCGGGATTTATCGCTATTTTTGCCACGCGTCCGCTCGAGATGGGCATCAGTTTATTCCTGCTCGGCACGGGTTGGAATTTTTGTTCGGTGGGTGGCAGCACACTGTTAACCGACAGCCTCGAGCCTATTGAGCGTGCTCGAGTTCAGGGCGGTGCGGAAACGATGGTTTGGATTTTTGCCGCAACGGGTGCGCTCGGCGGTGGCTTGATTGCGGGAACGTTTGGCTTTCCTATTCTTGGGGTGATCGGCATGATCGCGGGTCTAGTGCCGCTTGCGGTGGCATTGATGACCTCCAATACCAAAAACCTGTAATACTGCTGCCATGAGCGTCAATCGCATGGTGATGGTGGACATTCCAGGGGCTAGCCTCGATGAAGAGACTCGAGCGCATTTAACGCGCTTTAAGCCTGGTGGCATTATTTTATTCCGCAAGAACATTGTGGATCGTGCGCAAACTCGAGCGCTGATTGAAGATTTGAAAAGCATTCTTGGCGATGATCTGCTGCTGGCGATTGATGCCGAAGGCGGCGGCGTCTGGCGCACCACAGACCTTCCCAACGCACCCAGCGCCATGAGTTTGGGCGCAAGCAACGACCTGAATCTGGCTCGAGACATTGGTGCGTTGGTGGCTCGAGGGTTGCGGTCTATGGGTATCAATTGGAATTTTGCACCGGTGCTGGATTTGAACAACAATCCGTTCAATCCGGTCATCAGTGATCGGTCTTTTGGCGAGAATCCAAAACGCGTGACCGAACTGGCGCTGGCTTGGGCTGAAGGTCTGATGTCGGAGGGTGTCGCGGCGTGCGGCAAGCATTTTCCTGGGCACGGCGATACCAAACTCGATTCGCATCTGGCACTGCCAACTGTGACGCGCAATCTCGAGGGTCTGGAAGAGTACGAACTTGTGCCATTTCGAGGTTCTGCCGCGCATCTGCCAAGCATCATGACGGCGCACATCGTCTACCCGAGCATTGATCCTGATTTGCCCGCAACGCTGTCAAGAAAAATCTTGACGGGTTTGCTGCGCGAACGCGGTGGGTTTGAGGGTGTGATCGTGACCGATTCGATGGGAATGCACGCGATAGACAAAAACTGGGGTCGTGGCGAGGCTGCCGTCATGAGCATCAGCGCGGGTTCGGATATGGTTGAGGCGCTTGGCGCTAGGGAGGCTCAAGCCAAAACGATGGAAGCGCTCGAGAATGCCGAAAAAAACGGTGTGATCTCGAGCGAACGCATCACAGCCTCACTCGAGCGTCTTCACAAACTCGCCAGCCGTTTTCCGATTGCGCCACTCGACTACGCCGCCGATCTCGAGGCTTCAGACCGTGTTTTGGCGTCCGTTGCTTGGGGTGCGGGCATTACCGAATTTGGCAGTGTTGTGCTGCCAAAACCTGGCTCGAGCATTACGCTGATTGCGCCCGATGTTGCCCCCGAAGAAAATGTTTCCGAAGTCGGCGTGGCAGGAGCGAACCTTGTCACACTGCTCTCGAGCGAATACCAAGTCAAAGCGATTCTTCACCCCGCCCGTGACCCGCTTTCAGTTCTGGCGCAAGTTAAAGCGGCTCGAGCGGCTGGGGATTTTATTGTTTACGCCAGCACCAGCCGTCACCGCATGACCGAAGCCGGATGCGAACTGGCTCGAGTCGCACAACCCAATCTGCACTTAGCGCTGTGGAACGCCTACACAGTCGCTGACGTGCCAGCACCCGCACTTATGACCTATGGCTACCGCCCCGAGGCGCTAAGGGCATTAAAGAGGGTTTTACGCGGTGAAGCTCGAGCGACTGGGGTTGTGCCAGTGAAGTTGGGTTGAGGTTCTAACCTTGCACTCAGAATCTCGAGTGCGCCTGATGTCAAGGACTGACGAACAACCGTGTTCGCGGTGGCGCATCTTTGGTCAAAAATTGTCGCACTTCACTGCCTCGAGCTTCCTCGACTTGAATGTCGTAATTGCGGGTGGTGTAAACGATATTGGAGTACAAAAAACTGCCCTTCGCGTTGGAGGAAATCTTAAACGCAACCTCATTAGGCTGCATTCGGTCTGTGGCAGGGTACAACAAGCCACCAAGATATTCGCTCGAGCCACCGTTTTTGGTGTCAATCACGGTTTGGTTGCCTTCGGTTTTCATGCCCAAAATCCAAAGTATGCCGCCGTCGTTGATGATTTTGGTGCGTTCGCGTTGTTCGTTATTGACTTGACGACCCCAGAAATGCTGTCCCGCTTTCACGGTGAAACCGTCCATTTGCGCATCCTCGGCGAAGACATCGCCCGCGCCAGGGTTCGAGCGGTAATCAAAAACGCCGTATTTCATGACGACGGTACGGCTCGAGAGGTGCTCGATTTTGATGCCGTAACCAAATTGTTCAATGATTAAAGGTTCGCTCGAGGCTGAGTCCACAATAAACCGAATTCCGCCACCATTAATGCCGTTGGCATCGCTGTTAATCACCCCAGAAAATCCGACGATACGTTTGACGCTGGCGGGGACACGCACCGCCAGTTCGTTGTAAACCAATCGCGTGCCGAACGGAAAGTAGACGGTACTCTTGCCAGAGTCGAGTAAGGCTTGCAGTTCGCTGACCACCTGGCAATCGCCGTAACCAAAGCAAGTCACTTTTGCCCAGTTGCTCAGGTTTTCATCGTTGAACGAGGGCGTGTTCAGAATCGGTAATTTTAGCATTTCGGCTTTTGCGTTGGCATTGAACAAACTGTACACTTTCGGACTCGAGTACCATTCGCTTAAACTTGAGCCAGGGATCACCTGCCCATCGTCTTGCACGACACTGGCATAACCAGAGGCAGACACATTTCGCAAGTACACGAAAGCCTCTTTGCTCGAGGCGGTCAGAATCGCGCTCGAGTTTGCCGCGCCACCCTCGAGCTTGGAATCGAGCAGGGTGATTAAGCCGTGTCCGTACCCGTCGTTTTTGATGGCTGGAACGGCGTTAATGCTCGAGAGTCCTCGAATCGCCATGACCGCACCATCGTTTTTGATGCCGGCAATTTTTTGGTTTTTCAACACAATGTTTTCGTAGGTTTGACTGTACTCAATAAATTGCACACGAATGCCGTAATCGAAGCCTTCGATGTACAAATTCTTGAACATGTTCGGTCCAGCCCAGTTGCGGGTCAACTCGAGACCAGAAACGCCCTGCCCATCTTCGGAGCGAATCAATACGTTGCGCAGTGCGCCAGAATTGTTGCTGATGTAATCCAGACCGATAGCGCCAGGGTTAGCCGATGACACCAGAATTTGCATATCCCAAATATTCTGCCGAAACGATTCGTTACCGTTCTCGGATTTGATGACTGCTTTGGGACTGGCGACGCTCGAGAATCCAGGGCTAGCAGGTTTCAAACGGATAATGCTGCTACCCGAACCCTGCCCTTGCAGAGTCACGCAGCATCCCGTCCAACTGAGGGTATCAGAAACCAAATATGTCCCCGCCGGAAAGTACAGGGCTTTTGGGCGACCATTGAACTCGGCGGGTGGATAAAGCGGTTTGCCGTTTGCATCGCGCCGTCCGTCGTCCAAGGCTTTTTGAATTGCGGCGGTGTCATCGGTTGTGCCGTCGCCCTTCGCGCCGTAGTCTTTGATGGATTTCATAAAACCGTCTGGAAACGCAATCGGACCCAGCGTCAATACAGCGCTGGCAGGTGGCGCCGGGGTCGGCGTAATCGGCTGCGCGGTGTTACAAGCCATCAACACAACCAGTACAAGACCCAAGCTCGAGAATGCCAACTTACGAGCACTATTTTTCAACTCGAGTTTCATGGTTCAAACCGAAGTTGGTCACCACCAAAGAATCGAAAGTAAATTCGACCCGCATCAATGACAAAGCCGCTGCTCGAGCCAGATTGTAAGGCGCTTAAGCTTGTGGCAGCATTGATTTGAGTCCAGGTTGCAGGATCGTTGTCGCAAGAATCACCACGCTGACAACGCCTGATTTTAAAGCTGACGCTTGGGGCGGGGGCGCTGACGGTCAAACTTCGGCTTGCCCAGGCAGGGTCGTAAACTGCACTTTTACCACCCACCTGTGGTGCTTCGGACAGATCACCGACGCTTAAACCAAGGTTGACGTAAGCCAGTTTCTCGAGCGCGTAAACGTTCGTGTCGCCAGTATTTTTGACGTTTTTGACCTCGAGCCTGTAGGTTTTGCCAGGTGTAACATAAGACACCCAGCGAAAATGATTCGGCGTGACACGGTTGTTGTCCTCGTCGCGGACGACATCAATACGCCAATTCAGATTGCTGAAACCAGGGTCGGTTGGGTAGGTCACGCCGAGGGTACGGTAATCAAAATTGGGACAGATCGCCAACCCAAGCGCCGCGCGTTTCTCGCATTCCTGGCTGACCAAACCAAAGGAATTATCGCTCGAGTTTGGATTGTAATGAACCAAGGTTTTTGGCGTGCTCGAGCCGCTCATTGAACCGTCAATATCGCGGTTGATACTGTCGCCGCAACCCGCTTGAGGGTCGGAGTCAATCATTTTTGAACCCGTAGCACTAAAACGCGGGTATTCGATACCGCAAGTCAATGTTCTGGCAACCGTGCGCCCATCCTTAAAATTGATCCAAGTCACCCGTTCTGCGTTGGCAAATCCGCCGTATGCGAACATTCCCGTTTCGCCCCATTCGCTGCTCGAGTCGAGATTGGCGCTGCGGCTGACGACCACCGAATCGCGCAAACCAATCTGCGAGATGGCTTTGCCATTGTCGGCAAGGATCGAATCGCTGGTGACGCCGCGCCCCGCCGTTTCGATGGCTCGAGCGTTCTTGTAAGCGGTCACGTGTGTGAAGTTTAGAACGCCATCTTGACTTGGGACAAAACCATCGGTGTGCCAAACCGCCCAAGTGTCTGATTCCGTATTTGGCAAACGTTCACTCAAATGCGAGTGAACGGTGTTGAAGTCAAACTTTAGGTTTGGTTTGGTGGCATTTGCACCATCTAAAAAACTTAGGTCAAACCAAAATCCCGCGTAATCTCCTCCAGCCGAAACGTTATTCGTGACCGTGACCGCCGCCGTTCGCAACCAAAATCCTGCGGCAGCTTTATCTTGTTGGTCTTTCAAACCATCCACCGTAAACGTGGCAGGACGCGGCAAGATCGCCAAGTTTCGCGTTAATGTATTGCCTTTTTCCGAACCATCCTCGAGCGCAAACGCATGACCTGGCGTTTTAAAAACCACGTTGTTCTCGAGGCGCACACTGTCCGAGCCGTGAATCACCACACCGCGCTGAAGCGAGTCGTGAATGCTCGAGTTCTCTAGAAAATCGTTGCTGCTATCGCCATTTTGATGCCAGTGAATTGGGTAACGCCCCAGGTGATTAAACTGTCCCATGCGTCTGAATTCGACACCCCTGATCTTGGCGCTCGAGCGATTGTCAGGGTTCGTTTCGCGTGTGCTTGTACTTGCGCCCATGACCATGACATGCCCGCCGAGTTGACTCGAGGTTGACGCGTCATCGCCCTGAATCACAATGTTGCGACTGAGCAAACCCACCTCAGCGCGTTCGTCCAAGGTTTTGCCATCAAAGGTTTGCAATTGCCCAAAATGCGCGAACGATAATGGTTTATCCAAGGTCATGCTCGCCCCTGCAACCGCCGTGATCGTGCGCTCCTCAGCCTCTTCTGGATTCATACTGCTCGAGGTCAGGACAATTTTTTCACCAACCCGCCAGTCCACATTTTCTTTTAACGTGATTGTACTTGCACCCTGCGCCGCACTGACGCCGAGTTGTGACCATGACACGCGGTTCTCGCCAATGATCTCGAGCTTGCCGCCCATCATCGCGCCCAGAAATTTTGTTCCCATGCCCATGATGTTCTCGGAGGCATCAGCACCCTTGAGCGTGATCGTTAGGCGCTTGGTGAACGCCCCACCGTTCTGACTGACCTGAAACACCCCAGGTCCATGCACCATGATATGACCCGCAGACAACTCGAGGTCTTTGTTCATTACCGTTAATGCCCCGTAAACCGTAATGTTTCGCACATCCACATTCATGTCCAAGACAACGGTTTTGCCCTGCGGAATGGTGACGCTCGAGTTGATGTCTGGGATTTTGCCACCCCAGGTGGCAGGGTCAGACCAGTTTGTGCCGGCGCCAACGGGTGTGATTGGAACAGGCAAAATAGAAGTGTTTTGATTGCAGCCAGCCAGCGCAATAAGCCCCGTAAAAATCAAAGTGAGCCGTTTGAATCCTCGGCGGTAAATGTTTCGCATTGTTGCTCCTTTGAATGGGGTACATCCCACTGTGAAAGTCAATCTTGCAAACTATACGTTGCGCTCGAGTGGAAACCGTGTGTAAATAATTTGTGTGTAAAATGTGCCCAAGCAAGCCTAAGCCGCTGGAGACGTGGCAAAGCTCGAGCTTCGGGAGTTGCACCTGTGAAGTTGGGTTAAATGTTTACCTCTGATATTCTTGATATTTTTGGTCGTGAAAATCGTTTTTATTTATTGGTGCATTAACTACTACACGAATAAGTTCATGAAACCAGCCGTAAGAAATCTTTAAAATTTTTTCAGGAGCACCACCTGCTCTAATGCCTACAGAACCCAAGGTACTGTCAGGCATAAATTTAATATCATTTGGTAAACCACCCTCGTGAACAAGCTCACACCGAAACCATTTATAGAAAATATGATAAGCAGGATGAATTCCATCAAGATACTCGACGCTGACACGTTGAAAAATACCTTGTTGGAGAAAATCTTCAAAAGCATCTTTATCGCCTTTCTTCGGGAAGAGCAGCTTTGAAGTTCCAGCAACAGCAACCAGTGCTGAAAGAAATGCTCCTTCAAAACGGTCATTACTCCATAAAAATAACGCATCATCTATTCGGTTGCGAATGCTCATAAATCCCCTTTCATCTTTCCGTTTAGATGATATTTGCTTTGAAAAGCTACGCAAAAACTCGGGTGTGATTTGCTTGGATTTTACACACCAAGATTCGACAACAACAAACACTTATCGCACTTAAAATCAAAAAACCGATGCAACGGTTTCTCGAGATACCATTGTCCGCCACACGAAGGGCAAACCCGTTTTTTCTCGAGCGCTAATTTTCCGTTATACGAGCGGTATAGGTGATAGTAAAATGGTTTTCCTGTTAAAGTCTCGAGCGTTTTACAGTGCGCCCTACCAGCTTTTGAAAGGCTGCTGTTCACATCCGAAATTTGGCGTGTTGCGGCGCGTTCTAGGTTTTGGCAGTTCATTTGCAACGAATCACAAGATTTGTAATCCGATGCCCAAGAAATCAGTTCGTAGTATTCCTTGCTTGGCATTTTCGGCAGTTTGTAAAGCGGTATGGGTTGAAAACAATCCAAGCAATGCACGGGCGATTCTAAAGTGAGGTAATCAGTGTGCAATACGTAAGCACTCGAGTTTTTACAACGACATGGTTTTAAGCTTTGCGTGTCTTCGGCAAGCATCTGGCTCGAGGTAACAATCTTGTTCTCGTGTAGTTTCTCGAGGGATTGCTTAACGTAAAAACCATTCCATTTTGATTTTAGCGAATCGCGCTCTGGGGTCATGACCACAGAAATGTAACGGTTGTTATTAAAGTACAAAGACCATTCACGCCCCGCAACTTGACCGTTCATTCGTAACGAGCATAAGTACGCAAATACCATGTCAGAAAGTTCTTCTGAAGGTTTTTTGGGAAGCAAAAATTCGATTTGATGAACAAACATAAAAGCCACCTATGGTCTTTGATGCTCGAGTTTATCATGCCCTATTTTTTGTAGAATCTCGAGCAATAACTCAACTCCAATATGCTCGAGATTTTACACTTGAGCTTGTGCTGTTCGGGCTTTCGCGCTACCATAATCTCATGTCTGATCTGGTGATAGAAACCTTTGGCGGTGAACCATATTCGTATTACCCAATGGGTGAGTACGTTGTGCGTGCTTTGGGCGTATGTGGCGGCAGACCAACTTTTAAGCATACCCGCATCGAAATTACGGGGGCTTTGGCACGTCTTGCGGCGGGTGAAACGCTTGAAGCAGTCGTGCAAGGCTATGCAGGTCGTGTCAGCCACGAGGCGGTGCTTGAAGCCAGTGAGATCATGGCTCGAGAATTTTTAAGTCATCTGCCAAAGTTACAAGCCGCGTGATTGTGCTTGATGAGCAGTTGCTTGGACGAAATCTCGAGCGTTTGATTGATGCGTGGTATCCAGGCGCAGTACGGTTCATTACTGAGCTTTGAGCTTGAAGTGTTCAAAAATTCGAGATTCAGTCTGGCTCTACAGATTTGATCTGATGATTCCCTATTTTTTGTAGAATCTCGAGTAATGACCGACTTTCAACCCATGCTCGCGCTTTGGAATACCGCCATGACCGACCCGCGTTTCAAACTGGATTTGGCAGCGCTCGGGTCGCGGTTTTTAAATCCTGATGACACGCACCTCGAGTTTCTGGATGGTGTGCTGGCGGGTTTTGTTTGCATTGCCAATCCTGCCAAACCGTACCGATTAAACGACACAACTGGGCATCTGCGGCTTCTCGCGGTGCATCCAGATTTTCAACGTCAAAGCATCGGCTCGAGGCTACTATCTTGGGCGGAAAAAACCTTGAAAGCCCGAGGTGCAACGCGGGTTGTCATTGGCACTGAAGCCCATCATTTCTTTCCAGGTATTCCGCTCGATGAACACTTGCCAATCACGCTCGAGATTCGCACGCCAGAAAATGCTTTGCTCGGGTTTTTTGAGCGGCGCGGTTTTGAAATCTCAAATGGTATCAGCAACGATTTGGCGCGAGAATTGGATGAACTTCCAAAACTCGAGTTGCCCGAAAATGCGCGAATCGTGCAAGCCGATATTGATTCTGTGCTCGAGTTTGTCCGCCGTGAATTTCCTGGGCGTTGGGTGCACGACACGAACTTTGTCTTGCAGCAAGCCGAGCATCAGCATTTGGCGCTCGAGGTTGACGGGCGTGTGATGGGTTTTGCGCTCATCGGCTTGCGTTCCGATCCTATTATCTTGCCCTCGAGTTTGTGGCTGACCGAAGATTGCGGACTTGGACCGATGGGCGTCTCGAGTGCTTTGCGCGGGCAGGGTTTGGGTTTTGCGCTGCTGGTTGCCGCCATGCACAAATTGAAAGCCCGAGGTGGAACGCGCATGGGCATTGATTGGACGGGCGTACAAGGGTTTTATCAGAAGGCTGGATTTGAGGTCGTGCGGCGCTATTGTCACGCGGTCAAATCGCTCGAGTAACGTTAGACTGATTTTATGCCCCTGTTGCGCCGTATTACCGCCGCCAATGACCCTGCCATCGCCAGTTTTGGGCAATTGCAAGAACGCACGTACTTCGAGCCTGACATGCTGATTCCAGCTTCCATCATCGGGCAGATGCTCGAGTGGAGTAATCATGATCGGCAAAATATTTTGTTGGTGCTCGAGAATTCAGGGCGTGTGGTGGCGGGAACGTTGTTTCATTTTTTACGCAAAACCAATGTTGGTTTCTCGAGTTATTTGGCGGTGGATCAAGATTTTAGGGGGCAGGGTTTGGCGCGAAAATTGCATCAGGCACGGTTTGACGTGCTAGACGAACTTGCTGGCGGCGAAGTCAAGGGTTTGTTTATTGATGTCGTCAATCCAGATCGTCTTTCAACGTCCGAACTCGAGTTGGAACACAGCGTTGGTAGCGATCCCAGAATGCGTTTAAAAGCTTTCGCTAGCCTCGGTTTTAAGCGGGTGGACGTGCGGTACGAACAACCCGTGGGCGGTGAAAACAGTGGCGCGGTCACGAACATGGATTTATTGTTTTGCCCTCGAGAAATATTGACTTCGATTTCAACAGCGCTTGTGGTTGAAACGATGCGAACCTACTGGACACCGTGGTTGGGTGCAAAAATGGCGCTGCTCGAGTCAAAGAAATTGGAAACTCGAGCGGGTGGAGAAAACATTGCGCTCGTCTCTCTCGAACCTGGCTGGCTCGAGGGAGTAACATAAACCATGCAACATTCAGAGCAGTATTTTCTGCGGCTTTCCGTGAACGACAATGTGCTTGTGGTGGTGAAAGCCATTCTCGAGGGTCAAGAATTCGAGATTGAGGGTGTGAAAGTCAAAGCTAAGAAAACCATTCCGTTTGGGCACAAGATCGCGGCTCGAGCGCTAAACGCAGGCGAGAAAATCGTGAAGTTTGGAATGCCGATTGGGTCAACCACGACCACGATTTCGGCGGGTGAGCATGTGCACACGCACAATTTGCAAAGCGATTACATTCCCAGTTTTGGTCGTCCAGGAGAGGGAGGACACTAATGCAAGCTTACTTACGCAGTGATGGTCGCAAAGGCATTCGCAATGTGATTGCGGTGGTGTATTTGGTCGAGTGTGCCCATCATGTCGCCAAGCAAATCGCCGCGCCGTTTGAAGACAACGATGTTCACGTGATCGGTTTTAGTGGTTGCTACCCGAACACCTACGCGCTCGAGATGATGGAATCACTTTGCACGCACCCGAACGTTGGCGCGGTCTTGTTGGTCAGTTTGGGTTGCGAGAGTTTTAACCGCAATCAACTGGCGCAAACGGTACGCTCGAGCGGGCGTCCTGTGGAAGTCTTGGTGATTCAGCAAACGGGTGGCACGCGCAAAACCTTCGAGGCTGGACGCGAATGGATTCGCAGCACGTTGGTTGATCTCGAGCGAGTACCACGCGCCCAGATGGGAATGCACGAATTGATTGTCGGCACGGTCTGCGGTGGTTCGGACGGCACGAGCGGTATCAGCGCCAATCCTGCGGTGGGCAATGCCTTTGACCGTCTGGTCAATCTGGGCGCGACCACAATTTTTGAAGAAACCGGTGAGTTGATCGGCTGCGAGCAAGACATGGTGCGCCGTGCGATCACGCCCGAGCTTGGGCAGGAAATTTTGGCGTGCATGGAAAAAACCGCGAATTATTACAACATTCTCGGGCATGGCAGTTTTGCCGTGGGCAACGCCGAGGGCGGACTGACGACGCTCGAGGAAAAGAGTTTGGGGGCATATGCCAAGGCGGGTCACGGGGCATTGCACGGCATCATCAAACCTGGGAACGCGCCGCCCAACCCTGGCTTGTATTTGCTGGATGTGATTCCAGACGGCGAGGTGCGGTTTGGCTTTCCGAACATCAACGACACCGCCGAAATTGGCGAACTTATTGCCTGCGGTTCGCACGTGATTCTGTTCACCACAGGGCGCGGCAGCGTGGTCGGCAGCGCCATAAGCCCCGTCATTAAAATTTGTGGCAATCCAGAAACGTATCGCCGCATGAGTGACGACATGGACGTGAATGCGGGCAGGATTCTCGAGGGGCAGGGCACGATTGATGAGGTTGGACTCGAGATTGTGGAACGGATTCGTTTGACTGCGGAAGGTGAAAAGACGGCTTCTGAAAGTTTGGGACACCGCGAGTTTGTGCTGACGTACAAAAGTTTTGAACCGATTGGACCGAGTTGTTTACCACTCGCCTTGGCGTAGTAAAAACTTATATCTCGAGAAATCGAAAGCATTTTAGGGTTGAATTCAGGTAAGCTCGAGAAACTAGAAATTCCTTGGAGGAGCAACATCATGACAGCCACACTCGAGTTTCAAGGGCAGACCAAAGCACTCATTGGATCAGGTTGGGTCAATGCAGCCAGCACGTATCCACTCACCAGTCCATCCATGGGGCAAGTCATCGCGCATGTTGCAGATTGTGGAGTTCTTGAGGCTCGAGACGCGCTCGAGGCAACCGTCAGCGCCTTTGAAACTTGGCGCAACACCACGGCGTATGAGCGGTCTGCGCTGATGAAGAAATGGTTCGCGCTGATGATTCGTGATGAGCAAGAAATTGCACGTTTGATTGCGCTCGAGATGGGCAAACCTGTTTCCGAGGCGCTGGGCGAGGTACGTTACGCCGCCAGTTTTATCGAGTGGTACGCCGAGGAAGCCAAACGCGTGTACGGCGAGATCATTCCAAGTCAGTTTGGGCATAAGCGCTTGTTTGCGAGTAAGCACCCCGTTGGTCCTGTGTATGCGGTCACGCCCTGGAATTTTCCGGCGGCAATGCTGACCCGCAAAGTTGCCCCTGCACTCGCGGCGGGTTGTACCTTCGTGCTCAAACCCGCCGAGCAAAGCCCGTTAACCGCCTTAAAGCTTGCGGAACTCTGGCTCGAGGCTGGCGGGGCTGCGGGGGTCTTCCAGGTGCTGCCTTGCGCCGATCCAATCGCGGTGTCAAAAGTCTTTATGGAAGACTCGAGAATCCGCAAGATCACGTTCACGGGTTCGACTGAAGTGGGTCGGATTCTGACCAAGCAAAGTGCGGACACTTTAAAACGCGTTTCGATGGAACTCGGCGGTCATGCGCCGTTTATTGTCTTCGATGATGCGGATATTGAACAAGCCGTCAAAGATGTGATCGCCTGCAAATTCCGTAACGCGGGACAAACCTGCGTTTGCACCAACCGTGTTTACGTCCAACGCGGCATTCTCGAGACGTTCACCGCAAAACTTGCTAGTGCAGTCTCGAGTTTAAAAGTTGGTGATTCGCTCGACGCCAGCACTCAAATTGGACCACTCGTGGACGCGCAAGGACTGGCGAAAGTCAAGGCGCACGTTGCGGATGCCCTATCACACGGTGCAACTGCTGTGACTGGCGGCGCAGCACTCGAGGGGTTGTACTTCCAACCAACTGTGCTTGCTGGCGTAACCGAAGACATGCTGGTGATGCGCGAAGAAACTTTTGGACCCATCGCACCCGTGATTGTCTTTGACACCGAAAGCGAGGTTTTACACGCCGCCAACAACACCCCATTTGGTCTGGCAGCTTACCTCTGGACTAAGGATTTATCTCGAGCCATGCGGGTTTCAGAAAAACTCGAGTATGGGATTATTGGACTGAACGATCCAATCCCAAGCACCGCCCAAGCGCCATTTGGTGGCATTAAGCAAAGCGGTTTTGGTCGTGAGGGTGGGCATTTTGGCATTGAAGAATATTTGTATGTGAAATACGTTTCAATGGTGATTTAAGCTGTAGGGGATGGTCCCAGACCATCCCCTATCAACTGTTCGCGCACGCCCACCACATGCCCAATTACCCATACGGCGGGGGCTTCAACACTGGTTTCACCGTTTGCCACCGCATCCAGGCTCGAGATCACCACGCGCTCCCTTGGGGTGCTGCCGCGTTCAATGAAGGCGCAAGGCTCGAGTTTATCCCGTCCGAGGGCAATCAAGTTTTGCGCGATATGGGCACGTTCGCCCACGCCCATCAAGACCACCAAGGTTTCCACGTGGGCGTAATGTCGCCACTCTGGGGCAGATTCTTCGGAGTGATGCCCTGTCACCACCGCGAAGCCTCGAGCGAGGTTGCGATACGTTAACGGTATTCCTGCCAAGGCGGGTACGGCAAGGCTCGAGCTGATGCCAGGAACGATCTGCACCGTCACACCGAGCGCGGTAAGATGCGCCCATTCTTCCGCGCCGCGACCAAACACGAACGGGTCGCCGCCTTTTAAGCGCACCACATTCTTGCCAGCCAGGGCGTAACGCTCGAGCAGCACCATGATTTCGGTTTGCACACTGTCTTGCTCGCCGTGATTTTTACCAACGTAAACGCGTTCGGCAGTGCTGGGGATCAACTCGAGAATCGCTGCCCCAACCAAACGGTCATAGAGCACCACGTTGGCATTCTCGAGGGCACGTAATGCCTTGATGGTCAGTAATTCTGGGTCGCCAGGTCCAGCGCCAACAATAAAAACTTTGCCAGCGCTCACAGGTTCATCTCGAGTCCAGAAAAGACCGCGCAATTTTCGGGTGTACAGCCTTTGCACGGCGCTTTTTGGCAGGCTTCGCGTTGTGCCAGCACACCACGTTTGATCTCTAATCGAGCCGCCTCGGGTTGACCATCTTTCACCAGTTGCAGAGCTGGGGAATCCATCAGGTCGTACCAAAGTTTTTTGCGAAGATCAAAACTAGCAAACCCTGCTGTGATGCTCGAGCGCATCGAACGCAAAATTGCCAGAAATTCGCTGTATTCCTCGCCGTACTCGAGGTTGAGTTTTTGTTTGATGCGCACACCCAAAGCTGGCGCTGTGCCACTGGTCGAAATGCCAATAATCAGATCGCCACGGCGCACCACGCTGGGCAGAATCAACGAACAACGCTCAGGGTCGTCCACGCTGTTGCACAAGACGCCTCGAGCCTCAGATTCGGCATAAATGGCGACATTATCGGCTTTGTCTTTGGTGTGCGACATGACCAACCAAACACCCGCCAGATCACCCGCCTCGAAACCGCGCCGTAACCAAGTGATTTTGCCGTCTTCCTCGAGCGCATCGAGTTCTGGGTGTTGGTACGGTGAAAGCAGGGTCAGGTTTGCGCCAGCCTCGAGTAAACCGCGCACTTTATGCTCGGTTTCCCAACCGCCACCGACGAACAAGACCTTGCGATTTTTGAGGTTCAGCATGACAGGGTAATAAGACATGGTTTTCTCCAAAAATACGGGCGGGGATGGTCTAAGACCATCCCCTACGAGAATATGATAATTTTTCAATCTGCGGCGTGGGCAAGCTCGAGCACAGTTGAAGGTTCAAACGCGCTCGAGCCGATACGCCCAGTGTACTCACGCCAGCTTTCAGAACCGACACGGTGCGCCAGAAAACCTGTAATCACTTTTTCGGAGTATTCCTCGAGTTGCGCTGCTGGAATCACACTTTTCAGTTTGTCCCCAAGGCGTGCCTCAGCATCCAAACCACCCGAGAGATGAACTTGATAAACCTCTTCTTGCCCGCCGTTCGCGTCAGTGCGGTTCGCGCCCATAAAGCCCAGATCAGCCACTTGATAACGCGCACAGGCGTTCGAGCAACCCGTTAAGTTGATGCTGAAAGCGTGTGGAAAAGTGTTGCCAAATTTTGCCTCGAGATACTCGACCAAATGCGTGGTTTTGGCTTTGGTTTCGGTCAGCGCCAACCTGCAAAATTCGATGCCGGTGCAGGCGATGGTACTGCCACGAAAAAAATTGTTGGCATACAAACCAATCTGCTCGAGTTCGGTAATGGCAGCCTCGAGTTTTTCCTGTGGAACATTCACCACGATCACGTTTTGGCGTGGGGTGTTGCGCAAATCGCCCGAACCGTAAGTTTCAGCAATTCGGGCAAGCTCGAGGGCGTGGGCTGTGGTGATGCGTCCGACGGTGGTGGCAAGCCCAATGGCGAACTGCCCGTTGTTTTGAGGAATGACTCCAAGGTGATCGCTGGCGTTGCTGGGTGCTCGAGGGGCTTCGAGACCGTCCTCAAATTTGCGACCCAAGTATTCGCGCTCGACGACATCACGGAATTTTTCAGCTCCCCAATCGGCAAGCAAAAACTTCAAGCGGGCTTTCTTGCGGCTGACCCGATAACCATGATCGCGGTAGGCGGCTGTGATGGCGCGTGAAACCTCGAGCACGTCTTCAGGCACTACAAACACGCCAAGGCGTTTGGCGAGGTGCGGGATTGCGCCCAGACCGCCACCGACCCAGACATCAAAACCGATACGCCCATCGGAGTGTTGATGCGCGATGAAGCCAATGTCGTTGATGTGATGACAGGCGCATTGTTCGGGGCAAGCGGTCACGGAAATCTTGAATTTGCGCGGCAGATCACCGAACTCGACATTGCCAGAAAAATGATTGGACAGCGTTTGAGACAATTCTCGGGTGTCCAGAATTTGTCGTCCATCCAGTCCCTCGAGCGGGCAGGCAATCACGTTGCGAACGGTGTCACCGCACGCGCCAACCGAATGCAAGCCGACTTTCTCGAGTCTGGCAAAAATTTCGGGGACATCTTCAATTTTTAACCAGTGAAATTGGAAACATTGCCTGTCGGTAATGTCCAGCACACCGCGACCAAAATCGTTGGCAATACCGACCACCACGCGCATGATTTCGCTGTTGTACGCGCCAGCCGTGATCTTGATGCGCAGCATGAAAAAACCGTCTTCTTGTGGGCGTTGCGGGTACAAACCGTACCATTTGAACAAATCCAGATCGTCTGGGGCAATGCTCGAGAAACCTGTTTTGGCATAATTGTAAATATCTGCCAGCACTTGATAGGGCGGCTTGACCGCCTTGATTTCCTCCACGTGGTTTGTCTTTGCCATTTCAGGGTCCTCTCGAGAAAACGGGTTTTAATCCCGTTGCTAGCTGCTCAGCACCGACCTGAGGATCAATACTGTTCCAATAATTGACAGCACTGTACCAAGAAGTGGACGGGCAATGTTCTCTGAGAGTTTAGGCGCATAACCGCTGGCAAGCCAAGTGCTGGGAAGTGCCCCGAGCAGCAACCAACCAACAGTGCCAAAATCAACTGCTGAACGCTGCGCATGACCTGCGGCAGCCACCAAAGACAACAAAACGCCGTGGGCAACGTCTGTGCCTGCGAGCCTCGAGACTTTGAGATGCGGCATGATAAACGTCAGTGCCAGCGCGAGCATTGCGCCGCTGCCAATGCTGGTTAAACCAACGATAGCACCAACGGCTGCACCAACCAGTGGCAACGGAATTGGAATGGCTTTGACCACTTTGGGCGGGTACTTCCAACGCCATAAAATGGCAATGCCCGTAAAGATCAATGCCACCGCCAGCAAACGTAGCAAGAACGTGACTTTGAGGTGCATTAAACTGGTGGCATAACCTGCGGGAAGGCTGCCAATTGCCAGCAGTGCAACCGTTTTCCAATCAATCGTGCCGCTTAAATGATGCCGCCATGACGCGCCCATTTTGGTCACGCTGGCGGCAATCAAATCCGTGCCGATCAAAACAGGTGTTGGCAGTCCGAGCAGCAACAGGGCTGGGGTCAGCAAACTGCCGCCACCAAGTCCTGTCGTACCGATCAAAAAACCTGTGACCGCGCCAAGCGCCACCAGAACGGGCGGCTCGATCATGTCCGTGCCTCGAGATACGCGGCACGTAAGACTTCAGCCACTTCTTTGCGGGTGAATTCGACGGGCAGTTCCTCGCCTGCGGTCAGTTTCTCGCGGACTTTTGTGCCTGACAAAACCAGATGATGACTGCTGTCGTGCGGGCAGGTGCGGCTCGAGACGAGCGAACCGCAAGTGCGGCAGTAAAACGTGTGCTCGAATTTGATAATTTCGATGCCGAGTTCTTCTTTGCTGTAGGTGTTAAAAATTTCTTGCGCGTCGTATGTGCCGTAATACGTGCCAACGCCAGCGTGGTCGCGTCCGACAATAAAGTGGGTGCAACCGTAATTGCGACGACTGATCGCGTGCAAAATTGCTTCTCGAGGTCCGGCGTAACGCATCGCGGCGGGATAAACGCCAAACAAAACGCGTGAGGCTGGGTAGTAATTCTCGAGCAAGACTTCATAGGCTTTGACTCGGGTGGCGGCGGGAACATCGTCGGATTTGGTGCTGCCGACCAGCGGATTTAAGAACAATCCGTCAATCGTCTCGAGCGCGACCTTGTGCAAATACTCGTGCGCACGGTGAATCGGGTTGCGGGTTTGAAAAGCCACCACGGTCTTCCAGTCTTTTTTGGCAAATTGCGCCCGGGTCTCGAGCGGGGTGTAATGATGCTCGGGGTAATCACCACGTGAAACCTCGAACAAGGTCACGTCACCCGCCAAGTTCACCTGTCCCTGCTCGAGCAACGCAGCCACGCCAGGATGCTTCTCGTCGCTGGTGCGGTACACCTCCAACGCCTCTTTTTGCTTGTCGGGCGTGTACTGCTCACTCACCTCGAGCAAACCAACGGGCGTATTGCGGTACGACAACAAAACCTTGCCCGTAAAATTCTTTGCCGCCTCGCTCGAGACACCCAAGGTGATCGGAATGCTCCACGGTAACCCGTTCGCCAAGCGCAAATTCTCAACGATGCTGGCATGGTCTTTAGAACCCGCAAAACCCGTCAGCGGCGAGTACACGCCCGTCGCAATCAACTCGAGATCGGCGTAATTACTGTCAGACAACTCGAGGGTTGGGAGGTGCGCAAAATCTTTGGGGTCAAGGTTTTGAACGCGGTTGATGAGTTTGCCGCCGAGCGGCGTGATGAGGCTGTTCTCGAGGTTTGTGGGTTCTAAGGTCAAGGTCATGGGTTTCCTTTTTGGTTGGGATTGAATGGTTGCTTCCCTCTCATCCCCAACCCTTCTCTCCTAGGAGAGAAGGGAGTTATATTTTTTTGTGGTGTGGCTGCAAAATTGGTTTTTTGTTGGTTATACACTAAATCGCGTTTTGACCTACCCACAAACCGCATTCGGTTTTACCTTGTCCCGCCCATCGTCCCGCTCGAGCGTCTTCGCCTGGGCGCACGGCGCGGGTGCATGGGGCACAACCGATGCTTAAAAAACCATCAAAGTACAGTGGGTTGACGGGAAGTTCGTGCTCGAAGGCGTATTTCTCGAGATCGGATCGAGTCCAGTTGGCAAGTGGGTTAAGTTTGACTCGAGCACCGCCGTTTTCGATCAATGGAATGTCGGCGCGGGTGCTGGCTTGGTCGCGGCTGCGGGCGTTCAGAACGGCGCTGGGGTTGATTTGGGCAAGGTAATTTTGCAAGGGCGCGACTTTGCGTGCGGCACAGCAGGCATCGGTGTCGGTCAAATACAAATCGTCGAGCGGTAAGCCGGCGTGCAAGGTCACAAACTCGAGTTGCAGGTATCTGGCGATCAGGGCATCTCGAGTCTCGAGTGTCTCGATGAAATGATAATCGGTGTCCACAAAAATCACTTTTCCCGTGTAACCAGCTTTGGCAGCGAAATCAATCAAAACAATCCCATTCAGATTGAACGCGCTTGGCATGACGACATCGGGGTAAGTTTTGATCGCCCAAGCAATAAACTCGAGCGGACTGGTTTTTGGTGGCTCTAGGACGTAGCTCATGCGCTGACTGGGACTCGAATTCCGAGGCTACTAAGCTTTTCGAGTACACGATCTAGGCTTTGCTCGAGGCTTTCAAGGTCGGTGTGAAGGTGAAGTTCTGGATTTTCTGGGGCTTCGTAAGGGTCGCTTACGCCAGTGAAGTGCTGAATCTCACCTGCCAGGGCTTTTTTGTACAAGCCTTTGACATCGCGGCTCGAGACGGTCTCTAAGGGCGCGTCAACAAAAATTTCTAAACTTTTATCGGCTTGATCAAGGACTTCGCGGCGGGTGTCACGGTACGGGCTGATGGCGCTGACCAGGGTCACAACACCGTGTTTTGCCAGTAGATTTGCGACAAATCCAATACGGCGGATGTTCGTGTCGCGGTCTTCTCTCGAGAATCCCAAGCCTTTAGAAAGCGTTTCGCGCACAGCATCACCGTCAAGAATTTGGACTTTATGCCCAGCCTCTAAAAGCACTGGTTCGAGTGCTTTAACGATGGTTGTTTTGCCTGCGCCCGATAATCCTGTAAACCAGATAACTGCTCCACTCATACGTTTACCTCAAGAAAAAGTTGTTTGCGGGTTGAATTCGGACGTTGCTTAGGCATTCGACATTGGGGACACATCAAAATTCCTTTCAGAGCAGGAGAACGCTGAAGTCCTCTGATCGTAGTGGTTATGCGCTTAATTTTTGTGAAACCTAAAATCGCCGGAGGTCAACAACAAGGACAACAGCGTGTGACTGTAGGCATTCGTGTGTTGTGATGAACCTCGAGCATAGTATCCCTCTTAAAAATAATATAGTTTACAAAACTTATAAACTTACAACTTTTGTATAGCTTATACCTTTGTTCTGGCAAAGTTTCGTTTGCTGGAATACAAGACCGCACGAATGAGAAATTAAAGACTATTTATCTCGAGCAGCACCATAAAAAACGCTGAGAAGAACCCTCAACCTTTTATTTTCAAGCGCTTGCTGTGCTTACCACCCTCAAAAAAATAACCCTGCGAATTGCGTCGCAGGGTAAAAAGTTGTTCAAGGCAATTTAGAAACGGGGGAACATTTGCGCGGGTTCGATCTTTGGCATTGGGAAAGGATCGGCGCTGCGTGCTCGAGTGGTGTTCACAAAGAACGAAATCGGCTTATCGGCACAAGATGTGTTGATTTCGGCTGTCGGATTCTCGAAGAATGCCGCCAAAATGCCTTGGGCACATTCACCTTCGTCGCCAGGTTCGGCGGATGGATAAGCTGAAGCGCCGTGTGCACCTGCTGGATAAAAGACAAATTCTTTATTGAACAACCTAGAATCCACAGCTTCGGCATAACTTGGTGGTGTGATTGGATCAAAGTAACCAACCTGTAAAAGCGTAGGAATATCACTAATCACTGGGAACTGGGCGAAGAAATCGGCGGGAACACCCCATTGGCGGCAGGTTTTTTGAATTGCCAACGGACTTGCGCCCAACAGACGACGGTAGGCTGGTGTTACGCGATCAAGGAAGCGATTGATCTGAAATTCGCTGGTGAATTGTGCGGTATCACTACAGACCACCGACAGGTACATTCCATCCGAGTTGCTGCCATCACCACCCACAAACAATTCCGAAAGAATGTTGGCAAAGGCTCTGTAATTGCCCGCTTTGGTGACACTGACGTAAATGGGCACAAACGGCAAGAAAGAGGGGCTGTACAACAATTGGTTCAGTACCCTAAAGAACAAGTCACCAGTCACTCGAGCGGTTATAAATTCGGTGGCTGATACTGGAATTTGAATCTCGGGTTGCTTGGTGTTGAGTTCCACGATCAGATCATCAAAAGTCTGTGACAGATTTGGATAGGTCGCGTTACAACTGGCATCTGCGGCACAAGCCTTAAAAATTTCAATTCGGCTGCGATCAAACGCCAAGGGTGCTCGAGCCGACCAGTCCTGGCTGGGATCAATGATCGCCTCGAGATTGACGGCACGAACCACACGGCGGTAATCGCGCATGACAATCTGTGCCAAGTAAGTGCCGTAAGATGCGCCCCAAACGTTGAGCTTCTTGTAACCCAAGGCTTTGCGGATATCGTTGACATCGCCTGCGCTCTCACGGGTATTGAAGGCTTTTAATTGATAGCCTTTGGCAACTAAGGCATCGCGGCATTTAAGGTTTTCTGCCACGCCTTGATTGACAATTTCATCCAAGATTGGATCGGAACTTTTTGGTGTTGCCGAAAATGAAAGTGCCGATTGCAGACGGGCTTGAGCGCCTTGGGTGCTTGGGCATTCCAAACGGGGTTGTGAATTGCCAACGCCACGTTGGTCAAAAATAATCAAATCGTTTTGACCCGCAAATGTTTTAAGGTTCTGACCTTGCAAACCAAGAATAGCTCCCTGGACTGTGCCACCAGGACCACCCTGCAAGTAAATATTGGCAGCAGAATTTTCGATACCAGCCAAATTCTTAACAAGCAAAACCGCCACCTTAATGGTTTTGGAACTGCGTGGATAGCGACTTTCACGAACCACCACATAACCACAACGCGTGTTTGTGGCATTCAGATTGCTTGGAAGTCGGAATGGACAAGTTTCAGCCGCTTCAAAGCGGGGCAATTGTTGACCATCAGAGGAACGTTCCATCAGGTTTTCATCTTGTTGAGGCGGGGCTGTAGGCGTTGCGACTTGAGGATCGGTTGTGGCGCTTGGGCTGTTGTTACAGCTTATAAACCCCAGGGCGAGCGTAAGAATAAACAAGGGCAGCAATCGTTTCATTGGATTACCTCTTCAGTTGACGGTTCAGTGTCAACCATCAACAATCACAGCGTGACCACGGCTTGAGCAACGATCACCTCAAAAGCTTGTTGGGCAAGGTGAAAATCGACTTCAAATGGTCACCGAGATGGTTTTCTCGAGGTTCGTGAAGCATCTGAATGGCAGTTTTCGACGAACGGCTCGAGATGTGTTCAAAATTGATAAAGACATGACCAACGTGCAGTTATTACACGAGGGCAACAACCTCCTTTTGAGAATAGAGTTTCTAAAGTCATGTTTCCTAATCTTCATGAGAAACAACACCAAGAGAGTTGAAGCTCACTCATTTTAAAAAGACAAGTTTTTTCAGTATTTTTCTGCAATCTGCATTTGGCAGGGTTTTAAGGGCATTCACAATTTCTACACATTCTTAAATTGTACTGCGTGTAAACATTACTTCAGCTTCGCACCTCGAGATTGCAAAACGACAAGATTTGATCATCACAAGCGGCTGGTGCTCGACTTTGGTTAGGTATTTGCAGATATGCTCGAGCGGCACAAAAGATCACGCTCGAATCCGCGAGACTCGAGCGTGTCCAACTTCAACCCCCAGCCTCTTAAGCCGCCTCTTTGACCGCCAAATCCACCGTCAAAATCCTGACCAGACGTTCACGCAAAGCAGTATATTCGAGCGTTTTGGTCATCTCGGTACGGTTGCGCGGGCGTTCAAATGGAACATCAATGACATCAAAAATCCTGGCTTTAGGACCATTGGTCATAATCACGATACGGTCAGACAAATACATTGCCTCGTCAATATCGTGCGTCACCATCACCACAGTCTCGGCGTTGGACTCGCCGTACAACATTTTGTTCAACTGCTCCTGCAAACCGCCACGGGTTAAGGCATCGAGCGCCCCAAACGGTTCGTCCAACAGCATCACCCTGGGATTAATCGCAAACGCCCTGGCAATCGCCACGCGCTGCTTCATGCCGCCAGAAATTTCGTGCGGGCGCTTGTGACGGTGCTGCCACAAACCAACCGCCCTCAAATACTCCTCGCTGCGTCCAACTTGCATCAAATTATCGATCTCGGGACACGATGCCTCTACCGCCTCGAGCACGTTTTCCTCGACGGTTAACCACGGCAGCAACGAATAATTTTGAAACACCACCGCACGGTCAGGACCTGGACCTTTAATCTCCTGCCCCTCGAGCTTGACAAAACCCGTGCTGGGTTTCTCAAGTCCGGCGATCATAGAAAGCAGTGTGCTTTTACCACAACCCGAATGTCCGATCAAACTGACAAATTCACCCGCCGCAATCTCGAGATCAACCGCCTCGAGCGCAGTGTACCCGCCGTTTTTACCTGGAAAGTGCTTGGAAAGATTTTTGATTTCAATGCCAGTGTTTGCCGTCTCGAGTTTTAAAGTCATGAAATCGTATCCTCCGATTGACGTAACGTGCGCTGTGCGCATCATAACCGCGTAAAAAACGGTGCGCACGGCGCACCCTACCAGTTTGTGCTTTATCCGCCGTAAGAAACTTTTCTCGAGAGCCAATCGAAACCCTTGTCGAACAGCAAGCCCGTCAAACCAATCAGGGCAATGGCGCTGATGACTTTTTCGTAACTTAAGGCGTTGTAAGAATCCCAAGCGAAGAATCCAATGCCGCTCGCGCCAGACAGCATTTCGGCGGCAACAATCACCATCCAGGCAATGCCGAGGCTGACACGCAAGCCAGTCACAATGTGCGGCAATGCAAATGGTAGCAGCACGCGGCGCACGTAACGATCACTGGAGAAATTAAAGACTTTGGCAACGTTTTTAAAATCTTTCGGCACGGCTGCCACGCCAAAATAGGTGTTGATCACGGTGGGCCACAAGCTGGTAATGAAAATCACGAAGACCAGAGCGTTGGGCGCACTTTTGATTGCCACAAGCGCCAGCGGATACCAGGCGAGCGGCGAAACGGGGCGCAAGACTTGCACAATCGGATTCACAAGCCTGTGAATAAATTGCACTGAACCCATCAAAATGCCGAGTGGCACGGCAACAACCGCCCCCAGAAACCAACCCAAACCGACGCGCTGCAAACTCGAGAGCAACAACAATCCCACACCTTGATCATTTGGTCCGCCGTAATGAAATGGGTTTTTAATCAAATCCCAGAACACACCAACGGTTGCCTGCGGCGAGGGCAAATCAGTGCCAACAAATACCCGCACGATCAACCAAACCGCCACAATCAAGCTTAAACTACCAAGCGTAAACGCCAAGGTCGTCAGGCTCGAGCGCAACCAAGCAGGTACGACTGGGGTTTTTGGAGTCTCGAGATTCGAGTTTGAACGACCTATTCCTCGGTTCATGATTCTCCCCTTATTTCGCGGCTTCTTTGAGGTACGCGGCTGGATTGTTCGGATCAAATTTGGATTTGTCCAAGGTCATCGTCCACGGTTTCATGTCGTCGGCTGGCAGGTTTAAACCAAGCTCTTTGGCAACCTCGCGGTAAAGGTCTTGCATAATTAGTTTGTCGGCAATCGCTTTGGCATCCGCTGGGAATGGTTTGTAACCAAAACGGGCGTACTGCGCCAAGAACCAAATACCGTGCGCTAAGCGCGGCATCGAAACTTTGCCGTCGCGCGAGAACACCATGCGGTCATCAAGAAATTGTTTTGTCCCAAGCCCGTTGCCAAAATCGTAACGTCCCTCGAGCCTGGCACCGATCACGTCAGGGCTGGCATTGATGTACTGTGCCGCGCCAATCGTGGTGGCAGCTTTGCGAATATTGCCGACTTCATCGAGCCAAGCGGATGCCTCGAGCACAGCTTTCATAATGGCTTTGACTTCATCTTTTTGGGCGCTGAAAGCTTTGTTCAAAACCAGCGCTTTTTCTGGGTGATGCTTCCAGATTTCCTGGCTGGTGATGGCGGTAAAACCAATTTTTTGCTGCACCGCAACGCCGTTCCAAGGTTCACCCACCGAATAGCCGATCATGTTGCCAACTTTCATATTGGCAACCATCTGCGGTGGTGGAATCGTGATGATGCGTTGTTTGCCCGTCACGCTGGCATCAACGCCCGCATGGTCAAGGTAATTGCGCAACCACATGTCGTGCGTGCCACCAGGGAAGGTCATGGCAAACGTTGTGTCTTTGCCGTCCGCCAGGAGTTTCTCGAGCGCCCCTTTGAGTTTGCTGGGGTCACGTCCGACGTTGCCAAGAGCATTTGCCAGCGTAATGCCTTGACCGTTGTTGTTTAAAATCATGGCAATCGGCATTTCCTTGCCGGCTTGTCCACCAATGCCCGAGTAAACACTAAACGGCATTCCGAACAAACAGTGAGCACCTTGAATATCACCGTTCAAAACACCGTCACGCAGCGCAGCCCATGAGGCTTGCTTCACGACTTCGACATCAACGCCGTACTTTTTAAACAAACCCAATTCTTTTGCCATGATAATGCTGGCGGAATCGGTCAGGGCAATAAAACCAAGCTTGATCGTATTGGCGGCTTTGGACTGAATCCAAATGTTGGGCAGGGCGAAAGTTACTGCCGTTCCAGCCGCGATCTTCAAAAAATCACGACGGGAAACTCGAGACGAAGCTTTTTTGTTCATACAATCCTCCAAAGTTGTGGGACGGTTTGAAACCATCCCTTAGGAAACAGCGATTTTTACGGCACAAACCTTAAATTCTGGCATTCTCGAGGTGGGATCGAGCGCGGCTGAGGTCAAACGGTTGATGGCTTCTGCGCCTGCAAAATGAAACGAAACGAACACGGTATCGGCTCGCATTTTGTCGTCAAATAAAACCTTAAAGTCACCCACGCCGCGCCTTGTCTCGAGCTGAACGGCTGCACCATTTGAAAGGTTGTGTTGCGCCGCGAGGCTCGGGTGCATTTGCGCCAGCGCATGCGGGCTTTTGGCGTTTAAGCTGCTGCGCCGCGTTTGCGTGCCGCTCTGGTAATGGTTGACATCGCGCCCAGTGGTTAAAAAAAGCGGATACTCGAGGCTTGGCATTTCCGCGCCCTCACGGTATTTGACGACAGCCAAATGTGCCCGTCCGTCTTGGTGGGCAAAAAATTTGGTAAACGGTTCTGGTGTGCCAGGATGATTCGGGTGAGGGCAGGGCCAAAAAACGCCGCGTGTACCAATTTTCTGGTAGGTCAAACCCGAGTAATCGGCTGGCGCACCTCGAGTCGCAGTGGCAAGATCATCGAAAATTTCTTCGACATTTTGGTACAAAAATTTGTCACCATGCCCGAGCCTAGCGCCAATCTCACAGAGGATTTTCCAGTCTTCCCGCGCCTCGCCTGGGGTGTCCTGGACTTTTCGGCGACGCAAGACGCGACCCTCTAAGTTGGTCATTGTGCCGTCCGTTTCAAGCCACATTGAGCCTGGCAGCACAACTTCGGCAAGCGCGGCGGTTTCGGATAAAAAGAAATCCACGACCACCAGATGCTCGAGTTTCTGTAAGCGCTCCTCGAGTTTGCTGGCATCGGGGGCGCTGACCACGACATTTGAGCCAATCACAAACAAACCTTTAACGCTGCCTCCGCAAGCCTCGAGCAATTCTTGGGCGCTTAAACCCTTGCCTGGCAGGTCGTCCTCGTCAATGCCCCAGTGCGCGGCAAAATAACCCCTGGCGAGCGGGTCTTGGATACTTCTGTAGCCTGGGAGCTGATCGGCTTTCTGTCCGTGCTCACGTCCGCCTTGACCATTGCCTTGACCTGTCAGGGGCGCGTAAACGCCGCCCAAACTGAGTGCCAGGTTGATGATTGCCTTGATCGTGTCCACACCCTTGGATTGTTGCTCTGGACCGCGCCCAGAGAGAATCACCAGACCGCCAAATTTTGCATCGGGCGCACTGACGGCTCGAGCCATCAGCCGCGCCGTGTCACGAATCATTTTGGCAGTTAATCCGCACTTGTCGCTCGCCCATTCTGGAGTGCAATCCGTTACGGACTTCATGACTTTTTCCCAGCCCACCGTGCGCTTCTCGAGGAACGCCCAACGTTCGCGGGCTTCGTCAATAATCACGTGCAACATTGCCAGCGCCAGTGCCAAATCGCCGCCAGGTTTAACTGGCAAATAATGCGTTGCCAGACTCGAGGTGCGGGTTGGGCGCGGGTCAATTACAATGATTGGCGCACCCGCTTTTCTGGCTTTTAGAATGAACTGCGAAACGGGCGGCAGGGTTTCGGCAAGGTTCGCGCCCCACAGCACAATGCAGTCTTTTTGGGTCAGTTTCTCGAGCGGAAACGGCAAGCCGCGATCCATGCCGTAAACGGCTCGCATCGCTCCTGCGGCGCTGCTCATGCAAAAACGTCCGTTGTAATCGATGTTGGCGGTCTGCATGGCAACCCGAGCAAATTTTGATAGCAGGTAAACGTGTTCGTTGCTGAGACTGCCGCCGCCAAACACGCCGTAAGCATTCGAGCCGTGTGCCGCCCGAACCGATTTCATGCCGTCTACAACTTTGGTTAAAGCCTCTTCCCAAGTTGCTGGCTCGAGGCTTCCGTTTTTGCGCACGAGCGGCGTTAATAGGCGCTCTGGATGGTTGACCAACTCGAGCGCGTTCAAACCTTTTTTGCAAACCGAACCGCCCGCCACGGGGCATTCCTTGGTAGGTTTCATGGCGGTGGCTGCGCCCGTTTGGACGGCAATGTCAAAACTGCACTGCACCGCACAGTAAGGGCAGGTGGTGCGGGTGGTTAGGGCAGGTTGCGCCGTCACTGGAGAAACCTCGAGTAAAGCGGCACTCACACTTGACCTTGTTTGGGTTTTGGCGTGTGCAAATTCGAGGTCATGGTTGATTTTCCTTGTCTGAAACGGTATTTATCAGAATTTTGTGATTTGGTGCACAGACAACTTTCTCGAGCGTCAATCTAAAACAACAATTGCAAAGTGTCAAGCAAAAACTTACATAGTGTTCAATAATTTATGTACAAATTGCAAATGCAAGGTTCAGGGGATTTGACCGATTTTCGATTTTAAATTACTCGAGAGTTAGAAAAAACTCAAAATTATGCTTGAATAACATTCAAAATCCGCATTCTCGAGAAATTTTTAGAAATCTCGAGCATTAAAGAATCATAAAATCTCGACTTTAAGGTGTACACCATAAAGTGACACTTGTACATATTTTGGTTGACAGTTTGCAAAAATTTCTCTAACATAAACTCAACGTCACGATTGACGCGTGACAGGAGGTATACAAAATGGCTCATCAAGCAATCGTTGTGATCGGCAACGGCATGGTCGGACACAAGTTCCTCGAGTCCTTAATGGGTTCGGGGCAGCATTTTGACATTACGATCATCAATGAGGAGGCACACCTGGCGTATGACCGCGTTCACCTCAGTTCGTACTTCGAGACGCCCGCGCCAGATTTAAGCCTTGGACGACAGGCGGATTACGAAGCCTGGGGTGTCAAGGTCGCCTGGGGAAAAGCCAGCAGCATTGACCGCGAAACCAAGAACGTTTACGTCGGCGATCAACGTTTTCCTTACGACATTCTGGTGCTGGCGACAGGTTCTTTTCCGTTCGTACCACCCGTTCCAGGCAAAGACCTGAACGGCGTTTTTGTTTACCGCACGCTCGAGGATTTGGACAAAATTCGCAGTTACAGCCACAACAGCAAAGTCGGCGTGGTCATCGGTGGCGGTCTGCTCGGACTGGAAGCCGCAGGTGCGCTAAAAAACCTTGGACTGACCGCCCACGTCGTCGAATTCGCCCCGCGCCTGATGCCCGTGCAAGTGGACGAGGCGGGCGGCAAAATGCTGAAACGCAAAATTGAAGACATGGGCATTGGCGTTCATGTTGCCAAAAGCACCGAATGTATTTTTGACACTAACGACTCGGGCAACGTCGCAGGCTTAAAATTTGCCGACGGTCAAACCCTCGAGGCGGACATGGTGGTCTTCAGCGCAGGCATTCGCCCCCGCGACGAACTGGCTCGAGCCTCGGGAATTGAAGTTGGCGAACGTGGCGGTATTGTGATCGACGATTCCTGCCGCACCAGCGATGCAAGCATTTACGCCATTGGCGAGTGCGCATTGCACTCTGGACGAATTTACGGTTTGGTCGCGCCAGGCTACACGATGGCAAGGGTTTTAGCCGACGTTTTAACGGGCGGCGAGCAACGTTTTGAGGGCGCAGATTTAAGCACCAAACTCAAACTTCTGGGCGTTGATGTCGCCTCGTTCGGTGATTCGTTTGCCAAAACACCAGGCGCGGAAGAGATGAGTTTCATTGACCCCATCAAAGGCTCGTACAAAAAAATTGTGCTCTCGAGCGACGGCACAACATTGCTCGGTGGTGTGCTGGTCGGTGACACCAGCGATTACGGCATGTTGATCGCTCAAGTTCAAGCCAACACGGTATTAACCAACCCTGCCGAATTGATCGTGCCAAGTTTCGACGGTGCTCGAGTCAAAGCCGCACTGCCTGACAGCGCCATGATCTGCTCTTGCGAGAACGTTTCCAAAGGCGCGATTGTCAGTGCCATTCGTGACGGCGCAAACAACCTGGCTAGCATCAAAACCGCCACCAAAGCCTGCACGGGTTGCGGCGGTTGTGCGGCGCTCTGCAAAGACGTGCTCAATGCCGAATTGGTGGCTATGGGTCAAACCGTCAACAATTACGTCTGCGAGCATTTTGAATTCTCGAGGCAAGAACTTTACGACATCATTCGGGTGCGCCAATACCAAAGCTTTGATCAAGTCCTCGAGCATCACGGACACGGCGAAGGCTGCGAAATTTGTAAACCTGCCGTTGCCAGCATCCTTGCCAGCCTGTACGAAGAATATGTTCTCAAAGATGGACTGGCGGTTTTGCAAGACACCAATGACCGCTTCCTCGCCAACATGCAGCGCGACGGCACGTACAGCGTCGTACCGCGCATGGCGGGCGGCGAGGTCACGCCAGAAGGCTTGATCGCCGTCGGCAGCGTCGCCAAAAAATACGGCTTGTACACCAAACTGACCGGCGGGCAACGCGTGGACATGTTCGGCGCGAGGCTCGAGCAACTGCCATACATTTGGCAAGAATTGATTGCCGCAGGTTTTGAAAGCGGTCACGCTTACGGCAAAGCCTTGCGCACCGTCAAAAGTTGCGTTGGCAGTACCTGGTGCAGGTACGGCGTCCAAGACAGCACCGCAATGGCGGTGCTGCTCGAGAATCGTTACAAAGGTTTACGCGCCCCGCACAAACTCAAATCTGCCGTGTCGGGTTGCACCCGAGAATGCGCCGAAGCCCAAAGCAAAGATTTCGGCATTATCGCCACCGAACGCGGTTACAACCTGTTTGTTTGCGGCAACGGCGGCATGAAACCACGTCACGCCGACCTGTTCGCCAGCGACCTCGACGACGCGACATTGATTCGTTACATTGACCGCTTTTTAATGTTTTACATCCGCACCGCAGACCGTTTGCAACGCACCAGCGTCTGGCTCGAGAAAATGCCAGGCGGTATTGAATACCTCAAGCAAGTGATTATCAAAGATTCCTTGGGCATTTGCGCCGAACTTGAAGCCGACATGGAAAACCACGTCAAAAATTACCAATGCGAATGGGCTGCCACGCTCGAGAATCCAGAAAAAATGGCGACCTTCAAGCATTTTGTGAATTCTGACCTGCAAGACGAAAACATTGTTTTTGTCAAAGACCGCGACCAGCACCGTCCGATTTACGATTTTGAACGACTCGAGGCGCTACCGATGTTGAACATTGCCAACGATTGATACAAAAAATGTCTACGATCTCACCTGAAGCTCTCACCCGACTTCTTACCCCTGAAAGCAGCACCTAGCGGGCATGGTCGCTAAGCGAAAGAAGGTTCAGGACACCAAATTTTCGCTACTCGAGAATTAAATAAAACTCCCTTCTCCCGCCTGCGGGAGAAGGGTC
Organism: Deinococcales bacterium; assembly: GCA_043775825.1. Taxonomy (GTDB): domain Bacteria; phylum Deinococcota; class Deinococci; order Deinococcales; family JAAFIG01; genus JANXTZ01. The sequence continues at coordinate 63,571 of JAYVRX010000047.1, forward strand.
GGGGATGAGGGTGGAGAAAGTACCAGTTTCATTTGATTTGCCCCCCAAGCTCGAGAAACCCATAAGGAGATCACATGCCCACCACACTCGCCGCAAAACCACTCGAAACCACTTGGACAGACATCTGCAAGCTCGAGCAAATCCCCGTTGCTGGAGGCGTGAACGCCTTGGTCGAAAACACTCAAGTTGCAGTTTTTCGCACCCGAGAGGACAAGCTTTTTGCGGTCTCTAACTTCGATCCGTTCTCCAAAGCCAACGTCATGTCCAGAGGCATTTTTGGCAGCACCAAACGCGACGGACGTGATGTCTACAAAATTGCATCGCCAATTCTCAAGAACACTTTTGATCTCGAGACGGGGCAAAGTTTTGATGATCCAAGCGTATTCTTGCGGGTTTTTAACGTCAAACTCGAGGCTGGGCGGGTTTTGGTTGGCACACTGTAAACTGCATTTATGACCGTACCCGCAAATTTTAATGGCGCAACAGTGCTCGCACTTGAGAGCCGTCGTGCCAGCGACATGCAAACCCTGATCGAAAGTTTTGGTGGGCTAGGCACGGTTGCGCCCAGCATTCGTGAAGTGCCACTCGAGGAGAATGCGGAATCGCTCGAGTTTCAAACCGCATTGACCAGCCATACGGTTTCTGACTTGGTCTGTATGACTGGTGTCGGCACAAAATTTTTGTTGCGGCAATTGTCACCCGAAGCTTTAGCTGCCCTGCAAAACGTCAACTTGGTCTTACGCAGCAACAAAGCCGTGGCGGTCTTGCGCGAACACGATCTGAGGGGAACACTGGTCAGCGAACCACACACTTGGCATGAGGTGCTCGAGTATTACCAGAACATTGAAACACTCGAGAATCGAAAAGTTTGGATTGCCGAATTTGGCGAGGATACGCCCAAAGCATTCGTGAGCGCCCTCGAGAAGCTGGGCGCACGTGTTCACTTGTTGCCCGTCTACCGTTGGGCGTTGCCCGAAGACACAGCGCCGCTCGAGCGAGCCGTGCATGGTGTGATCGCGGGTCAATTTGAGTGGTTGTTGTTGACCAGCGGTGTTCAACTTTGGCACGCCGTGGAATTTGCCAGAACTTTAGGCTTGGTCACTGACTTCAAAACTGCGCTCGAAAAGCTCCGAATTGCCAGCATTGGACCCGCCTGCGATGAGGCGATTACTGAACTTGGGTTTAAACCAACCGTTCAAGCCCAGCCGCACAAGATGGGGGTACTGGTTCGGGTTGCGGCGCTAAAACATTCTGAAATGTCAGTCTGAAGATTCATTTCAAACTTGCCAACATTTCTTTCGCACTTTCCAAAGCCCGTTTCTCGAGAAAACTGCTTGCCTCGAGTTTTACTGCCACCTCGAGTTGTGATTTTGCGGCATCACGGTATTTTTGACCGTCGAGCTTGAGTACGGCTTTGGCATAAGTCAGGCGTACCGTAACCGATTTTGGTGCGATTTGAACGGCACTCTCGAACAAAGAAAAGACTTTCTCGGGTTTTCCACCGTACAAAAACCCCACCCCTCGAGAGACAATTTCGGCGTGCCACGACCCAAGCGCGATCATGGCAGAGGTGTGCTTTGGGTCGAGCGCGATGGCTTTCTCGAAATTTTCACGCACGGTTACAGCCACGCCCGATGCAAAGGCGTAAGCCGCACCGCGCAAGTTACCCAATTGCCCCGTGGTTGCGCCCAATTCAAAGTAGGCATCGGCATTTTGGGCATCAAGCTTGACGGCTTTTTGAGCATACTTTTCGGCTTGCTCGAGAATTGCCAAACGGGCTTCTTTGGGTTGCTGATTGGAGAATTCAAATAAACTTCTGGCAGCCAAGGCATAACCCGCACTGCTCTCGAGCGTCAGGGCGACTTTGAGGGCTTCTGAAAATTTGCCGTTGTTAAATAAGGTTTTTGCATCCTCGAGCGAAGCTGCCCCGAAGGCAACGCCAAGCATAAACAACAGTGTTATCAAAAGTTTCATGACTCGAGTTTAAAGGCTCTTGATGACTCGAGAATGTGATGATGATGTAAGGATTCAGGTAGTTATGAACTCGCGCTGGTGTAATTCCTGAGCGCAAACTTCCAGAACAACCTCGAGATTGTCAACAACAACAATGCGACACCCAAAGCGCCAAGTGCCGTCTCGAGTTTGCCGCGTCCAATCAGGGCTTCGGCGGGAACGGTGGTAATGAATGCGACAGGAATCACGAAGGTAAACAAGATTCGTCCCCACCCTGGGAAGGCGGTCACCGGAAACTGCCCGGCGCGAAAAAATCCCCAGAACAATTCAGTAATGTTTTCGACGCCGACCCACCAAAAGGCAGTGGTACAAAGCATCAGCCAGATTGAATACACCGAGGCAAAGCCAGCCAAAATCAGCAAGACCGCAATCAAAATTCCTGGCGCTTGAACGCTGGCGAGTCGCGTGCTGGCGTAAACGATTAGACCCGTGCCAATGAACAGATCGGCAATGCGCAAAATGTTGACGTTGCGGCTCGAGACTAGAAATTGCGAATCGAGCGGTTTTAACAGCGTGAAATCCATGCTGCCCGTGCGAACACCCTCACTGATTTTGTTGAGGTTTGGGTACAAAAACATGCCCATGTACCCTTCAATCAATGTGAACACGCCAACCACCACGATGGCTTCAAGTTGATTCCAACCGCCGAGACTCGAGCCGTTTGAGAGCAACACCGACAAGCCAAACAAACTACCGACAGCGGTAAACAGCGAACCAACCAAATTGACAATAAAGTTCGCACGGTACTCGAGTTGAGCGGCAATGCTCGAGCCAGCAAAAATGGAGATCAGGCGAAAGTAGCGTTTCATGCGCCCACCGCGCCGTACTTTTTTAGACCCGCTCGCCATAAAATGGCTCGCAAGACTGTAAACAGCACAATCCACCCCAGCAACATGCCAATCACGCGCAAGGTTTCAGACGGCTCGAGCGTGCCAGTCAAGACTTTGGCGGGATAATAAACCATGTACGGAAATGGCGTCCATTCAATCACGGCACGCAAGCCCGCAGGAAAAAACTCGAGCGGCGCAAAACCTCCCGCCAGAAAAGTCAGAAGCACGTAATAAAATTCGTCGAAGGCGGTGGCGTTTTCAAACCAGAAGCACAACGTGCCAATGCAAAACGCGATCATAAAACGCATTAAAAACGCCATTTGAATCACCAACAGGTACTCGAGCACATGCCAAACATCTGGGGTGAGGCGCGTGCCTGGAACAATAAACGTTCCAGCAACCACGAATGCCAGAATAAACGGACCTCGGACGAAACGTTCGGTGAAATGCCGAAAAAATTGTTCCCAAAATGGGTCCATTGGGCGCAGGAGTCTCGAGGAAAGTTCACCCTGCCGAATTTGAAAATCGAGTTCCCACGCGACCCACGCCACGGTCAGTTGTTGCGAAACCCAGGCGGCAAGAAAGTAGGCTGCAAAACTGGCAGGACTAAAATTCCCCACGCTGCCACCGTTGGCGTTGGCTTTGCCGATCCAGACGCTCATCATGATTAAGGGCACAACACCCGAAAGCATCCAGATCAAAATTTCGGCGCGGTAGATGGTCATGTGTGCGAAGTACACCGTGAACATGGCTTTGGATTTGCGCCACATGTTCTCGAGTAAACCCATTTGGGTTTCAGTCTCGAGTTTCATGGTTTCACCGTTTGACTTTGAAACAATTCGCCAATGATTTCTTCAATATCAGGGTCTTGAATCGTCACGTCAGCCACAGGTAAATCCGAAAGTAAACGCCCCGAGATTTTACTTGTCTCCAGACGTGGCACAAGTAATTCTGCAAACAAACCATCCATGCTTTTGACCGTTGCATACGACTCGAGCACATGCTTTTCGACGGGTCTGGACAACTCGAGCCTAACGATTTTTGCGGGACTCGAGCGTTCGATAAGCGCTGAAAGATCACCATCAAAAATAATGCGTCCTTTGTCCACTACGATAATGCGCTTACACAATGCCGTCACGTCTGCCATGTAATGCGAGGTGAGGATGACGGTGGCGTTAAAACGTTGATTGTACGCCGCGACAAATTCCCGAATGCGCACTTGCATGTTGACATCCAAACCGATGGTCGGTTCGTCCAAAAAAAGGACTTTCGGACGGTGCAACAACGCCGCCGCAAGTTCGCATTTCATCCGTTCGCCCAAGGACAACTTGCGGACTTGCTTTTTCAGAATACCCTCCAAATCGAGCAGTTCGGTAAATTCTTTCATGGTGGCGCGAAACTCGAGGTCAGGGATTTCGTAAATGGCTTGGTTGACCAAAAAACTGTCCAAGGCGGGTAAATCCCACAACAACTGCTGCTTTTGCCCCATCACCAGCGTAATGGTTTTTAGAAAGCTCGAGCGTCGTTCAAACGGCGTGAAACCCGCGACTTTTGCCATGCCAGCCGTTGGATGCAGCAAGCCCGCCAACATTTTTAAGGTGGTGGTTTTGCCCGCACCGTTTGCGCCCAAGAATCCAACCATCTCACCCGCGTCAATCTTAAAACTGACGCCATCCACGGCTTTGACGGTTTTTGTTTTGCGAGAAAAAAACGATCTTAAACTGCCCGCAATGCCAGGTTCTTTTTCATTCACCGTGTAATGCTTTTCGAGGTTGGCAACTTCAATCATGAATACATAAGTTTAACTCGAGTTGTGCTGGGCAGACATGGGCATATTGACGTATTGCAATCTGAAATTAAGTGGTTTTGACATCAAGCTTTCTCGAGTTTCACGTCTTCGTAAATCTCTTCAAGCGTCATTGAAAACTCGAAATTCTAAGTTTGCCCCTCCTTCCTCTCGTCGGGTACAATAAAACGTTTATTGGAGGACACTATGAAACCATTACTTGCCTTAAATTGGAAATTGCAAAAAGGACCTGCCGAAGCCCTAAACTGGAGCAAATCGCTGCTCGAGAAACTGCCCTCTCCTCTGCCCGCAGATTTGGCGATCATGTCGCCCACCATCAGCCTAAGCGCCGTCGCTAGCGTACTTTCTGGCTCGAGCGTGGCGTTTGGAGCGCAGGATGTCAGCGCTCAGAGCAAGGGTGCGTTCACAGGTGAAACCGCCGCCGCCTGGTTGCTCGAGTTGGGTTGCAAGTACGCGGTGATCGGTCACAGTGAACGCCGCGAGTACCACGGTGAAACGGACGCGATTGCCAATGCAAAAGTGAAGGCAACGCAAGCCGTGGGTTTAACCCCAATTTTGTGCGTTGGCGAAAAGCTCGAGATTCGTGAAGCTGGAAATGCAGAATCTTATACGGTGGGGCAACTCGAGGTGGCGCTGAACGGTGTCGAAGTGAATTCTGATGATTCATTGGTGATTGCTTACGAACCGATCTGGGCGATAGGCACGGGCAAAACCGCCACGCCAGACGATGCCGAAAACATGGGCAACGCAATTCGGGCGTTCTTGGACGGCAAGTACGGTGCGAAGTCGGCGCACATTCGAGTTTTGTACGGCGGCAGCGTCAAATCGGACAACATCAAAGCCCTGTGCGCCCGCAGCAACGTAGACGGCGCTTTGGTCGGAGGCGCAGCCCTCGAGTTGGACAGCGTACTTGGCATGTTAAACGCTCTGGCGTAATCTGGTTTCATGACAAAATTTGGGGTGGTCGGAGCGGGTCAGATGGGTGCAGGCATCGCGCAGGTGGCAGCTTTGAGCGGTTTTGAGGTTGTGCTGCGCGATGTCGAAACTCGGTTTCTCGAGCGTGGAAAAAGTATTATTGAAAAGAGTTTGGATAAATTTGTCGAAAAAGGCAAACTCGAGCTTGATGATCGCAACGCCGCACTGAGCAAAATTCAGTACACGACCTCACTCGAGGATTTTGCGGATTGTGATTTGGTGGTTGAAGCGATTCTCGAGAACAAGAATTTAAAACTCGAGTTGTTCCAGAACCTTGGACGGATTGTCAAACCGAGCGGGATTCTTGCCAGCAACACCTCGAGCATCCCAATTACGGAACTTGCCACGGCATCAAACAGACCTGCGCAATTTATTGGAATGCACTTCATGAATCCTGTGCCGCTGATGGCTTTGGTTGAGGTGATTCGCGGGTATTCGACCTCCACTGAAACGCTCACATTCACACTCGAGACTGCCAAAAAAATGGGCAAAACGCCAGTGCAGTGCAATGATTTTCCTGGTTTTGTCAGCAACCGTATTCTGATGCCCATGCTGAACGAGGCGATTCAGTGCGTGATGGAAGGCGTTGCCGAACCCGAGGCGATAGATCAGATCATGAAACTCGGTATGAATCATCCGATGGGTCCGTTAACGCTTGCCGATTTTATTGGTCTTGACACCTGCTTGGCGATCATGAAAGTGCTGCATGAAGGCTTGGGTGACGATAAATACCGTCCGTCGCCGTTGCTACGGAAAATGGTGCAAGCTGGGTTATTGGGGCGCAAATCCAAACGCGGTTTTTACGAGTATGATTAACCCATGACACTCGAACGCATTACCGTAAATCCAAACAAAATGGGTGGGAAACCGTGTATTCGTGGCATGAGAATTACAGTTGGTACAATTGTGGGATTGATTGCCAGTGATCTAAGTACCGATGAAGTGCTCGAGTTGTACCCACTTTTAGAACGTGAGGATATTACAGCCGCTTTGACGTATGCAGCATGGCGTTCTAAAGAATACGAAGTCGAAGTTGGATCAGTTTGAAATTGTTGATTGATGTTAACCTCAGCCCAAGATGGCGTGATTTTCTTAAAGAACACAGCATTGAAGTTCTGCTGTGGGCAGATGTTGGTAGTGTTGATGCTGACGACATTGAGATCATGCAGTACGCTCGAGATCATGGTTTTGTGATTTTCACTAATGATCTTGATTTCGGGCATTTGTTGGCTGTGACCAATCACAACACACCCAGCGTGATTCAAATTCGGACAAACTTACTAATTCCCAAACACGTTGGGAAACTGCTGTTAGAAGCATTGGTTCAGTTTCAGTTCGAGTTGGAATCTGGTTCACTGGTGACAATAGAAGACCAAAAACTACGAGCACGAGTGCTACCCATACAACCACGGAATTAAATCGTATTTTTTGAGATTCTCGAGCATGGTTCTTCAAACCTTTGAACTTGTTAAGATTCACTATCATGTTTTCCCTTAATTCTGACCAAACCGCGATTCTCGAGATGGTGAAAGACTTTTGCAAGTCCGAAATCGCGCCGCTTGCCGCGCAGTATGACCGCTCGAGCGAGTTCCCGTGGGTGCAGTTGCGTAAACTTGCCGAGATTGGTTTGCTTGGCGCGATGATTCCCGAAGAACTCGGCGGTTCGGGGCTTGATTGCCTGACTTACGCCTTGTGTCTCGAGGAAATCAGTGCGGCGGATGCCAGCGTGGGTGTGATTGTCAGCGTCACCAATGGTTTACCACAGCAAATGCTCTTGAAGTACGGGTCACTCGAACAGCAACAAAAATTCTTAATACCACTGGCAAAAGGCGAGAAGTTGGGCGCGTTTTGTCTCACCGAAGCCAACTCGGGTTCGGACGCGGCAAGTTTGCGCACCAAAGCCACACGCGACGGCGACGATTGGATTCTTGAGGGGCAAAAAGTTTGGATTACGAACGGCGGGCAAGCCGACACGTACTTGGTCATGGCACGCACCGACGATGTGAAAGGCGCTCGCGGGGTGACGTGTTTTGTACTCGAGAAAGGAATGCAGGGTTTGAGTTTTGGCAAACCCGAAGAGAAAATGGGTTTGCACGCCGCGCACACGACCACCTTACAATTTGACGGCGCTCGAGTGCTAGACTCCAACCGCATCGGTGCTGTCGGTGAAGGCTTGGTGATTGCCTTATCGAGTTTGGACGGTGGACGGATTGGCATTGCCATGCAAGCCATCGGGATTGCCCGAGCCGCCTTTGAAGCCGCACGAGATTACGCGATGCAGCGCGAACAGTTCGGCTCGAGAATCAGCGAATTTGAGGGCATCAGTTTTAAAATTGCCGACATGGCAACCCGCATTGAAGCCTCGAGGTTGCTTGCCTTAAAAGCCGCCAGTTTACGTGATGCGGGCAAGCATTACGCCAAAGAGGCGAGTATGGCAAAATTGTTCGCCTCCGAGACGGCAACGTTTGTCACCAAAGAGGCGATTCAGATTTTTGGTGGCAACGGTTACAGCCGCGATTACCCAGTCGAGCGCCATTACCGTGATGCGAAAATCACCGAGATTTACGAGGGAACTTCTGAAATTCAGCGTCTTGTCATCTCGAGACAGATTTTTAGGGAATTCAAGCATTAAGAATTCGTTTTGGATTTGCATAAATATTAAACCGTTCATCACGTAAAAAACCCACCAGCGTTAAATTAAATGCTTGTGCCAGCTCAACCGCCAAACTCGAGGGCGCAGATACACTTGCCAGAACAGGAACGCTAGCGGCAACGCATTTTTGCGCGATTTCAAAACCGCAGCGTCCAGAGGTGAGCATCACGAAATCTTGGGTCGCAATTTGATTCTCGAGCAGCATCCAACCGATTAATTTATCCACCGCGTTGTGTCGTCCAACATCCTCTCGAGCGGCAATCAATTCGCCCTCGAGTGAAAATAAGCCCGCCGCATGAATCCCGCCAGTCACGGCAAAAACATCTTGTGAAGCCCGTAATTTTTCGGGCAACTCGAGCAAAGTCTTGCTTGCAATTTGCGCTCGAGAATTTATTTTTTGTAAGCCTCGAGATTTCAGATGCTCGAGCGAAGCCGAACCACAAACACCGCACGCGCTTGAGGTTAGGGTCTTACGTTTGAACATCTCAAGATTCGGTTGAGTTTTCAATTCAACGTTGACAGTATTCTCGAGGTCTCTATTTGGATCATGCGAAATTTTGTATACATCGTTCGAGTTTTGAATTATTCCCTCACCAAACAACCAACCAATGCACAACTCGAGATCGTACCCTGGTGTTCGCATCGTGGTCGTTAAAATATCGCCATTGACGTACAACTCGAGCGGTTCTTCACTCACCAACAGATCATCACGTTCGAGAAGTACGCCATCCTCGAGTGTTGTAATTTTTGTTTTGGTTTGAGATTTCAAAACCCACGCCCATGTTGATTAACACAATGTTGGTCTTGGGCGCAGCAAGCGGCGTCCCTACGAAAAAACCGTGTTCTGTAGGGGTGAACCTTGTGTGCACCCACGGACATACATCGCACCTCTCGAGGATCAAGATTCACGCGTTTAATCCGCCGCCACACCCAAGGTCACAAGCTCGAGCTTCACGGTAGCGTTGTAATCTGGCACGTGACTTTCGTTGGATCGCTTGTTTGCGTCGAGCAAAACATTTCCTTCGGGCCAGTGAACTTGCAGGTTGCTGGGTTTAACGGGGGCGATCATTATTTTACCACGATATTCACCAAAACTCGAGATCAGTTTTACAGTATCACCATCGTGAAGTCCAAGTTTGGTGGCATCAATTTGAGACATTAAAATCGCTTCTCGAGTTGCCCCATTTAGGGCATCTTTATTGGCGTGAATCATCGAGTTAAATTGTTTGCCGCGACGGGTCGAAACCCTAAATTGTCCTTCGGGTAAAAGATCACGCTCGAGGTTGAAACTCGAGAATACAGCTTTGCCGCTCGGTAACGGAAAGTTCGCGCCTTCGCACAATCTCGCACCACCGTATTGAAAGCTGTCGCCTCCACGCTCGAGTTTTTCAATGCCCGCGTAAAACGGCACAACTTTTGCAATTTCAGCTCGGATTTCTTTGGTGCTCGAGAAACTTAGTTTACTGGCAATTTCGGGTTTGACCAGCCTTGCCACCTCGAGCAGCACGTCCCATTCTGGTCTGGCAGCCGTGACTTTAGAGCCGCTTATTTCTGGCGAGAGGATCACGCGGCGTTCGGTACTGGTTTCGGTGATGCCTCCGGGCACTTCGTACCTTGTGGTGGCGGGCAGCAAGATTACTTCGTCACCGTCAACTAACATTTGCGAACTGAGCACAATGTCTTGATGGATTCGTAATGGTACATTCTCGAGCGAGGCTTGCACGGCTTCGGGGTCTGGCATCACCTCGAGAAAATTCCCGCCGACGCTCCAGAGCACGTCGAGTTTGCCGGCACTGGCAGCATCGAGCATTTCAGGGGCGCTCAATCCAATTCGAGCGGGAATTTCAAAACCCCAGTGCTGCTCGAGTTCTTTGGCATTCTCCAGCGTGATCGGTTTACCGCCTGGGAGCGCGGTGGCGTAAGCGCCCATTTCCGCGCCGCCCTGAACGCCAGAATGCCCACGGATTGGCACGAGTCCGCAGTGTTCGCGTCCAACAAATCCTCGAGCCAGTGCCAGGTTGACGATGGCTCGCACGTTGTCCTCGCCGCAAGCGTGTTGCGTAATGCCCATGCTCCAAATCAAAACCGCCGATTTTGCCTCGCCCAACAACTGCCCCAAAGCTTGCATCTCGAGTTTGGTGCTGCCCGATTGCGCCTCTAAAGTTTCCCAGCTTGTATTACCGATCATGCTGCGGGTGGCTTGGAAATTGTTGGTGTGGTTTTCTATAAAACTCGAGTCTTCGAGGTTGTTGTGCAAAATGTGCTTCAATGCGCCCGACAGAAATGCGGCATCGCCACCCGTATTGATGAGGTGCGTGCGTTCGACCATACGAGTTCCGAAAAGCGCACTTTCGGGAATGCTCGGAATCCAGTACCGTTCCATGCCAGGCTCTTTGTAGGTGTTGATGCTGATGATTTTCGCGCCCGCCTTAACGGCATAATGCAGGTACTTGGTGGCAACGGGTTGATTGTTGGCGACATTCGAGCCAATAAACACGATCACCTCAGCTCCAATCCAATCCGCATAACTGCATGTGCTGGCTGCCACCCCGATACTCGCCTTCAGAGCCACCGTAGAGGGTGCGTGGCAAACCCTGGCGGCATTGTCTATGTTTGGGCTGCCCATGCCTCTAACGGCTTTCTGTGAAGCGTAGTAACCCTCGTTCGGCATCCCCCGAGAAGTCAGGTAGAACCCGAGGCGATCAGGACTCGAGGATTTGATGCGGTTTGCAATGGTTTTCACGGCTTCATCCCAAGAAATGCTCGAGAAACCTGGCTCTCCTCTGCGGCGAATCATCGGGTGAGGCAAGCGTCCAAGCTCGCGGAGTTCGGCACTCGAGCGGGGTTTGAGGCTCGAGATATCAGATAAAAGATTGAGGTCAAACGGCGGCATGGTGTTCAGTCGCAGCAAACGCAACCGAATGTTGCACAAGTGCGGTCCCGGCAGCGTCCAATCGCTTAAGCCTTTCGTGCCAAGCGCACAACCATCGCAAACACCCTCATTTAAAATGCGCCAGGCTCGAGGCAATTCGTCACGATTTTCCCAGATCGCGCGGGTTAACTCGAGGTAATTGTTCGGGCGTTGCTCGCCAAAACCGAAAGGTTTCCAACTCGCCCAGTGTTTGGGATTCCAGGTTTTCTCGAGCTTCATACAAGAAGTCTACCTAAAACAGCAATCGCAAGCCACTGAAAAACGCAAACACCAGGGCAATCCGTTCAAACCACACTTGATTGATGCGATCTAAGATTGGCTTGCCCAAAAAAGCACCCAGCAGCACGAATGGCACGAGCTTCAGGTCAAACACCAAACTTTGAAGGTTGATGATCCCCAAATTGAGTCCAAACGGCACTTTAAACAGATTCATCACCAAAAAATACCAAGATGTCGTCCCGACAAACTCGAGCTTTGGAAGCTTCATGGCGAGCAAGTACACGCTCATGATCGGACCTGCGGCGTTGGCAATCATGGTGGAAATACCCGCCACCACGCCAACACCGCCCGCCAGCATCGGGTTTTTGGGAGGCTCGAGATTCCCACGGATTTCACGAATCACCTGCAAAATCACAATAATGACCACGATTGCCCCAACCACACGGTTGATGGCGTGCGTCTCGAGCTTACCCAGCATAAACCAACCAACCGCCACCCCGACTGCCGCCCAAGGAAAAATTCGCCACAATTGCGCCCAATTCGCATGACGCCTGAACATGCTGACCGCCACAATATCACCAACAATTAAAATCGGTAAAATCGCGCCAGTCACGACTTTGGCGGGTAGAACAAAAGTCAGGGCAATTGAACCCACAATGCCAATCCCGACCAAACCCGTTTTCGATAAACCCACCACCAACGCACTGACCGCCGCCAATAGCCAACCGACAGGCTCGAGGTTCACAAATTGTTCTCGAACAAGATTTTGGCGGTCATGAACTTATTTTGAGGGTAAAAAACCTTAAAACACCAGGATCTTGAATAGGTATCTCGAGAACTCAGCATCGCTTACGATAAATATTGTGCTGTACAACTCCAAACAGCCATCAGGATTTGCAAACTCAAGTTCAGTTTCGCTACTTAAAACCCTCCGCTCTCTTCGCGTTATCCTCATTTGATTCGCATTTTGAGATCAAGTCTTTACTCAAGCTTCATTTCTAAAGATTTTTGAATGCTTCCTCACAGGCAACCAGAATTATGGGAGTACCTTCATGACACGAAAGCTCCAAGCAAGTTTTAGGGAGCAAAGGAGAACACCATGAAATCAGCCATTAAATTCGGAGCCGCCTTAATCACAGTCGCCCTCTCGAGCGTTATTTCAAACGCCTTCGCCCAAAGCACCCCAATTGTTCGCCCGCAAGCCGTGATCGTCAATCCAGTCGAAACCCAATTGCAAACCACCGTTAGCGTAGACCGTGGCAACAACAACCCAATTTATAACATTGGTGAACGCATCAAAATTTCGGTTTCGGTCAACCAAGACGCCTACGTTTACGTGTTCAGCATTCACAGCGATGGTGTGATTGATTTGATTCTGCCTAACCGTCTTTCTGGCGGCAATCAATTCCTTCGTGCCAACGAGACCCGTACCTTCCCACCAGCCGGCGCAAATTACCAACTGACCGTTGACGGTCCTGGCGGGCAAGACAAGATTCTGGCAGTCGCCTCAAAACGCCAACTGAACTTAGGCGAACTCACCAGCTTTAAAAGCAATCAACCGTTCGCCAACGTGACCGTTCAAGGACAAGACAACTTGGCTCGAGCACTGGCAGTGGTCGTCACTCCAGTTCCAAGCACCGATTGGGTCACAAGCTACACGCAATTTCAAGTTCGTGGCGGTGGACTGACCAATACCCCCGCCCCAGCACCAGTCGTGGTCGTCGTTGCACCACAACCACAACCAGTCATCGTGGTTGCACCAGCCCCACCACAAAACACGGTGATCTTTGCCAACTTAAACTTGGTACTGTATCCCAACGCCCAAGTGGTGCAATTTGTACAACGTTATGAAACCGACGGCGAAGTCGAAGTGCTCTTCCGCAGTGAAGCCAACACGGTACAACTTGCCCAATTTTACAAAAAGGCAGTTGAAGCTCGAGGTTGGAGCACCAAGAAAGCAAAAATTAAAAACGACAATGTAAAGCTCGAGTTCCGCAAGGGATCAGACAGACTGACGCTCGAGATTGACCGTGAAGGTGGGATGTATCGGTTGACGATTCAAGATTGATCTGAAAACCCGAGCCATTGTTGGACGCGCCAGTGAAAACCTGGCGCGTTCAGTTTTTTGGACTATACTAGAACCCATGCCAAGGGTTACGACCAATACCAAATCTTTCACCTTCGAGGAATACCTTGAACTTGAGCAGCAGCATGAAATTCGTCATGAATTCGTGGATGGTTTTATGTTCGCCATGGCAGGCGCAAGCGATGAGCATAATCTGATCTCGTTAAACATCGCAGCCGCCGCTCGAGCAGCGACCCGAAACACAAATTGTCGGGCGTACCACACTGACATGAAACTCAAAACACCAAACGGTATTGGGTATTATCCCGATGTCTTTATCACCTGTGACGATGATGACAAAGGTCAGAAAGTCAAACAAAGCCCTTGTTTAATTATTGAAGTGCTTTCACCATCGACTGAAGATATTGACCGAGGCGAAAAATGGTTGAATTACCAAAAAGCCAGCAGCCTAAAAATGTTTATTCTGGTACGTCAAAATCAAAAATTTCTCGAAATTTACAAACGTAACCCCGATGGTACTTGGCAATACACTGTTCTCGAAGAAAACGGTACGCTCGAGTTTGCTTGTGCGAATTTTTCAATGACCCTCGAAGAAATTTATGAAGATGTCATCTTCGAGCATCATCCACAAATTTAACGCTCCCAACCCGCCAGCGCCCGCACGAAACCTGCCACTTCCTCGAGTTCCTTGTCTGAAATCGTGGTTTTATTAAAAGCTGGCATTTGCGCCGCGCCCATGACCCGCCCAACCCGAATTCGGGTTTTGATGTAATCCAGGTTTTTTAGGTTTACATTTTCCACCATGCGCTTGCCGTAACCGCCGTTGCCGTTTTCATGACAACGAATGCAGTTGTTCTTCTCGAACACATCACGACCTTCAGGGTGTAAGGCTGTGGCTCGAGACAAGCCTTGGGTGCTGTTGTCGCAAGAGTTGAGCAACAGCGTGGCAGCAAAAACGGTGGCGACAACCTGGGCGAACTTCACAGGTTCATTCTGCCTCGAGAATTCAAAACAGCCTAGGGGCAAGCATCACCTGGAACTCGAAATGGCTTGATCGCGTATTGTGAGGTGTGAAGCAATCGCAACCCAATTATCAAGTTTCGACAGGGCGACAAGTGGCGTACTACGCGGGAATGCTTTGCGCTTTGACTGGTATAATTTTGTTCCTTTCAGTATTTTATACGGTTTTTACCAGCAGCAGCTCACAACAACTTAACTTTGATAGTTGCATGACAGTCTCAGGGGATTTTCCAATTTCCCGACTTCCAAACCAACCTCCTGTTTGCGGCAGCCTCGAGCATCGGTTTGCAAATCCGATTACTCGAGTTCCAATCGCTTTTGGTTTCATAATCTTAGGTAATATCTTGATGGCTTTTGGACGTGCTGGACTGGCAGGTTCAGGTTTTCTGCTCAACCCTCAACAAGCCAGAACCGACCTCGAGCCGTTCAACCGTTCTACAGGCGGCATGATTCAAGACGCACTCGAGGAAATCCCCGCAATTCAAAATCTTGGAGGTGTTCAACAAATAATCAAAGTGCGTTGTCAGAATTGCAATACCTTAAGTGACGAACACGCGAAATTTTGCGGTCAGTGCGGAAAACCAATTTAAAACTCGAGGTGTAGCCCGTTTGAAACTCTTTTCAACTTAGGTTATTTGAGGATGCTCACCAAGATGGCGATTACGCCAGCTAAGATGGTCACAGCCGCTGCCCAGAATTCCATTTTTGCCTTAACGTTTTTCAACGCCTTGGTATTATTTGGTTCGTGTTTACCTTGCGGCTTTACACGTTTTCTGGTACGCTTTTTGTGGTTGATGGTACACCTCCTTTCTGGAGGTACACCCGCACCCTGGTTCAGAGGGTGCGGGGTTTCCGTTTTATCGGTTATCCAACCCTGAATCTTTAACCCAAGTTGTCAAGGAACACTTTCAAACGAGCTACGCTAATAGCATAACATCAATCTCGAGCAACAAAAAAGTGCGCCGCCCGAGTCGAGCAACGCACGTTCAATCACAATAATTGAGATAACTTCTCGTACAACGCCAGTTCATCATCTCCAGGGTCTTTAGGAACACTCACTCGAATCTCGAGCAGCATATCCCCTCGAGTTCCATCGCGTTTAATCCACCCTTGCCCACGAAGCCGCAACACACGCCCAGCTTGCGAACGGGCTGGGATACTGACTTCACCGCGTCCCTCGAGCGTGGTGGCGGTAATCTTGCCACCCAGCACAGCAATCGGCGCGGGAACATCGGTCATGATTCGCACGTCGTCACCCTCGAGTTTGATGTTCGGGTCGCCCTCGAGTTTGACGGTCAGCATGACGTTACCGCCACCTGGGGCTTGACCGTTCAAACGCAGTTTTGTGCCGTCTTTTGTACCGCGAGGAATGGCAACCTCGAGCCGTTTGCCGCCGACTTCAACAGTCCGCGCCGTGCCATGAAAAGCTTCCTGCAACGCAATGCGCACCGTGCCTTCAACGTCCCTGGCGGGGGCGCGTTGCTCGGAGAAGACATCACCGAACGGGCTGGTATTGACCCGTGCGCCACCTCGAGTTCCTCGAGTACCAGTTGTTCCTTGGCTAAAACCGCCACCGAAAAGACTGCTGAAAAAATCGCTGAAATCGCCCGCGTCACCAGGGTTTCCGCCGCGAAAACCGCCGCCACCAGGAAATCCACCTGATGATCCGTAATCGTCGTAAATTTTGCGCTTTTCGGCGTCGCCCAGCGCCTCGTAAGCCTCGTTGATTTCCTTGAATTTGGCTTCCGCCGCAGGGTCGCCCTTATTGCGGTCGGGATGAAATTCTTTGGCAAGCTTGCGGTACGCAGTCTTGATCTCGTCTTCGGTTGCGCTTTTACCGACACCGAGGGTTTTGTAATAGTCCTTGTATTGGCTCACCGAAAACTCCTGGATACCCGTTGGATACTCGAGATGCTTATTCTACCTCGAGATTTGAAGAACCCGACGCAAGGACGCGGCAAGCGATTCCGCCCGTAGCGCCCAAGCCCGTTAGGTGCTGCTTCAAGGGCAAGAAGGTGCATCTTGGAATCAAGAAGCAACGTCCCCACAAATCAATTACTCTTTTTAGAGACAATCACGCGGGCTGGACGAATCAATTTACCCTTTAACACAAATCCAGTTTGGAAAACCTCGAGAATCTTGTCGTCCTCGTCGCCAGATTGCACACCAAGGGCTTCGTGAACCATTGGATCAAAGGTGGCAGCCTTACCTGGAACTTGTTCGACACCGAATCCAGCCACGGTTTTTAAAAAGTTTTCGCGCACGCTCGAGAGTCCTGGTAGCAACGTGGCGGGGTCTTTCACGCCGGCGTCAATGGCTCGAGAGAGGTCATCAAAAATCGGCAAGAGGCTTTCAACCGCACTGGCTTCACCACCTGATTTAGCTTCGCTCACGTCTTCGCCAGTGCGACGGCGGTAATTTTCAAAATCTTGTTGCAAGCGCACGTAACGGGTTTTCCATTCGGCAACCTCGCGCTCCAAATCCTCACTGCGTTGCAGTTTCTTCTGGAATTCCTCGAGTTGCGCCATCATGTCAGGGTCTATGCCTGGCAGACCCTCGAGATCGTCGTCTTTCAGGTTGCCTGTCTCGAGGTTAGCCGCCTCGAGGTTATCTACAATTTCGGCTTCAACTTTTGTTTGGGTTTCATCTTTTGGGGTTGGAATATCGCTCATGTGTCTCTCCGATTGATGTCATGCTGCATGGGGGCAGGTTTAAAAACCCACCCCCATGTGATTGACTTTATTTTAATTGGTGGGTTTGAAATCTGCGTCAATCACATCTTCATCGGTTTTTGCAGGACCTGTGCTGGCATCATCGCTACCCGCAGCGTCAGCATTTTGCGGGGTGGCTTGCATCAGTTCACGCAATGCCGTCTCGAGGCTGGTTTGCAACCCTTCAATCTTGCTGTCGTCATCGGTTTGAATCGCTTCTTTGGCTTCATCAGCAAGTTTTTGAACCTTGTCTTTGAGGTCTTGCGGGGCGCTCGAGCTTTCAGCGATTTGCTTTTCGGCTTGAATCCGTAAGGTGTCGAGCGTGTTGCGCTTTTCGACTTTGGCTTTGCGCACCTTGTCGGCTTCGGCGTTTTGTTCCGCCTCGGTAATCATGCGGTCAATTTCGTCTTTGCTTAATGTGGTGGTGTTCTCGATGCGAATGCTCGCCTCTTTGCCCGTGCTTTTTTCTTTCGCGCCGACGTGCAAAATACCGTTCGCGTCAATATCAAAAGTCACTTCGATTTGCGGCAATCCGGCTGGCATCGGTGGAATTCCCTCGAGCTTAAACCGACCCAAGCTCTTGTTGTCGTTCGCCATCGGGCGTTCGCCTTGAAGCACGTTGATTTCCACGCCTGGTTGGTTATTTTCGGCGGTGGTGTAAGTTTCGGTTTTCTTGGCTGGAATCGCGGTGTTGCGGGTAATCATTGGGGCGATCATGCCGCCCTTGACTTCGACGCCCAAGGTCAGCGGAGTCACGTCCACGAGCACGATGTCACCGATACTCGAGTCGCCACTAAGAATTCCGGCTTGTACGGCTGCGCCGAGCGCCACGGCTTCGTCGGGGTTGACGCTCTCGTTTGGCTCTTTGTTCAGCAGGCTTTTAACCAGGGTTTTGACGGCTGGAACTCGAGTCGAGCCACCGACCAAAATCACCTCATCAATTTTGCTGGCATCGAGTTTGGCGTCTTTCAAGGCTTGCTCGACTGGGGTGCGCACACGCTTGAGCAAATCCGCAATCAGGCTCTCAAATTGGGCGCGGGTCAAGCGTTTCTCGAGGTGCATTGGCGTGCGGGTTTCAGGGTCGAAGGTGATGAACGGCAGTGAAATGGTGGTTTCGTTGGCTGCCGAAAGGTCAATCTTGGCTTTCTCTGAAGCCTCGATAAGACGTTGCAATGCCGAAGGGTCTTTGCGAAGATCAAATTTGTGCTCCTCGAGGAAGCTTTCGGCAAGCCACTTCACGATGCGTTGATCAAAATCAGCGCCCCCCAAGTGGGTGTCACCGTTGGTGGATTTGACCTCGAACACGCCGTCACCAATCTCGAGCACGGTCACGTCGAACGTACCGCCACCAAGGTCGAAGACCAAAATGGTTTCGTTGCCTTTTTTATCCAGACCGTAAGACAGCGCGGCTGCGGTGGGTTCGTTGATGATGCGCAGCACGTTAAGACCAGCGATGCGCCCTGCGGCTTCGGTGGCTTCGCGCTGGGTGTTGTTAAAGTAAGCTGGGACGGTAATCACCACGTCGGTGACTTTATAACCGAGCTTGGCGCTGGCATCGTCCACCATTTTGCGCAAGATCATGGCACTGATTTCTTCGGGGGCTTTTAAACCGTCGGTGGTTTCGATCCGAATGCCGTTGTTTGGACCTTCGACGACTTTGAACGGCGCACGGTTGGCTTCCTCGCTGACTTCTTCCCAACGGCGACCAATAAAGCGCTTGATCTCGAAGAAGGTGTTTTGAGGGTTCAGTGCCGCTTGACGACGGGCAACATTGCCGACCAAACGGTCAGCGCCCTTAAAAGCCACGACAGAAGGCGTAATACGCGCACCTTCAGAGTTCACAACCACATCAGGTTTACCACCCTCGACAACGCTGATGACCGAGTTGGTCGTACCAAGATCAATTCCGACTGCTTTCGCCATAATATGCTCCTCGAGACACGTTTTAGTGTTTATTTTTGTGTCTGTGTGCCTGAAAATTTGCGCTCGAGCATCTGACAATATTAGTCAAGAGCTTCAAGCGTCCTGCAACGATCAGAGTGTAGCAATCAAAGCGTGAATTGTCAATAGACTTGAGTGTGGTGTTATCAAGTTTGAGGATTTTGTGAGGCTCGAGAAATGATAAAAGCTCGAGCAGCTAAGAACTGCTCGAGATGAATTACAACACGATTGCTCGCATTGACCCTTTCAGGTGTGGCGCATCCAGGCGTAGGACTCACAACTTCAGAATTACTTCTTCTTCACGTTAATCAACGCGACCAGGGCAGTGGTCACTGCACCCAAGGCGGTGACTGCTTCCGTGCTGAGGTTGCCCATTAAGGACAGCCCTGCAACGAGAGCCGCGACGAAAAGAAGCGCAAAAACAATCAAAACTGGTTACCCAGAAGATCGTCTTGTGCTAAACTTTGGCTGCTTAGGCGGTTTTCGCAATACGATCACCTCCTCTCTTTGAGAGGCAAGAACACTCGAGTTCCTAGCTCGGGTGTTTTGCTTTTTTGAGAACCCAGAACAAGTCGTGAGTCCACCCCACAGGGTTACGCCTGGATGTTTGTCAAAGAACTCACTTGCGTTGGTTGCCCATTACAAGCCGCTTTCAAGCCACGAGTCATCGTAGCATGAGAGTGTTATAGACAACAAAAAACAATGGTAGCTCTGTTGGTGTTTTTACCTCGAGCTTCACCAAGTACACTGACGCATGTTGCTCTGCTACGGCACAAACTGCCCGTTATGTCTCGAGTGTTATCACCACACGCAACCCAACCCTGGGCGGGATGCCTACGGCGCACTGCCTTATGACTTTGAGCTTGGAACTTGTAGAGAATTCGTGACCAACCTGCCAAGCCAGGATTTAATTGCAATAACCGCGTATTACATTTGGTTGCGAAACAGAAAACCAGAAAACCGCGAACTCGAGCATTGGAATGAGGCATTTTTCAGTTTGTGCGTCGGTTCTGGGCGGATGACAACAGCCTCAATCCAAAAACAGTGACACAACCTCACCAAACGGGAAGCCTTCGGGCGCTAAACCCCCAGGCGTGACCACCCACAACACGGGCAGTTTGGGAGGCTCGAGCGGAAAGTCACCAAAGCCGTCGGTCAGGTACACAATCACCCCATGCTCGAGTTCCGCCAGGTTTGGTTTGATGGCTTCAAAGAATGGTCTGAAGTCCGTGCCGCCACCCCCTTGGGGCGTGGGAATGTCGCCGTCCACCTCGAGCGTATACGGACCGTAAGCCGTCGCGTCGGCGTAGTAGAGGCTGCAACGCACGTGCGGGTACGCCCGAAGGATGCCGCGCACTTCAGAAAGCAGCGCCGTGATTTGCGGTTCGTCAATCGAACCACTGGTGTCCACGCACAAGAAAACTTGCAGGCTCATGCCCGACAGACTCTCGAGGTAATAGCCACGTCCGATCATGCGGCGGTCAAATTCTTCAAAATCGGTGGGCGTATGCGTCAAATATCGCCATAAGGTGCTGCGCCAATCGAGGCGTGAAGGCTCGAGGCTGCCGAACTCGCGGGTCATGCCAGCCGGAATTTTGCCTTGATTTGAACCCCTGGCGACGCTGGCAGCTTGCGCCATCGCTTTGCGCCAGTGCGCCTCGAGCGCCTTACGTTGCTCTTCGGAAAGTTGTCCGCCAGGAGCACCCGCTTTGGCATCACCCTCTTTAGAACCCTCCCCATTATCTGGCGCAGACTCGAGTAAATCTGGATGCTCGAGTTGATGCTTTTCCTGGTCTTCGGCTTGCTTGGCTAAAATCGCGTACACCTCTTCGACGCTGTGATGCTCATAGTCAGTATCGCGGATGGTATTTTCTGGGAGTTCAAAACCATTCTGCCACAGCACGCCGTTGACGACGATATCGGCGGCGATGTTCCAACCTTTCGGATTGCGGGTGCTGCGCCTTGGGACGTGAAGCAGTGCGGCGTGTAAGACCTCGTGCAGCATCACGGCATCAATTTGAATAGCTGGCAGGCTCGAGATAAAGGCAGGGTTGTAAATCACGTCACGTCCGTCGGTGGCGGCGGTGGGCAGTTCAAAACTGGCTTTGAACCCCGCGTACAACGCCAAGGTCGCAAAAAATGGGGAGCGCATCCGCAGGCGCAACAACGAACCGCTGACCAGTTTTTCGGTTTTCGCAACAAGCTCGAGCTGCATGTCTATCGTTAATGCTGGGGCTTCTGGACTGCTCATGGTTGAACCTCGAGTGCACTTGAGCGCACCAGAATATTGGCATCGCGGCACAAAATGGCTCGAGCATCACTGGGTAAATTGCTGTTCAGACACAAGGCAATTCTTTCGGCGGGATGCGCGGCAAACAGATGACGGTGCTTGCGAAGCTCAGAGACTGGCACAAGGTCACTCTCGAGCGCCAAAACGCGGTTAAAGACTTGACTGGAGCGCAAACCTTGACGAACACAGGCACGACGTAATTTCTGCAAGGTCTCAGGTTCTAAGTTTTGATTCTCGAGTGCCGTCAATCGAACGCTCGAGTCTGGATGGGCGATCAATTGCAGCAGCACTTCGTTGCTGGTGCTCGAGTTTCGCGCCAACGCCCGCAGCACATCCAAATCGGTATCTTGCGCCAGTTGTTCCAATACCGTGCGCTCGAGTTTTGGATTGCTGGCGGCAGCCTCACGCAAACGCCAGTGTTCGCGCCAGCCAAGTTGCTCGAGCAGTTTGGTCGTGACGTTCGGATGTTTGGCAATCCAAGGGTGCGCCGTTGAGACTGTAGCAAGTTCCTCGAGTTGCGCGGCGGTCAGATTCGGGTCGAGTGTTTGAAGGCGTTCAAATTTCCCCGCCACCTGACGCGGCAAGTTCGGGTGCTTTAGGGCAAGTTCGCGGATTTCGGGATCACCATCGCAGCACAGCGTTTGCAATGCCTCGAGCGGCGCATCTTGACGCTTCACCACGGCAAGACGAACGCTGCCGACTTCATCGCCAGCCAATTTGCACAGCATGGTTTTGCTCGAGTTTGGATTGCTCGCCGCCGAGGTTCGGACATCGGAATCACCGTCCAAGCACAACCGCGCCAATGCCATTCCGAGTGCGAAAGGATGCGCCGCGACCTCTTGCCGAACGCGCCATTCGGAATCTCGAGCGAGTTGCGAAAAAATATGGTTTGGAATCTCGAGGATTGGTTTTTCTTGCCACAACCGCACTGAAATTTCATGCACTTCACCAGCTTGAAATTCAATCTTTCGACGCATATCCTGGCTTGTCACCAAGCGTTCAACCTCGAGTTTGGCGTGGGTGTTGGATTGCTCTTCAAACCAACCACGGTAAAACCCGAGCAGGTTTTGAGCGCTGGGCGAATCGACTTGATTTGGTTCGACTAGATGCAACGCCGCTCGAGCCGCCATGCGAACGTCGTTATCGCTGTCCTCGAGCAAAAGTTTTAGAATTGTAGGATTTGTATTTTGGTGCTGCGCCACGGCTTGCCGCACCGCCCAATGATCGTCTTGGGCAAGAACCTCGAGCGAGACTGCGTCAATCTTGGGATTTTGCGCCGCGCTTTTGCGAATCTCGAATTGTTCGTCCTGACAGAACTTCTCGAGCAATTCAGTGGCAAGATTTGGATGCGTGGCTACCGCTTGCCGCACATCAGAATCTGAATCGAGAGCCAGCATCTCGAGTTCTACCGCACTCAAATTTGGGTTTTGAGCAACCGCTACACGGTCATGCCAGCTCTCCCCCATCAAGTATGGTTCTAGAACCTCGAGCGTCAGGTTTGGATGCCTGAGCGCGAGTTGCCGCGACCAACCACCGCGTTTGCAAAACGCTTGGAGCACCTCGAGCGGCACAGTTTTATCGCCACATTCAACTTGCTCGAGCAAATCAGTCCAAGTTGGGTCAGAATTTGGATTGAACTTCACTGCAAGTCGTACCTCTTGAACCTCATCACCAAGCAAAAACTCGAGCATCAATGCTGAAGTGCTCAAATGCTGTGCCACAGCCATCCGCACATCTTTGTCCTCGTCGGTAGCCAGTTGCTCGAGCAACCTGGCTTCAAGGTTTGAATTGAATGCCAACGCTTGCCGCACCCGCCAATCGGAATGCGTGATAAATGACGCCAGCATCGCCAAATCGACACTTGGATTGCGCACCAAAAAAGTCAAAGCTTGCACGCCAGCCGTCTCGAGCAATTCTAAATCTGAATTATTCAAAACTTGAATAGTTTCGACTCTCGACAATCGCTCGAGTGTCACCGTATCAATATTCGGATTGCTTCGAGCCGCGACACGCACTTCATCGTCATCATCAAAGCACAAGTGAAACATTAAACGTTGATCCAAACTGCTTTTGGCGAGCATCAAACGCAATTGCGTATCATCATCTAAACTCAAACCCTCGAGCAACCAATCTGGCACTAAACCCAACGCGACTGCATCTTTTAAATGCTCCGCATCATGCTCGAGCGACGGTAGCAAATTGCGCAAGGTCTGAGTGGCGCTGCCAAACGCCAGCTTGTTTGAGTAGTTGACATGCCCCCGAGCCAAAAACGCCAGAAACGAAAATTCTGTATTGCCAGGTTGGCTTGAATCAGGAATCTCAAACTCGAGCTTCAAACGCTGCTCCAAAGCCTCGAGCGTTGCTGATGTTAATTGCGGGTTTTGAAGCGCATGAACTTTCGCATCGTGATCGCCCCAAGCGAACACCCAATCCAACCACGCCGCTGGCACAAATGCAGACCGCATAAAACTCAATCTGGCAAATGCGGGCAGTTCCGCCAGAAAATTCGGATTCTCGAGAATCAAAAAATCCAGCACCGAATTCCTCAGCACCGTGTTCGCATCACGCACCGCAAGCCGCCACAAGACCGTTGAAGGCGTGTTCGGATTGCCCGCTACAATATGTCGAAGGTTCTGATCTCCCGTTGACGCAAGACGTTCCAAACGCAACGGTGGCGTTGTTGGGTCGCTCGCCTCGAGCAAAAGTGGTCTGGATTGATCGGTCATGAAAGCCCTTCAAAGCTCGAGTGTGGTGGTTTCCCATTACCTAAGTATTACGAATTCAAAAATCAAACCCAGAATTGCGTGTGACGCGTGACCAATTTCGTTTAAGGCTGGCGCATTTCCAGGCTATATCCCCACCAATGTTCTAAACTCTTTCAAAAACCCTTGAATACTCGAATCACCGAGCGCCAGTGTGGTAAACGCCCCCAATTGACCTCGGGGGCGAAGTTTTGGAAAACAATCGACGGCGAATAAATTCAGCCATTCGTGAGCTGCGACGCTAGCGAGCCAGCGCATGGCGTGGAAGGCGTGTTCGCCAGTTTCAACCCTCGAGATTAGACCGATGACGGTGGCGTAACGTGCGCTGGGTTCGCTTGGAAATTCGGCGGCTTGGTAATTGCCCTCTAAAATCTGCTCCAAAGCCGGTAATGCCGCGTAGACTTCACAGAAGGCATCAAATTCGGCTTGCGCTCCAGCGCCGACCACGGGGGCAATCTCGAGTCCAGCTTTCAGGAGTTTGGATGCCATTTCCCAACTGCGCGGGCTTGCCCAGGCTGGATGTTTGGAATCCATCGCGTGCAACAGGTTTGGACGAAATGATAAGAATGCCAGGATTTGCTCACTCAGACCACGCTCGAGTCCGTAACGTTTAAAACTTTCCAAATCGCTCTCCACCTCGAGGTGCAAGAACCTGTTGGCGAGCGGCGCGGGCATGTCGAACACGCTGGCGCGGTCTTCTTTGCGGTTGCCTGCCGCCCAGACAAACCAGCCGTCTGGCAGCACATACGACCCAACCTTGCGATCCAAAATTAATTGTTGCGCCATACCCTGCATGGTCGGCGGAGCCATGTTCAACTCGTCCAAAAAGAGCACGCCCTGCCCAGATTGCGGCAGAAACTCGGGTGGAAACCACCTCGAGACCCCATTTTCTGGTACGGGCAACCCGCGCAAATCCGTTGGGGCAAGCTGTGAGAGGCGCACGTCAACAAACTCGAGGTTTCTGGCGTTCGCCACTTGAGCCACCACGCTGGACTTACCGACACCAGGTGCGCCCCACAACATCACCGAAATTTTGATGTCGTGAGAAACGAGTGAAGACAGGTAATCAAACAAAGCATTTGGGGTCACGCGGTCACTGTAGAACAAACGGCGCGAAGCTTTGTTATGCACGTGACATTGGGGGGAGTCAAGTTAAAGAAAAGCTTAAGGCGTGGTCTGTTCTAAACCCAAGAATTCCATCGCAACCTCGAGTTTGATTTCGGGTACGAACAGATCAACATCGCCTTGGTACATGCCGGTCTCAATCTCGAGCACGTTGCTGCCCTCGACCCAACCGAAAGGGGTACGCAGCACACTTTCAATACCTTCAACCTCGAGATCGCGCCGCCAAGATTCGGCAATCATGCGCGGTAAGGATTTGATGCACACCCAAGTATCGCCGGCGTATCTGGCAGAGGTCATGAGTACATCATACGCTCGAGAATGTAGGAACTCGAGCATTGAAAACCCAAACCAGTCTTTTTGCTTTCACCTGCGGGTTACAATACTTTTATGGTCGAGTTAATCTGGGATGGCAAGTACAAAGATGGCAAGCGCGTGCAACCCGTGCGTTTGGCATTACCTTTTCAAACCATCGAAACCGTGAACGAAAGCGCCCAACAACGCCAGATGAGTTTATTCTCGAGCAGCCCCAATTCCGAATGGCGCAACCGTCTTATTTGGGGCGATAAAAAGTACGTTCTGCCCAGTTTACTCGAGGATTTCGCGGGTAAAGTCAATTTGATTTACATTGACCCACCGTTTGCCACTGGCGCTAATTTTTCGTTTACCGCGCAAATACCCGACGACCCCGATACCGACGGCGATCAGAGCGCAAGTTTTACCAAACAACCCAGTATGATTGAAGAAAAAGCGTATCGGGATACTTGGGGCAAGGGTTTAGATGGTTTTATGCAGTGGTTTTACGAGACTGCAAGTTTGTTACGCGAGCTTTTGGCAGACAATGGAAGTATTTATGTTCATTTGGATCACAATGCAGCCCAGTATGCAAAAGTCATTTTGGATGAAGTCTTTGGTGTAGATAATTTTATTAACGAAATTGTTTGGAAAAGACAAGCCGCAAAAAGTGATATTGGTCAAGGTTCTCAGCACTTGGGTCGTATCCACGAAAATATTTTTCTTTACTCAAAATCACAAAACTATATATGGAATATGCAGTACACACCCTATGATCAAAGCTATATTGATGGCTTTTATAGACACAGGGATGAAAATGGGCGTATCTATCGACTTGATAACTTAACTGCCCCAGGTGGTGCATCAAAAGGAAATCCGAGATACGAAGTTATGGGGGTAACTCGTTTTTGGAGATATTCAAAAATAAGAATGGAACAATTGATACAAGAAGGTCGGATTATTAAAACAAAAGAAGATGGTGTACCCGCATATAAACGTTATCTTGACGAAATGCCTGGAGTTGCACTTCAAAGTTTATGGACTGATATTTCTCCCGTACAATCTCAATCTCTCGAGCGTGTCAATTACATCACCCAAAAACCCGAAGCGCTTCTCGAGCGCATCATCAAAGCCAGTTCTAACCCTGGAGATTTGGTTTTGGATTCCTTTTGTGGTTCGGGAACGACGGCGGCGGTAGCCGAAAAACTCGGGCGGCGCTGGATTACCTGCGATTTGGGACGGTACGCGATTCACACGGCACGAAAACGTTTGTTAAGCATTGAATCGGTCAAACCGTTCGTGGTGCAAAACCTTGGAAAATACGAACGGCAAGCGTGGCAGGCGGCAGAATGGGAAACGCTCGAGAATGCGCTGGCACGGGAAACGGCGTACCGAAATTTTATTCTGGACTTGTACGACGCACAAAGCATTGGCAGCGGCGTGTACTTGCACGGCATCAAAAATGGACGAATGGTGCATGTGGGCAGCATTGATTCACCGGTGACTCAAGCGGACGTGAACGCGGCGGCAAGGGAACTGTTGAAACGCATTGGCACGGGCGAAAATGCGCCCGCCAGTGCGGGTTTGGACGTGCTGGGTTGGGATTTCGCGTTTGAACTGAACGAAACGGGCAAGGAAATTGCGGCGGACGCGGGCGTGGACGTAAAATTTCGGCGCATTCCACGGGAGGTGCTCGAGCGTAAAGCGGTGGAACAAGGGGATATTAAATTCTTTGAACTGGCAGCCTTGAGCGTCAATCACAAATTACAAACCCGAAAATTGACGCTCGAGTTACAAGACTTTATTGTCTCACCTGACGACGTGCCGCAAGATGTGCAAAGCGCCATAACGCACTGGTCGCAATGGATTGATTACTGGGCGATAGACTGGAATTACCGCGAGGACACGTTTCACAACGAATGGCAAACTTATAGAACGCGCAAAAACCCGAAGCTCGAGCTTAAAAGCTTGCACCATTACGAAGAACCTGGAACGTACACGGTACTGGTGAAAGTGATTGATTTACTGGGGAATGACACGACCAAAAGCATTCGGCTCGAGGTGAAATGAATGACTGAAAATCAAGTGATTTCGTGGGTGGCTGCGGGTGAATCCGAAAGCCAAGAATTTAAGCAAAGTACCAATTTGCGCCACGAAGCAACGCAAACGCTTTGTGGGATGTTGAACAAAAATGGTGGCAGGGTGATTTTTGGTGTGACTCCAGACCATCAAGTACGTGGTCTTGAGGTATCCGATAGAACCCTCGAGAAGCTATGGGATGAATTTAATCATTTTGAACCTCCCGCTTTTCCCGAAGTCGAACGTTTAGCCCTTACCAATGGACTCGAACTTATTATTGTGACGGTATCTCGAGGTTCGCAGCGTCCATACTCGTATAAAGGCAAGAAATTTATTCGAGTGGCAGCCAGCACAGTGCAACTTTCCGAAGCAGAGGCGAACAATTTGCTACTCGAGCGGCTTCACGGCACACAACGTTGGGAGAACGAAATTGCTAACGGGTACACGGTAGACGACCTTGACACCCGCGAAATTCGGTTAACACTCGAAGAAAGCATTCGACGTGGACGTTCCGAAGACCCAAACACCCGCGACCCACTCGAGATGCTGCGCGGCTTTGGTCTGCTGGCGAGGGGTTCAGATGCGTTACTGAAAGCGTCCGTGATTTTGTTTGGTCGCTCCGAGGCGTTGCTGCCAGATTATCCGCAGTGTTTATTGCGCCTTGCTCGTTTTCGTGGGGTGGACAAAACCGAGTTTTTGGATAACAGACAGCTTCATGGTCATGCGTTTTCGTTGTTGCGTTCCGCCGAACGATTTTTGGTTGAAAACCTACCAATTGCAGGACGGATTCAACCTGGTATTTTTGAACGTATCGATTCGCCGTTATACCCACCAGAAGCCATGCGTGAGGCATTAGCAAACGCTTTTTGCCACAGGGATTATTCAATCGGTGGCGGTAGTGTCGGTGTTGCCGTTTTTGATGACAGGCTCGAGATTACTTCTTCTGGTGATTTGCATTTTGGTTTAACCCCACAAGCCCTTTTTGAACCGCACGAATCCTTACCCTGGAATCCGATCATTGCCAAAGTGTTTTATCGGCGTGGAATTGTTGAGGCTTGGGGACGTGGCACACTCAAGATGCTCGAGTTAACCCAAGCTGCGGGTTTACCAAGACCCAATATTGATTTTGTGGCGGGTGCGGTAACGGTACGGTTTTTGCCTTCCGATTATGTTCCACCAATGCGGACACATCATGATTTGTCAGATGTTCAACGTCAGGTACTGCTTTTATTAAACCGACAGGCTTTATCTTTAAGTGAGATTCATTCAGGCTTGGGTGGCAACACCATCATTTCTATACGCAGTCTGAGAGATGATATTGCCATGTTGCAACGCCTTGGACTGGTTGGACTTTCTGGTTATGGTCGCGGCTCGCGTTGGTTTCTGAAGTAATTTTGTTCAAAGATAATTCATATTGCAATATTTTGTCTTAAACTTACTTTCCGTCTCTTTCCGTCTCTTTCCGTCTCTTGAAATGTCGCGCTTAAAAGCATTCGGCTCGAGGTGAAATGAAATACCCACAGACAACAACACATATTGGATCTGTACCACGCGGCGCAACTTTGCCACACTGGTTTTTGGTTTCAGGTGTCGGTAAGTGTGTGGTGAAGTTTCTCGAGAATCCTCAAGGCATTCGAGCTTTGACCAACGAAATCATTGGGTTTGGTATTGCGAACGTATTGGGTTTGGAACACCCACCTGTTGGTGTTGTTGAAATTACGGCGGGTTCTTTGGGAGAATCTGGCAAACTCGAGTTTGTAAATCACGAAATTTACGCAGGTGAAAAATTTGTTTTTAAACCAGGATTAGGATTTTACTCAAAATGGCTTAACCCTAAAGATGAAGTGATGGGTGTGGACATGAAAAGTATTTCAGGGGCGATTAATCCGCACATGCTGGCAGGAGTCGTTGTGCTTGACTTACTCATCAACAACAAAGACCGTAAACCCAAGAACTCAAATCTGATTCTCCACCGTGAATCAGGACGGCAACACCTTAAACTGATTGACTTGGGAATGGCGTTTGGGAGTGCCAATTGGGAATTGGGCAACCTGAAAGACTCAAGCTTGCCACCACTGACTGAACCATTACCGTACTCGAGTCCGCCAACTGGCTTACTGGAAGTTGTTAACCCGCGCACAGACTTTTCAGAATTTTTAGCTAAACTACAGCAACTCGATTCGGTTGTCCTGACCGAAATTGTGAACCGTATCCCAGATTCTTGGGGTTTGACCGAAGCGCATTGTGCCGCTCTGGTAAGCTACATTCTAGAACGGGCAAGTCAGTTGCCTAAGTACATCGAAACTCGAGTTTCATCGAAGACCAAGAAGTGGTGGCAGTAATGCAAAACACAATTCACAGTGCAATGTACAGCGTACTCAGGTACGTTCCAGATGTTCTCCGCGAGGAGTTCGTCAACGTTGGTGTTGCTTTGGTTTGCCCTGCGCTTGAATTCCAGCAAGTATTGGTGTTACCTCATTTTGGTGCTGAATCTCGGATTAAAGTCTTTGATGACACCGATGGTCAATTTGTGCGTCATGCTGTTCATAAATTGCGCCAAGCCTTTGCTGATAAAAGCATCAACGAACTTCTCGAGAAACCAATGCAAGAAAGTTTGGTTGGTCAAGATTTATTGACCTTGTTTGAAATTTATCGTGTCAACAATGTGCAACTCAGTATGCCCCGCAGTGTTGCCGTGACAAACTCGCTCGAGACACTTCAAGAATTGTTTGCCATGTTTGTTGGTGACATGCCACAACCAAAACAGGCTAAATCAGTTACTCGCAAAGTGATTCGCTCCGCTGTTCACGATGTTTTTAGTCAACGTGGTCTGTTTGGTGAGAATTTAGTTCTCGAAGATTGGGAAGTGCCTGTTCTGACCAAACCGATTGTTGACTTTTCCTACTTAAATGAGGTGAGGCATTGTTTTCAAGCAATCTCTTTAGAAGCTCCTGATCGGGTTATGACGAATGCTGTAAATGCTTATCGTCAGACCGCCCACGATGTTCGTGAGTACAGTACGGAAGATGCTCTCAAAAACGCACACTTTGTGGTGTTGGGGCATGTTCCAACCCAGCCTTCAACTCGCATAAATACGTTGCTCGAAGTCTTAAAAACCGATCAAATTGAATTTGCCGATTACCGTGAAGCAGAAAGTATTGCTCAAGATATTGAGGTTCACTTGCAAGCGCATCAACCGTTAACCTCGAGTCTGCGTTAGACTTTACTCATGGCGCGTAAAACCAAAACTGCTGGTCAAGATTTATTCAACATCGCCGAGAACTTACGAACCGCCGTTTGCGTGCCCAGCATTCGTGAAGCCGTTTTGGCGTGGCG
>JAYVRX010000048.1:0-7472 GCA_043775825.1 Deinococcales bacterium
ACAAAATATTCATATATACCGCGCACGAGTCAAAATAAATCTATCAGGCTTTGAGCACTTTGTATTGGCTCGTCAAAAATTATTAAATTTCCAAAAAAAAATAGTTTAGTAAGATGCGCCTCGCGCACCATGTTCGAGTAACGGTGCTCGAGATGCACTCTACGAGCTAAAAAGATTTCTTGATTTGTGAAATAAAAACAGAACGCCAGGAATAAAATCCTGGCGTTCTGTACATAAGACTAATTCCCCTCGAGTGACTTGAGTTTCAGACTTGCGCGGTAAATTGTCAGTTGCTTCTTGCGTCCCAGTTCGTCGGTCAACTTGTCCCAAGCTTGAGACACACCGTCTAGCGCAGCTTGAGCAGATTCTTCACCCGCTAAGGCTCGAGCGATACCCTCATCCAGTAGTTTCTGATAACGGTCTGTGCCTGGAAGTCGAATATCGAGTACCAAATTCTTGGACTTCAGGCTGGCTTTGATTGCGCCAAGATAATTGTTGGCATCGTCTTTGGTCATACCCGATTTGATCCAGATGCTCGAGTTATTAAAGTGGCTCTGACGGTAAGGGTTAAACCCAGTAATCCCCAGAGTTACGTCTTCGTCGCTGTTTTCGGGTTGTGAAAGGAATGCCAGGTAATCAAAGGCAATGTCTTTGTTCTTCGACTTGGCATTGACCGCGCCTGACCAACCACCGAACGCGGCATAAGGTGCGTAATTGACAGCACTCTTGGTCAACCATTTGTTATTTTCACGATCCCAGACTTCTTTAGAACCTGGCAGAATCACTGCGCCAACTTTGCCTTGAATCACCGAGGTTTTCTTATCGGTCGAAAGCGAACCGATGTCGCCCCAGTCAATTGCCAGTGCCGCTTGACCGCCAACAAACGCGGAGCGCACATCGCCAGTGTCAAAGTTAACCATATTGGCAGGACCTGACTTTTGAATGTCTTTCCATTCACCCAAGGCACGAACAAAACCAGCCGCGTTAATTAAGGGTTTCATATTGTTCGAGTCAAAGAACATACCTTGACCTGTACCCTTGTACTGCATGTAACCGCCTGCTCGAGAGCCAAGCACCCAGAAGCTTTGTGCATTGCGCTTTTGTGCCTCGACTGCGCCGTACATTTTTACGCCGTCAACGGTTTTGCCGTTGAAGAATTCTGCCATGTCGCGGTATTGCGTCCACGTTTTAGGGGGCGTTAACCCGTAGCCATACTTGGCGGCAAAATCGGTTTTGAATTGTTTGTTTGCCCACAGGTCACGGCGATAATAGACCATTTGAAAGTCGCCATCAAGCGGAATCATGTAGGTTTTGCCCGCATAGGTTGCCGAGAACTCACGGAAGAATGGTGTAATCTCATTCCATTTGAGGCTCGGGGTTTTGGCAATGTAGCTGTCTAACGGCTCGAGATAGCCGCTTGGTACGTAATCACCCAGCCATTGCGGATCGAACACACCAGCGTCGAAAGTGTTTGATCCGCTGGTAAAGTCGGTCAGAATGCGTGGGAACAAATCCGAGAAGGTTGTCAGTACGACATTAATTTTCGCACCTGTCATTTTCTCGAATTCTGGTGCGTGGCGTTTGAGCGGTTCACCAATTTGTGGTCCATCAAAGGTCACAATCGTCATGGTGCGCCCTGCATACTTGAGGTTGCTCTGAGAATTAGCGGATGCCAACAAACCAAGCGCTGCGAGGGTTGCGACACCAATTGCTGACCCTACCAAAAACTTTCTTTTGTTCATGCCCTACCTCCTGGATATTCACGTATGAAGTCAGGCTCGAGCCAAATTACGGCACGAGATATCTCTAGCCCAAGCGCGTAACTTGAGAGATTGACGACTGGCTGCAAACGTTTGCAGAAACTATAGACCTCCGCTTAGAATTCTGTCAAGACTTCAAGCATCTAGCAAATTTGTGCATATTAGAGACTCGAGATCATCAGAACTTCTTGTGAACAGGAATTTTTACCATGCCAGACAGCACCTCAAAGCACACCCGAGTCGCCATCATAACGGGCGCAGGACGCGGTATTGGTGAAGGCTGCACTCGAATTTTTGCCAGTGCCGGTTATGCAGTGGTAATTGCCGAGAAAAATCACGAATTGGGTTTAAAGCTCGAGACTGATCTTAAAAATGCTGGATTCCAAGCCTGTTTTATCCAAACTGACGTAACCCTCGAGACAAGCATTCAGGACTTGATCTCACAAGTGATTTTGAGGTTCGGACAGATTGATGTGTTAATCAACAACGCTGGACGCAACAAACGCACGCCACTGCTCGAGATGAGTCAAGCCGATTGGGATTTGGGAATTTTACTGAACCTCTCGAGCGTCTACTGGATGTGTCGTGCCGCCATGCCGCACCTGATTAAAACCAAAGGCAGCATTGTCAACGTCTCGAGTTTGGTGGGGTTGCAAGGTCAACCCGAAGCGGTGGTGTACTCCGCCGCAAAAGGTGGCGTGATAGCCCTGACCAAAACTTTAGCGCTCGATTTTGCGCCCAAAGGCGTGCGGGTGAACTGCATTTGCCCAGGTGATATCTGGACACCGCAATACAGCGAATGGCTAACCGAGCAACCGAACGGAAAATTGGTGCTCGAGTCCATCAGTGCCAGACTTCCTGTTGGTCGTTTAGGGACAACCGAAGAAACCGCTCAAGCAGTCTTGTTTCTTGCTGAGAACGGTTTTGCCAACGGCGTGATACTGACCCTTGACGGTGGAAAGAGTATCGGATGACAGATTTGCGTTACCCAGTTGGTGAATTCCAAGCCTCGAGCAACCTTGATGCCGCTCGGGTAACAGAACTGATTTCTGAACTCGAGGAACTTCCAGTACAACTCCGTGCAGCCATTTCAGGACTCTCGAAAGAACAATTGCACACGCCGTATCGCCCAGAAGGCTGGACTTTACTCGAGGTTGCCCAGCACATTCCAGAAGCACACTTGAACGCTTACATTCGTTGTCAACATGCCCTGATTCATGACAACCCAAGTATTTTGGTATTTCTTGAGCAAGCCTGGGCTGCATTGCCTGCGTCAGGTCCGCCGCTTGAAATATCACTGCAACTTTCGGATGTGATTCACGCTCGATTAGCGCATTTGTTTCGCAGCCTCGAGCCAAAACAACTGAGTTGAACGTTTGTCCATCCCGAAATGGGCGAACAGCGACTCGATAAGACCCTCGAGCGTTACGTTTGGCATGGTTTGCATCACATCGCGCAAATTTCCAGTACGATAGAACGAAATCAATGGAGGAAACCATGAAACTCGCTACACTCAAAGACGGACGCGCCATTGTCACCGACGGCACTCGCTTTACACCACTCTCGAGCTTAGGGTTTGAAGGTTCAATGCTTGGGTTTATTCGTGCGGGAGAAGAAGTTTTCGAGGAAGTCAAAACTAATTTGGCGGGCATCGGGTATCATGAAAATCTCGAGTTGCATGAACTGGCACTGCCCATTTCCAGACCGCCAAAAGTGATTTGTATTGGCTTAAATTACACGGATCATGCGATTGAGTCGGGTATGGCAATTCCAACCCAACCTGTTGTTTTTACACGGTTTACGACAACTTTAATTGACCCATTTGATGATGTCGAACACGACTCGAGTCTGACATCTGAGCTTGATTACGAAGTTGAATTGGTGATCGTAATTGGCAAGGGTGGCAAACGAATCCCTAAAGAATCTGCGATGTCGCACGTGCTCGGTTACAGCGTCTGTAACGATGTCAGCGCCAGGGATTTACAAATGGGCAAAGACACAGGTGGACAATGGACTCGAGGTAAAAACGTTGACGCGACTTGCCCGATTGGACCTTGGATTGTCACCAAAGACGAAATTCCCGACCCGCAAAACCTCAAACTCGGATGTAGCGTCAATGGTGTCGTGCTGCAAAACTCGAGTACCAGCGAAATGATCTTTGGAGTTGAAGAACTCGTGCATAGACTCTCGTACTGGTTTACGCTCGAGGCAGGCGACACGATCATTACAGGAACACCAGTTGGCGTGGGCTTTGCCCGCAAGCCACCGATTTTCTTAAAACCAGGCGATGTCACCAAAACCTGGGTTGAAGGCGTGGGCGAAATCGAAAACAAAATTGTCGAGGTGAACGCATGAGGCGACTCGAGCAACTGCGAGCCATTGTCACAGGCGCAGGATCGGGGATTGGTCAAGCGATAGCTGTGCGTTTTGCCCAGGAAGGTGCAAGCGTGGTTTGCTCCGACATCAATCTCGAGGCGGCACAACACACGGTATCATTGCTCGAGACACCTGGTTTGGCATTCAAAGTGAACGTTGCCAAAGAAGCCGAAATGAAAGCCTTAATCGCCTTCACGCTTGAGCATTTTGGCGGACTCGAGTGCATGGTTAATAACGCAGGTGTCGGGATCGCCGCGAATGTCGTCAACACCAGCGAAGAAGACTGGGATAAAGTCATGGATGTCTGCATGAAAGGCACGTTTTTCGGCATGAAACACGCCATTCCTGCAATTCAAAACTCGGTTCATCCTGAAAACACCGATGGCAGCATCATCAACATGGCAAGTATAGCCTCGTTTGTTGGCTTAATAGACCGTGTTGCGTACAGCGCTGCCAAAGCAGGCATTCTTGGCATGACCAGGGCTGCCGCGATAGACCACATCCTTGACGGTATTCGCGTCAACTGTATCGCCCCAGGCACGGTAGACACGCCTTGGGTACAACGCATCACTGCCAATTACGAAGACCCCGAAGCCGCTCGAGCCGCCATGAAAGCACGCCAACCACACGGACGTTTGGTCACAGCGCAAGAAATTGCGGCAATGGCGGCATATCTTGCCTCCACAGAGGCTGCGAGCGTTGTGGGTGCGGCGATGATGGTTGATGGTGGTGTGACAGCGAGGTAAAGAAGTCTCGAGAAACAAAAAAATCTCCTGCGGGTAGGCTACGGTTTGCAACAAGTATCCGAAGATTCCATTTCGTGCGAAAAGCCAGAGCAAGCGTACCCCTACCACACCGCATTTTTTTGTAGGGGCGCTGCTTGCTGCGCCCTGCCCGACCCGTCAATTTCGTTTACGCCCAGGACAATGTTTCTCGAGATGTGTGCAAACCGTAGTGCGGGCAGGGTCGCCCCCGCCGCAGTCGCTGGTCACGCTCGAGTTATTAATTGACCAAAGCTCACTTACACACGGCGACCCCCTACTTATAGGGGGGTTCTTTCAAACCTCTAATTTAATGATCTCGAGCCAAAATTCCAATGTCCGTCACGGTAATCAATGCTCAAACTCGAGTTGTCTGGGACTTCACCAGCCAAAATCTTTTTGGCAAGTGGAGTCTCGAGTTCGCGTCCGATGGCGCGTTTGAGAGGGCGTGCGCCGTAAGCAGGGTCGTATCCAATGCCTGCTAGGTGATCTTTGGCGGCATCGGTAATCTCGAGACTGACGCGACGGTCTGCCAGACGGTTTCGCAAACCACTGAGTTGAACGTCGACGATTTCGCGCATTTGATGAATGCTTAATGCCTCGAAAATCACGATATCATCTACACGGTTTAAGAACTCTGGGCGGAATTCGCGTTGCATAATGTTGAGGATTTCTTCTCGGGTGGCTTGGTTCATGCCGCCAGCACGGGCTGCCTCAAGAATCACGGGGCTACCAATGTTGCTGGTCATGATGATGACGGTATTTTTAAAATCCACGGTGCGCCCTTGTCCGTCGGTCAAACGTCCATCGTCAAGCACTTGCAAGAGCACGTTAAACACGTCGTGGTGAGCTTTTTCGATTTCGTCAAAAAGAATTACGGCATAAGGACGGCGACGAATCGCTTCGGTCAGTTGTCCACCTTCTTCGTAACCGACATAGCCCGGAGGTGCGCCGATCAGTCGTGCCACCGTGTGCTTTTCCATGTATTCGCTCATGTCAAGCCGAATCAGGGCATTTTCGGTGTCGAACAAGAAGCCTGCTAGTGCTTTGGCAAGTTCGGTTTTGCCCACCCCTGTTGGTCCTAAAAAGATAAAACTACCAATCGGGCGTTTAGGATCAGATAAACCCGCCCTCGAGCGCCGAATTGCGTCCGAGACGGACTTGATGGCTTCTTGCTGACCAATCACGCGCTTATGCAATTCATCCTCGAGCCTGAGGAGTTTTTCGCGTTCACCCTCGAGCAATTTCGAGACTGGAATACCCGTCCATCTCGAGACAATACCTGCTACGTCATCGTCGGTGACTTGTTGCGAAGCAAATTTGGCAGTTTTAAGTTTCTTCTCGAGTTGTCGCATTTCTTGCTCGAGCGCAGGCAGTGTACCGTATTTCAATTCGGCAGCTTTTGACAGGTCATAATCGCGTTCAGCCTGCTCGATGCTGGTTCGGGTCGCGTCAAGTTTTTCTCTGGTATCACGCAATTTTACCAATTCTTGACGTTCGGTTTCCCACTCGGCTCGCAAACCCATGACTTTACCTGTAATGTCTTTTAACTCGACCTCGAGGTCTTCAAGGCGACGCATCGAGTCTTCATCTTTTTCTTTTTGCAGCGCTTGGCGTTCAATCTCGAGTTGCAACTTGCGGCGTTCCAAACCATCAATTTCTTCTGGGCTGCTTTCGAGTTGCATCCGCAATCTGGCGGCGGCTTCGTCAATTAAATCAATGGCTTTATCCGGCAGTTGACGCTCGGTGATGTAACGCTGTGAGAGCGTCGCCGCCGCCACCAGCGCAGGGTCGGTGATTTCGACGTTGTGATGCAACTGATAGCGTTCTTTCACGCCGCGCAAAATGCTAATCGTGTCCTCAACGCTGGGTTCTTCAACGAACACGGGTTGAAAGCGCCGCTCGAGCGCTGCGTCTTTTTCGATCTCGCGGTATTCCTTTAAGGTGGTCGCACCAATCAAATGCAATTCGCCCCTTGCCAGTGCAGGTTTGAGCATGTTGCCTGCGTCAGGGCTGCCTTCAGTTTTGCCCGCGCCAACAATCGTGTGAAGCTCGTCAATAAACAGAATCACATCGCCGTCGGCTTTGGTGACATCTTCGATCACCGCTTTCAGGCGTTCTTCAAATTCACCACGAAATTTTGCACCTGCCAGCAAACTCGAGATTTGCAGCGTGACAATGCGTTTGTCTTTTAGACCGTCAGGCACGTCACCTTTCACAATTCGTTGCGCTAAACCTTCGGCGACGGCAGTTTTGCCCACGCCCGGTTCGCCAATCAGCACAGGATTGTTCTTGCTACGCCGTAACAAAATCTGCATGATGCGACGGATTTCTTCGTCGCGCCCGATCACAGGGTCAAGCTTGCCTTCTCTTGCCAGACGGGTTAAATCCGTACCGAATTTCTCGAGTGATTCAAAATGTTGTTCCGCAGTTTGTGAATCCACGCGCTTGCCTCCCCGTTGTTGTTCAATT
Source organism: Deinococcales bacterium (assembly GCA_043775825.1). Taxonomy (GTDB): domain Bacteria; phylum Deinococcota; class Deinococci; order Deinococcales; family JAAFIG01; genus JANXTZ01. Next base: position 7,370 of record JAYVRX010000048.1, read on the forward strand.
GCGGCTTTTAAGGCTTTGGCATCGGGTAATTCTTTGCCCGAATGATTCTCGCGCATCGCTAAGAAAAGCACGTCCAAACCCACAAACGAATCGCCCATTTCTT
>JAYVRX010000049.1:0-28715 GCA_043775825.1 Deinococcales bacterium
TTTTTGTAGGGTGCGCCTCGCGCACCAGTTTTAAAGCGTCGGTGCGCGGGGCGCACCCTACTCACCATTTTTTATCGTGTGACAATCCACTAGACCCAAACACTTGGACCCGTGATCCTTACGATTCAGAATTTGACGAGGTGGCATTGAATCACCTCACAGACGAAGCCAGATTCGATCACATGTTCCCCGATCATCCACTGACTTTGGTGCGTCAAGATTTAAGAACCTTGGAGCGTTACACCGTTTTTCGTCTTCAAAAATTGTGACTCGAGTTGAAAGGAAACCATGAAACGATTTTTAACTGTTTTTGTTGTCTTGCTGATGGCAAGTGTGTTCGCCCAAAGTAATATCGGTAGTTTTGTTTACGTCAAACAAACCGATCAACTCACCGACGCGGAAGCCAGTTACATTTGGACGCAAGAGAGCCGCGATCCAAAACGTGCGGCACAGTTACAATGGCGTTGCCAACAGAACTCTCAGACCAAACAAACCGATTTGTTTATCACGCTCGAGCATAACCTCAAACTACCCCAATATTATTCGTCTTACGCCCAAGTGCGTTGGCAGTACCGATTTGATAAAAACCCAGCGTCAGATAATTGGTTAACCTATTTTTCTGAAGATCAAAGCCGAATTTATTTAACCGATGACACTCGAGCCGATTTTGTTGCCCAAGCCAAGAAATCCCAGCGTTTGGTGATGGTGGTCACAGGCGATGAGATCAAGCCGCAAACCTTTCATTTTAACCTCGAGAAATTTTCTGAAGCCCTGGCAAAACTCAAATGCAAAGTGCAATCCAACTAAAGACCATGAAACCACACGTTGAAAAATACCAGTACCTGAAACGCGCCCAAAAACGCTTTTTGGCTGGAACAAATTGCAAAACTCCAGAGCTGGCGGTGGTGATGGGTGAACGCAGCATTGAGCAGTGGGCTGACCTTGTTCAAGAAGAACTCGAGGGGCAATTTGAGCAACCTAACAAAACTTACTTGCAACGCAAAACAGCCCAACACGTGTCGAGCGAAACCTTTCGCAAAGTACAACGGTAGTTGCGATTCGCCCAAATTTCGCGCCAGGTTGATCGAGCATATTGTGGGCTGGGTTGATGGATTGAAAGCCAAATTTGTCTAGCAAAACGTCCCAACTCAAGATGGGGTTTTTTGAACAAACTTCACAACCCGAGTTCGTTCATTAATAGGTCATTCACAATCCGTATGATGTCCACAATGTCGCACCGAGAAACATTGCAAAAACGTCTTTCCAGCCTCGAGTTAAAACGCAGTGGTGTGGTGGTCGGATTGGTTGGTGCACCTGGTATCGGCAAAAGTCACACGGCTCGAGAAGCCCTAAAATCTTTAAAAATCCCGTATTTGAAAATTCAAGCCAACGCTTCAGATGCGGTGGTAGCTCGAGCTTGGCTTAAAGTGCTACAACATCAGTCTGTTTTGTTACCAAGTTGGGCGACGGGACTGTTGGAACGTTTGAGCGCCTCTGAAGTTTTAAAGGCGGAGGCAGTATCGCAAGTTTGCCTAACCATTATGCAGGCATTCGCGCCGTTTGCCTTACTGATCGAAGATATTCACGAAGCGAACACAACCCAACTCGAGCGTTGGGTTGTGTTGGCACGTTCAATTTCAAAAAATACGGTTTTGATTGTGACCAGCCGCAATGCCTTACCCGAGGTTTTTAAGGTTTTGCAGCTCGAGACACTTTCAATTTCAGATACGAAAGTGTTGCTCGAGCAAACGGTTGGATGTTCAGTACCTGAAGTTGTTGTGGATTGGATTTTTGAGCGCTCAAAAGGCAATCCGTTGTTTTCGATTGAATACCTGCGCGATTTGCAACGCCACGGTTTTTTGTCTTGGCAGGATGGTGGCTGTCAATGGAAAAGCCCAGAGAAAGCCTTGATTCCAAATACCATCGAAGCCTTGATTGAACAGGTTCTGAATGGTTTGCCAAACCCTCAAACTCGAGCGGCGCTGGATGCTTGGGCGGTACTGTTTGAAAAAATGGAACACTCGAGTTCGTTGTTGGCTGTGGCGGCAGGGTTATCGGAGGCTGAACTCAAAACTGCCCGTTTTGAACTTGAGCAATTCGGGATTTTAGATGGCGAAAATTTCACGCATCCGTTGTTCAGAGAAATCACCCTTAAACAATTGTCGCAAGTGCAACACCGTGACATTGCACGGCGTTTGCTGGTCACGCTCGAGACTAGCGACCCGTTGCGGGCGGTGCATTTTGTCAAACAAGCCTCATGGTCAATTGACCGAACATACGCGCTTTACTGCGCTGCGATGATGCTTGAAACCGATGGCTTATGCCTGGCGCGTTTGAAGGTGGCGGCGCTCGAGTTTGCTGTGATTGACGAGCGGTTTCGATTGGCGCTCGAGGCGGCTCAAGTTATTTTTGAAACCGACATTTCCGAAGCGAATCGTTTGGCTGAGATCGCGCACAACCTAAAACCTCATGACCTTGAAGCCGTCAGTTTTCGGTCACAGATGCTTGTGTTACAAGGGCAAATCCAAGCTGCCAAGGATTTGCTCGAGGCTGTCGTCATGGATGCGGAGGTGCGTCCACTTGAATGGTGCTTGCAGTGGTGTGAATTGTTACTCAAGGCTCAAGACTTAGCTGGTGCGTGGGAGTTTTATCAAGCCAATCCCGTCATGAACCAGCAGCTACCGGTCAAGTTACAAGATTTGTTAATGCGATCTTTGATCCAGCAACGCGATTTTAATCAAGCCGAAAAGTGGTTGCAACAACTCGAGGCTCGGACTGATCTGACCCTTGAAGAACGGGTCAGGGTCATCTCGGGTCGGGGTATATTGCTTGGTGAGTACGGACAGACACAGGCAGCGGCACAAGCCGCACAGCAGGCTTACGCCCTGGTGGAACACCTACCCAATTCAACATTGAAACGGAGCGCGTTACTCAATCGCGGAATTTTATTCAATTGGATTGGGCAATACGCAAAAGCCGAGCAAGATTACGAGTTCAGCAGGCAATTGATGCTCGAGGCTGGGCAAGTGCTTCAAGCGGCAACGGCGCAAGTCAATATCTGCAACAACTGGGTTGACCAGGGACACTACGCCAAAGCCGAACGTGGATTCCTTGAAGCTCGAGCGACCTTGGAGACCCATGAATCTTGGCGTTACCTAACCGAATGTGAATTTTTTTTGGTGCGGTTGTACCACATTTGGCAGCCTGTGCATGGATCGGTTCTGGTTTTAAAACATGCAAGGGCAGCCGTGGATTACGCCCGTAAACTGCGCTTGAAAGCTTTTCTGATTTCGGCATTGTTTTGGCAGTGCTTAAGCGAAATTGTGTTTGGGCAACTCGAGCAAACCCAAGTGCTCTGTGCGGAATTACACGAACTCAGCCATGTTGATAGTCGTATTTATTTATGGCAGTGGGTTCACGGTTTGTTGCTTGAACGACAGGGCGATACTGCTTTGGCGCTTGAATCATTGCAGGCAGCGATTGTCACCAGGGATGATCCAGACAACGATGATACCCACCTGATTCAACTCGAGATGATCCGCATTTGTGGTGATCTGGTCGCGGCTCGAGAGGCGCTGGTCGCCTTCCAAGCTAGAGGTTTTATGGTGGGAGCGACCCTGTGTTTGCACTACTTTCCAGATTTAAAACCGATGGTAGTGACCTTGGCAACCATACGAGCGGTTCGACTGAATGTGCTGGGGACGCTGCAAATCATTCAAGATGGCACGGAGCTTCCACTTCGCGGCGCAAAACGCAAATTGCTGGTCGCCTTGCTGCTCGAGGCGCACCTGGCAGGGCAACTCGAGGTGCGCTCAATTGATTTGGGCGAGGCATTGTACCCGAATGCCAATGATGACGAAGCCAAAGCCGCCGTGAAGCAATTGGTGTTTCAGTTGCGTGCCCAAATTGGGACTGAGCGTGTGATGACCACCGCCAACGGTTATGCCCTGCATGGGGTGCAATCCGACGCGCAAATCTTCCTCGAGACTGGCAACCCCGATTTGTGGCGTGGCGCGTACCTGACCGATGTTCAAGGCATTGAAAGTCATGCGCTTGAGACAGTACGTGAGGCGCTTTACAGCCAACTTAAACGCCGTGCCGAGGCTTTATTGAGTGTCGAACCTGTCCAATCGGCAAGGCTAGCCCGAATTTTAATGCAGGCGGAACCTTTCGACACCGATGCGCTCGCGCTGGCATTGCGGGCGTTACAAGCCCAAGGCAGTTACGTCAGCATCTCGAGGATGTACAAGAAATCTCGAGAAACCTGGCTTGAGGTTGGCGAACGCCTTCCCGATAAATGGCTTGATTTCTTGGGTTCGACAAAAGTGGCTTGATGCTGGTCATGCTCGAGGCAGGTACTTGGTATTCGTCTAACATAAACACGACTTTTTATAACCAGCTCATAACCTGAGCTGGTGCATTCTGTGGTATCGCAGCGAAGGCAGCATTCAAAATGCGCCAACGGCTGTGAAACGGAGGAACACATGTCAAAACAACAATGGATCAAAATTGCCCTTGCTGGCACAACGATTGCCATCAGCCTGTCCCTGGCGCAAACCAGCGGCTTCGACCCCAAAAAAGCCAGTGAAATCCTCGAGATGGCAGGTCCAGTGACCGAAATCAAAGACATGACGTTCTCTCCCGATGGGAAACGCTTGGCAGTCGCATCGTTTGACACCACGGTACGACTTTGGGATGTCGAACAGGGACGTATCGCCGTAAAACTGACTGGGCATCAAAAAACTGTTTCTGGTTTGAGTTACTACAACGATGGTCGAAACCTGGTCACGCTTGGCAATGACAACCTGCTGAAAACCTGGGATGTCACGACTGGCAAAGAAAATAGCAGCGTTGACCTGAAATGCAACAACGTCAATTTCGGCAATGGTGATGTGATCGCCTTGAAAGACAACAACCGTGTACTGGTGGCTTGCGCGGGGTTAGAAATCGTTGATCTTAAAACCGGCAAAGTCTTAAGTACCTTTAAAGGTCCCGATTGGGCGTTCAAACTCGCAATCTCGAGTGATCAGCGCACCATACTGGGCAGCATTGGGTATTCAGAATTCCAACTTTGGGACATGCAAAGCCTGGAACCAATGCGCCAACTAAAAGGTCACGATGAACTAGGCACTGCGGTTTCCTACAGCGCCGATGGTAAATTCTTGGCGACAGGTGGGACCGATGAAACCACTCGAATTTGGAATGCCGCCAGTGGTAAACAACTTTTTGTTCTCAAAGAACACAAAGGCATTATCAGGGATGTCGCCTTCAGCCCAGACAGCAAAATACTCGCCAGCGCTTCGATAGATGACACCATCAAACTCTGGAATGTCGCTACTGGCGAAGAACTGAACACACTCAAGGGTCATCAAAACGATGTACTACAACTTGCCTGGAGCAAAGACGGCAAAATGCTCGCCAGTGGTGATCGTGACGGCATCATCAAACTTTGGGGAAATCCTTAAAGGGAATTACGAAATCCCTGTGGAATTCTGGCACTCGAGGGACAATCCCATTCTCGTCACTCGAGCGTGGTTCAACAAAAACGTTTTTTTGACGCGGTTTGTTTACCGCTTCAAGGTTGGTACGAACTCGGAGATAACCGCTCAATCACTTGGAGGAACACATGTCAACATCAGACTGGATCAAAATCGCCCTTATCGGAAGCATCGCCACCATCAGCCTTGTTCTGGCGCAAACCAGCAGCCTCGACCCGAAAAAAGCCAGTGAAATTTTCGAGCTTGCAGGTCCATATTCCGAAATCCTGGACATGGCGTTTAGCCCCGATGGGAAATACTTGGCGGTCTCGTCAGACCTGATAGTACGAATTTGGGATGTCGAACAGGGACGTATTGCCGTAAAACTGACAGGGCATACAAACGGAGTTTTTGGTCTGAGTTACTACAACGACGGTAAAAACTTGGTCACGGTGGGCAATGATGAGCTGTTGAAGACCTGGGATGTCGCAAGCGGTAAAGAAACCAGCAGTCTGAAACTCAAATGTTACAACGGTGGCACCGGTGATGTGGTCGTCTTGAAAGACAACCGTGCACTGGTGGCTTGCGCGGGGTTGCAAGTCGTTGATCTGAAGACTCGCAAAATCTTAAGCGCCTTTAAAGGTCCCGATACTGTTGACCGATTGGCACTTTCACCCGATCAACGCACCATTTTAGGCAGCATTCGGTCTTCAGTATTTCAACTTTGGGATGTACAAAGCCAGGAACCATTTCGTCAGTTAAAAGGTCCCGAATATGGAGGCTCTGCGGTTTCTTACAGTGCCAACGGTAAATTCTTGGCAACTGGTGCAATTGATGACACCGCCCGAATTTGGAACGCCGCCAATGGCAAAGAACTTTTTGTCCTCAAAGAGCACAAAGACCGTATCAACGATGTTGCCTTCAGCCCAGACAGTAAAATGCTCGTCAGCGCCTCCGGTGATGACACCATCAAATTCTGGAATGTTGCTACTGGCGAAGAACTGGCGACGCTCGAGGGTCATCAAAACGATGTAGAACAACTTGCTTGGAGCAAAGATGGCAAAATGCTCGCCAGTGGTGACCGTAACGGCGTTGTCAAACTTTGGGGCAATCCTTAAAGGGAATCATGAAACCCTCGTGGACTTCTGCCCCTCGAGCATCAACACTCTCTTTGCTCGAGTCTGACGAACGTGAAGCCTTCCTGCGATCCGTGTACTTACCACTTCGCCACTGGCAGGAACTGAAACGAACGGCTTATTCGGTTTCTTGGGGCAACGCCAGTCATCAGTTCAGAACGCTCGAGTTGATTGCAGGTAGTGGCGGATTTCCAGTCATAAACCAGGTTTCGCTGAACGATTACCGTCGTGTGATGCGCCAAAATGCGCTCGAGCAAGGTCACGGCATTGTTGCAGTTGAACTCTCAAACGTCAACGATTTTGCGGCGCTCACAACCATCATCAAATACCCGCTCGAGCATCAACTTGGTTTTGGATACAACGGTTGGATTTGTGTACCACTGCCCACGTGTACGCTCAACCTTTACAGCACAGTGCAGCACAGCATAACCGAACAGTGTATGACCGAACAACGCGAAACTGCCATTTCAGGATTGCTAGGTCAAGACTTCAGCACCAACCCAGATTTGAGCACTTGCCCTCGAGACCCTTACGACCCAGAATTCGATGAGGTGGCACTGTATCACCCGACAGATGAAGCCAAATTTGACCATTTGTTCCCGAACCATCCGCTCAGTTTGATTCGCAAAGACTTAAGAATTCTCGAGCTTCACACGGTTTTTTGTAAACCAAGTGTCAATGAAAGGAAAACATGAAACGATTCTTAACACCGATTGCCGTCATGAGGGCAACAGTGCTGGGATCAACATGAAAAGTTTTGCCCAAAAATACCAGTACCTCAGACGCGCCCAGAAGCGCTTCTTGGCTGGAACAAATTGCACAACTCCAGAATTGGCGGTCTCGCTTGGTGAGCGCACCATCGAACAATGGGCAGACATCGTTCAAGAAGAACTCGAGCGAGATTCGCAGCCGATTTTGAGAGTCTTTCAGACTAGAGGGATCACTTCACCAGTTTCATCTCAGGTTGATGCCCTAAAAATAAATCTCACAAAGAAATGATGCGTTTGAATCCCTAAAAAGCTGCCATTCTTGCTATCGCCAGCCTAATCTCGAATATGGATTCAGACTTGATCGAGATTTTGCAATCATTAAAGTCATATCGTACCTCGAGCTTTGCAGCACAGATTTATGGAGGAAAAAATGCGAATCATCACCACGTTGTTCATCGGACTGACACTTGCACCAGTCGCACTGGTGCAAAGCAACCCGAGCCGCGAAGTTCAAGCCCGTTACGCCGAATGCAACGCACTCGAGAAGGTTGGCAAGCCGCTCGAGTTTCAACGTGCCCAAATGGGCAATGACCTTGGCGCATGGGAGCTAAGCAAACCAAAAGAAGACATTTACGAACGAATGCGCGTTCATCTCGCCAGCAACCACGTGCGATCTGTTCGGCTCGAGCAAACTTCTGCATCGGGTGATTGGTTTTCTGTGACCACCTACTGCTTTCGTACCAACGGCACACTCGCGTTCAAGTTTCAAACGCTACGTACCGTCAATCATGATAACGTTCCTGGCTTGGGCAGGTTGGACGTGGAACTGCGATCCTTCTTCTCCCCGAACGGCAAAAATTTTAAGAACCTCGAGAAGCAGCGGAACGGGGTCAGTCAAAAACCTGTCAAGACCACGTTCATGCGAAGCGGTGGTCCAGACTTTCCAACCTCGAGCAGTGTCATTAAAGCAGTTGGTACGAAGTTGCTGCGTGCAAAATAAAATCTCGAATCAAGTATGAGTTAAAACGCAAGAAAATAGTGCTCAACAAAGGATGAAATCATGATAACAAAGGATGAAACCATGACAAAAGCTCCAAACGCTCCAGTATTTTTGGCGCTCGCAGTTGTTTGCTTGCTTATCACGGTGCTTTTCTCAAGCTGGTTAATTTCTCTTCCAAACTGGATGGGTTCTATTCCGCTTTTTGCGAGCATCCCTTTTGCGGGTATCTCGATTTTTAGACGTGAACGGGGGTGGGTTTTCTCGATTGTGCTTCTCGTCATAGCAATAGCAATAATTCTGCAATCCATGATGTTCTCGAGCAGCACGACAACGCTACCAGTGCGGCGTTGAAAGATTCTCCAACACGACTTGAATCTTGATTGCACTCGGATACCGAGTCAGGATCGTGCTCTGGGATGCTTTGAATTTAGTGCCTCGAGCATCAACTTGGAAGTATGGAAAATCCGTGAGCAATGAAGCCCCTTTTGATCATTTCACCCTTACCGAAGGCGGTTATCACACATGAAAAATTTCGTTGTTCGACTGTTCGTTGTCGCTTTATTTGTCGCCAATATTGCGTTGGGTTTCTCGAGCGCAACGTCTGAGGTCGCTTGGACATGCAAGAATCTTTTAACGTTGACTCCGCAAGCCTGGTCGGACGTATTCACCAAAAAATATGGTGACACATCTGAATTGGCGCAGGATCGAGCGGCTTCAATCTGGGCAAATTGCAAATCGGTTTCAAACCAGGCGTTGCTGAAAAGCCGACCAAAAAGCAAAGCCCGACTCAACAAGCTCAGTGCCTTAGAATTCCAATTTATGAAAGACGAAACAGACCTCGCATCCTTGGAAGCTAGGGGCGGCACAATGTACCAGCACGGATTTGCACGGTTTAAGACGGATTTGGCATTGCACCTCGAAACCATGATTGTGTTGACGGGAAGCAAAGCGGGCGCAAAGCAAAGTGCCAGCATCAGCAAGCGTTACAAGAACGCCAAAAAAATAATCGAAGCCCGTATTGCCAAGCTAAAAACACCCTCACTAGCGAAAATTAGAACCTCGAACCCGAATGACATCGCAGATCGTAGATCGCAATGGGCAACAGCCGCGAAGCATTACAAACTGACCTACAATTCAATCCTCAAACTCATCGGGACTGGCATCAACGAGGCAAACACGCTCGAGTTGGAGTTTTTGGCAAAAGGAATATTCACACAAAGTTGGAGTTCGACTGTTCGGTAACTTTAAAGACACATCTCGAGAAATATCGTCCAGTACGCAAAATTCTAAAAACGCTCCAGGTTATCGGGTATTTGAGTGCATTCAAAACATTGATGTAGCGTCAGTTCACTCGAGCAGCATCAGTCTCTGCGAACGTTTTATTCTGGCAAGGCTGGAATGTGCGTGCGAATCAGAGGCTCGAGTGGTTTGGGGTGTGGCGAGTTTAAAAATTGAGAAGATACCGTGGTTTGCGGCTTGGGTACGGTATCATGATGGCTTTTGATAAACTTTGCAGAGTTGCAAAATGAATGTGGATTCTCGAGCATATTGTGTGCTGGAACGATGGATTCCAAGCCAAATCCGTTTAAACTTTGAGAATGAATACTTCTAAAAACTCGAGCGATACTCTAGCTCAAATTGCTGTGATCGTTGCGTTTGTTTTTACGCTGGTCATGAACACTCTGGCAGTGACGCTGCCGTTATTTGGACGCAGCACCAAAGAAATTTCGGATTCATTCCCGAGTTTTTTCACGCCAGCGGGTTATGTTTTCTCGATTTGGAGTGTCTTGTACTTGAGTCAGCTTGTCTTTACGGTCTATCAAGCGCTGCCAGCCCAAGCCAATAACCCCAGGATTAGGGCAGTGCGTTACCCATTTGTTGCCGCGTGCCTGTTCAACGGCATTTGGATTGTTGCCTGGCATGGTCTGGTCATACCCCTCAGCATGGTTTTGATGCTCAGCTTGCTGGGCAGTTTGATCTTTGCGTACAACAGGCTCGAGATTGGTTTAAAACCAGATTTGAACAACGCAGATCGCTGGTTGGTACGTTTACCGTTCAGTCTGTACTTGGGCTGGATTACCGTGGCAACCGTGGCGAACGCTGTGTCGCTTTTGTTAAACCTCAACTGGAACGGTTTTGGAATCTCAGGGGCAACTTGGGCGGCGATTTTGGTTTTGATCGCGGCAAGTTTTGGAATGGCATTCAGCCTCTCGAGGCACGATATTGGCTACAACTTGGTCTTGCTCTGGGCATTTGGCGGAATTTACGTGGCGCAATCCACCAACAACGTCATCATTGCCAGCCTCGCGCTCGGCGCAATACTGATTCTGGTTGCAATCGTGTTTAGTCGTTTGCCAGGACGTTCCACGCTTACCCGAGCTTAAACGAATTGTAAACCCCGAGTCAGACACAGACTTGCATGGGGTTGAGCATCACATTTTGGCTCAAAACTTGATAATCTGATGGTTAATGACTCAGACACTTCTAGGACTCGATTTGGGCGGCACGAAAATTGCTGTTGCCGCCGTTAAAACTGGCATTACCGATGGTGGCATCATCGAAAAACGCATTATTCCCACCCCAAGGGAAGGTTATAAAAGCGTGTTTGCCGCCATGATCGCCGCCGGTCAAGAAGTGATTGCTGCCGTTGGTGGCGTAGACGGCATTGGCGTGGGCGTTCCTGGACCAATTGATTTTAAAAAAGGCGAAGTGATTTTCGCACCGAACATTCCAGGTTTTGACAATGCACCCGTCACCGCCGCACTTTCGGCAGGTTTTGGACGTCACGTCGAACTCGAGAACGATGCCAACGCCGCAGGGCTTGCCGAGCATGTTCTCGGTGCGGCTCGAGGTTCAAGCTCGAGTATTTTTTTGACCATCTCCACGGGCATTGGCGGCGGCATCGTGATTTATGACCGCGTTTGGCGCGGCGCGAACGGTGTGGCTGGCGAGGTTGGACATATTGTCGCCCTGCCTGGCGGTGTGGTTGCGGGCAGTGGCGTGGCTGGGGCGCTCGAGGCTGTGGCAAGCGGTACGGCGCTGGCTCGAGATGCGACCTATGCCTTTGCTCGTCCGATGGACACCCGTGAATTGTTCGCACTTGCGCAAGCTGGCGATTGGAAGGCTTTAAAAATTGTTGACCAAGCCGCGTTTTACTTGGGCGTCGCCATTGCCGACATGCAAAAAATTATTGACCCCGAGTTGTTCGTGCTTGGCGGCGGGGTCAGCGAAGTTGGCGCGTTTTATTTGGATAAAGTTCAGGCTGCCGCGAACGAATCCACCAAAGGTTTTGGTAAGGTTATCATCAAAAAAGCTGTTTTGGGTTCGGACGCTGGTGTGATCGGTGCAGCGCTGGCAGCTCGAGCTTAATTCAATAACTGTCTGTCACGATTGTCAGCAGAGGATTCTCGAGTTCTCAAAATCCCTCTCATCTAGCGTCGTATAATGGTGGTCATGCAGTTTATTCCTTTTTTAATTGTGGCGGTTTGGGTGGCGCTCGACCAATGGCTGAAAGCTTGGGTTGTGGCGAACATTGCGAACATCAATGATTTCGCGGGTGCGATTCACACCATCCCTGGTTTTTTATCTTTGCTGCACACGACCAACAAGGGCGCTGCCTGGAGTTTATTCTCAGGGGCGACACCGGTGTTGGTGGTCTTGCGTTTTGTGGTTGGTGCAGGCATTTTGTACTGGGTGGTGCGTCAACCCAAACTCCCGAAAATTCAGATGGTCGCCTACAGCTTGATTGTCGGTGGCGCGTTCGGTAACGCCATTGACGGCGTATTGCGCGGTGAGGTGGTGGATATGCTCTGGAGTCATTGGCTCAGTGCGGTGTACGGTTTGATTCGTCGCAATGAGCAATTCCCGATTTTTAATATTGCCGATACTGGCGTGGTTTGCGGCGTGATTCTGCTTTTAATCTCGAGCTTTTTGATTCCAGAAAAACCCAAAACCCCTGCCAAGCTCGAGGGTTGAATTGAATCTCGAGGCAGCCATAGAACGCCTTCAAGGGGCATCTCGAGTCTCGGTTTTGACGGGCGCGGGCATCAGTGCCGAATCTGGCATTCCGACGTTCAGGGATGCGCAGACGGGCTTGTGGGCGCAGTACAACCCCGAAGACCTGGCAAGTCCAGCCGCGTATGCTACGGACGCGAAATTGGTTTGGGAGTGGTACGCCTGGCGTTTTGAATTATGCGCTAATGCCAGCCCAAATGCCGCACACGAAAAACTGTCAGTGCTCGAGCATCGCACACCAGAATTCTTGCTGGTCACGCAAAACGTGGACGGGTTACATGCCCGCGCAGGTTCGGAACGGATGGTCGAATTGCACGGCAACATCATGCAGGCACGTTGTGAATCTTGCCATCTTAGGTTTGCGCTCGAGCAGGGTTTCGCAATCCCGCCAAGCTGCCCAACTTGCGGCGCTCGAGCACGACCAAATGTGGTTTGGTTCGGCGAACAACTGCCGCGCCGTGAACTCGAGCGGGCGCAACTGGCGTTTCAAACTTGCGAGGTGGCTTTGGTGATTGGCACGAGTGGCATGGTCGAACCTGCTGCAAGCCTTGGACGACTCGCCAAGAATAGGGGCGCGTACTTGATCGAACTGAACCCGCTCGAGACACCACTCTCGAGCTTTGCCGACGCTTCGATTCGGGCTGGAGCGGTTGCTGGACTCGGGATGCTGGGCTTGTAGTACGCCGTTTGGCGCAACCTTAAACTAACCTTCTCTTGTAAACTGCGATTCGAGAAGGTGTTTTTGTGATTGACGTTAACCCCCACAAATTGGTTTACCTGTCCAAATCTGGCTCGCATCTTTTTGGTACAGCCACGCCTAAAAGTGATCTTGACGTGAAAGGTTTGTTCTTGCCCTCACGTCAAAGTTTGTACTTGCAAAACGCACCGCAGCAATTTTCGCAAAACACCAACAATTCCAACGCCAAAAACTCGAGCGAAGATGTTGATGTTACGGTTTGGAGTGTCCAATTTTGGTTGAAGTTGCTGACTAAGGGTGACATCAACGCAGTTTCGTTATTATTTTCGTACACAAACCCTGATGCAATTCTCAAAGGTACGGATGCGGGGTTTCTCGAACGACTGAAAGCCCTCGATCCAAGCAAATTACTCTCGAGAAATCTGTCAGGCATGATGGGATTTGCGTACAATCAAGCGATCAAGTACACCGCTAAGGGTAAGCACTTGCAAGCCGTGCAAATTGCGATTTCGGTGCTGACCCAAGCCTCGCAAGGTTTAATCGCTGATGTTGCCGATGTGATCGTGATGCAAGTCGCCGATGAAAGCATGGCTCGAGTTCAAGTGGGTTCTAAAGGCATCAAGCAACTGGTGCTGCTCGAGAAAATGTTCGATTTTACGGCGACAACCGCTTGGGCGCTCGCGCCACTTCATGAGGTCGAGGCGCGGTACGGCAAACGCGCAAAATTGGCGCTCGAGTCTGGTGTGGATTTTAAGGCGTTCAGTCATAGCCTGCGGGTGCTCGAGGAAATTCGTTTGTTGCACAGTTTTGGGCGTATCAATTACCCGCACGCTGGGGATTTTGCCAAGTTGATGTTGGACGCGAAATTGGGTCTGCTCGAGTACGACGTTTTGATTGAAGCTTTAGACCAGAAACTCGAGCAAGCCCGTGCCGCCGAAGCCGAAAGCGTCTTACCAACCGAGCTTGACCCAAGTTATTCCGAAGCGTTTTTGCTTGCGCTGTACGAGGTTTAAATGACTGTTGTCGAACAAAAAATTCTTGAAGCCGTGACCACCAATGGGGGAGAGCTATACCAAGTTGGTGGTGCGGTGCGTGATTCAGTCTTGGGACTAGCGAACAAAGACCAGGATTTTCTGGTGACCAACCTCGAGTTATCCTTGCTGCAAGTCGCACTCGAGAAATTTGCGCGGGTTGATCTTGTGGGCGCAAGTTTTGGGGTTTTGAAAGTGACCTTTGAGGATGAAACTGTAGACGTTGCCTTGCCCCGCACCGAACGCAGCACAGGCGTTCATCACCGTGATTTCGAGGTTTCACACGATGCCAACCTGAAGCTCGAGGATGATTTGGCGCGGCGGGATTTTACGGTCAATGCGATGGCATTGCGGGTTTCTGATAGCGTGTTGATTGACCCATTCAATGGTCAGGCTGATCTCGAGGCTCGAGTCTTGCGGACTGTTGGCAACGGTTCGGATCGTTTTTCTGAAGACCCACTGCGGATGCTTCGGGCGGCACGGTTTCTGGCAAAACTCGATTTCACACCCAGCCTCGAGTTAACCCTTGATACTCAAGCCAGCGCGAATTTAATTCTCAGCGTTGCGTTTGAGCGCATTCAAACCGAATTGCTTGGTTTGCTGGCGGCAAAATCTGCGAACGGTGTGCTTCGTGCGCTCGAGTTTCTGCGTGACACTGGTTTGCTCGAGCGGATTATTCCCGAGTACAAGCCGTGCATTGCTTACGATCAGCAAAATCCTTATCACCATCTCACCCTCGAGAATCATATGTTTGAGGCGGTTCGTTACGCGGTGTCCAGGGGCGCGAGTTTGAACGCTCGGGTGGCATTGTTGTTTCATGATATTGGTAAACCCAGAACGCAATCGTTCGGTGATGACGGTGTGGCGCATTATTACCGTCATGAAGACATTGGCGCTGACATGACCCAAGAAATCCTCGAGCGTTTGCGGTGCTCGAATGAAATCTTGAATTCTGTTGTCAAACTGGTACGCGAACACATGCGACCCCCAAAGAAATCCAGTGGTAAAACCTTGCGCCGTTGGATGAACACCCTCGGTGAAGATTGGCGCATTGCACTCGAGGTGCGTGAAGCCGATATGATTGCGCACAAACCAGAGGCAGATTTTAATGCTCGAGTTTGGGTTGAAAGCATTCTCGAGCGTTGTGAAAGTTTTGATTTAAGTGTGGTGACTTTTGATGAACGCGAACTGGCGCTTTCTGGGACTGATCTGATGCAAGCCTTTAATTTAAAACCAGGTTCAGAACTTGGACGCTTGAAAAAACTTGCGGCTCAAGCCGTGATTGACGGCGAACTCGAGAATCGAGCGGAAGATATTCTCGAGTGGTTGCAGAAACGAGTCTGAGATTATCGCTCGAGCATCGTTTGAAAAGCGCTTGGCTGTTTGCGGATTTTCCATGCAGAAATCACTGTTGCAACATTTGCATCCAAGTCGTTTGTGGCATCAACTTCGAGGTCATAGATACCAAAGGTATGCACGGTTTCAAAATCTTGTCGCGCTTCACCGATTCTGCGGTTTCCACGCTCAATCTCACGGCGTTCAAGCTCGGGTAGTGGACAATGAACTCCAACAAAAAATACATCAAACGGGGCAAGAAGCTCGAGCAGCAATGTCATCCATTCTTTGGTTTCGACAATGTGCTCAACGATCAGGTTGTTTCCAGCTTTTGCCAGTGCTGGCAGGCTGTGGTGAAAACCCGTAAAAAATTGTGGGCGCAAGTCTGACCACAAGAATTCTTTGCTCTTGATTCTGGCGTGCAGCAAGATGTTGGCGGCAATCAGATGATCTATCGAATAATGCCAGAATGGTTGCTCGAGTTTTTCTTGCAATGCTCTGGACAGCGTTGATTTCCCCGAACTTGATGCGCCGTTCACGAGGATGATTTTGCCCAATCCCATCAGAAAATTCTAAAACAAAAGCTCGAGAAATGGTGTGTTTCTCGAGCTTTAAATACGTTTTAAGTTTATTCTTCTTCTGGAATCGCAACTGCCACGATCTTATCGGCTTTACCCGCCCGAATCGCCTCGTGAACTTTAAGCCTGATTTCCTCCTCGAGTGCCTTATTGTTGGTCAGCAATTCGACCACTTTTTCCTTGCCTTGCCCGATGCGTTCGCCGCCGTAAGAAAACCAACTGCCGGCTTTTTCAATGATGTCCAAGCCCACAGCCAGGTTCACCACGTCGTTCAGTTGGTCAATGCCACGTCCGAAGAAAATTTGAACTTCGACCTCTTTGAATGGCGGTGCAACTTTGTTTTTGACGACTTTGATTTTGACCGTGTTGCCGACAGCATCGTTGCCAACTTTGATCGGTTGTCCAATGCGCCTGATGTCAAGCCGCACGCTCGAGTAAAACTTCAGGGCTTTACCGCCAGTGGTGGTTTCTGGGTTGCCGTACATCACACCAATTTTTTCGCGCACTTGGTTAATAAAAATCATGGTGCAGTTGCTTCTGGATAAAATCGCGGTCAGTTTGCGGAGCGCTTGGCTCATCAGACGCGCCTGCAAGCCGGGCAGTGAATCGCCCATGTCGCCTTCAATTTCGGCTCGAGGGACGAGGGCTGCCACGGAGTCAATCACCACAATGTCCACCGCGCCAGAACGCACCAGCAACTCGGCAATCTCGAGGGCTTGCTCGCCCGTGTCGGGTTGTGATACCAGAAGTTCTTCAATGTTGACGCCCAAGGCTTTGGCGTAAACGGGGTCGAGCGCGTGTTCGGCATCAATGAAGGCTGCCGTGCCGCCCTGTTTTTGGCATTGCGCGATGATGTGAAGCGTCAGTGTGGTTTTACCGCCCGATTCTGGTCCGTAAATTTCGATCACACGACCTTTTGGCACGCCGCCCACGCCGAGCGCCAAGTCAAGTGAAAGTGAACCCGTTGGAATCACGCTGACATCGAGCCTCGAATCGGCGGAGAGTTTCATGATCGAGCCTTTACCGAATTGTTTTTCGATTTGGCTCATCGCGCCGTCGAGGGCTTTTTTGCGTGCGGCGGTGTCTTCAACCTGTTCGACTTGTGGTTGTGCTACGTCTTTTTTTCTGGATGGGGTCATGGTTTTGCTCCTGTTCTTGAGGGCGGTGTCTGGCGGGCGTGATGGTTGCGAGGATTCGTGTCAGCCGAGGTTCATGTGGTGTCTCCTAATATAAATTGCTCAAGGATGGTGTAGTTAGGTCCTTCTTTTGCCAAGACGCTTTTGACCAGCGCGAATTCTGTAATTTGCCATTCCAGATCGAGCACTATCGGGGCGGGTCTGGGGCTAGCGCCTTTTTTGCGGGCGAGCGTCACGTGTGATTTAAATTTTTCTTCGGGTACAACCTCGAGTTTGTCTCGTAAGGCTTCGTGAAGTGCCGTAAAAATCTCAGATTCGGCTTTGATAAACCAAACACGTGGACCACCTTCGTTGGGGAAAAATCCTGTGCCGCGCAACTTGGCTGTAAATGGTGCAAGGGTTTTACCAATCGCTCGAGCCTCTAAATTTGCTTTCTCGAGGTTTTGTTTGTTCGCACCGCCAAGGTATAAAAGCGTGACGTGAAATTGATTGCTCGGAGTGGCTTTCCACCATTTGCCCACCAATTTTTTCTGCATGTCCTGGAGTGCTGAATGAAGTCCTTTGGGAACAAACACGCCAAAAAAATAGCGTTCTTGGGGCACATTGGCTCGCGCTCGAGTTTTAGAATTTTCGGGTTTGACACGGTTTTGATTGCGTTGACCTTTTTTGGCGTTGTTCTTGTCTCGGGCAACGGCGTTTGCCGATTTTGGTTTTGCGGCTCGAGGCTCAGTTTTTTCTAGGGCTTCAACTTTTGGTTTTTTGCCTCGGTTGTAAAGCTGCGGTGTGGTCGGGCGCGGTTTAGTTTTTGCATCTCGAGTTTCAGGTTTTTTGTCGGTCATGCGCTCACCTGCTCGATAAGCTGCCGCCAGAGTTGCCCAAGGGCGTTTAAAGTAGAGCGTTCTTTAATGGTGCGTCGATCTCCTGCGGTGGGCAGCGCGTAAGCCTCTACGCCATTTGGTCCTGCGATACCGACAAACAATGTACCGACGGGTTTGCCTTCAGAGGCGTCTGGACCTGCGACGCCCGTGGTGCTGATGCCCCAAGTTGTGCCAAACTTTTCTTTGGCTGCCATTGCCATCTCGAGCGCCGTTTCACTGCTGACCGCGCCGTGTTTGGCAATGGTTTCTGGTTTCACGCCGATTTTGATTTTTGCCTCGTTAGAGTATGTGATTGCGCCGCCCTGCACGTAACGGCTCGAGCCAGAAATATTGGTCAGTTCATCCGCCAACAAACCACCCGTCAAACTTTCACACGTGGCAATGGTTTCACCGCGTTTAACCAGCAATTCCCCGACAATCTTTACCAGACTTTCATCGTCATAACCGTAAATATGCCCCTCGAGTGCCGCTTGAACTTTTTGCTCAATGGGTTGCGCCAGGGTTTTGGCTTCCTCGAGCGTCGCGGCACTGGCGGCAACCCGCACGTGAACACCGTCGCGCCTGGCGTAAGTGGCAACGCTGGGGTTGGCGCTTTGCGTCAGGGCTGCAAGGCGTTCGGCGATATGGCTTTCGCCTATCGCAAATGTCCGAAAGGTGCGGTGGTAAAAACCGCTCGAGGGCAGGTTTAAGCGCGGCAGGACTTGTTCTGCCCACATCTTCTTCATCTCGCGGGGTGGTCCAGGCATTGCCACAATCACGGTGCTCGAGTTTAGAATGCGCACAAACCAACCTGGGGCTGTGCCGACGGGATTCTCGAGCGCCTCGCCAGAGGCAATAATCCAAGCCTGTTTGTTGTTGCTCTCGGGGTAGCTGCGCCCACGAGCGGTAAAAAAGGCTTTTAGTTTCTCGAGGTAAACCTCGTCAATGACTGGCGTTTCACCGATCACAGCCGCAATGCCTTCTCGGGTCAGGTCGTCGTCGGTGGGTCCGAGTCCTCCGCCCAAAATCACAATGTCTGAACGTTTGCTGGCTCGGGTAATCGCTTCGACGATACGATCTAGATTGTCACCGACGATGGTTTTCCATTGAATGAAGACCCCGCGATTTTTGAGTTCTTGCGCGAGGTAGGCGGCGTTGGAGTCAACGATTTCGCCCATTAAGAGTTCGGTTCCAACCGAGATTAATTCTGCTAGTAACATAATAACACCTCAAGAGTTTAGCATGAACAGACCGACTTGTGAAGGTCATTCTAAAGCTTGGAGGATTGAGAAGAGAAATCAACCTCGAGTTTCAAGCCGCCAGCTTCAAGCGCGAGTAGCCCGCCAGGTGTTATTTTGCGAGTAAGAAGGTTTGGCTTCTCGAGCGCATCAATCCGCACCACCGCCAACGCCGTAAAACCAGTCTCAACTGGCACAACATGTCCAAGCTGTCCAACCTCACGACCATCACAGATCACAGGTGTTCCAGTTTCAAGTTTCCCCTCGAGTTGAACACGCACCAGAGTCTTGTTGCTATGACCCCTCGCGTCTAACCGCGCCATGATCTCCTGACCGATATAACAACCTTTTTTAAAACTCACACCCTCGAGAAGCCCGCACTCTTGAGGCAGCATTCCCGTAAAACGGTCAGTGTGCGCGTCTGGAATACTTGAAGCAATTCGCAATGGCTCGAGTTCAACATTTTCGAGTTCGGTTACGTCTTGGGCGCTAAAGGTTTGCAGGAATTCATTGTATTTTGAAGCTAAAACATGGACGTCAAAACCGTTTCCATTTCCGCGCTGAACCTCGGCGACCAGCAACGTTCCAAAGTCTGTTTCGAGCAATTGCGTGCCGCTCGAGAAACCAAAACCCGAGACAAGTTCAAACGCGTTTTCGCCGCTGATATGTAAAACCCGAATCCGATCTGAAATATTCTCGAGTTTTACGTCATCAAAAACAATGTATTTTTGCAACCTCGCCATGACTTCAGCACTCGAGTTCTCGGCTGTTTGCAGGTAAATATCATCTTTGCGGCGGTAAATTCGGACGTCAAATTCGATCTGTCCTTTGACGTTCAAAATCATTGAACGCGCCCCGCCAGGAATCGGCAACGCCTTAATATTTTGCGCCACCTGTCCTTGCACAAAATCCAGCCGATCAGTGCCTGTGACACGAATTGCACCACTTGGAATGGGTGTGTAAAAAGCCATGACTCGAGTTTAAGTCACGAAGCACCAGACAAATGTAAACCCTTCAATGTGGTGATTCACCTCGAGGTGTGAGCATTGCCTCGATTCATCAATGCTAAAAACCTGGCTCGAGGTTCGGCATTGATTGGGTGGATACCATTTTTCAGACACCAAGCGAAGTGAACCACCATGACAATACCAAAGACACCAAAAGTCCAGATCAGTGACCACGGACGACCAACGAAAATGGTCATAACAACGATGGGGATGAGGAAAGAGATTGATTTCTTAATTTTTTGCGGGGTAGGCGTGATCGTTCCAAAGTTTCTAAACACAATATTGCCGACAAACAGGATGATCGGGGCGGCAATAAACTCGAGGGGCATGATTGATCCTCCTTTGAACAAGTCCAAGCAAAATACTTGGAATTCCTAAATAATATATTAGGTATACCTAAATTGTCAAAACACCCAGTCTCTCGAGTATCAACATGACTCGAGATTGAACGCCGTGTTACAACTCAACACTCGAGAAACGTGAACAATACCAACATGAAACGTCCGATACCAGTTACTCCCCAAAATGGTCAAGAATCAGTCTGGGATTACCCACGCCCACCACGGCTCGAAAGTTCTGCAAAACACATTGAGATTATTTGTGCGGGCGTCAAAATCGCCGATTCGGTGCGTGCCTTTCGGGTGCTCGAGACGAGCCATCCGCCCGTGTATTACCTTCCGCTCGCGGACATCAAACGTTCCAACCTCGAGTTGGCTGATGGGACTTCTTTTTGCGAATGGAAGGGGGCTGCCAGTTATTACGGCGTCCGTATCGGGCAGCATTTTGTACCCGAGGCGGCTTGGTATTATCCAGAGCCGAGCAAGGCGTTTCATGCGATTAAACACCATGTTGCGTTTTACGCTGCCCGCATGAACTTGATCGCGGGCGACGGTTGTTTTGTGAACGGTGAACGGGTCGTGCCCCAACCTGGCGAATTTTATGGGGGTTGGATTACCAGCGATGTTGTCGGACCGTTCAAAGGCGAACCTGGCAGTCGGGGTTGGTAAGAAACTTACCTGTCTTGCCCTTGAAGCATCACCTTCTTGATCCCAAAACGCACTTAACGGGCGATACCGCTTCTCGAGAAACAAAAAAATTCCCTTCTCCCGATGTTGGGAGAAGGGTTAGGGATGAGGGTAGAAAGAGCAATCGTTTTGATGGTTTAAGCAGCTTTAGCGGCGGCGCTGACTTTGTTAATGGCTTTCATCAAACGGCTCTTTTTGCGGGCTGCGGCGCGTTTGTGCAATGTGCTGCCTTTGGCGGCTTTGTCGATCAAACTTTCGGCTTTGCGTCCCAATACCACGGCATCGGTAGCGGCTTCGGTGGCAGCAACAATAGCTTTTTTGCTGAAGGTTTTGATGGTGCTCTTTAACGCACGGTTGACCGCGCGGTGCTTCAAGCTTTGGCGGTGACGCTTTTCTTGGCTTTCGCCGCGACGCTTGCTTTTCTCAGTTTTGCGTGCCTTACGGTTCTTGGGTTTAACGTCTGCCATGTTTCTCTTCTCAACCCGTTTGGGTTTGCGGACAAAACTTTTTGCCCGAAGCGTCGGTTCAGTGTCTCTGAGCCGCGCAATGCGCTTTTGGCGCACGTTGCATTCGTTTAAATGCAGCTTCTCCCGTTTGGGAGCTTTGGAACTTTATCACAGCTTTTGGTTTTTGACCAGAGCTTTAACTTTTTCGCGCTCGAGTCTTGCCAGCACGAGTTTCTCGAGGTTGCGAATCAATTTGGTGTGAGGCATGGATTTTTCGGTTAGTGGTTTGACCAGCACGGTGTACATGCCAGCGATGTTCGCGCCGAGCACGTCGGTAAAAATCTGATCGCCAACCATTGCGACTTGATTCGCAGGTAAGCCAAGTTCGTGGCAGGCGCGTTGAAAGGCGCTGGGAATGGGTTTTCCTGCGATTCTCAAGCCTAAAATCCCAACATACTCGAGCTTGAACAACTGGCAAAACTCGAGGATTCGCTTTGGATGACCGTTTGAAACCACCCGAATTGGGATGCCAGCTTGTTGAAGTGGTGCTAGCCAAGCTCGAATTTGGGTTTCATTTCCTGGTAGGTGGGTCGGCGCAAGCGTATTGTCAATGTCGAGCGCCAAGCCTTTTAAGTTGCGGTCATTTAACCATTGGGGCGTAATTTCAAAGGCAGTCTCGAGTTGGGCTTTAGGGGTCAGTAACCTTAACCAGAATGGTGCTGCTTGAGCGGTCATGACTTGACCCGATTGGCAATGATTGACCACATTCGACCTGTTTTACCCGCATCGCGGCGGTAGGAAAAAAATTCTGGATCAGTGCTGCACGCGCTCGATTGCCAAATCTGGTTTTTGGGAACGCCGCAAGCCTCGAGCAACCAGGCGTTGGCGGCACTCAAATCCAGCTTCCAAAGTTGACCTTGTTGCTCGAGGATGTTGGCTGGGAATCCTCTGCTTAAAAACTGCTTTCGAACCTCGAGTCCCACGGCGTAATGCTCATGGCAAATGCCAGGTCCAATTGCGGCGCGAACATGCTCGAGGTTCGCACCCAACGCGAGCATTTGTTGCACAGTATTCTCGAGAATTTTTCCCACAGTGCCTCGCCAACCACAGTGCGCCGCACCGATCACGCCGTTTACAGAGTCCTCGAGCAGCACTGGGTAACAATCGGCGGTTTCGATCACCAAAGTAATATTGTCGTTGCTGCTAACAAGCGCATCGCCCTCGAGTATCACGCCAGGAATTGCCCGCACCACATTGCTCGAGTGAATTTGATTGAGCCTTGCCAGCGATTCTAAACTTAAGCCGAGGGCGTTTAAGGCGTGCTGGCGATTTTTGATCACGCGATCTGGGTCATCGCCGACCCGTTCGGACAGGTTTAAACCTTCATACTCGCCGTGGCTCGAGCCTCCGATGCGGGTCGAAAAGCCATGATTGCTTTTTAAATTGGGGGCGAACAGCCACATGAAACCCAGTCTACGCTAGACTTCAAGGATTTGACGGATGGACAGGAATCGTTGTTTTGGCTTCAAATGCAAAAGACTCTTGGTAGGGTTTTATCTTGTCCTCGAGAGGCTTTTCCAAACGATAAAACCTTAAATTTTTTTCACAGAAATCTGAGGCGCTCGGCGTTTTGGGCAGCTAAGCCAAAAAACCACACCAGCCGATTGGAATCTTTGCTACACTGAATTATTAATGAAACGTCAAATGCAGGACAAACATCAAATCATAAGCTGTGCCGCTTCAACGCGGAGGGTTCATCGAATTCTTCTGGGTTTGAAATTTGGCTCGAGTCTGATTTCGGGAGAACATCATGGATGAAAACATTACACCGTTAGCCAAGAAGTTGGCGGAAGAAAACTCGATAGATTGGCGTTTTATCAGGGGAACAGGTCCGGCTGGCAAGGTCATTGAACGTGACATCCTCAGTTACTTGGCGCGAATCATGTCTGGCGAATTGGATTTGCCCGTCATGCCTGACGCTTCAGAACCTGCGGGTCCTGCCGTTGGAAGTGCGAACCCTGACATGGGACAAGTCGCTAACTTTGACTTGATGAGCGCCAGCATGGCAAAAGAGGGTGTTGACTTAAATTCGATGCTCGGTGATTTTGGTACACCAACCCCAGTAGAGACACCACCAGTCCCCGAGTACGACTTTTCGATGCCGGTTACTCCCGTTTCGAGCGTCACAGATGATGTGGTGATCTCGAGCCAGGTTGCTGCCGTGTCAGTCCCCGAAGTTGTTGCACCACTCAAAGCCATAGAAGCCGAAGATGCAGTGTTTGAATTTGATCTTGACGACATTGACGATGTTGAACCGGTCTCGAGTTTGCACAACCCAGAATTGTTCCCTGCCGAAACGGTAACACCAATCAGTCGCCCAGCCTCGAATTTTGACGAGGATCATATCATGACCGTTAGCGATGACCATGACGTGGTTGCACTGCCAGATGAAGTCACACTCAGCCCAGGCAATGACGATATTCTGGTGCACGTCAGTGGCGAATTTGAACCCGTGCCTGATCCACTCGAGAATGTCGCATTCGAGTTGGGTGCGCAAAGCCATTACGAACCCGTCCAAACCTTGATTGTTGAAGATGCAATTCTTGCTCCCGAACCAGAATTGGTTGTAGAAGATGTTGTAACCCCTGTCGTGCATCACGAACCCGCAGGTTTGTCGCTCAAAGGTCTGGCAGCCGTGGGTGCTGGGGTGCTCGGCGTTGGTGCTGCGTTAGGACATGCTCCAGTGACCAGTGAGCTTGAAACGCCAGTTGCCACTGAGCCTGTGTTGGCAATTGAACCCGAACCTGTTGTAGAAGAGATTCCAGAGCCAACGGTGATTCCAGTTATTTCTGAGCCGATGATTGCGGCTGTCATTCCAGAACCGATGATTGCGCATTTTGATCCCGAACCTGTTCATGTCCAACCCGAACCTGTAGTTGCTCATATCGAACCCGAACCTGTGCTCGAGCCTGAGCCTGTTCATATACAAACAGAACCCGCACCAATTCCAGTCGTTATTCCAAGCGTGGTTGAAACCCCAATGCAATTGGAATCCTCGAGCCAAAATATGGCTGTGGTTGCACCGACTTCTGTGGTGCACAAAGATTTCTTCAACACCAATATTTTGCGTCGTCAGTTCAATGCCAGTGCGCTTATGGACATTCGGGCACAAATTTCTAAAGCTCTAAACGGACGCGAAGTTCAACTTGGGGTTTTTGTCGGACGCGCCGCACAACGCGGACTGTACTTGCTCGGCACAACCGATGTGGTTACGCTCAATAAACTCGAGGCTGGACTGATACCGCTCAGTACGGCAGGTTTGCATCACAGCTTTATCGAGGCGGTGCAAAGTGTCAACCATGCCGACGTCGGTGCGGCAAATGGCTTGGCGGTGCTCGACGCGTCCAGTTTGGGCATCGATGATCTGGTTTTACCCGCCAGTGGTGCGCTGCTCGCTTTGGGACAGATCAGCAACAACATGGCTACACTGACCCTTTCAGGTGATTTCCCAGCCAAAGCAGGCGCAGAGTTCTTGGTGCATGTTGCCCAAGCGCTCGAAGCCCCAGTCGGATTGGTGCTCTAAACACGTTTAGCGGTTGTTACGGATGGGTTTCCCTTGAAACCCATCCGTTTTCCAATCCAATTTGGTCTCTGGGCTTTTCATTCGCATTGAGTCTCGTGCTAACCTGTCAAGACCGTGCCGTTTGGCACTCGAGCGACCAAGACTCTATGTTGTATGTGATGACAGATTTTTCACGCGCCACGCACGGTCGATTCAACGAAGGAGGCTTCACCCTTGATGACCGCTTTTCAACCCCAAGATGCCTTTGAAAAGGCACGGAAATTCAACCGAGTCGAAGAGGCTCACGCGGCAGGGTTGTACCCTTACTTTAAAGCCATCGAGCACCATCACGGTGGCAGCGTGATTGTGGACGGCGAAGAATACGTTTTAACTGGCAGCAACGATTACCTGGGTTTAACCCAAGACGAACGCATCAAACAGGCGGCTCGAGATGCGGTTGAGACTTACGGCACAAGTTGCACAGGCTCGAGATTCTTGACTGGCACGCTCGATATTCACGAAACCCTCGAGCATGAACTTGCCGAATTTTTCGGCAAAGAACAAGTGCTGGTTTTTGCCGCCGGTTTTCTGGCGTGCGCCTCGAGCGTCGCGGCGTTAACGGGTCGCCACGATTTAATTTACTTTGACCGCGAAAACCATGCCAGCCTTTACGACGGTTTTAAACTTGCCAACGTGCGCAACGAACAACTGCGCCGTTTTGACCACAATGACGCCAATGATTTTGAACGGCTTTTAAAAGAGGACGAGGGCAAACCAGGTGGGCGAATTGTTTACACCGAAGGCGTGTTCTCGATGAGCGGACATATCGGCGTGGTGGACAAAATTGTCGAGGTCGCCAAGCGTTACGGTTGCCGTGTAGTCTGCGACGACGCCCACGCGACTGGCGTGCTTGGACCACTCGGGCAGGGCGCACATTATCATTTTAACATTCAAAACGATGTTGACCTGGTGGTTGGCACGTTCTCGAAATCTTTCGCCAGCGTGGGCGGCTTTGTCGCCGGCGAACGCGAGGTGGTCGAATGGATCAAACACACTGCCAGACCCTTTATTTTTAACGCCGCGCTGCCAGGACCAAATGCCGCCGCGACGCTCGAGGCACTCCGAATCATGCGCAGCGAACCCGAGCACCGCGAACGCATGTGGAAAAACGTTAATTTCATGCGCGATAACCTGCTGACCTTGGGTTTTGATTTGCTCGGCTCGGACAGCCCAATCATTCCGGTGCTTGCCGGCGACGACGACACCGCCATTTTATTTTGGAAGGGCTTGTGGGCTGAAAAAATCTTCACCACCCCAAGCTTGCCGCCAGCCGTTCCCAAAGGGCAGAGCATCATCCGCACCAGTTACAACGGGGCGCACACCCAACCGCAACTCGAGAAGGCGCTTCATGCGTTTGAAAAAGTTGGACGCGAACTCGGTGTGATCTAAAATAGATTTTAGGTTGAGGCTCGAGAAACAACATGTTTCTCGAGCTTTTCTATTTTATGGTTACGAAGGATTACTTTGAATTTAAAAGCTCGAGTTAGGTAAATAGAGAAAATTGACGCTCTACTTTTGGATTGAGGTTAATTCTTCCACTTGTTGTTTCCATTAGTGTAGTGCCAATTGCGTGTCCTAAACCAACTGGAACGGCGTTTCCAATTTGACGATATTGGTCAGAAAGATTTCCGCAAAATATCCAATCGTCAGGAAATCCTTGAATGCGTGCTGCTTCCCGCACCGAGATTGGACGTAATTCTGAAGGATGGCACATATCTGTTGCCTTCTGTGCAGGACTGGTTGTTACAGTTGGTGATGGTTTATCCCATGAAAGCCGACGATAGAACCCGACTTTACCACCACCTGATAAAAATGCACCACCCATAGCAGCTTCGCGTAATTCCAATGGTAAGCTGCGCCAATTTCCACCTTCTGGCACGAGTTGCAAGTATTTCAAACGATTTTCGCTATAGCCTTGAAACTGGGGTTTGGGGTCGTTCAAATTCTTGAGCGCATCACGCAATGTTTGCCAAGGTTGGGGTTTACCAGCAGAACCATGAGTAGCTTTAGGCAAAGCCAAAGGCTCATGATCTCTGCTTCCAAGAATGATTACGCGCTCACGAGTTTGAGGTACACCGTAGTCAGCGGAGTTAAGTAAGCCATACACAAAACTGTACCCAATTCGTTCAAATTCTTCCAGAATGACCGCAAAAGCTGACCCAGGAAGTTCATCATCCTCAAGAGATTGATCTCGATTGGAATGAGGGCGATGGCGAATCGGAGCAGATAACAAACCACGAACATTTTCCATGACAAAAAAGCGTGGCTGTAATCCATCGACCAAACGAAGAAAATCACGAAACAAACTACCGCGTGGATCACCTAATGCGCCACGTTTACCTGCCGTGCTAAAGGGTTGACAAGGAGGTCCACCAGAAACTAACCCAAATTCTCCGCGTTTGAGTTTTGTAATGCTTAATATTTCATCTGCTTCTATTGAAGTAACGTCGTTGAAAATGTCAAGAGGTTTTTCCAGACGTACACTATTCTCGAGGATTGTTTGTCGTGCAGCAGCATTGACTTCAACGGCAACTCGAGTTTCAAACCCTGCCTGCTCAAGTCCAAGGTCTAAGCCCATTGCGCCTGAAAACAGAGAGACATGTGTCAAATTATTCACTCCTTAATTCTACTGTTTTTTAGCGTATTTTTCGATGTATTCGTAAAATCCTTCTTCAGATAGCCTTTGAGGTAAATTAGCTGGGAATGCTGTCCAATTGGTTTTACCTGTAGCCGAAAAGACTCGAAACCACTTCTTAATTGTTGTCCCTTGGCGAATTGCTGAAGATGAACTATTTTCACTGTTGTCACGGTTTTTGACTTGAAGAACGGTTGTCAAATCCAATGTTAAGAAATCAACAGCACGAACTGTATTTCCAGCACACCACACCCAACCATGCGGTTCAAGATTTTCGGCAAGATAACGCTCCAATAAACTTCCCAGCAAATTTTCTGCTGCCATTGCTTTGCGGTGATGATTTGATACTTCTTTAGTATTCTGCAATTTAGCAAATGCTTGCAAAATCACATCAACAGCTGGATCGGCAATTGTACTGACTTCCTTCAAAAAAAGTTCTGCCTGTTTGTCAGCAAAGTAGCGTGAGATATACGGTTTCAAATATGAATTCAATGACCCTTCAGTGGAAAGATCAATGACTTTTTTGCCGAGTTTGGGAAATGCCTCAAGATTTGGGCTAGCCGCACAAAAACGTAGGATGGTCTCGAGACGTGTGTCCCAAGTCTGACCTAATGCTGTGGCTATTGTTTTGGCTGTTTCAAGAATATGTGTTGACATGCCACTACCTTAACAGGCATTCACTGTATCAGGACGCTGGTCGAAGCCATGCACTTTAGTGCAAGACTTTAGTTGCTACTCAATTCCACAAAGCTGGTAAATTCAGTGTGTGAA
>JAYVRX010000050.1:0-7445 GCA_043775825.1 Deinococcales bacterium
TCAGCTTCATTTTCCTCGAGCGGCTCGAGCATGGCAAGCACGTGCTGCGGGGTTAAGTTAATCAGATCGGCATCGAGCAACACCAGGGTTTCTTGGGTCATGCTGGCGACCCCAGCCGCCACCGCACCACCTTTGCCACGGTTTGGTTGATACTCGAGCACCCTTGCACCTGCGGCTTTGGCAACTTGGGCGGTAGCATCAGTACAACCATCGGCAACCACCAAAACCTCGCCCAAGCCAGCCTCGAGCGCAACCTTCACCACGTCAGCAACGGTGGCTTCCTCGTTAAAAGCAGGAATTAAAATACCAACGCTGGTTACTCGAGCCGTCATATTGTGTTTAGTCTACAGTTTATGGACGCGGAACGAATACGTCTTTTAGCGTAACGAGTGCCATAAAGACCAGAACGAACGCAAAGCCGATAAAGTTAATGAATTCTTCTTGCCCTGGAGCAAAAGGACGGCGACGAATGGCGGTGATCGAATTCAGCAAAATCCTTCCACCGTCAAGACCTGGAATTGGAAGCAGGTTAAAAATCCCAAGCCCGAAGTTAATCATGCCCGCCAGGTATAGCAGGGCATAAATACCTTGGTCAAGGAACGTCCCAACCACTTTGACCGTTCCGACTGGACCAGAAACATCGGAGGGCTTAAAGGCAAAAGTATTGAAAATACCTTCAAAAATTTTGGAAACATACAATGGAATCGCGCCCAACAACGTTGTTGTCGAGTCACTCAGGGCTTGGAGTGGCGCAACTGGTTTGTAAAATTGTTCCGCACCAATGCTAACACCAAAAATAGGTCGCTTCTGACCCGCTTTGGTCACCGGCGACCAATCAAGTTTGATCTCGAGGTTTCGGGCTTGTCCATTCTCGAGCCTTGTTACACCGTAAGTTCGTCTACCATTCTCGAGCAATGATTTGCGAACCTCTTGAAAGTCTTTGATCGGTTTTTGGTTGATGCTGGTGATGACATCAAACGCCTTAAAACCTGCTTTTTCGGCGCTCGAGCCTGCCTGAACGCTGTAAAACTCGGCGTTGGTGGTGGTGACGGGTTTGCCTTGACCGATTAACACCACGGCGATAATCAAAATCGCCAGAATAATGTTTGAGAGTGGTCCTGCGAACAGCACCGCAAATTTGCCCCAGTACCCCAATTTTGCCATGCCAGTGCTGGGCGGAACGGTATTGCCATTTTCGTCAAGTGTTGGTGTCATGCCGTCAATGTCTACATAACCACCAATCGGCAATAATGAGATACGCCATTCTGTCCCTTTGGCATTCCATCTTGCCAGAATTGGACCCATGCCTACCGAGAAGGCTTTGACATTCACGCCCTGCCATTTTGCCAAAGAATAATGCGCCAATTCATGAATAAACACGGCAATATTAATGATGATGAGCCAAACGATAATTGACATAAAACTCCAAATTAGTTCTGAAACGACTTCAATAACTCTGTCGCTCGGGTTCGCGCCCAAACGTCGGTTGTATTGATGCTATCCCATGAAAGGTCTTCGATAGGTGCTTCACTTAACACTTGTTCGATCAGTTTGGGAATACCCATATAACTCAATTTATGCTCGAGAAAGGCGCTCACGGCAATTTCATCGGCGGCGTTCATGGCAACAGGAGCGACACCGCCGCGTTTTCCAGCTTCGATGGCAAGTGCCAAACATGGGAAACGATTCAGGTCGGGCTTAGCCAGCTCGAGCATCCCCACCAAGTCCAGCGGCTCGAGCGGCGTGATTGGACGTGACGGTTTATCCTCCAAAGCTGCCATAATGCCGTATTGAATGGCAAGTCGCATGTCGGGAACACCGAGTTGGGCTTTGATCTGCCCGTCGTTAAAACGCACCAAGCTGTGAATAATACTTTTCGGGTGTACCAGCACCCCAATTTTTTCGATTGGGATTTCATACAGGTACATCGCCTCTAGAACTTCTAGCCCTTTGTTCATTAACGTGCTGCTGTCAATCGTAACCTTTGCACCCATGACCCAATTTGGGTGTTTGAGCGCCATTTCTGGGGTCACACTCGAGAGATCGTCTGGAGTAAGCCTGAACGGTCCACCGCTCGCCGTCAGGATCAATTCTGCAACATCACTTAGCTTCTCGCCGACCAAACATTGGTACAAGGCACTGTGCTCTGAATCCACAGGCGTAATCCGAGCGCCCGAAACTCGAGCCGCAGCCCACATTAAGGGACCCCCGCAAACCATCGCCTCTTTGTTGGCAAGTGCTACGTTGCGCCCAGCTTCGAGCGCACGGCGGGTAGGTTCTAAACCTGCAAGCCCTGGAATCGCACCAACCACGGCGTCAGACTCGAGGATTGCGACTTCGGACGGGTCAGAAACGACTTGAATATTAGGCAGCAGATCCCGGGTGGCTTGCAAAATGCTTGAATCAACACTAACAAGTTTGGGGTTAAACTCGAGCGCCTGCCGAACAACCAAATCCAGGTTTTTACCCGCCGCAAGACCTACCACACGCCAACCACGCCAGCGTGCCACCTGGAGGGTTTGCGTACCGATTGAACCCGTACTGCCAAGAATGCTGATTGAATGACTCATTGTCTCGAGCGTATTGGGTTTGGCTTTTGGCTGCAAGTGACAAGTGTTTAATTGATGACTCGAGATTCAGGATTGGCTGGCACAGTCTGCACAAGAGCCTGCTCGAGTTCGGATTTAACGATAATCAGTTGCTGTTGCAAAAACAAACGCTCGGCTTGAATTTTCTCGAGCGATTTGGATTGAACCAACGCACCTGATTTGAGTTGATTGACCAGTTCTTGCAACTCATGCAGTCGGGTTTTGATTTCCTCGAGGTTTAAGACCGTGCTGGGTTCGACTTTAACCATTAGAAGACCGCCACCGAAAGGTAATAATAAGCAACTGGCAGCGCAAACAACAGGCTATCCATGCGGTCAAGCAAGCCGCCGTGACCGGGTAAAAAATTGCCCGAATCTTTGACCCCAAACCCGCGTTTGATGACACTTTCGGCGAGGTCGCCAAGTTGCGCCGCGCTTGACACCAGAATGGCAAAAATCCAGATTTCAGAGAGTTTCACGTCCGAAATGATCGGTCTGATCGCCTCGGACATGCCGAAGACCATCAACATGCTAAATACCAAGCCGCCCAATGCGCCCTCGAGCGTCTTGGCGGGACTGATTTCGGGCGCGAGTTTGCGTTTGCCAAAACGCCCGCCGACAAAGTACGCGCCCGTATCGCTGGCATATGCACCAACGGCGGTAATGATAATGTACCAAAAACCGATGTGGTCATTGGGCGTGTAGCGCAGCAACATGCCAAAAGAAATCAAAAATGGAATGTAGAGCAAGCCAAACAGACTGGTCATGATGCGCTCGAGCGGGCGCTCTGAAGGGCGAATGACTTCGACGATCATGACCCACATGACATAAGCCCACATGACTATTTCGCGCCACGGAACGCTGCGCAAGTTTTCGGGTAGGATTGGCAGACTGGCGACCAGCATTAACACGCCAAAAACATAGATGCTGCGTCCGCCCACGCTATAACCCTTGCTCCTTGCCATACTGCGAAACTCGTGCAAGCCAATGACCACGGCAGGAACTGCCAAAATCATTGCGCCGATCCAACCCAGCCACAACATGCCAACCACAGTCCCGAAGGCGATCAACCCCCAAACGGCGCGTTGTCCAACCTCCGAAGTCGTTCGGACGGGTTTGGTTTCAGGAGTTGATGTACTTTCGTTCAAAGGAATCCTAAACTTACTTGGAATGTATCAGCTTAACGGAAAAACCATGAATTCTGTACGAATCTGAACTCAAAAATACGATCTGAGAACGAGTTTTACAAGATACAGCGTTTTTTGATTCCATTTGGACGCTTCGCGTTAGCATTTCGTCAAAAAACGCTGTCCTGTTCTCACTCGCTTCTTGGTTCTGAAACGCACCTGACGGGCAGAACCGCTTCACTCGGAAATTCCAAAGAATTTCAGAATTCGCTGTAGGAAATACCAAAATAAGCTTTGGTACGTCAAAAAAGTTCGAGAGGTGGTTTAGGACCCGAGGATATCGGATTCTTTTTTGACAAAAGTCGCCTCGACCTTGGCAATAAATTCGTCGGTAATTTTTTGGACTTCAGCCTCGCCGCGTTTGACTTCATCCAAACTGGCAAGTTTGTCCTTCTCGAGTTGCTTGACGGATTTCATCGCATCTTGACGCACGTTACGAACTGCAACTCGAGCCTCTTCGGCGTAATTTTTGGCGTTTTTGACCAAATCTTTACGGCGTTCTTCGGTCAGGGCAGGAATCGTAATGAACAGCGAATCGCCTTTGTTGGCAGGGTTCAAACCCAAATCCGAATCCCGAATGGCTTTTTCAATGCCCGCCAAACTCGAGCGGTCAAACGGCGCGATCAGCAGTGTTCGAGCGTCTGGCGCGGTAATGTTTGCCATTTGGTTGATCGGCATGGTTGACCCGTAATAATCCATCGTCACTTTGTTCAACATGCTGGCATTCGCCCGTCCGGTACGAAGCACCGACAAGTGTGACTCCAAAGATTCTATGGCTTTGGTCATTCTCGAGCGGGCATCTTCAAAAATGTCTTTCATTGTTGTGTCCTCCAAAAAGAGATTGTACTGCGAAAGAAGCCTAGGGTGAGGGATTCTCGTGAAAAACTTTATCTTGAGAGTTGACCAATTATTGGCTGTGAATCAGTGTCCCAACGCGCTCACCTTGCAACAGTTTCTCGAGATTCCCCTGGCAAAACATGTCAAACACCACAATCGGCAGTTTTTTGTCCATGCAGAGCGTGATTGCCGTGGCATCCATGACCTCGAGGCGCTTACTGACAACCTCAATATGGCTGAGGCTATCAAACTTGAGGGCAGCAGGATTTTTACGCGGGTCACTGTCGTACACGCCGTCAACCTTATTCTTCGCCATCAAAACCACGTCCGCGCCAATCTCGAGCGCCCGCAGTGTGGCAGCCGTATCGGTGGTGAAAAACGGATTGCCAGTCCCACCAGAAAAAATCACCACGCGGTCTTTCTCGAGGTGACGAATTGCGCGGCGGCGAATGTAGGGTTCTGCGACTTGTGCCATTTGAATCGCGGTTTGCACCCGTGTTGGTACGCCAGCCCGCTCGAGCGCATCTTGGAGCGCCAGGGCGTTCATGTTTGTGGCGATCATGCCCATGTAATCGGCGGTGGCGGCGTCCATACCCACCCCGTTGCGTGCACCGCGCCAAAGGTTGCCCGCACCAACCACGCAGGCGATTTGCACATTCGGGGCGCTTTTCTTGGCATTTGCAATGGTGGTCGCCAAAGAAAAAGTGGCTTCTGGCGAAATGCCGAAGCCACCTTCTTGGGCGAGGAACTCGCCGGACAATTTGAGTAATACTCGCTGTATCTTCATGCCCTCCGCCCTTCTAAAAAGATGGGGGAGGGTTTGAAACCCTCCCTTACCATTTCGTTTACTTGTTGCCGATTTCAAATCTGGCGAAGCGTTTGATGCTTGCACCATCGGGTAAAAGTTTGGCAATTGTAATGGT
The DNA here is from genome assembly GCA_043775825.1 of Deinococcales bacterium. GTDB lineage: Bacteria > Deinococcota > Deinococci > Deinococcales > JAAFIG01 > JANXTZ01. The sequence continues at coordinate 5,535 of JAYVRX010000050.1, forward strand.
GTTGTCTTTGACAAACTTTTGCTCGAGCAGCACATTGTCTTCGTAGAACTTGGCAAGTTGCCCTGCCACGATCTTTTCGATGATGTTCTCGGGTTTGCCCTCGTTGCGGGCTTTATTGGAAAGAATCTCGCGTTCTTTCTCGAGATCGCTGGTGTTGACCTCATCGCGGGTCAGGTAACGTGGGCGCTCGGCGGCAATGTGAAGCGCAATGTCCTTGCCAATTTGGGCATCACTTACACCTTCGGTTTCGACCAGAACGCCAATTTTATCGTTTTGGTGAATGTAGGTCGTCACAAAGCCTGAAGTTGCCACAAAACGCGCTGCACGGTTCAAAATCAGATTCTCACCGATTTTGGTGATGTTCTCCGCCAAGTGATCGCCCAGGGTAATCTCTTGGTTTAAAAACTTCTGGCTCGAGAGCACATCCATACCGATAGCACCGTCCACCGCACCGTTTTCGGCAACGTGACGCGCGAAATCGGCGACCATCGCTTGAAAATCGCTATTGCGGGCAACGAAGTCCGTTTCAGAGTTGATCTCGACCATACCAGCGACTTTGCCGTCCGCGCTTAAATACGCACGAATCAAGCCATCAGAGGCTTCACGATCCGCTTTTTTGGCGGCTTTAACAATGCCGCGCTCGCGCAACAAGGCGACTGCTTTTTCCTCATCACCAGCCGCATCGGTCAAGGCTTTTTTGACATCCATCATGCCTGCGCCGGTCATCTCGCGCAGTTTCTTAATTGATTCCATCATCGCAATCACAACCTTTGATTCTCGAGCAACGTTTCGCTCGGCAGTACGGTTAAAAGATTAAACTTGAACTTCTTCGGCTTCGACAATTTGCTCCAACACCACTTGGCTGGTGACATTCTCGCCGCCGCCACGGCATTCGACGATCAAATCGCCCAGACGGCTGGTAATCAATTGAATCGAACGGATCGCGTCGTCATTGCCTGGAACAATGTAATCAATCACATCAGGGTCAGAGTCGGTATCGGCGAGGGCAACCACAGGAATACCCAGTTTTTGAGCCTCTTTAACAGCAATCGCCTCTTTGGTAGGGTCAATCACGAACAAGCAGTCAGGCAGGCGGGTCATGTTGCGAATGCCACCCAAGTAACGGTGCAGACGCTCGAGTTCGGCTTGCAACAACACGCGCTCGGCTTTTGGACGGGCGTTGATCGCACCCGTTTCAAATTCGGTCTCGAGTTGCTTCATGCGCTCGATACGACCACGAATGGTTTTGAAGTTGGTGAGCATTCCACCCAACCAACGTTGGTTGATGAACGGCATTCCCGAACGACGCGCCTCGAGTTCGGTAATTTCTTGGGCTTGCTTTTTGGTTCCAACCATCAAAATAACTTTGCCTTGTTCGGCAACGCTCCTTACAAAATCAAAGCTGCGATCAAGTTGTTTGAGGGTTTTTTGCAAATCGATGATGAAAATACCGTTGCGTTCGGCAAAAATGAAACGCTTCATCTTTGGATTCCAACGTTTGGTTTCGTGACCAAAGTGCACGCCAGCTTCGAGCAATTGCTTCATGGACAAATACGACATCGTTCTCCTATTTTGAAAGCGTTGAACCGCGTGAAATTTGAAAACCCGAGTTTTGGCTCTTTGGGGACGCTTTCTGCCCCTTTGATCGCTCGAGAGTTCCGATTCAGGACTGTTACAGATTGAAACAGCCCGAAAAAGTGTACCTTAGAAGCTGTGTTTTGAACAGGGCATTGAAATTGGCAGCAACAAATTAAGTTCACCGAATCATTGGACGGTACTGACCCCTGCAATTTTAGCTTAATATAAGTCATGCCCTGGATTCCTCCGAAACTCACCAAACAACAACTCGAACAACGCCGATTCGCCGCCATTGAATACTTCAAAGACACCACAAACCCTAAAACACAACTT
>JAYVRX010000051.1:0-94177 GCA_043775825.1 Deinococcales bacterium
GAGATCTTGACTTACTCGGGCAATCTCGAGACCAATTCGGTTTTCGTGAAGCCGAGCACCAACTTCAAGTGCAATTCGGTAGGCTTGTTGCAAAACAGCAATTGCTTCCTGAGTGTGTCCAAGTGCTGCCAAAGCGCAACCTCGTGCCCAACCAGACTTGTACATGTGTCGTGGCTCGTGACGTGTGGAAGCAAGATCAAAAGCTTCATCGGCTAACTCGAGGGCAAGATTTGGATTGCCGAAAAATGCTTCGCTGATCGCACCGTAAAATAGACCTTCGACTAAAAATCGCGGATTCTGGCAGGTTCGAGCAAGACTAACTGCGTTTCTACCGTACCGCAATGCCAAGATGCTCGAGTGAGGTGCGTTCCAGTCTCGGTAAAGATCGCAAAGACCTCCAACATTTTCGATATGGCGCTCTGAAATTGAACGAGTCTCAAAAAAAGTTTGTACTTCGAGCATGATTTCTTCAGCCCGTTCATATTCGCTACATTCCAGTAAACCCTCTGCAAGCAATGATCTCGATTCAAAATACCCACCTGTGTTTCCGGTTTCGTTTGCAATTCGAGCAAAAGCTTCAATGTCAGAAATTGCTTGTTTATGCTGCCCCATTTTTTGCAACGCCAATGCTCGGTTGAATAATGAAGCTCCAGGATTGAGATTATTGTCGGTAGCGAATTGACCTGCCTGAGCGAAACGTTGTTCGGCTTGGCGATAGTCAGACTCATTAAAGGCGATAATTCCAACAATTTCTATCAGTTGCAAACGTGTGAATGCAGTTAAATCAGATCGCATGAGTGCCTCTGATACCAGTTTTGTTGCGGATACAGTATCACCCAGATTTGCCAGTGCGATGGCGACATCAGCGATCACTTCCGCGCTGGGTAATTCAGTCTGCTTAAGATATTTTTGCCAAAGTGCCACAACATTCGCGTAATCTCTGAGTATTTGAAAACATGAAATACGTTCACTTAAACCCCGAACACTTTCTATTTCTATCGTTGAAAGTCGGTTGAACACGTTGTTCACCTCTTCAACTTTTCCTTGGTGCGCCATTACGTTAGCGTATTGATAAATGGTGTACGGATCGTCTGGATGTAATTCCAGTGCTACCGTGACCATTTGTGTTGCCTTGATTAAGTCGTGTCTTGCCAATCCTTTTGCAGCCACGATTGCGCGTTCTGCCAGCGCATCACCTTGAAGGTATTTGATAGTTTTGGCTTGAAATTGTGCAGCCTGGTAGTTCCGTCCACTCTTTTTGCAAATCTCCGCTGCCATCTCAAACAACCCAAGCGCCCGTTCAGGCTCGAGATTCGCGTCTTCTACAAATTCTGCCGCAGCCATCGGATCATGCTCGAGCGCTTCAATCGCTCTTCGTGCCAGCAATTGTCGTTTTTCTGCTGACAAATTTCGTGCAATCACGTCCGCATACAACGGGTGCGCGAATTCATCACCCAATAAAATTCCTTCATGCTCGAGTTCAGTTTTTGCATCTTCTAAAATCTCGAGCGTTACATCTGCCACCTTCGCCCACAATTCCAACTGAACTTCTCGCCCAAGCAAAGCTTTTGCTTGAACCACAATTTCAAGTGTTGGCGCGAGCATCGCTTTGGCAGTCAGTTGTTCAATCAATCCCTCCACCGAAATGGGCATCATCTCAAGATTCGGAGTTCTCCAGCGCCATTTTTGACCATCACTCCAAAGAAATCCTTGGCGCGATAAAAACCGAAAAAACTCGAGGCTGAATAAAGGATTTCCTGCGGCTCGAGTTTGAATCCATTCGAGCGCTTCGTTTGGAAGTTCAGCGCTGACTTCGGCTTTCAACATCTCTTGCACACTTTGGCTCGAAAGTGGCTCGAGTCGAACTGACTCAAAACCTTCAGGCGGTTGTTCTCGACTGGTGATAATCAATCCCACACCTTTTAACCTGGGAACTATTTTTGCCAGAGCCTGTACAAACTCAAGTTGCCCAGCACTGGCTTCATGCACATCCTCGAGATGCAAGACAAATGGCGCAAGTCCACTCAAGGTTGCCCCAAGTGCGTCAGTCAAAGTTGTGATTTCAACATGCTCGCCTTTTAAAGCTCGATCAAAGGTACGTTCTGCCCAAACTGGAAGTTTTGTTGGCTTTGGTAAAACTCGAGCGAGTTCTGTAGGGCTGGTTGTTGCGTGAAAACTTAAATTACGACAAGGTGTTTCGCGCAGTAATTGTTTAACTGTGTGTGTCTTACCGATGCCTGGTTCGCCCCAAATGCCAACCACCAAGCCTGGTCGTTTGGCGACCAAGCCAGTCAATCGTTTTGCGATTCGCAGCATCGCGTCGTTCATAACTATTACACTACACCCGAGTACAAAAAGCGCTCTAGAGCGGTACTAAATCGAATCCACCACGCTCTCGAGCTTTCAATTTACCGAACGCTTGGTTTGGGTCGTGCGGGGTGGCAATCACAAAATCTTCTGTAGCCCAAATTGGAAACAATCTTTTCCGAGTCTCGAGCGTCGTGACGGGGTACAAGTCAAAACCCATGATGTACGGGTACTGAGCGTGGTTAAAGGTTGGGATTAAATCTGCAACGTATACCAAACGCTGCCCTTCAGATTCGAGCATTACCGCTTGAGAACCAAGGTTATGCCCTGGAATTGGCAAGACTTTTAAACCTGGTAAAATCTGGGTTTCGCCTTCGACCACATCAAATAACCCAGATTCGAGAATCGGCATGAAATTATGCGCGTTATAAGAAGCTCGAGATCGCTCGTGCGCGTGCATGGCGTCATAAAGTTCCTGGCTTTGCACAATATATTTGGCGTTGGGAAATGTTGGCTCGAGGTTTGGGGTTGTATTTCGTCCTGCGTGATCGAAATGCAAATGCGTGTTGATGACCAGATCGATGTCTTTTGGCTCGAGTGACAGTTGTTTTAAACCATCAAAAATCGTTTCATCACGGTCAACCGCGAACATGCTATCGAACTTCGCGCCAGATTTATCATCCATGCCCGTTTCGACCAGAATGTTTTTGCCGTGCATTTGAATTAAAAGCGGGTTGATTCGCAACTCAATGCGGTTGTTCGAGTCTGGCTGCGCAACTTTTTCCCACAAGACTTTGGGCACAGTACCAAACATGCTGCCGCCGTCCAAACGGAATTTTCCGTCAGTCAACGAATAGACATCAATCGCGCCAATTTTGAGGTGTTTTAGCCAAGTCATACCTCGAGTTTAACGCCTGCAACCCTCGAGTATCTCCTGGGCTTTTTCACGTACCGATTCACCACGTCCTGCCAGCGTAACCAGAACACTTCCCACCACCACGCCATCGGCAACTTGGGCAATACCATGAGCGGTTTTTGCATCCGCAACACCAAAACCTACCGCAACGGGTTTATCAGAAATCGCTTTGATCCTGGAAACCAAATCAGGAACTTCAGTCGGCACAATGGCTCGAGCACCTGTGACGCCTGTCACGGACACGGCGTAAACAAAACCCGTGCAATTTTCGGTGACCAATTTGATGCGGTCTGTTGTGCTGGTTGGCGCGAGCAAAAAGGTTAATTTGAGTCCTGCGGCAGTTGCCAGTGGAATCAGTGTGTCGGCTTCGTCTGGTGGAAGGTCAGGCAAGATCAAACCATCCACACCTGCGGCAACTGCACTGGCGACAAAAGCCTCCTCGCCAGTCGCCAGAATCGGGTTGTAATAGGTCATGATGAGCAAAGGCTTGTTCGTATGCTCACGCAAAGCTCGAGCCTGCTCAAACGTGCCCTCAACCGTCATACCGCCCAACAATGCAACCTCCGAGGCGCGTTGAATCGTTGGACCATCACCGAGCGGGTCTGAGTACGGCAGCCCAATCTCGAGCAAATCGGCACTCTCGAGCAAAACCTTGGCGTGTTCGAGAAACGAAGTTTGATCTGGATAACCTGCGGGTAAATAACCGATGAAGGCGGCGCGGTTCTCAAATTTAGCTTTGTCAAAGGCGTCTTGAATGCGGGTGGTCATGAAAACCTCGAGCCTGATGTTGTATGAATGGGATTGCGGGTGATGAAAGGTAAGGCGCGAAAGGGCAAGGCGCGGCGAGCAGCGCCCCTACGACAGAACGAATCAATCATTGGACTCACCCTTTTGCTCGAGATCACCCATAATCCGCATGGCTTCGTTCGCGTCTTTGTCGCCGCGACCAGAAAGATTGACCACGATAATTTTGCCCTCGCCCATTTCAGGCGCGAGTTTGCGCAGGTACGCCACCGCATGAGCCGTCTCGAGCGCAGGAATAATCCCCTCACATTCGGACAATAATTTGAAACCCTCGAGTGCTTCGGTATCGGTGGCGGGAACGTACTCGGCAACTCGAGTTTCGGCGTAAAAGCTGTGCTCCGGTCCGATGCCTGGGTAATCCAGACCGGCGCTGATGCTGTGCGCGGGTTGAATCTGCCCGTTTTCGTCGTAGAGTAAATACATCATGCTGCCGTGAAGCACGCCAACTTTGCCCCCGGCAACGCTCGCGGCGTGCAAACCAGATTCGACGCCGTGACCCGCCGCCTCGACCCCAATTAACCTGGGTCGAATCGCAGGGTCGAGATAGGCGAACGGCGCGAACAAACCAATCGCGTTGCTGCCGCCACCAACGCAAGCCACGAGTGCGTCGGGAATTTCGCGTCCTTCAACCTCGAGCAACTGGGCTTTGGTTTCTTCACCGATCACGCTTTGGAAGTCTCGCACCATCGCGGGGTACGGATGCGGTCCAACCACGCTGCCGAGAACATAAAACGTGTCCCTGACGTTCGTGACCCAATCCCGAATCGCCTCGTTGGTCGCATCCTTGAGGGTTTTTGTGCCGCTCGAGACAGGACGAACCTCCGCGCCCAACAGCTTCATGCGGAAAACATTCAAACTCTGACGGCGCACATCCTCCTCGCCCTGATAGACGATGCACTCGAGTCCGAACAGGGCGCAGGCGGTCGCGGTGGCAACGCCGTGTTGACCCGCGCCCGTCTCGGCGATGATGCGTTTTTTGCCCATGCGCTTTGCCAGCAGCACTTGACCAATCGTATTATTGATCTTGTGCGCACCGGTGTGGTTTAAATCCTCGCGTTTGAAATAGATTTTTGCGCCGCCCAAACGCTCGGTCAAGTTTTTGGCAAAGTACAATCTCGAGGGACGCCCAACGTATTCGCGCAAAATGCTGTGAAACTCGTTCAAGAATTCTGGATCAACTTTGGCAGCCGCGTATGCTTGCTGCAATTCCTCGAGCGCCGGAATTAAGGTTTCGGGCACGTAACGCCCACCGAAACGACCAAAACGCCCGCGCTCATTCGGCAATGGATAAGTTGGAAGATTCATGGGTTCACGTTACGCTCGAGGCTTTCAACAGCTCGAGTTCGCTGTCTAGCTGTCTAGTCAGGATTTTGTAATTGATGATTCAAAGTTTGAAACGCAACACGGATTGCTGTTAAACCACATCAAAACCAGTGAAAATGCACTGGTTCAAAAAGTAATCTCGAGCATTTGAACTCGAGCCAATGGAGGTTTTATGGCAGATTCACGGATTCTTAAACTGGCAGACGTTTTGGTATCACACTCGACCAAATTGCAACCCAATGAGCGCGTTTTGATTGAAGCGTTTGACGTGTCAGAAGAGATGGTTTCGGCTTTGATTGACCGTGTTGTTGTCGCTGGCGCGATTCCGTTTGTTGAGACAAAAAGCAATCGCGTGTTGCGCAAATTATTTCAGAACGCCAGCCAAGAAATGGTCGAACGCCTTGCGAGTTGGGAATTGAACCGCATGGAACAAATGGACGCCTACATTGGCGTTCGTGGCAGTCTTAACGCCCTCGAGAGTTCGGACGTACCCGCCGACAAGATGGCGATGTATCAAAAACACGTTTGGGGCACGGTTCACCGTCACCGCATCAACAAAACCAAATGGGTGGTCTTGCGTTACCCTAGCCCTGCCTTCGCGCAAAGTGCGGGCATGAGCACCGAAGCCTTCGAGGATTTTTATTTCAACGTTTGCACCCTCGATTACGCCAAAATGCAAGCCGCCCAACAACCCCTCAAAGCCCGAATGGACAAAGCCGAACGGGTGCGTTTAACGGGCGTTGGCACGAATCTCGAGTTTTCACTGAAAGGTCTAAACGCGATCATTTGTGCTGGCGAGCGCAACATTCCCGACGGTGAGTGTTTTTCTGCCCCAGTTCGTGACAGTGTGAACGGTATCATCAAATACAACACGCCAACCATTTATCAGGGCGTGCGATTTACCGACATCACGCTCGAGTTTAAAGACGGCAAGATTGTTAACGCCACGGGTAGCGATACCAAACGCCTGAATGAAATTTTAGATTCCGATGACGGCGCACGGTATATCGGCGAGTTCGCCATTGGCTTCAACCCTCACGTCACCAAACCGATGCTCGACATTCTGTTCGACGAGAAAATTGCGGGCAGTTTTCACTTCACGCCAGGACAAGCCTACGAGGGCGCTGCCGACAATACCAACCGCTCGAGCGTCCACTGGGACATGGTTTTTATTCAAACCCCAGAGTACGGCGGCGGCGAGATTTACTTCGATGATGAATTGATTCGCAAAGATGGTTTGTTCGTGCCAGGCGATTTGTACGGCTTGAATCCAGAGAATTTAAAGTGAGCCAATAAGAAAAACCAAATCTCGAGCCTTACGTGTAGCACGATCAAACTCCCTTCTCTGGATGTTGAGAGAAGGGAGTCCATCCGAAGCGATCCCGCCCGTCAGCGCCCAAGCTCGTGAGCGATTCCGCCCGTGAGGTGCATCTTGGAATCAAGAAAGTGCTACTTTGAGGGCAAGACAGGTGCATGTTTACGGTCAAGAGAGAGCAGAATTATTTCACACCCATGCTTTGCAATGCTTTCTCGAGCATGTCATCTTTGCCCGTTTGCGCTATTCTTTGCGTATTAAACTCGAGCATCACATCTGGCGTGATGCGTTCGGGCAAGGCAGTGCCGTCCAAATTAAAGGTTCTCGAGTAGGTAATGGCAACCGCGCTTTGGTCGATAAGGCTGAAGTAATCGGTGGCGGTATTCAAAACCCCAAGCGTGGTTTCGCCAACCACCTTGCCACGTTTGGCGCGTTGAATGGCGTAAGCAAAAATTTCGCCGCAAGATGCGGTGCTGCGGTTGACCAGCACCGCCATTTTGCCTTTCCACAATTGAGGATCAGTGATTGTGTAACTGCGCAAATCCCTGGCGTCATTGCCCGTGGTTTTGCCGTCTTTAAAGCCCCAAGGCAATCTGAGGTATTTGGTTTGCCCCATAAATTCCACGCCGCCAGCAACGAACGCGGCGGCGGCACTCGAGCATTCGGTTTCTTCGCCACCAATGTTGCCGCGCATGTCTATCACAATCGCTTTGGCTTTTTTGAGAATTGCATCTTTGACCATGGCGTGGGTTTTAGGTCCAATGTCGTTAAAGCCAATAAAGTTGGGAAACCGCATGACAATTACGCCAGGATGTCCTGCCGCCATATAAGAAAAAGGCAAATTGAGATTTGGCGTGTATCTTCGTTTCATGGTGATCTCGAGCGTAACGGGTTTTACAACATCCCCTCGAGTAATGCTTAAACGAACTGGAAGATCAGTGTTCAAACTCGAGAAAAGCGTGTTGGAGGCGGTGCTTGATTGAAATCTGACACCATTGATACCTGTAATGCGGTCAAAGGGTTGCAAACCAGCCTCGAGTGCCGAAGTGTCAGCGCTGACATCGAGCACTAAAATTTCGCCCTTGGTGTTTGCACTGCCAGGAATAAAACCAAAACTTGGATTTGGATTGGTGTTGATGCCCGCAAAGCTCGAGAGCGCACTTTTATAACCTGCTGAAGTGACGTAATACGAATGTCCATCTCTTAAGCTCAAAATCAGCCGTTCAATAAAAGGTCGTGCCGTTTCAAAACCACAATTTTGACCTTGCGGCGCACAAGCATTCTCGAGTTCCTGACGGTATTGTTCGGTCAAATTTGGTAGGTCGGCGCTCGAGTAACCAAAGTAATACTGCTCGAGGTAAAACGCGGCTTCTTTGAACAGCGCGGTGGCTGGGCTGTTGATGATCGGTTGAAATTGGCTGTAACTTTGCGTGCTGATGAGCGCAAAAAGTGATCCTACAATCAGTAAAGCTCTGGTTTTCATGTCTCGAGCTTAGGGTTTTATTTGTGAGAGTGGATTTTAGTTTGCTTATTAATCTTTGAGCAATCCCCGCGCCATGACCAAGCGTTGAATCTCGTTCGTGCCCTCAAAAATCATGTTCAGTTTCGCGTCACGAAGTAATTTTTCGACAGGGTATTCGCCGACATAACCAAAACCGCCGTGCACTTGAATGGCTTCGTTGGCGGCATTAAAAGCCACCTCGCTGGCATAGGCTTTTGCCAGTGCCGCCTCACTCACATGAGGCAAACCATTGTCCACCAGCCACGCCGCTTGAAAAGTTGCCAGCCGTGCCGTCTCGAGTCCCATGTACATCTCGGCAATTTTGGCTTGAATCAATTGAAATTCACTGATCGGTTTGCCGAAAGCCTCACGTGCTTTGGCGTATTTGATGCTTTCCTCGAGCGCCCGTTTGGTGATGCCGTTGCTGCCTGCCGCGACTGGAATGCGGGTTTTGTCCAGGGTTTTCATGGCAATTTTAAAACCGTCACCCACACCACCAAGCATGTTGGAGATTGGCACTCGAGCGTCTTCAAAGACCAGCTCACTGGTGTAACTGGCGCGTTGTCCCATTTTGTGATGGATTTTGTTATGGCTAAAACCTTTGGTATCTCGAGGGACGATGATTGCCACGCTTCCCTTAGATCGTAAACTCTGGTCTACGGTGGCGAACACCACCGCAAATTCGGCAATGCCGCCGTTGGTGATCCACATCTTCGTGCCGTTCAAAACAATTTCATCGCCTTCGATCACAGCTTTGGTTTTCAGCGCCGCCGCGTCCGAACCATTGCCTGGTTCTGACAGTGCAAACGATGCCAGTTTTGCCCCCGAAAGTAGAGGCTCGAGCCAGTGTTTTTGTTGAGCCTCAGTACCGCCAATCAAAATTGGCGTGATGCCCAATTCGCTCGCCATTAGAATCGTATAAATTCCCATACAGCCATACGCCAATTCTTCGCCCAGAATGCACTCATCGAGCATTCCCAAACCCAGACCGCCCGCGTGTTCTGGAATTGAAACATTCAGTAAGCCAATTTCGGCGGCTTTGGCAATCACTTTTTCTGGGTATTGTTCGCTGCGGTCATATTCTGCCGCTACTGGCATGATTTCTTCTCGAGCGAATTCTCGAGCCAGGCTTTGAAGCTGTTTTTGTTCTTCGGTCAGCGAAAAATCAATCATAGGTATCTCCCAGAAGTGCGATTGACGAAGGGCAAAATAATCAACTCGAGTAGGGTGCGCCGTGCGCACCGTTTTTCAATCTTGGTGTGCATGGCACACCCTACAACAACTCAGCTCGAGACAAGTTCCTGTGCTTTTGGTTCACCGTGCACGCCTGCCATCAACAAACCCAATCGTTCTTCGGTGGCTTCCGAAGCTGGCATTTCACCGACTATTTCACCTTCGTACATCACCAAAATTCGGTCAGACAAACTCATGACTTCGCCCAGATCGGCACTGACCAGCAACACGCCCAAACCCTTATCTCTGGCAGCCACAATCTGTTCGTGAATAAATTCAATCGCGCCAATGTCCACCCCTCGAGTTGGCTGGGATGCAATCAAAATCTTCGGGTCGCGTGACAACTCCCGTGCCACAATAATTTTTTGGGCGTTGCCACCAGAATAATTCGATGCCGGCAGTTCGATGCTGCGTGGGCGAACATCAAATTCTTCAACCAAAGCCCGCGCCCTGGTTTGGATGCCGTTAAAGTCCAGCAAGCCAAAACGCCCAGTGTTCAAACTGGTGTGCTGATCGCCTAGAATCAAGTTTTCGCTCGTTGAATACTCGAGCACCAAACCGCGTTCGTTGCGGTCTTCTGGAATATGACTGACGCCAGCTTCGCGCACGCTTCTCGAGTCTTGATGCGCCAAGCTTGCGCCCATGTATTTGATTGTGCCGCTCGAGTGGATCAAACCCGTGATGGCTTCAACGAGTTCGGATTGCCCGTTGCCTTCAACGCCCGCAATGCCGACAATTTCGCCCGTTCGGACAGTAAAACTGACCCCATGAACTTTGGCGCGTTCACCGCGTTTGCCCACGGTTAAGTTTGACAGCTCGAGGGCAGGTTCGCCTGGTTCGGCTGGTTTTTTCTCGACGTTTAAGATCACATCACGTCCGACCATCATGCGGGCAATTTCGGGCGGGGTAATGCCTTTGGTGTTGACCATACCAATCATTTTGCCGTTGCGCATGACCGAAATGCGGTTGCTGACCTCGATCACCTCGCGCAATTTGTGCGAGATAAAAATCACGGCATTGCCAGCAGTTGCATAGCTTTTGAGGAATTCAAACAACTCTTCGGTTTCCATTGGCGTTAACACCGCCGTCGGTTCGTCCAAAATCAGGATGCTCGAGTTGCGGTAGAGCATTTTTAAGATTTCAACTTTTTGTTGCTTGCCAACTGGCAATTCTTCAATGATGTCATCCGGCGATAGTTCAAAATTGAATTGTTTGATCAGCGCGTCCACTTTAACCCGAGCCGAGTTCATGTCCATGCTTAAGCTCGAGCCTGGCTCTAAACCCAAAATGATGTTCTCCATGACGCTGAGCGGTTCGACCAACATAAAATGTTGATGCACCATGCCGATGCCTTGTTTGATGGCGTCGTTTGGGTTGGAAAGTTGGACTTTGCCGCCATCAATCACGATCTCACCAGTATCTGGGCGCTGCATTCCGTACAAAATTTTCATCAGGGTACTTTTGCCCGCGCCGTTCTCGCCAACCAGCGCGTGAACTTCACCCCACAGCACTTCAAAACTGACGTTATCGTTTGCCAGCACCAACGGAAACTGCTTGGTGATGTTGTTCATTGCCACGGCATTTTGGGCTTTGTGATTTTGGCTCATGCTCAGATTATCGCATTAAAAATATCGCTTTAACAATTTTGAGTCAGGGCGCAACGATGCTGAGTTTAAATTCGTAACCGAGCGGATAGGTAATTTTACCTGCGCGGCTCAATTGTATTGTTCGTTCGCCCAATACGGCATCGGGCGCAATGTTTAAAACCATATTTTTGGCAGGCGTTGCAGGGGTCAATTCAATGGCACTGGCACTGATGTTATTTGAAGCCAGCAATGAATAGGTTACGGGTGCTTGGCAACCCCCACCTGTAAAATCTTCTTTTAAGCTAACAATGACACTCGAGCCTGGAACGGCATTTCTGGCTGGTAGAGGACGGAAGGTAGGCACAGCGCCACCAATTGAAACACAACTCAAATCGCCCAGTAAAAAACAACTGTTCAAGCTGGAGAGCAGAAAAATTCCCAAAGTTAATTGCAATGGTTTCATGTTTGGACTCCTTTCAGGTAAGTCCAGATCAATCTAAAAAAGTCGGCGTGACTGAAGCGTGACAGGAATTTAAAATCAAAAGGTTCAAACAAAAAGGGAGCGCGAAAGCGCCCCCAGTTCAACTTGGGATTATAGAATTACTTGCTTGGAACTTTGATTTTGCCAGCAATAATATCGGCTTTGAGAGCCTCGAGCTTTTTGATGGTGGTGCTGCTGACCAGTGACTTGTTGTAACCGTCAATGGCGTAACCCACGCCGTTGTTGTCCAAACCGAATTCTCGAGCGCCAGCAGTCCAACCTTTACCGTCGGCGGCATCTTTAATGATTTGGTACACGGCGGTGTCAACGCGTTTGAGCATTGAGGTCAAACCGTAGTTGAGGGTCTTAGGGTTATTGTCGCTGTCACCAATGTAGTTTTGGTTGGCGTCAACACCAATAAAGAACATCGGACGGTCATTTGCACCCACACATTTGGCTTTGTAATCATCTGGTTTTGCCAAGGATTTGACTGCCACATTCATTGGGTTAAGCTTGATTCCTGTTGGCAGTTTGGCGCTGTTCACACACTTTGTGTCTTTGACGTAGGTTTGTACGCCCGAACCACTCGCGCCTGCTGCGGCGTAAATGATGTCTGCGCCTTTGGCGGCTTGGGCAGCGCTGATTTCTTTGGCTTTGGCTGGATCATTCCAAGCTGACGGCGTTGTGCCGACGTAATTGCTGATAACCGTGCATTTCGGGCAGGCGTACTTCACGCCTGCGGTGTAACCAGCGTCAAATTTGTGAATCAGTGGAATGTCCATGCCGCCCACAAAACCGACCACGTTGGTGCTGGTGGTTTTGCCTGCGATATAACCGACCAAGAAGCTGCCCTCGTGCTCGCGGAAGACTGCGCCAGTCGTGTTTGAACCTTCTGGAACATCGTCGATCACAGCAAATTTGGTATCTGGGAATTCTTTGGCGGTTGCCGAAATAGCAGAAGTATTGGCAAAGCCCACACCGATCACCAGGTCAAAACCATCTTCGGCGAACTTGCGGATACCTTGACCGACTTGGCTTGGGTCGCTCGGCTCGAAGTCGCGGTAATCGATCTTCAGGTCTTTGACGGCTTTTTGAGCACCCTCATAGGCGCTCTGGTTGAAGGACTTATCGTTCTTGCCACCGGCATCAAATGCGATACCGACGCGAACTTGTTGTTGCGCCGTGGTGAAACCTGCGGCGAGTGCGAGAGCAACAATTCCCAATGCGATTTTCTTCATACTTCCTCCTCTAACGTTTTCCTGCTTTGAGTTGCGCTTTCTATTATGCCAGAGTCTCGAGTTTTGGAATAGGGGGGTTGATGTGAATTGCCTTTAGGAAGACCTCAGTTTGTGACAGGAGTGTTTCAAGCTCGGGTCTAAATTTCGAGTGTTGTGTTTATAAATCAGAACTTGCATTGTCATCTGTGACTCAAATTCGACTAAGGTCGAGCCTGGGGTTAGACCAAAGCTAATTTTCAAAGCAATACTTTACACCTATATTGATCTCGGGCATGCTCAAAAAATCACTTGGAGGTGAACAGTATGAAGTTTATATCTGGATTAGCGGCAGTCGTCATGGCAGCAGCATTGGTTGCTTGTCCTACCAGTGTGGGTAGTGGAGCACTTGAGGATCTCAAAGGTCCAGGTTCGGGCGGCAATAATCCAAGCCCCGTCAATCCAGTTCCAGGGGCAGCAATCTCTGGTGAAATACGAATTGCTTTAACCCCAGGCGGCGATTTTTCTGGGATCAAAGGCAAAGCAAAGTACAAGAACCGTGGTGGTGAGCGCGAACTCGAGGTTGAAGTCGAAAACCTTTCACGGCTCAGTGGACAAGCCGTGTCGGTGTGTCTGAACGATGCTCGAGTTGGTGGGGCGGTAATAAATTCATTTGGGAACGCCGAAATGAATCTGAATTCTGACAGAGGTCAAACCGTACCAGCCGTGACATTTGGCTCGAGCCTCAAGGTTTGGCTTGGTGCGTCTTGTAATGGTAGCCTGATTGCTTCAGGTGCGTTTTGAAATTGGGGTTACAGATTGCGTTGGTCATTGCAATCTGTTTGGGATTGCCAACGGCAATGGCTGACCAGGGCGCTAAGACTGGTAGCAAATCTGGCGAAATGCGAATTGTGCTAGCAGCATCGAGCGCATTCCCGAACGCCAAAGGTTACGCCAAATTTAAAGATCGTGGTGGTGAACGCGAGTTCGAGGTCGAACTCGAGCATCTCAATCGGCTTTCAGGGCAACGACTGGCAGTTTGTTTGGGAAACTCGAGGGTCGGGAGTTTAAAAATCAACTCGTTGGGTAGGGGTGAATTGAATTTAAATTCGGAGTCGGGCGAACGAATTCCGTCAGTTACACAGGGTTCGCGGGTACGAGTGCATCTCAATGATTCTTGTGGCGCGACTTTGGTGGCTTCAGGAAATTTCTGAGCGTGCAATAATTTGGTTGCGAAACCTATCTTGAAACTCCAAGCCACTTCAACTTGTGGCTTGGAATTTCTATTTTTTGCTCGAAAAAACCAATTTTATAAGACTTTAATCTGCGTTGGCGAATCCAGAATAACCTCAAAATAATCGCCGTACAATTGCACCCGTCCCGTAATTTGCAGGCGCTTGCCCTTGTAAAATTCTGGGAACGGTTGCGCAAAACCCTCATAGTTTCGAGCAAAAATCACCGCTCGAGGGGCAAGATCGCCAGTTCCAAATTTAAGGAAACTCACGCCAGTATCGCGTTTTTCGACCTCGACCACCAGACCCTCGAGCGTCACTTCTCGTCCAAGAAATTCGTTCATCTTCTCGGCAACTTGAACTTCTTTGAGTGCTGGCAAGGTGTAAGGGTTGACTTCCACTCCTGCATTCAAATCTGCCTCGAGTTGTGTTTTGAGTTGTGAAATGACATTCGGCGAATCGGTTTTCTCGAGGATCACGCCAAGTTCTCGGTTGGCGTTCAAACTGTTGGTGCTCATGTTTTCCGAACCGATGTATGCCTTTACATCATCTGCCAGAATCACTTTGGCGTGTACAAAATTGGTTAATAACCAGCGAACTTTAACGCCAGCCGCTTTCAGTCTTTCTGCACCTGCCACAAAGTACGTGTCGGTGGCAGGTTTTGGCGAACCGACCAAACTGACCGCAACACCTCGAGTTTGCGCCGCAAGAAGCGCCAAAATCACATCTTCATCCGCCATCGCCTCTTGCTCGAGCATCAGAGATTGTTTTGCGGTGCCGATTAAATCAAGAATTTTTGCTCGAGAATTTCCTTTCACCAATCCCGCCGCCGTTGTCTGGCTCGGACTCCAGACCAGTTTTGAATCTTTCAAATCTATGTCCGCCCCAGCCCAATCTGCGTCAAAAACCTTGGCAATCTCAGAAACCAATTCTGGATTCTCGAGTTGCACCAGATACTCGCGGTTGCTCGAGAAACTGCTGCCCGTAATATTCGCAGTGGAAATAATGGCGCTGGAATTGTCAATGACAAAACTTTTTTCGTGAACGAAGACAAATTTGAAAGGCTTGGTGAGTTGCACATTTAAGCCCACAGCTTTCAGTTTTAAGAAAATGGCAGTGTTGCCGCTGTTTGTTCCGCTCGGTTCACGCTCGAGCAAAATTTTCACATCAACCCCTCGAGATTGTGCGGCAACCAGGGCATCGATGACATCTTGCCTCGAGTCTGTGAACAAGTAAATCTTGTGGCTGATTGACACCTTCGCGGCATTGATTGCGTTCAAAATGGGTTGAATGCCGTCTTTGGGTTCAATTAAAAGTTTTGCTTGTTGTGGTTGCCCAGCTTGGGCTGTGGGTTCAAAACAACCACTTGTGACGAAAACCAATGCCAAGGCTGCAATCAAAGACCTGAAGTATTTCACGCCCTGAGTTTACCCAGTGCGTTGATGATCTGGATTTGAGTTTAAGAATCTGCGCAGAATGCCTTCAGAAATCCGAGCGTTCAAAAATTTATTTGGGCGGTTTTACAATTCTCGAGTGTGACCAAAACAATTCCATGAGTCTACCCTTATCAGGTATAATGCCAGTATGACCCAAGATGCTCGGGATCGACCAGTTTATGTGATCTCTGTTGCAGCAGAACTGACAGACATGCACCCACAAACCTTGCGTTTATATGAACGTAAGGGTTTGATTCGCCCTGGTCGCTCGAGTGGCAAAACGAGATTATATTCAGAGCGCGACATTGACCATTTGCGCGAGATTCGGCGTTTAACCCAAGAACTTGGCGTGAATTTGGCGGGTGTCGAAGAGGTCATGAAGTTACGTCACGAACTCGACGATGTGCAAGTGCAACTCGAGATGGAAATTTCAGACCTCGAAACCCAGTTGCGTGCAGAATTTGAAACCAGTCAACGCGAGGCTCGAGCGCTCGAAAATGGTACGGTCTCGAGTGACCCCAAGGATCGCCCCGTGTACGTGATTTCGGTGGCGTCGGAGCTGGTCGAAATGCACCCGCAGACGCTTCGTTTGTACGAACGCAAGGGTTTAATTCGCCCGCGTAGGTCGGGCGGCAAAACGCGTCTGTATTCTGACCGCGATGTCGATCATTTGCGTGAAGTACGGCGTCTAACCCAGGAATTGGGCGTCAATTTGGCTGGGGTAGAGGAGATCATGCGCCTTCGTTTCGAGCTTGACAGCGCCCAAGACCGCCTCGAGCATGATATTGCCAAACTTCAACACGAGATTTCGACGAGGGTCTCGAGCATGAATGCCTTGCCAGCGCCGAAAAAGGCTCGTAAGAAACAATAAACTCGAGTTCTGAGCATGCACTTACTCATGATGCTTGACGTTTGCCTATTCTTTGACTGGGGATACATCGTTACAGTTTGAGTGTTGTCTCTTGGCGCGATATCCTATGCGTCAATGTTTTTTGTGCCAGACAATACTATAAGGGTTTGAAGTTAAATTGAAATTCTTTTGAATTACAATACTTGCCATGCAGAATCGAGCAGTCAAAGCTCAAAGGGCGCTTCGGTGAGGCAAGACGTTGTGTCGCAGCTTGCTCGGCAACTGAATGTGGTTGTTTCTAAATTTGTCGGAACGGCTGTTGGACTCTGGGGTGAACCAGGAACTGGTAAGACCCACGCCGCAAATGAAGTTTTGTCGCAGGTTCAATGCCGTCATCTGACCGTACACGCCACGCACGGTGCGGCGCAGATCGTTGCAGCGTTGCCCGAAGCCAAGAGGTTGCCTGCTTGGGTGCAAACCCAAATCTTGCGGCTCGAGCGTGGTGAGCCGCTAGGAAACAGCACTTTTGTGGCGATGCTGGCAGCAATTTTAAGTGGGCTTGCGCCGTTTGTGTTGCACCTCGAAGACGTGCACGAGGCAAACGCTGAGCGGCAGGATTTGATCGTGACGCTCGCCCAGTCAATAACGCGCACGCGTGGTGTGGGCTTGCTGGTCACAAGTCGTGCCGAACTTTCAGCGCCGTTCCGAAACCACAAGCTCGAGCCGCTGTCTTTTTTAGAATCAGCCGTGTTGCTCGAACACGAATTGAAAGCCCAAGCCCCTGAGGACGGACTCGAGTGGATTTTTGCACGTACCCGTGGCAACCCGTTGTTCACGCTCGAGTTTGTGCGTTTCCTGACGCGTCAGGGTTTTTTGTGGTCAGATGGCGAACGCTGGCACTGGCGCAAACCGCCAGAAGATTTTATGCCGATGACAGTCGAGGCGTTGATTTCACAGTTGATCTTAGGACTAATGACGACACCAGAAATCCAGGCGGTGCTAGAAGCCAGGGCGATCTTGCCAGATCACCTGGCTTTTGATGTGCTTTTGTCGGTCTGGGAGCAAGTTGCGGCGGTTGAACGCCAAACGCTGCTTAACGCCGTAATGGTACTCGAGCGTGGTGGTGTACTGAACAATCAATATTTTGCTCATCCCTTGTTTGCCGAGATCACACGGCGCGACCTGCCGGCTGCCCGGCGAGTCAGTTACGCTGTCCGTGCCATGCGGGCATTCGAGTCCATCGATTTGGTGTTGGCAGCCGATTACATTGACGACGCGGGACTCGAGTCTTTCGTGGCGATTGAGCGGCTCGAGCGAGCCGCAGCTCAATTGCAAGAGAGTGGTGATTTAGACCGTGCCGCGCACCTGCTGGGATTGGCTGCCGAACGTGCTACGGGCGAGCAGCGAACGCGACTGGCGCTCGAGGCGGACGCTCTGTTTCAAATTGGAGGAACGTTCACGCCGCGTCTGAAATTGTTGCGTTTGGCTCACGAGGCTCAACCCGATAACCGCGAGGCTCATCTCAAGTTTGCAATGACGCTAGCGACCATTGGTAGGGTTGAGGAGGTCAATGCCTTAATCACTGAACTGCCAGAGCATGAGCGTTCCGAAGCCCGCTGGGTGAATGCGGTGTTCAATGCCCAAACCCGTAGTACAAATTCGGGGGATGCGCTCCAAACCTGGCGCGACCATCCAGAGTTGCTTCAGTTTCCCAGAAGTGTTGCTTACGCGGTTGAAGTTCATGCAAACTTGGGCGACTTTCAGAAAGCCGAGCATTTAATCACCCAGGCGTTAGACATGCCCGATCCTGTCGGCAAACACCGCAATGTCATTGGAATGCTGGCGTTCATACGGTCCGAACAGGGTCGCTTCGAGCAAGCCCAGCAGTTGCACGATCAACATCTCGAGTTGGCGCTGCAAGAGGGCGGTGTGGGTAACATTGCGGTCAGTTATTACAACCGCTCGTTTAATTTGTGTCGTCTTGGTCGTTATCAAGAAGCGATCAAGAGTCTCGAAGATGCCATCGAGTTGACAGACCGGGCTGGAGTTTTTCAGTACGCGGCAAATGCCAGAACAGTGCTCGGTGAAACTCTGACGCGTTTGGGACGGTTTGGTGAAGCCGAAGAGCTGCTTTTGGCAGGTTATGAAACGCTTTCACGTTTGGGGGTTAGCCATAGACTGGCGAGCGCCGAGTGGGCGCTGGGCGATCTTTACGCACGGTGGCGTCCACCGCACGGTGTTGTGCTGGCGCTTAAATTTGCCAGGGACGCGGTTCAGCATTCGCGCGAACTGGGCAACCAGCGCTGCCTTGGTGGTGCGCTTGCCGTTGCGGCGCGTATCGAGGTGTGGGCTGGTGATTCCGCACTGGCGCTCAAACTGGCACTGGAGGCGAATGACCTTGGCTTAACTTCGCCCGAAGACGTTTGTGCCTGCGAGTTTGCCTTGGCGGTAGCCCTCGAGGCAAATGGACAGACCGAAGCGGCATTCATCCTCTGGCAGGAATCCGCTCGCCGAACCCCGTTTATCGAGAATCAACGCCAGGCTGAACTTGCCATCGCCCGCCTTCAGGGTGACCACCGACGCGGGTTGGAGTTGCTTGAGTGGTTTGAATCGCGCGGACTTGGTGCAATGGTGTTGCAAGCCCGGCGGGATTTTCTGACCGAAGACATTCCACCTATGCAGCCTTCATTCACGACGGCACGAATCGAGGTGCTCGGCGCAATTCGTCTATCCCGCAATGAGCAACCCGTAGTCACCCGCGCCCGCAAGCGCCTCGAAATCCTAACTTACCTGCTCGAGACCAGAATCTCTGGTCGGTCTGAGGCGACCACCCGCGAACTCGCCGTCGCCCTGTATCCAAACATGCCCGAATTTGAAGCCAAAAAAGCCCTCAAGCAACTGGTCTACCTCAACCGTTCAGTGTTAGGACCTGACAGTCTGGTCAGCACTGCCAGCGGATACGCCCTTGGAGCCATCTCGAGCGATGCCGAAGACTTTTTAGAAACTGGTGATTCGGCACTCTGGCGAGGGGTGTACCAGGGTAGCCTAGAAGACAATTGGCTGCTCGGGGTGCGCAACGCACTGACCCTTGGTTTGCAAACCAGTGTCGAATCGCGGCTCGAGTCAAATCCGAACGAGGCTGCCCGTTTGGGTTTAATCCTTCTCGAGATGGAACCTTACGATGCAAAGGTTCTGCGTTTGACCCTAAGCTGCCTGGAACGTGCCGGTCATCTCAAACGGGCACGCTCGGTTTATGCCGAGGGTTGCTCGAGGTTGCTCGAGGTTGGTGAACTGCTTCCCGAAACGATAGACGGTTTTCTGACGCCGCATTTTAGCGTCTAAGAAGGTTTTCAATTTTAATTTCTGGCAAGCAACACTGTCTGGAACGATAGCCAGTAGTGCCTGCTGGCTAACTTATGACCAAGTTGTGACCAGACCACATTTATCATCAATCTAAGCTTGGACTACAAAGCCCAGGCGAAATGATGCGGAAAGGAGGTCTTGCGCAATCCAATGTATTGGGATTCTTGTGGCAGGACGCTGCCAATGGAATCTCGGGATGGTTTCGGGTACGCATTTAATGACATGTGAAGACATAAATGAGCTACAAGTAACCCTGCTGGGTTTTATCGTTTAGTGAAACATCAAAGGGCGACGAGTCCATTCAACAGGCAATCGAAATGCCTCAAACGGCATGTCTGAATGGCACTGACACCCACTATTCCTAGAGTGTAAGAACAGGAGTTCAAAATGAAAAAACCAACTTTGCTAATGATTGGTCTGGCTTCGTTGTTAGTAGTTCTCGGTACGGTCATTGCTGTTGACACAGCACCTTCGGCTCGCTGGGCAGCAACATACGAGAACCTCACGATGCCAGAGGGCTTTAAGGCAATGATGGTCTTGGTGGACTTCCCGCCCAATTCGGTGTTTCCGCTGCACTCGCACGGTGGACCAGTGCTGGCGATGGTGACCGAAGGTCAGATCACCCTGACTCAAAAAGGTGTGAGCAAAGTGTACAAAGCGGGAGAGAGCTTCAATGAACCGCTCGGTTTAATTCATGAAGCCCGCAATTACGCCAAGACCAAGGCGGCAGTCATGGTGACATACTTGCTGCCCAAGGGAGCACAGCCAGACATCTTCGTTGGTAAATGAGCCTATGAACCCAGCAGTAACAAATTCCCTAAAACTGACGCTCGAGATGTTCAATCGTTGATGACGTTTGATTGGCTTTGAATGTAGGTGGAGTAGAGAAAGTTTTATGGGGTTTAATGCCCTTTAAAACTTTCTCGAGTTGATTTGATAGTCATAAAATCAGCCTTATTTCAAACGTGCCTCTATCGCTCGGGCATGGGCTTCTAGCCCTTCGGCTCTGGCAAATCTGGCAGCGTCACTTGCGGTTTTTTCCAGCGTTGCACGGTTTAACCCAACCACCGAAATAATTTTTTGAAAATCGCGCACGTTCACTGGACTCGAGAACCGTGCCGTTCCCATCGTTGGCATGACGTGGCTTGGACCCGCCAAGTAATCGCCAAGGGCTTCCATGCTGTCCTCGCCGACAAAAACCCCGCCAGCATTGCGCACCAAACCCAGCATTTCCCAGGGCTGCTCGAGCAGCAAACACAAATGCTCTGGGGCATAATGATTTGCCAGTTCGATCCCCTCAAAAACACTGTCAACCAAACAAATCTTGCCGCGTTCTGCCCAGGAATCCCGCGCCCAGGTTCGGTTGGGTTCGGGTAATTTTTCGCTCAAAGCTTCAATCTCAAGAAGCACGCTCGAGATCAAATCGCTCGAAGTGCTGACCAGCACGGGTTCGGCTTGGACGTGTTCGGCTTGGGCAAGCAGATCGGCGGCAACGAATTTTGGGTTGGCGCTTTCGTCTGCAAGTACCAGTGTTTCAGTCGGACCTGGCAAGCTGACAATGCCTACCGTCCCGTACACGGCTCGCATGGCAAGAACGGTATATAAATTTCCGGGTCCGCCAATTTTATCGACTTTGGGAATGCTCGCGGTTCCGTAAGCCATCGCCGCGATTGCCACCGCCCCACCCAGAGCAAACACGCGATGTACGCCAGCCTCGAGCGCCGCAGTTAAAGTGGTGGCGTCAACACGCCCGTCTTTTCCAGGCGGTGAGCATAAAATAATCTCTGGAACGCCCGCCACAACCGCCGGAATTACCGTGTGAATCACGCTCGAGGCGAGCGGATTTGCGCCAGCGGGCGCGTAGATGCCTACTCGATCAATTGGGCGCACAAGTTGACCAATCGCACCCTCAAAGTTGTGCTCAAAAAAACCGTGTACAGGTTGTTTGAGGTAAAAATCTTTGACGCGCCTTATTGCATGACGGATGGCGGCTAACAAATCAGGTGACAACGAATCTCGAGCAGTCAGCATTTCTTCTCGGCTGACCTCAAAAACGCCGCTGGCAGGAACGCCGTCCAATTTTTGAGCATACCGCACAACGGCGTCATCGCCCTCGAGTCTGACCTCGCGCAAGATCCGATCAACTACTTGCTCGGGTGTCAAAGCTTCGCCGTAAAGTGCCTCGTTGCGTTGAAGCGTCTCGAGGCTGATCTGTTTTTCTCCAAAATTTCGGGTCAGTGATTCTCGAGCTTCCGTTCCACGCAAGACTTCGGGATGCGATTTCATTCGCCCCCCTCGGATTTTGCATTGCGCTTACGAAAACGCCTGCGCTTCCTACCTGTTTTACGTTCAGTGTCTTCAGATTTTGGAGCTTCTACTTTGAGTTGTTGAGCCACGCGCTGATCTCTTGATGGTTGAGCAGCCTTTTGCTGAGTTCGAGACGGCGCGGGTTGTCCAGGTCGTGAGCGAACGTTGCCTCGCTGGTCGCGGTTTGAATCCCTGGTTTCACGGCGGGTTGGTTGCTGTTGTTGCGGCGTGACCGTTCGGGTCAGCACCGCCTCGAGTGCATATTTGCCTAAAGTTTGCGTAAATTTTAATGGACGGCACGGCTCAGCCGCCTCGATGTACACCAGATTTACGCCAGGACGCACGTAATAAACCCGAGCCAAAACCTGACCCCAAGGCGAACTGACGTACTCATCCTCGAGCCGTGTCACCAGTGCCATGCCGCCAACCATCGGCACTCGAGCCACCGTGACCTCGTCAGGAAGTTCGCGCAACAATTGCAGCATGGATACTGGGTCGTGGTAATCCTGGGTTAAGGCGATACTTGCCTCATCACGGTTTTGCTTGACTGTCACCAATCCCGCTCGACGGTCAAAAATGGTTTCAAATGGGCGATCTCCAGATTCCTGATACGAATTTGGGAAACCAGTTTTCGGCTCGAGTTTTGAAGTTTGAGTGCGTTTTTGACCGTTGCCGAGTGGACTTTGCAACACCGTCTCGAGACGAATCACAAATTGGTTTTTTTCAAATCCTGAAATCCAACGTTCTGTCCCAGCCAAACGACCAGCGTAATGCAAGGAAAATTGAAATTCTTCGGGCTTGAAAAGCGCATGAGATTCAGAAAAGCGGTTCTGATCGAACATGCACTTAGACTAACATGCCCAATTTTGGTCTGGTATTGATTGATGTGATGCAAGGTTGCAAACGGCAACCTACCAGAATGATAGGCTCTGGAACATGAAAATTTTCAAGCGAATTCTTCTCAACGTTTTATACGTGTCCTTCGGCGTTCTGATCGGCTTAATCTGGGGTGTCAAACCTCGAGAAACGGTGCTGGGCATTGATTCAGTACCAGCGGGTGAAACCAGCCTGTCCCCAGGTATCCAAGTCACGCTCGAGCCTCAAAATTTTATTCTTGCCAAACCCGTATCGCCTAACGGCACGGTATTCGTTTACTATCCTGGGGGTCGTGTTCCAGCCCAGAGTTATGAATTTATGGCTCGAGCGCTTGCCACCCAAGGCGTGACCGTTGCAATTCCGGTCATGCCGCTCGAGTTGGCTGTGATTTCACCCAATCGCGCTTCCGAAGTGCGCACGGTACTCGAGGCGGGCGGAATGAAAATCACCAAGTTTATTGTCGGTGGTCACAGTCTCGGCGGGGCGATGGCGGCAAAATATGCGTTTTCTAACCCTGTGGATGGTCTGGTTTTGATGGGCGCTTACAGCGTGGACGACCTTACAGGCAAATCGTTCAAGGTGCTTGACCTTGCCGCCGAACACGACGGACTGGCAACCCTAGAAAAAGTCAAAGCAGGACTCGAGAAATTGCCTTCAGGCTCAAGTGTAGACGTGATCGCGGGCGGTGTTCACGCGTTTTTTGGTCGTTACGGACCGCAGGCTGGCGACGGCAGTCCGACGGTGGCTCGAGATGTTTTTGAAACGGATTTGCTCAAAAAGTTGAACAATTATTTTCAAGCCTTGAAATAAAAGATTCAGGGTTGTTGGCGTGGGTCAAGCGCATCTCGTAACCCATCGCCGAGTAAATTAAATGCCAGCACGGCAATAAAAATCAGCACCCCTGGAGCAATGGCTGTCCACGGTGCGTCGCGTAAATAGCCTCGAGCCACATTCAGCATTTCGCCCCAACTGGGCGTTGGCGGCTGAACACCCAATCCCAAAAAACTCAAGCTTGACTCTGCCAGAATCGCCCCCGCGATGGACAATGTGCATTGAATAATAATTGGTCCTGCAATGTTTGGCAGCACGTGTTGCAGCATGATTCGCAGGTCGTTCGCACCCAAGGCTTTGGCGGCTTGAACGTAATCGCGTTCGCGCTCACTCAGCACCTGCCCTCGAGTCACCCTGGCAAAGACCGGAATTGAAACCACGGCGATGGCGAGCATGGCATTTTGCAAACTCGGTCCAAGAATCGCGGCGAGCGAAATCGCCAGCACCAAAAACGGAAATGCCAGCATCGCATCAATTAGCCGCATGATGATGTTGTCCGTGACGCCGCCCAAGAACCCTGCCAACAACCCAAGCGATACGCCAATTAAGGCTGCCAAGGACACGGCGACCACACCAGCCGTCAGTGAAACTCGAGTGCCGTAAATCACCCTCGAGAGCACATCTCGCCCGAGGTTATCAGTACCAAACCAATGCGTAAAGGAGGGTGGTTTTAACAGTTGATCGTAATTTTGTTGGATCGGATCAAAAGGGGCAATCAGTGATGCAAAGATGGCGACCAGTACAAAGATGGCAATCAGTGCAAAGCCAATCACGGCTAAACGGTTGCGTCTAAAACGCTCGAGCGCTTTGCTGCGCATGGATTTATCGGTCATTTTGGCGGGAAGTGTGTTCATTGGTAACGAATTCTTGGGTCTACGGTAGCGTACAGTAAATCCACCAAGAAACTGACGAAAAAAATGGCGATGCTGCTGATCAGCACCACGCCTTGCAACAATGGGTAATCTCTGGTCGAGACGGCTTCGACCAGCAACCTACCAAAACCTGGGATTGAAAAGATTTGCTCTGTGATGACCGCGCCCGATAACAGCCCACTGAGTTGCAAACCCAGGATGGTCAGAATTGGCAAAAACGCATTTCGTAGCGCGTGCCTCAAAACCACGCCATTTGCCCCGATGCCTTTGGCTCGAGCGGTGCGAACAAAATCTTGGGTTAAAACTTCGAGCATCGAACCGCGTAAAAACCTGGTCAACACTCCAGCCGCCCCCGTGCCTAAAGTCACGGCGGGCATCAACATCAGCAGTAAATTCTGCGCCAGATTTTCCTTTGGGGTCACATAGCCCGATGGCGGAATCCAACGCAGTTGAACCGAGAAAAAGTAAATCAGCAGCACCCCAAGAAAAAAATTTGGCAAAGAAATACCCGACAATGCCAGTAGCGTCACCAGACCATCGGCTGCTCCACCGCGCCGAACCGAGGTAAAAATTCCTGCTGGAATCGAGAGCACAAATGCGATCACGATAGCAAAAAACGACAACTCGAGGGTGGTTGGTAGTTTCTCGAGCACCAATTTGGTAATTGATTCGTTGTTGCGCAGCGAAACGCCCAAATCGCCGCGCAGGGCGTTGCCGATCCAACTTAAATACTGCTCCGGTAGCGGGCGATTCAATCCCAAGTCGCGGTTGAGGATGGCAACCAATTCTGGGGTGGCTTCCTCACCGAGCATCAAGAGCGCGGGGTCGCCTGGTAGCACCCGTACCAGGGCAAACACCATGATCGTAACAATCGCCAGCGTTGGCACGGCATACAACAGGCGACGTATTGCGAAGCTCAGCATTGACACGCTCTTTCAGAAAAAAACCGACACGCTCGAGCAAGTGATGGCTCGAGCGTGTCGCAGTAAGGCTTAATTTAATTTAACGTATTTAAAACGCATGATACCGTCGGGGTTGAGCGGCAGCCCAACAACGGTTTTGAGTTTTCCGATGTTGTTCTTTTGGAAGTAGACAATCGGGTACGAAGCATCGTTGATAATGTTTTCCAAGGCATCTTCGTAAATGTTTTTGCGCACGATAATGTCACGGGTTTGACGGGCAAGTTGCAACAAACGATCCACCCGAGCGCTGCTGTATCCGCTGTAATTGTTAGAAGCGCCAGTTGTGAAGAAATCAAAAATATTACCGTCAGGGTCGGGTCGTCCACTCCAACCCAAAGCGAGGGCATCGAAATCTTTTTTGGCGGCTCGAGCCAACAAAGTTCCGAATTCGATTTGCTCGATTTTCAAGTCAATATTGGCGGTCTTGGCAAAGGCTTGATAGAGTTGCGCCAGTAGGGTGTTCACCGTGCCTGTGGCAATCAGCAAGGTAAAACTAAACCCATTTGGGCGTCCGCCCTCGGCAAGTTTTTTCTTGGCAATCTCTAAGTTTGGTGGTATGACCAAAAACTTCTTGGTAAATGCCGGCGAACCTGGTGGAAATGGTGTCACGGCTGGGGTCACGCTGCCCTGAAAAATCACCCGATCAACGGCTTCACGGTCAATCGTGGCAGCAAAAGCTTGACGCAAGGCTTTGTTGTTAAACGGTGCTCTGGTGGTGTTTAAAGGAATGCCCTGAAAACCCAAACCAGCCACCGAAGCCACCTCGGTTTGGGCACTTTCGCCAATCGCCTTTAGGTCTTTAGGGTCAATTGGGGTCATGACCTGAATTGCGCCCGACAATAAATTCGCGGCACGCACGTCGCCGTCTGGGAAAGGACGGTAGACCAGTTGTTCAAAGTTTGGGCGGTTTGCGGTATCCCAATATTCTGGGTTGCGCTCAAAAATAATACGGTCTTGACGACGACGTTCAACAAAACGAAAAGCCCCAGTACCAACTGGGTTATTGGTAAAATCTTTGCCGAATTTTTGGACTGCCCCAGGGGACACCATCATGCCCGCACGGTCACTCAAGACCGCCAACAACGGCGCAAAAGGAAATTTGAGGTTCAGTTGAATGGTGCTGGGATTTAAGATTTGAATGTCTTTGATCGAAGCCAATTCGCCTTTGCGTCTCGAGGTTTCCAGGTTGATATAACGCTCTAAATTGAATTTGACAACACTGGCATCCAACGGTGTGCCGTCGTGAAATTTCACGTTTGGGCGTAAGGTAAAAGTGTAGGTTGTTCCCAATTCACTGACTTTCCAGGCGGTGGCGAGCATTGGAACGATTTTTAATTGCGAATTGATGTCCACAAGTTTGTCGTAAACCTGATTCTGAACTTGTCGGTCAACAAATGCGCTCGACAATGCTGGGTCAAGATTTGGTGGGTCTGCATCCAAACCCACGTTCAGGGTACGGTCTTGAGCCAACGAGGCGATAGTGCCAAAAGCAACAAGGATAGCGGCAACAACGAATTTTTTCATGAAACCCCCTAAAATCAAACGAACAATAACACTACAAAACGACTTGCGTGTTTATGTTCAAAGTCAACGTGGCGGCTTTAACCACTGGGCATCGGCATCGACTTCACTGTTCAATGTTTTGAGGAATTCGACCAATTGATCCACCTCCAACGTGTTTAAACCCAGCGGCTTGATTTGAGTTTTGCCCAGCAAAGACGTTGGGGCACGGTTATAATGGTCAATTACCTGTTTTAAGGTTTTAAGCTGTCCTGCGTACATGTAAGGCGCAGTTTGGGCGGCGTTGCGCAAGCTGGGCGTTTTAAATGCCCCCAGCCATTCGCTGTAGCGCATGCCAACCGCAGAAACTTCAACCACATCGTCGGGACTGTTGCTCGAGGAAACCGATTGGGATTGCGTCAAAGCCGTATTTTCAGAACCATTTGTGGCTAAGGGCAATGCATTTGCAGCCAAACCCAAAGCATTACGGGTTGCATCACATTGATTGATCGCATCACTAAACACCGAAAAACAACTGAAACCACTTCGCTCGAGTTGATTTAAGCCCCTCGAGCGCCCAGGGTCAGCCTCAACCGAATTTTGACTGGTCGGAATGCCAGTGTTGTAAAAATTAGTATCGTTGAACAAAGCGCTGCTGTGACAAGCAACGCAGTTTGCTTTACCAATAAACAATTTCAGTCCCGCCTGAGCGTTGGCAGTGATCGCATTCAAACCGTTAGTATCGGTGGTCTCGAGGATCGAATTCAAACGGTTTACATCGCTGGTCTCGAGGAGCGAATCGGCGAACTGGTCAAAAGGTGCAATCGCAGGACGCAACAGGCGTTCATAAGCGGCAATTGATTTTCCGACGTTGGTAAAAATCCGCAACACAATCTGTTGATCGTTTGGGCGCATGTTGTCCCATGCAAGACGCACAGCGCTGTTTTCTAAGGATTGATTCAAGCTTGGAAAACGGTTTTCGTCATTTAGGTCAGCCATTTTGCCAAACAATGCCTCGTACTTGTTGCGGTAATTCTTAAATATCTGCCTTGCAATATACATACGATTTGTACCGTGTTCAACGGTACTTTCCATTGGACCAAGTGCTTGCGACCAGAGTGAATCAGCTCGTCCATCCCAGAATTGAAAACG
Source organism: Deinococcales bacterium (assembly GCA_043775825.1). Classification (GTDB taxonomy): domain Bacteria; phylum Deinococcota; class Deinococci; order Deinococcales; family JAAFIG01; genus JANXTZ01. Next base: position 28,062 of record JAYVRX010000051.1, read on the forward strand.
GTTAAACGCAACGCCAATAATGGACGGCGTGTTGCGGGGCGCTTTACCGCGTCCCTCGGCGAGTTCATTGTTGTCGGCAAAAGCAATTTCTGGATCGTGACAGGTGGCACATGACACCGAGCCATCATCTGAAAGGTTCTTATCAAAAAACAATTGATGCCCCAAAGTCGCAGCTCGAGGATCGTTGGCGACGGCATTGGTTGGGTCTGGTGGTTCTTTGCCCAAACTGCCGATCCAAAGTTGACGAACCGCTGCCAGTTCTGTAGGCGACCAGTTAAGACTGCTTTGACCCAATACCAATGTAAATGTACCCAAAAAGGTTAGAACAATTAAGACCCGCATAAATCTCATGGGGTGACTTTAGCATACTAATCTTTTGGCGTATGTGTTTATTTCACAGCGTTGATTGATTCAAGCTTAGTTTGTAATTTAGACTCAAAAAATAACAGCCGAACCTTGAAGCCCTCAAAATGGCAGTGTAATGAATCGCGTTTTTGTAGGATGCTCGAGCTTTTTAAAATGCTTTGACCTGTTCAGCCAGTTGACACAAGCAGATTCCCCAATTGATCTGAAAGCTCATGTCTTTGTGCATGGCAATTGCCGTGTATTTTATGCAAGCACCATGAGTCTCGAGCAGAATGCTGACGGTAAAAATTTGATTTCGAGGCAGGCTAAAACATGATGTTAGGGCATCAATAAAACGAGCTTTAATTTTAAATCATCTCGAAAGACTTTTAACATCTGATAATCCCGCCACAAACAACGCCACCCGAAGCTCAAAAATCACTTTCTCGAGATGCTCAATCACTGACTCTGGACTGTGAAGTGCTGGCTCGAGAAGTGGTTTCGCCATCGCAGCAACGCTTGCGCCCAGTTTTAACGATTTGGCAACCTCCAACCCTGTGCGGATGCCACCAGACGCCATCAGGGGCATCTCAGGCAGCGCAGCACGACATTCTTGTAAGGCTTGCGCCGTTGGAATACCAATTTCATCCAAATCAGGATGCTCGAGCCGCCCATGATGCGCGAAATCCTCGACCTTAGCCCAACTTGTACCACCAGCGCCAGCCACATCCAAAGCGGCAAAACCAACGTTTTTCACGGCGCTTGCTACACCGCCACTTAAACCGTGCCCGACTTCTTTGAGCATCACTGGATAACCGACTTCAGGCACAACTCGCTCGAGAATCGGGATCAGATTCGCAAAATCGGTATCGCCTCCAGGTTGCAACGCCTCTTGCAGTGGATTGGTATGAAATGCAATTGCATCCGCGCCCACCAGTTCAATCACGGCTCGAGCTTCCTTTGCGCCGTAACCCTTCTTAAACTGTGCGACCCCAATATTGCCAACCAGCAAAATGTCGGGCGCAACATCCCGAATTTGAAAACTGGCTCGCGCCGATTCAATCTCGAGCATGGCACGTTGCGAACCGAGCATCATACCAATGCCCAAATGCTGCGCGGCGATAGCCAAATTGCGATTGATTTTGGCGGCTCGTTCAGCCCCGCCGGTCATCGCGCCGATCAACAACGGCGCACGCAGTTTTTTGCCTAAAAATGTTGTCTCGAGTTTGATCTCCTCGAGCGAAACTTCTGGCAGCGCGTTGTAATCCCAAGGCACTGCCTCGAGTCCAGTGGTTTTGCTGCTGTACTCGACGGGGTACTCGAGGCAGACCTCGATGTGTTTGAGTTTTCGTTCTTTGATCGCGCTCATTGCTCAGATGCTACCGCAGGTTTGACTGACGATTGACTTTGGGTTTAGTGCCGATTGCCTCGAGACACCAATTTGATATTTGTTGTTTTGATTTGTACAAAGCCAGATCATGAAGTTATTCAAGTGTAGAGTCTTGATCATCGTGGTATCTTGCAACAGCGCGAAGGCAACTTTTGCAGCGCCAAAGTTTTAGCGTTATTTCAGGAATTTCAAGTTTGTCGTTAAAATTATCTTTTGAAATCTCAACTCAAAAATGAACATTCTCGTTGTCTCACAATTTAATAAACAATCAAAAAACGGTGGCGGAGAATCAGTTGTCACGTTTCAACAAGTAAGATCATTGGTTGAACATGGTCATAACGTTGCGGTGGTGACACATGGTCATGCAAATGAAGTTGTATTTGACCAAGAGACGGGTGTCACTTTTATTTTTGTGCAAACTCTTGGCGAACCACCTTTTGGCTACATGCCACTGACCAGAAAACAATTTCAGTTTCTTGAAACCTCAGTAAAAGACTTTAAACCAGATGTCATTCATTCGCATACAATGAATTATTTGGCGCTGATGGTGCAAGGATTTGCGCTAAAAAACAACTCTAAGTTCTTATACACAACCCACGAATTGCCAGACAAGTTGGTAAATTTTTTTAGGTATGGAAAAACTTTGCGAAACATGACTTCTTTCTTCGTTAACATTCTTGTTAGAGCTTTTTTAATCAATACTGATAAAGTCTTAGCGATCAATAAAGCCTCAAAAGAATCAACATTGCGCTTGAATTATCAGGGTCAGGTGGATATTGTTCACAATGGAGTTGAAATTAAACTTTTTAACGATTTGACAATACAATCTCCAAGCGAAAAAGTAAATTTATATTTTGTAGGAGGTATCAATGAGCGTAAAAATCAGGACTTTCTAATTCGTGTACTCAAAAACTTGCCTAAAAGATTTTTTCTATTCTTAATCGGTGAATCTGATAAAATGTATCAGTTAAAACTTGATAATTTAATCAAAGAATACAAACTCAGGGATAATATTATTTTTGTTGGAAGTGTTGAAAATAAAGATTTGCCACAAATTATAAAAAGCCATCATGTTTTTGTGAGCGCTTCAAAAATGGAAGTTCAGAGCGTTGCAGTGATTGAAGCCTTGGCGGCAGCAAAACCAATCGTGGGCTTAAAAAATGAAACCATAGAAGAAATTGCAAATAGTGATTGTGTGACCATGTTGCCACAAGACAGCAGCCCAGAAGCATTTGCCAAATCAATTCTGACAATACTCGAGGATGAAAATAGATATTTGTCTATCGCAACAGAGGCTCGAGAGATTTCCAAAAAATACACCAAAGAGCTAGCGTATGAGTTGAATATTCAATCTTATGAGACGACAGAAATCTCGAGATTCAGAAATTACAATGCGTACAAAGCGAGTATGTTTGTTTATGTTGTAGGGGTCGGTTTACTTTATAGAATCAAAAAGCTTTTAAATCAGTTTGGATTTTGGATTTCATAGGAAAACCCAGCGAGATTGACCTTGAATTATAGTTTTTTAACTACAACTATTGCTGTTTAAGTTCACCAGTTTTGCCTTGAATCCCATCGAAAATGCCTTTAAACGTGTATTGAAGTTTGCGAAATTTATCTTTTTCATATATTAACATGGTTAAAAAATCACCTAAAAACATTCTGAGTTCTAAACGAAACCAAGACGGATAATGTTTTGCATATAATTGATAAGTCAACGTCCGATTGCGTGCCATGTAGTATCGTCTGATGTAATTATGGCTGGTCAATGGAAAGCTAATCCATAACACACGCGCCATCGATTGTTTACCAAGGGCATGTGGCAGCACAAGCTTGCGTGTGAGTACCAACGGTAACCCAGCTCTGTGGGCGCGAAGGTGAAATTCGGTATCTACCGCATCAATAAAAAAGTCATCCCTAAAAAACCCAATTTTTTGAAAAGTTTGGGCTGGAATCAAATTTCCAGAACTGATGGTACTTTCGACAACTACAAACTCACCGCTTGCCTTGAAATGGTTTGGAAAAACGATGCCCGAATTCTCATCGCGGTAATACGTGCCGAATACACCAATTTCTCCAAACTTTTGTTTTGCCTCAAAATATGCCTCGAGCACCTTTTTAACATAATCTGGTGGCAAAGTGCTGTCCTGATCGAAGGTCATGACGAAATCACAATTTGATGCCAGTAAAGCTCGAGCACCCAGATTAAAGGCTGTGGCGATGCCCAAGTTTTTCGGGTTTGTAATTTTCGTAAATTTTACGTCAGGGTACTGTTCGGCAAAGCTCTGCCAAAAGTCTTGGGGCGATCCATTGTCCACAATCAACAATTCATTGACTTGCTCGGCAAGTTTGACAATGTTTATAAACACATCGTTGCCTGGATGATACGTGACCAGCACTGCGCCAATCCGAGAACCTATTTCGTTTTGCGTGCGACCATTCACCTCAATGCCTCCTGACAGCAAAAGGCAGTGTAACAGTTCAAGATGACGCTGTTGTTAACCCCAATCAATAGTTGGCAAGCCAAATCACCATGCTAAACTTTTTGGGTGCTCGAGAACCTCAGTATCATCATTCCCGTGTTCAACGGGCGTTCGGTGCTCGAGAAAGCCTTAGATATCCTCGAGCGCGATGCAACAGATGCCGAAATTATCTGCGTGGACGGTGGCAGTACCGACGGTGCTCTTGAATTAATCAAGTCAAAAGCGTTTGTTCGCTTGCTCGAGGTTGAAAATTTTGGTTGGAGTCATGCAAACAACCGTGGTTTTGAGATTGCCACCAGGAAGGTCTTGCTGACCATGAACTCCGACGTGTTTGTCAATCGTGAAGCCTTGGAGATGATGGTGCGCAGGCTTCTCGAGCAGTCAGAACCTGGTGCGGTTGGTCCTGTGATTAAGAATTTAGACGACTCGAGGCAATGGGTTTTTGGTTTGCTGTACAGGTTTAATTGGTTTAAAATTATCAAACCAACCCAGGTTAATTTACTGCACGGCTCTTGCCTAATGATCCGCCGTGACGTGCTCGAAAAAGTTGGTGGTTTTGACGAGAATTTCTTTTTTTACAACGAAGAATTTGACTGGTGTTGGCGTCTGGGAAAGCGTGGTTTTGGTCTCGAGATTCAACCAGTCAGCGTCGTTCATGTGCAAGGTGCGAGCACTGGAAAGCAAAATCCTGATTTTTTGGTTGAACAATTTAGAGGCAGTTTGTACCTGATTCAAAAACATTTTGGTGGTTGGTTGCTCGAGATAACCAGACGCTTGTTTCAACTGATAGGCTGGGTGGGGGAAAATCTTGAAACTCGAGATGAGATGAAAGCGGCTTGGGCAAAAATCGAGACTTTGGCGAAATTAGAAAAATACCTTGAGTCTCCGTTAGGGATTTCTGGACGTGGTGAAGTTAAATTTGAAGCTCGGGAAAGTGATTCTTCAAAGGTGAATGAACCATAATTCTTTGGCATAATAAATTTCAAGCAGAGCTTCACGTTTTTTCTAAGAACAGTTTTTCCAACGCGTTCGTAGCTCTTGCCCAAGTGAATTGTTGAATAAGCTGATGTTCAGCATTGGTCAGGGTTGTATGTCACGACAATTGCACAGACAGAAGTTTCAGGCACACCAAAAGCCTACCTGAAAGTTGGCTCAGAAAAAAGCTATTCTGGCGTGTTTGTATACTTTCTAAGATGGTAGGCTTTGTCACATGAAAGTCGCTTTTGCAAATCGCCAAAACTGTTTTGATAGACCTGGTGGCGATACGGTTCAGATGATGAAAACCAAAGAATTTCTCGAGGCGAATTATGACATCGAAATTGATGTGGTGCTTGACCCAGAACTGATTCTCAAGAAGAAATACGACTTGGTGCATATTTTTAATATTCATGAAATTGACCAGGCATTCCGATTCCTCCAAAATTCTTTGAAAATGAATGGAAAAACAGTGGTCTCAACGATTTTTTGGGATTTATCTGCTTTTCTTCATATTTACGAATATTCTAGGTTGGGTTTTCATAACCCAAATAAATTGATGAAAGGCTTACAACCACTTTATAATTTAAAATCTGAAATTTTAGCATCGTTCATTAATGAACCAAAGTTTTTTTCGGAAAAGTTTAGAAAGTTTTACAAATATATTTGCGAATCGGCAAATATGATCCTTCCAGCTTCTGAGGAGGAACTCGGATTGGTTCAAAAATTCGTTGCAAATGAAAATTTAAAAAACTCGATTATTTTGCAAGCAGTTGATCAGAGTATCTTCTATCCTAGCGAAACATACGAGAAAAACTCAGTGCTTTGTATTGGAAGAATTGAATGTACTAAAAATCAAACCAATTTGATTGCTTCATTATTGAAAAATCCTGAAATTAATATTAAAATTGTTGGAAAAGATGTTCAAATGACAAATGGATATGGTAAACGAGTTGCAAAATTAGCAAAATTGCAAAAAAATACTTTTATTATGAATCAGAGACTGACAGATATTGAACTTGGGCGAACGATGGCAAATGCACATGTGCATTATCTTGCTTCCTTTTGTGAACCTTCGGCGTTAACTTCGATTGAAGCTTTGGCTTGTGGGCTAAACATTGTTGTGTCTGACGAAAATTATTGTCCAACCAGGACTTATTACGGTGGTTTGCTCAATAAACGTGTATTTACTTGTGATCCCTTTGATGTCAGCAGTATTCGCGCAGCAATATTAAACGCATTGAAAACACCATCAGATAGGTCGGCGATAAAAGATTTTTCATGGAAGAAAACTGCCGCGCAAACGTACAATGCTTACAGACAAGTTCTTGAGCAGGTTTAAAAATTATCTGTGCTTGAGGACTTTTTATGAATTTTATTTCGCTTATCAACTCGAGATACCCGTACTTGGTGCTGTTGGTCTGGCTTGTCATTTTTGTGATTGCGATTCCTGTGGCTTCCAAGGCAGGCTCAAGGTTTGATGCCTCTGGTGGCGGCGTGCCGAATTCCGAATGGGAGCGTGTCACGCGCCTTCTCGGCACGGAATTCCCTCAAACCGAAATTGGTGAATCTTTTATTCTGGTTTCGGATTCGAGTAAGGCATTTCAAAATAAGCAATTTCTCGAGCTTTACGCTTCACTGTTAAAACGATTACGCGCCTTAAATGGAATCCTCGAGATTGTTCGGTTCGATACGCCAAATTCTCCAATTCAAGCGTTTGGACAGGTTCAAAATCGTTTTGTCACGGTCACGCGTATTTCGGCGCTTTACGGAAATCCCGTGTTGCTCGAGAACATGCGAATTGCGGTTCGAGAGATTGTGCCCAAATCTGAGTCTCGAGATCAGGCAAAAACTCCTGAAACCCAGTTCTTAATTACAGGCTCGAGCGCCGTGAATCAAGATTTTGCGCGGTTGACCGAAAGCGACGTGCGGCGCGGCGAACTGACCGCATTGCCACTCACGGCAATCGTGCTGGTTTTTGCTTTCGGCGCATTGATTGCGGCGGGTTTACCTATCGTGGTCGGCGTTTTTTCGATTACCGTCACGCTGGCTTGCGTTTATGTCGTCACGTTCATCATGCCCTTCTCGAGTTTTGCCCAGAGTGTGGTCACGCTGTTTGGTTTGGGTGCTGGTATTGATTACGCTCTGTTGGTGGTTAACCGCTTTCGTGAGGCTTTGGAGGGCAATCCTGACCCTCGAGCCGCCGCGTTCGAGGCAACCCGTTCGGCTGGGCGCTCTGTGGTCTTTAGCGGTTTGACGGTGGCGATTGCCATGCTGGGTTTGCTCGTGCCGAATCTGGCTTTGATTCGGTCTATGGGCGTGGCAGGATTACTGACCATCACGGTCACGGTTTTGGTCAGCATCACACTGCTTCCAGCGCTTCTGGGTTTACTTGGCGAACGCATCAATTATCCTCGAGCCTTGCACCGCTTTAGCGAACTTGGGCGCACCGGCGGGTTTTGGGGACGCTGGGCAGAACGGGTGATGGCACACCCGATCATTTGGGGATCACTTGCCACAGCTTTTTTGCTGCTTTTGGCAGCTCCAGCTTTGGGCATGAAATTGGGTTACACGGGCGCGTTCGGGCTTGCTCCTGGTGTTGAATCCCGCAAAGGACTCGAGTTGATCCGACCCTTGGCATTGGCTGGTAGTTTAGATACCTTTGACGTGTTGATTGACCTTGGAAAACCCAAAGCTTTTAATGCCGAGGCTCGAGCCAAATGGCGGGATTTAGCCTCGAGGTTGAGTGCTTGGACTGATGTGCAACTGGTCTTGTCGCCGTTTTCGACGGTGCGCAATGCTGTCAATGCTGGCTCGAGCAACCCTACTACAGCCTCGGCGATCAATTCTGCCAGCGCGTTGAGTCAAGCTTTTCTCAGCACCAGCCGTCGTTACCTGAAAGTGCAAATTGTTCCCAAACAAAACATTCGCACCCAAGACGTTGGCGGCTGGATAGATCGCCTCCGATTGGATGCCAGTAATGCTGGTTTCTCGAGCGTCTTGATTGGCGGAGCGCCAAAAAGTGCATTTGAGATTACCCAAGCAATTACGGGCGCAATTCCAGTTGCGGTTGGTTTGGTGTTTTTCTTGACCTTTATTGTATTGGCAATCGCGTTTGGTTCAATTTTGATTCCGCTCAAAAGTATTGTTTTAAATTCGCTTAGCGTTGCCGCCAGTTACGGGATTATTACCATGGTTTTTCAAAACGGTTTTCTTGCCAGTTTTTTCAACGCCCCAAGCGATATTGGTGCGATAGACGTGATCTTGCCACTGGTGATGTTCGCCGTGATTTTTGGACTTTCAATGGATTACGAAATTTTCTTACTCACCCGAGTTCAAGAGGGGCATCTTGCAGGTTTAAGCACTCGAGAAGCCGTCAAAATTGCCCTCGAGCGAACGGCGGGCGTGATTACCAGCGCCGCGCTGATTATGGTCATTGTCTTTGCTGGTTTTATTCCTGGCAGCGTGGTCGTCAATAAAACCATCGGTTTGGGTTTGAGCGTTGCCGTGGCGCTCGACGCGACCATCGTGCGCCTGATTCTTGTGCCAGCCTTTATGGTCTTGGCGGGCAAATGGAATTGGTGGTTGCCAAGTTGGTTGCGCCGCGTGCTGCCCAAAGTCAAACTCGAGCCTTAACCGGCAGACGACTCCACCAGAGCACGGTACGCCCCTGCCGACCCCATCAAGCTCGAGTGCGAACCTTCTTCAATGATTCGACCTTTCTCGAGCACCACGATGCGATCTGCTTTTTCGATGGTGCTTAAACGGTGCGCAATAATCAAAACGGTTCTTAAACCGTGTAGATTCTCGAGCGATTCGCGCACCAGAGCTTCAGAATGCCCGTCCAGCGCGGCGGTTGGTTCGTCCAGAATCAATATTGGCGCACCCGAAACCAAGGCTCGAGCTATCGCTAGACGTTGCTGCTGTCCCCCAGAAAGCCCCGAACCGCCCTCGCCGAGCATCGTTTCAAGCTTGGCTGGTAATTGTTCAATCTCGAGTTTAAGCCCTGCCTGTTCAATGGCTAGCCAGAGTTCGGCATCTGAGGCATTTAGGTTTGCCAACAACAAATTTTCACGAATGCTCATGGCAAATAGTCCTGGTTGCTGTGGCACGAGCGCAATGGCTGCCCTGGAAGCCGCCCGAGTGAACTCTTGCATGTTCTGACCGTCAAGCTTAACGCAGCCCGTCTCAGGCTCGAGCAAACGCAGCAACAAGCGTGTCAGTGTGGTTTTACCGCCGCCGCTCGCACCGACCACGCCTAGCATTTCACCAGGTTTTAAGTGCAAATTTAACTGCTCGAGTGCCAGATTGCTCGCACCTGGGTAACGCGCAGTCACGTTCTCGAATGACACCGCGCCAGTCCAGCCAGTCTTTGGTTTCTCGAGCTTGCCGGTTTCTGGTTCGGGCGCGGTTTGCAATGTGGCAGTGATGCTTCTGGCAGGGTCGCGCATGGCGCTTAAGCGCGAGTACGAATAGGCAAAAAGTTGTAGCGGTCCAATCAAAATCACCATTGTCGTCAAGTAGGTAATCAGCGAAGCGCCCGTCATTTGTTTGCTCTGAATTTCGCCCAGCGCAAACAAAACCAGTGTTCCAACGCCCACGCCAACCGTCAACTGCGAAATCGGCGAGTGCATGTTTGACCAGAAACTACGCCGCAGGGTGGCTTTGGTCTGCGCATCATTTTGCACCCCAAAACGCTGCTGCATGACCTTTTCGAGTCTGAACGCCTTAATCACCTCGAGCCTCGAGAGACTTTCACTCATGGCGCTGGTGGCGCGTTCGGCGGCGTTTTGGGTGCGTTCAAACGCCCGTTGAATGCGTTTCCCGACCAAGCTGTACAAAATTGCCAGTGGCAAAATGACGATCAAAAGTCCTAAAGTCAAGCGTGCATTTTGAACAAACAACGCGCCGAACGCCACAATCACCGTCAAGCCTTGACCGCTGACCAGTGGCAACTCAAACGTCAAAAAATTCTCGAACTCCCGCACATCCAAACTGAGCCGTGCAGTCCGCCCACCGCTCGAGAAACCACCCTCGGCGCTGCTGGCATTTTGACGCTGCTCGAGCGGAGATGCCGCCAACATTGCCTCGAAGACTTTGGCGCGAACCCGAGCCGCAAACCGTGCTCCGCCAAGCGCGAACAAGGTGTTTTGAAGGTAAAACCCAACGATGCTCAGCAGCAGCAACAGCGCTCCCTTGAAGAGCACGCTCGAGATCAGGGCATACTGTCGTTTCCCGATGACATCGTTAAACAAAGGTTGCACGACAAGTGTAGGCAGCAAGGGTGTGGCAAAACCCGTGACAATTGAAAACAATGCGCCAAGCAAGAATAAACGCCATTCGGGATGGATGAGACGGAACAATTCCACGGATCGAGTTTAACCCGTCATGCTCGAGTCTCGAAATGAATAGAAAGGCAATTATTGCTTGCAGCCGTTTCGGAGCCACGTTTGCATCGTTTGTCCGGCAAGTCGCTCTTGTTCGGCATCGAACGCCCAGATTTCATCTTGGTTGGCAAAATGTGGAAGTTTCGGATGAAGGTGTGAATCTAACTCGAGATCAAGTTGATTGCAGATAGCGGGTCGTGTAACCGTTTCAATTGAATTTGATTTGATGCTTACGACTTGTGAAATTACTAGAAACAGAACTATTATCAAAAATAATGCAAAACTCCCTGTCATAATTTGGTGAACTGGAGAAGCGTAATGCGGTCTAAAAGGTGTTGGTGTGGAAGGATTGACCGAAAGATTTGGAAAAAGTCTTGATGCCCCTATCAACTCTTTCGCGCTCGAGTACCGATCTTCCATCCGCAACTCGAGTGCTTTGTCCAACACTTCAGAAAACTCTCGGCTGATGGTTGGTTCGACCAGCCGTGCCAAGTACATCATCGCACCGTTGGCTCGCTCGAGGGCGTTGGGTGGGGCTTTTCCCGTGATGGCTTCGTACATGGTTGCCGCCAGCGCGTATAGGTCTGTGCTGGGTGTAAGCATGACTTCCTGCCCGTATTGCTCGAGCGGTGCATAGGCGGGGGTCAGTAAACGACTGGTGATTTTGCTGCGTTGGTTGGCACTAAATTTTGTCACCGAACCAAAGTCAATCAGTTCCACGCCGCCATTTTTGGTTAAAATAATGTTCGCAGGTTTGATGTCGCGGTGCAATAAACCCTTACCGTGGACTTCCTCAAGTAACTCGAGAATAGGGGTCATGACCGCTCGAGCTTCACGTTCGGTCAGCAGTGCACCCCTGGCAATTCGCGCCTCGAGGGTTTCGCCGTCAACAAATTCCATAGCGATAAACACAGTGCCGCGCTCTTCCCACTCGCTGATGAACTGCGTGGCGCTTTTGTGTTTCAGTTCGCGCAAGGTTTTGGCTTCGCGGCTGAAACGAACTTTTAGATTCTCAAATTCTTCCTGCATTCCAGCTTGTGCGCGAACCTTGCCGCTCGAGTCACGCATCACCAAGTTGTCTGGATAGAGTTCTTTTAACGCGACTTTGGTTCCCAGACCCGTATGACGCGCCAAGTAGGTGATACCAAATCCGCCCTGTCCCAGAATGCCCTCGAGTTCGTAGAAACCATCTTTAAGGCGCAAACCCATTGGCAAGGTTGCATGTTCTAATCTCGAGCCGCAGGTGATGCAGATTCTCGAGAACGCTTGGTTGCTCGAGGTGCAGTACGGACAAATTGTGGTTTGTAGATTCTGCATTGTGTCTCTCGTCAGCGCTGCGCCTTTAGTCATACGGAGCGTAGCATCAAATCGTTCCCGTTCATGGTCGGGAGAGCTTTCCGGCGATCACGCCCCTGGTTGCGCCCGTGGTGTGCGGTAGGGTGTTCGTCCATCCTTGAAAGGCGTAATAACCAAGCAATGCGAAAGCGGCGGCTTCTCGAGTCGAACTGGTGAAGCCAAATTCGGCGAATTTACTCTCCTCGAGTCTCAAAACCTTTACCCCCTCGAGTCCCTGGCGCATTAAACTCATCAGCACAGGGTTGAATGCGCCGCCACCAGCCACGATGACTTCATCTAAACCGTGCCCTAGAATAAATTGTTTGTACGCGTCCGTGATGGTTCGTGCCGAAAACGCTGTGACGCTCGAGACAATATCTTTGGGTTGAAGTTCAAACACGCCTTGCAATTTCTCGAGGTTCCAGACTTCGCGCCCCGTGCTTTTGGGCGGTGGGAGTTGAAGATAGGGGTCTTGCAGCCAAACCTCGAGCAATTGGTTTTCGGTGCGTCCTGTGGCGGCAATCAGACCGTCTTTGTCAAAGCGCTGCCCGAGTTTGCCAACGGCTTCGTCAATCAAGCAATTGGCGGGTCCAGTGTCAAAAGCGATCACCTGTTCCGCCTCGAGTCCAGGCAAATACGTCAGGTTGGAGATTCCGCCAAGATTGTGCATGGCGCGACTGACACCAGTTTCGGCAAAGAAAATCCGGTCTGCAAACGGCACGAGCGGCGCGGCTTGACCGCCCGCCGCCATGTCCGCAGTGCGAAAATCCGAAATTACGGGCAAGCGCGTGGCTTGGGCAATCAATGCCGCCTCTCCAATTTGCAGGGTGGCTCGAGTGTGCCAGCCTTTGGCTTCATCAAGTCTTGGAATATGAAACACGGTCTGCCCATGGCTGGCAATCAAACCCGCGCTGCTCGAGAATGGTCTCGCCGCCTGTGCGTAGACTTCACCTAATGCAAAATGGAGTTGCGCCAAACTGCTGGTTTTCAATTCGCCGCGCATCGCCTCGAGTACCACGGCACGTAAATCGTCGGGGTAAGGCGTGTACTGATGCTCGAGCACGCGCCCACGAGGAACGGCGTCAGCCAGCAATGGAGGAGAGGCGTTCTCGCCGAGACTGGGGAAATAATCTGGAAGCTCGAGCAGCACGGCGTCAACACCATCTGCGCTCGTGCCACTCATTAAGCCAAGGATTCGCCTTTGGTTGGACATGATTGAAGTTTAACCCGAGTATTTTTAGCGCAGTTTGGGATAACATCCATGCACCAATCAGAACGATTCCAAATCCCGAAATGGCAATCACGATGTTGGCATCAAAGCAATCCAGTAAAACGTGATCAAGGCAAGCTGAGCGGGCTGAGGTACGAAATCATGCTCATAATGCGGCGGCAATGTCATAAATCGAATCGCCCAAACCCGAAAAGGTAAAACCAGCCCACAAAATTGCAAAGTCACGGGTTTTGAACAACTCGAGGTTGGCGCGAAATCCTTGGGTTTTGGTGGATGTCATGGTTGTAAACTCGAGGCTATAGACTTGTAAATCTTCACGGTAAAAACGATTCTAACGGAATCACAAGCGCTTATTCAACCTTGGCAGGAATTTTGTAAACCAACCTCGAGTTTGCCTCGGTGATGCGTTCCATCTCTTCAAAATCCAAACCGCGAATTTCCGCAAGTTTCTCAAGTGTGTAGCGCACATAGGCTGGCGTGTTGCGTTTGCCGCGAAATGGGATTGGGGACAGGTAGGGTGCATCCGTTTCCACCAGCAGTCGCTCGAGCGGCACGATGGCGGCGGCATCACGAATTAATTGCGCGTTTTTGTAGGTTAGATTTCCGGCGAACGACACGTGAAATCCCAATTCAAGCCCAGTCTCGAGCAGTTCAGTATCACCCGCGAAGCAATGCAAGATGCCCTTGTTCCAACCCGCGTTTCGCAGCTCAACCGCACAGTCAGCAAATGCGTCTCGAGCGCCGTCTTTATCCCGAGTATGAATGACTACTGGCATGTCAAAGCGTCTGGCACATTCGAGCTGCCAATTTAGACTCTCGAGTTGCAGGTTTTTTGGTGCGGAATCCCAGTAGTAATCAATGCCAGACTCGCCAATACCGACGACCTTATCTTCCATCATCAACTCTTCCAGTTCGGTGGTGTTGTACAAGTCATACAAATTTGCGTCACACGGATGCAAACCCACAGTCACAAAAACATGTTCGAGTTCACGGCTCAGTTTTAGGGCATCCCTGGCATGATCTGGCGTGTGACCGATCACCACCAACGCGTTCAGACCAGGTGCTCGAGCCGCCTCTAATGGTTTTTCCACCGAATACAAATGGCAATGCGTATCAATCATCACGCCTAGAATACCAATCTTTAAGCTTAAAACCTTGCCATGAGTTGCAATTATGAGAGCCTCGTTCTGCTTTGCTCCATGAAGTTTTCGCCGCACTTCACGCTTCTCACCACGTAAAGCGCGATATTCTGCGTGTGGCTCGAGTTTCCCTTATCGCACTTTCCGTCCTAATTCTTGTAGGCTTGGTGCTCAGTTTTTTACCAAGTTCTGCCAAAACCCCGTTGGGCGAGGTGACGCTTGAGAACGTGGATTTGGTGCTGTACCCAGCAGCCGACCCGAATGCCAAATGGACGTTTAAGGCAGGCGTTGTCAAATACAATCCCGAATCACGCTCGAGCGTGGCGACGGAACTGAGTGAAGGGCAGCGTTTGGTGAAAGGAAAACTAGATTTGAGTTTGTACACCAAAACCGTGACGATTGACTCGAATGACAACATGCAAACCCAGCGTGCCACGATTTTTATTCCAGATGGGTGCTACGTCTTAAAGCTTGGTACAGACACAGGACAACAAGTTCAAATTGACCAGAATGCAGGCTACCGCGCCCCGTATATTGATCTTACTTCGCCCAATCTCAGTTATACAGCCCAAGATTTCACTGCATCGTTCGACATGACCCAAACCGATGGTCGGAAATTTAAGACTCGAGCAGTAGATGGAAATGGCACACCATGCGAAACAGTAAAGGCAGGTATTCAACAATGAAACGCAACATTCTCAGCATTGGTTTACTCGTGATATTCGGCGTGGCGTTGGCAGCCGCAGGCTCGAGGGTGATCGAAATTGAAGGTGGACGCCAACAAGGTGATCTCCGATTCGGACCTTACAAATACACCGAAGGCGTCAAAGCCACCGTACAAAAACTGCAAATTGCATCTACCGAAGGGTCACTCACCGCACCTCAAGGACTCGAGATGAGCAAAGCCCAAGGCAAGCGCACCGCAGGTTTTGGTGGCGGTGTGACTGTCACTAGGGGGCGTTTGACCGCCAAAGGACCGACGCTCGAGTACAAAGAAGAAACAGGTTTGGGTGTGCTGGCGGGACCAACCAACATTGTGCAGAAATCCGAAAAAGCTGGTGAGGACGATGTTTTCATCATGGCTTTAAAAGCCACGTTTGACGTAGATACGAACGTCAGCACCTCTGAAGGTAGCGTCAAACTGGTTAACGGCAAGCAATCGGCACTCTCGAGCAAAGTGGTTTTTGATGAAGAGAAAAACATTGGTTGTTTAACCGATGGAAAAACCGTGACCTTGATCCGCGAACCCAAGAAAGCCAGCGACGTTCGTTTGGTCATTACCGCCAAAGAGGCTCGAGTCAACACAGATAAAAACACTTTGATTGCGTCGGGTGGCGTGACCTTGGTTGCGGGTAAAAATACGACCACAGGTGATTCCCTCTATTTTGATGATGAAAAGAACACCGCCTATATTGTTGGAAAGCCTGCCAAGAATGTAGATAAAAAGAACGGTGGTAGTATTTCTGGCACAACCCTGGTGAATAACACGGCAAAAGAGCAGGTACAGGTTGGTAAACCTTTTATTATTCCAGTTGATGCGTTCAAGTGCCCGAGTGACCGATAAAGCCAAAAGATTTTTGAGCATCCTGCTGACCGTTCTGGTTGGCGGGGTGCTGTTTGCGCAGGTTATTGATCCAGAAAAACCCGCCAGTGAATTTCCGCCGACGGCAACTTTGGTGCGTAAAGACAAAACGATTATTGCCATCAAGTACAGCGCGGACGGTGACGGGCTATTTGTGATTTGTTCGCCTAAAGATGATGATAAAGAAAAAATTACGAAATTTGTGATTTACGACATAAAGCCGTACTTGGTTCATATCACAATTGATAAAAACATCATTAAAGCACCGTTGGCGTTTGTTAGACAAAAAGATGGTGGTGACGGCGAACTCGAGGCTTACAATGGAACTGCAAATTTACTCGAGGCGGACGATGCACCGTGTTTGCCAGAAATAAAACCAGACCCTAAACCAAACTCGGTTTTTGTCACGCAAGGCAAAACTCAACTGACTGGCTCGAGGCTCGATTACAGCCAGGAGACGGGTTTGGCAGTCATTGCGGGTCCAATTACCTTTGAACGTCCGCAAGACAGTGGCGATGTGCTGCGCGGCAACAGCGAAAAAATCACGGTGAATGTGGACGAGGAAAAAACTTTTCTCGAGGGGAAAGTGATTCTGAAATCCAAATGCCGCGAATCGAGCGCTGACCGTGTGGAATATGACGACAAGAAAAACCGTGCGATTCTCGAGGGGAAACCTGCAAAGTCAACGGGTTCTGATGGTTCGGTGGTGATAGGGGAGAGGCTCGAGTACAACCTCGAGACGAACGATGTGATTGTGACTTCGGGTGACGAAGCAAATCCAGTCACGGGGACTTTTGATGATGAGGCAGCGCCTTGTAAGTGAATTTCTAAAATTGAACTTGTTGACTCGAGGATTATTCTCGAGTCTTTTTTGTGGCTCGAAACTCGAGTAATGATTTTTGACTTTGAATTGGTAATATTTTTTATTTACTTGACAAATCTTGAATATTTAAAGTAAATTATTGTTAATAAAAATCCAAGAAGTACCAGCAACTTGAAACCTCGAGTTGCAGAAAGGAACAAATATGCACGCCGAACGAACACGGGTTCTCGAGCTGGTCCAAAACGGAACAATCACCATCGAGCAGGCAGACGAGTTGATTGATGCGCTGCAAGCGGTAAATCAACCATCATTTCAAGCCTCGAGTTCTGAATATCGAACGCCAGAACCACCCAGACCTCCTAGACCACCTCGCGCCCCTCGAGCTTCAGGCGGTGGCAAGTTTAGTTTTGAGCAAATGATTGAACTGAGTAATCACGGTATTGAAACAGAATTCGTCCGTGAATTGGCGAATGCGGGATTGGGAAAATTTAGTTTTAATAACCTAATCGAATTTGGCAATCATGGAATCGAAGCAAGTTATATTATCGAACTTCGTCAACTTGCCGAACAACTCGAGATGGAAGAATTGGATGCCGATAAAATCATTGAACTGGGCAATCATGGTGTTGAGGTTGAAACAGTCCGTGAAATGCTCGAGAGTGGAATGTTTGACCTCACCCAAGCCAGAACTGGTGTTTCTCGAGATAGAATTCGAGAAAAACGCGAAATCCTGCAAGCTAAACAAGATAAAATGCAAGCAAAGTACGATAAGATTCAAGCTAAGCTCGAAAGAACACAAAAAGAACACGAGCGCGAAAAGTTAGAAGAAATGCGTGACGACGTTGAAAGCGAACTCGAGGAAGTCAAAGTCGAATTGACCGAATTGCTCGAGCAAGAAATTGAAGCCGAGGATTCATGAAAAGACGAGAACGATACCCGTTAATTACCCACGACCCGTTCACTGGCGAAGAATTGACCGTGACACGACTCGAGAATAAAGCCAGAGGTTTGGTTTTAGAGGGCGAATTTAGTTTGGGTTGGATTGCCAAACTTTCACCCGAACAACTCGAGTTTGCGGGCGTGCTTTTGCGGTATCGCGGCAACGTGCAAAAACTAGCTTCCGAAATGGGTGTGGCGTACAACACAGCACGCTCGAGGTTGGACGATATTGTTGAAGCTTTGGGTGGTTCAAGTGATGCCGAAGTATTGCTCGAGAAACCAAAAGTGGACGCCAACGAGATTCTAAGCAAACTCGAGGCGGGCGAAATTGGTTACGAAGATGCGATGAAAGCTTTAAAGAAAAGCTAAAAATTCTTGGATAGACGTTTCATCTCGAGCCGTTTAAACGGCTCGAGATGGTTAAGTGTGCATGGGCAACCTATTTGCCAACTGCACTATATAGACCTCGGGCGAAAGTCATAAAATGAGCCATAATTTGGGTGAACACAAGGTTCACCCCTACGAAAAAACGTGTTGTGTATGGGTGATGCTTGCGACCATGCCCGCCAGGTGCGTTTTATGGTCAAGAAGTTATCACCCTCGCTAAAATTTCTGCAAGATGGACTTATGCCCGAAGTCTATTGACCAGCTCACTACTCTGTGATACATTTTAGTGGTAGTGTGTATCACATTATACCGATTCAATGAATCAAAAAAGGAGGCATCACCCTGGAAAACCTCACGGAAATGTTAAAAGGCGTCCTCGAGGGCTGTGTGCTCGAGATCATCAGTCGCGGTGAAACCTACGGCTACGAAATCGCATCGTCCCTGCGCACCCTCGGATTCGTGGACGTCATAGAGGGCACGGTTTACACCATCCTCGTGCGGCTCGAGAAGAACGAACTTGTCCACATCGAGAAAAGGTCGTCCACCATCGGTCCGCCCAGAAAGTTCTACTCGCTGAACGAGGCGGGTCATGCCGAACTTGCCACGTTCTGGGCAAAATGGGACTTCCTCTCAACCAAAATCAACCAACTTAAGGAGACGACACGTGCTTAACTTCCTGAATAAAATCATCGGAGACAAGAAGGATTGGAAGCGCATGGAGGCGCGTTCCAAAGCGTTGCCACGCGACTACCAAATCGTCTACGGCGAGATCATGCAATACATGTTCATGCGTTCGGGTGGCGACGGTATGGATATTGTAGCGATCCTCAAAGACTTGCTTGAACTGTTTGAAACAAGTGCGGCAGACGGCAAGCATGCACTGGAAGTTACAGGCGAGGATGTCGCCGCGTTCTGCGACGAGCTTCTGCGGAACGCCAAGACATACACCGAGAATTGGCGTGAGGCGTTGAACCGCAAGGTAATGAAGAAACTCCAGAGCGAGGAGGTAAAAAAATGACAGACGTTGCGATATCAGCGAAAGGCTTGAAGAAAGCCTTCAAAGATACCAGCGTCTTGAAAGGCGTTGACCTCGAGGTACGGCGCGGAGAGATTTTCGCACTGCTCGGATCGAACGGCGCGGGCAAGACCACGACGGTCAACATTCTCTCAACGCTGCTCAAACCCGACAGCGGCAGTGCTAGCGTCTGCGGCTTCGACACCCAGACTCAGCCGAAACGGGTGCGCGAGCAGATCAGCCTGACGGGGCAGTTCGCCGCCGTGGACGGCATTCTGACTGGACGGGAAAACCTCGTACTGATTGCTCAATTACGGTCAGTGTCCAACCCCTCTCGGGTTGCCGAGGGACTGCTCAGGCAGTTCGGGTTGAGCGATGCAGGTCATAAGCGGGTAGACACATACTCTGGCGGCATGACGCGCAGGCTCGACATCGCCATGAGCCTCGTGGGAACACCCGCCGTCATCTTCCTCGATGAGCCGACGACGGGACTTGACCCAGAGGGACGACTCGAGGTCTGGAAAACCATTAAGAAGCTTGCCAGTGGCGGCACGACGATCTTGCTCACCACGCAATACCTCGAGGAAGCAGAGCAGCTTGCGGACAAGGTCGCAATCCTGCACGACGGCACAATCATTGCGGGTGGAACGCTCGAGGAACTCAAGAAACTGTTTCCGCCCGCAAAGCTCGAGTACGTCGAAAAACAAGCCACGCTCGAGGAAATCTTTCTCGCCATCGTTGGCAACAAAGGACTGGAGGTCGCAAGGTGAATGTTTTACGAGATACGCTCATCCTGTTCGGACGCTCGATGCGCCACATCCAGCGCAGTCCGGACACGATCATCACCGTCGCAATCACACCAATCATGATTATGCTGCTGTTTGTTTACGTGTACGGCGGCGCTATCAAAACTGGCACTGATCACTACGTGAATTACCTGCTGCCCGGAATCCTGCTGATCGCCGTTGCCAGCGGCGTCGCCTACACCGCCTTGCGGCTTTTCAGCGATACGCAAAAAGGAATCCTCGCCCGCTTTCACTCCATGCCGATATCACGCTCATCGGTGCTATGGGGGCATGTGCTGACCTCGCTCATGTCCAACGCAATCACTGTCGCGGTCATTATCCTCGTCGCGTTGGTAATGGGCTTCAGGTCCAGCGCGAACGTTTGGGGTTGGCTTGCCGCCGCAGGCATCCTGACCCTGTTCACCCTCGCGTTGACTTGGCTGGCGGTGATTCCCGGACTGACGGCGACATCCATTGAAGGCGCGACTGGATTTTCCTACCCGCTGATCTTCCTGCCGCTAATTAGCTCTGCGTTCGTTCCCACCGCCACGATGCCAACCCCAGTCCGCGTATTTGCGGAAAACCAACCCGTCACCGCCATCGTCAATTCGCTTCGCGCCCTCCTGGGCGGTCAGCCAGTCGGTAGCGACATCTGGACTGCACTCGCTTGGTGCACGGGAATAGCGATCCTCGGCTACTTCTTCGCCATGAGAGCCTACAAACGAATCCCGTAACCAAACACTGATACTCGAGTTTGGATGACATTGTTCAAGCGCCCGGTGGCTCAAGTGATGCTGAAGTGGTGCTCGAGAAACCAAAAGTGAATGCCAATGAAATTCTGAGCAAACTCGAGGCGGGCGAAGTTAGCTACGAACAGGCGATGGCGGCACTAAAGCGTCACTAAAAATCTATAAATATTTGGCTCGAGAGGCGTGTCTTTTGAGCCTTTAAATTGTTGCCAGCACTTGAGAGGCTTCCTCGGCGACTTCATCGTCAACTTGAACGTCGTAACGCCCCGCTTGCATTGCGCCACTCGAACTGAAATCGCGTTTGCCGCCCATTAAGGAATAACCAACAAAACTGGTGATTGAACCAATGACCAAGCCCATCAAAGCCCCTTGCGTGACGAGCGGTAATGTAGGTGTTGGGCTAATCAGTCCAAGTGCCAAGCCAATCATGACTCCAATAAATCCGCCGCGCAAGCCGCCCCCCAGGGCTGCCTTTCCCGAATCGAGGCGTCCAGTGATTTGTTCGACAAAGCGCAATTCTTCGGCTACGATGGCGACACGTTCAACCGTAAATCCTTTGTCTGACAAAAAATCTACGGCTTTTTGAGCATCGAGATAGGTTTTGTAACTGGCGATTACGCGTCGGCTTTGATTGTGTTGAATCAGGAATCCTGGTTGCATGGCTTACACTAGCGATTTTCAGGTTTTGAGATTGAGAGTTAGCCTGGAATCTCGAGGCATTGGCACGTTCGAGATGATGGTTTTGGTTGACGTTTTGAGTATTTTGGTATACCATGTGGTATTCCGAACTCGAGGACTTCAAGATGCCAGCAAATCCAGAAAACACCATCGCCACCTACGAAAAACTGCGCTCGAACATTCTGGCGCTCGAACTCGAGCCAGGTGAAAACCTGACCGAACGCGCCCTGGAAACCCTGCTCGAGACTTCACGCACCACCGTTCGCGCCGCGCTTCAACGGCTCGAGGGTGAGGGGTTGGTACAAAAATCTGGACGCGGTTTTATTGTCAGCCCGATAGACTTAGACGAAATCGAGCAAGCCTGCGCTTGGCGTGAAGTCATCGAAGTCGCCGCCGTCAAAGAAGCCGTCAAACGCGCCACCAAACCCGAACTCGAGAAGATTCAAAACGCCATTTCGCAAAACACGGTTCAACTTCCGCTCGAGCAATACATGAGTGGCGCGACCAACTTTCACCTCGGTGTGGCGCGACTATCTGGGAATGTGTTTATTGTCAGATCGCTCGAGGATGTCCTGACGCGCTTATCCCGCACCCGCTGGTTTGAAGCAGGCACAGACCTTGGACGCGAACGCGCAGGACTCGAGCATCAGCGCATTCTTGAGTTCATTGCCAACCGCGACGGCAACAAAGCCAGCCGTGAAATCGCCAACCACCTGGTCAGAAGTGGTGACAGACTGCTCGAGAACCTGAAAAGCGCAGGCTCGAGATTGCAAATTCGAGGTTCACCGTTGGGACGTAAAATTTAGAGTCGTCAAAAGTTAGATTCGTAGATTCAAAAGGAGTTTTTATGGGCAAAACATTATTTGAAAAAGTCTGGGATGCACACGTGGTCGCCCAAGACGAAGGCGCTCCAGCCGTGCTTTACATTGACACGCACTTGATTCACGAAGTCACCAGCCCGCAAGCCTTTTCAATGTTGCGCGAACGAGGTCTGAAAGTTCGTCGCCCCGAACGCACCTTCGCCACGATGGATCACAGCATCCCAACCCGCATGGCAAACGCCACCGACGTGATTCCGCTCGAGATGTGGGGTTTGGAGCAAGCTACCCAAGTTCAGACCTTGCGCAAAAACTGCGCCGATTTTGGTGTGACACTGTGGGATATTGCCGGTGAAGTTCAGGGCGTGGTTCACGTGGTTGGACCCGAAATGGGCATTACCCACCCAGGCATGACGATTGTTTGCGGCGACAGCCATACCAGCACCCACGGCGCGTTCGGTTCACTGGCGTTTGGCATTGGCACATCTGAGGTTGGTCATGTGCTGGCAAGTCAGTGCTTGTTGCAAAGCAAACCCAAAACAATGGCTATCAACGTTTCGGGTCAATTGAATCCAGGCGTGACCGCCAAGGATATTATTCTCGCCATCATCGCGCAAATTGGTGCGGACGGCGGCACGGGGTACGTTTTTGAATACCGTGGCAGCGCCATCGAAAAACTGAGCATGTCTGAACGCATGACCATCTGCAACATGAGCATCGAAGGCGGCGCTCGAGCGGGAATGATCGCACCAGACCAAACGACGTTCGATTTTGTGGAAGGTCGAAAATACGCGCCAAAAGGCGAAGATTGGACAAATGCCGTCGCATACTGGAAAACCCTGCCAAGCGATGCGGATGCAGTATTTGACCGCGAGATTCATCTCGACGCGAGCCTTCTCGAGCCGATGGTCACCTACGGCACGAACCCAGGACAGGGCGCAGGCATCACCGGTCACATTCCAAAAGAAAGTGAACTCGAGAATCCCGCGCATCAACGCGCACTTTCGTCTGCCCTCGAGTACATGGGCTTAAGTGAAGGTCAAGCCATCAGTGGTTTGCCCGTTGACGTGGTTTTTATTGGCAGTTGCACCAACGGACGTTTAGAGGATTTACGTCAAGCCGCCAGCATTATTAAAGGCAAGCGAATCTCGAGCGGCGTGATGGGCATTGTCGTGCCAGGCAGCAAAGACGTGCGCAACAAAGCCGAAGCCGAAGGACTGGACAAGATTTTCACCGACGCCGGTTTTGAATGGCGCGGCGCGGGATGCAGCATGTGCCTTGCCATGAACGAAGACAAAGCGGGCGCAGGAAAGTACGTTGCCAGCACCAGCAACCGAAATTTTCAGGGGCGTCAAGGTCCAGGCTCGAGAAGCCTGTTGATGTCACCACTGATGGCAGCCGCCGCAGCCGTTACTGGGCATGTGGTTGATGTTCGGCAAATGATGTAAGTCCAGAATCTCGAGGTGAGGCTGTGGGAAAACAACTTGAATCAATTTCACCAGTGCTGAACGAATTTATTCTTAGGCAACACATGTTCTTTGTCGGCACGGCTGCCAGCGATGGGCGCGTCAACATTTCACCAAAAGGTATGGATTCACTGCGCATCACCAATCCAAACCAAGTCGTCTGGCTCAATTCCACTGGCAGCGGCAACGAAAGCGCCGCCCATATTCTCGAGAATCCTCGCATGACCATCATGTTTTGCGCTTTTGAAGGTGCGCCTATGATCTTGCGTCTGTTCGGAACTGCTCGCGCAATTCACCCCAGGGATACCGAATGGGACAGCCTGTACGGTCTGTTCAACCCGCTCCCAGGTGCGCGGCAAGTGTTCGTGCTCGAGATTGATTTGGTGCAAACCTCTTGCGGTATGGCAGTTCCATTCTATGAACATGCAGGAACTCGAGAGGACTTGAACAAGTATTGGGCTGCACGAACCCCAGAACAAATTGAAACCTACTGGCACGACAAAAATACGAGAAGCATAGACGGGAAACCAACCAAGATTTTCGATTAAACCTCGAGAATCAAAAACCAACCCAAACAAAATTGCAATAAAGCTCCCTTCTCTCCTTGGAGAGAAGGCGAACATGCCCGACAGGTGCGTTTTATGTTCAAGAAGGTCGGGGATGAGAGGGAAAGACACAATCCGTCCCTCGAGAATCAAAAGGAGTCCATCATGGCACAATTTAAAACCCTCACCAGTACCGCCGCACCGCTTCGGGTCGAAAACATTGACACCGACCAGATTATCCCCGCCAAGTACCTGACCGCCGTGACCAAAGAAGGCATGGATTTGGGTTGCTTTAGCAACTGGCGTTACCTCGAGGATGGGTCTGACAATCCAGAATTTAGTTTGAACAAACCGCAATTTAAAGGCGCAAAAATTTTGGTCGCAGGGCGTAATTTTGGCAGTGGCTCGAGCCGTGAACATGCGGTTTGGGCGTTAACGGATTACGGTTTTAAGAGCGTGATCGCGCCAGCTTTTGCCGATATTTTTTACAACAATTCGCTCAAGAATGGTTTGCTGCCTGTGGTGCTTTCCGAAGATATTGTGGTCAAACTCTGGGCAACACTCGAGGCAAACCCAAACTCTGAAATTACGGTGGATTTACCATCCCAAAAAGTTACATTACCAGATGGTTCGAGTGTCGATTTTCAGATTGATCCATTCCGTAAACTCTGTTTGCTCGAGGGTGTGGATGATTTGGGTTACATCATGAAACGCGAAGCCGCCATGAACGAGTACGAAGCCAAGCGACCATACTGATGCGGCAATCAGCGTCTTCGGGTTCGCCGCTCGAGCCGATTATAGGCATGACCAGAGCGGTGCGCATTGGCAACATTGCGGCGGTGGCTGGCACTGCGCCGATTGGTATAGACCGCAAGACCGTGGGCGTTGGTGATCCTGAGGCGCAAATGCGGCGTTGCCTCGAGATTTCCCGCGATGCCCTGGCACAACTTGGCGTGCCGCTCGAGAATGTCATTCGGACGCGAATAATCCTGACCAACATTGAGGATTGGGAAGCCGTGACCAAAGTGCACGGCGAATTTTTCTCGAACATCAAACCTGTGACCACGGTCATGGCAGTCGTAGGGTTTATCAACCCTGAATGGTTGGTCGAAACCGAAGTGGACGCGGTGGTGGATTCAGATTAATTCTGGGGTGAAACGTGGCAAATCCTGTTGAGAGCCTGAAAATCTCGAGTTCAAAATCGCAATTTGATGCGAGTGCGGGACGTTATGCGAATTCGAGCGTGCATCGTTTTGGTCCGAGTTTGCCAGTGGTCTTAAAACTTGCCGATCCTGACAAAACGGATGTGGTGCTCGATATTGCCACCGGAACAGGAAACACGGCGTTGGCGTTTGCGCCGTTTGTCTCCAAGGTCACGGGCGTTGACATGTCGCCAAACATGCTCGAGCAAGCCGGAACTCGAGCAACCAGCGAAAAGATTTTGAACGCAGAATTTGTTGAGGGTGACGCAGAAAACCTACCATTTCCAGACTCGAGTTTTACGATTGTCACCAGCCGTCACGCGCCGCATCATTTCCGTGACGTACCAAAATTCTTGTCCGAAGTGCGCCGAGTCTTAAAACCTTGCGGACGATTTATCATGAGTGACCAGATTGTCATAGACAGGGTAGATCAAGAATGGGTCAATACCTTTCAGCGCACTCGAGATCCCAGTCACTTCACGCAACGCCTTGTGACCGAATGGCAAGATTTAATGCACCAAGTTGGCTTAATCTGGGTTAAAGATCAACTCGTGCCGTACAACCTCGAGTTTGACTGGTGGGTGCAGATGAGTGGCTGCACACCCGACCAAATTCAGACGCTCGAGAACATGGCATTTGAAGCGGAACAAAGCCGCCGAACGCGGTTGAACCTCGAGTTTGGGGCGAACGGTCAGATTTCGGGGTTTACTGAACCGATGTTGGTGGTCAAGCTCGAGAAACAGACTTAAGCTTTAAGCGCGTCTATCAGGTTGCTGGCAGTGCGGCGCTGCAATTTCTCGCTCGATAAACCATCCCAATGCAGGGCGTACACTTCGCTTCGTGCGGGTAATTCGAGATCACCTCGAACCAAGGCGCAAAATGCGGGTGAATTCAATTCTGGGTGCTCAAAGGTCGCGTCTGGGTGAGCGCGAGCGATGATGCGGTTGTAAAACTCGAGGGTCGAAAACGTGCTTTTGTGATACTGCGAAACACTCCCGTTTTCATCTCGAATGTAAACCGTTGAAGCTCGAGCGGCAGCGTGCAGACACACGAGTTGCCACATGGTTGCTCGAGATCCTGCGTTGAAGTAATGCTCGAAATCCTTACCGATTTGCGCCAGTTTCTTGTGATACCCGCCAACTTGGTGATTCATTCCCTCGGGCGTGAGTTTAATATCGAGCCAACGCAGACGGCGTTCTTGCAAATCGACAAACAATGGAATGGCAATTTGGGCGTTACCCGAAAGATCAAAACGGTTTTGTACGGTTCGGGCTTCAAAGACCTCGCCTGTGTTGTTGCGGTGCATAATCCCCGCGAAGGCGTAAGGCATTTGATCGAATGGCACGCTGTTGTAACTAAAGACGATCATCATGGCGTAGCGAATCCGGCGTTTCTCGAGTTTGGGAAGGTCGAGGTCAATGTATTCGCTCGCGCCGTCTGGTGCTGGTGCGTCGGTGTAATCGCCGCTATGAACGTAACTGTTGTTTTTGTCGCTCAGGTTGGTAAAATCGCATTGTTCAACAAAGCGCCAGTTCGTATCGAAGAACGAAAAGCTGAGATCCAAATCTACACGGCGGTTTTCGCTTTGCATCCAGTGCATGAACAATCGCAAGGTTTTATCGGCAGGAATCGGTTGCGTGCTGCCACGCGGTAAGGCGATTAAGGCTTTGCTGCTCGAGCGTTCAGCGACTGGTACAAATAAATCTTGTAAACCTTGATCGAGTAAAGCAGTTTCAAAACGAGGTTGCTTTTCGGCACGGCGCAGTAACTCGAGCAAGATGCCTGTACGAAGTGGCTCGAGGAGGTTCGTGGGCAGTAATTTTCGTGTGTCTTTGGTGGCGTATGACAGCATCACGTCGCCTTTGGGAAAGAACACGCGGCGTTTCCAAAGTTTTGCTCGAGCTTCAAAGTGTGCTTGCAATTGCAACAGCATTGCAGAGGTTAACTTCGGCACAATCTCGAGAAATGATCTGATGATTTGAATACCTTGCTCGGGTTGCTCGAGTGATAACCGCAACACGTGATCGAGTCGCCGTCCAAACTCTCCAGGACGTTGACTTAAAAAGGTTGGCAGTGTCTCGAGAATCGAATCTGCAAGGGCGTGCTCTAAGCGATTTGCCCAACTGATAAAAAAGTATTGATCGTTGAAAAAATGAAGTTGCGGTGCGTTCGCAGCCGTTTTCAATGATTCTTGCAGGGCGCTCGAGTAACGACTGACCTTGCCACGTCGCAAAAGAGCAAAAGCGAGTGCTGCTTTTGGGTAAGGCTTAAAAAACTCGAGCGGGTGCAGCATCTCACCAGCGCGTTTCCAGCGTAACGGATAGCGTTTTATGTCCTCAAGTAAATTCTGAATTGGCAATTCGTTCAGAATGTTTAACAAACCGCGTCTGGTCGCTCGAGGAAGTGATTTTTGTTTCGGGAAGTATTGCTTCAGGCTTTCTTGGAAATAACGTTCGTACATTTGGCGTTGTTGCTTGTTCGCAATAGCCTCGGCAGTTGTTTTGGACTGCTCAAGCCACGCTCGAGTTTGCTTTGGAACGGATGTTAAACTTCCATCCTCGCCATTCCAGACGGCTAAAACCCGTAAGACATCAGTGGCGGTTTTTAAGTGTTTTTTCAGTACATCACCGTGCAACACAAACGCTTTGGCATCGGGTAAAACCTTAGCCAGTACCAACGACATGGTTTCTTTGACTAAAATACGTTCGGGCAGCCACTCGAGCAACTTCACGCCGTAAGCTTTAACCATCTCGAGCAAATCAGTTTTTTCTTGCAACGATAACGGCGTGGTTTTGCCCAAAAATCCTCGGGTTAAAACCTCAACTCGAGCATTGCGATCTGTTCCAAGATCAAGGCGTTTGAAGGTTGCTGTTGGTTGGTTTAATTTTTCTCGAGATGGCTCGGGTTTCAGGAATGGATCGTTTGGGTTGATGTGCCGATGGCAGATCGGGCAACCGCTGTAATTGCTGCCATCCCAGCATTCACGACAAACCAAATGTCCGCAAGGGTCAAGCGGATGCACCGAATCTGATTTTCCACAGATTAAACAAGGCTGCGCGGGTTGTTGCAACCAATTCACCAAAACCCGTTGCACGTACAAACGCCAGGTGTTTTTTGGAATGTTTTTGGGGAACTGTCGAAACAGTGGTTGAGCATGAGGTGTGCCTACTTGTGCTCGAAGTTGTGCCAACAACCACGACTGAAAACCCGCCAGATCCTCATCGGTCATGCTCGAGAGTGCAGATCTTAAATTTACGGAGAGTGTGAACCCAAGGGCTAAAACCTCTGTTTCAAACGCTGAAAAAAGATTTTCCGAAACTCGAGATTTTGCTTCAGGTGTGAAAAACACCAGCGCAGTGTGTCGCAGCAAGATCGAATCAATTGTGTTCATAACAACAGCATAACAAGTGGGGCGGAGAGCGAGGCACTACGTATCCGAAAGGAGAAGGAAGCGCACCCAGAGCCACCCCGTTAAAGTGTATCAGGTTTTGATCTCGAGCTACTCGGATTTGTGCAATGACAGGTTTTGTGTCATCGTATTGAGGTTTTGGTTGCACGCTTTTAGTGAAATTCTTTCACACGCTGAATGATGTGCTCGTCAAGTTTTTATTCCAAAAGGAGTTTCATGCCAAAAGTTGTTGTCTTACCAGGTGATGGTGTCGGTCCAGAAGTTGTCAACAGCGCTCTCGAGGTGCTGAAGCAAGTCGCGCCCGATCTCGAGTATCAAGAATTCGCGTTCGGTCTTGCGGGGCTTGAAAAGTACGGCGTGCCGCTCGCGGACGAAGTGCTCGAGGCTGCCCAAAAATCCGATGCGGTTTTAATGGGTTCTGTCGGTGGACTTCCTGGCAGTACCGAAAATGTCCCCAGGGAAATGCGTCCAGAGTCAGGATTGCTCAAGCTCCGTAAGGGTCTGGGCGTGTACGCCAACCTTCGCCCAAGTTCGGTCTACGAAGGACTCGAGCATCTATCACCCTTAAAGCCAGAGATTGCTAAGGGCGTAGATATATTAATCTTACGCGAATTGCTGGGTGGCGCTTACTTTGGCGAACCGCGCAGCATTTCTGCCGAGGAAGGCTACAACACGATTCGCTACAACGTCAACGAGGTGGCTCGAGCCGCACGATGGGCGTTTGAGGCGGCACGAACCCGCAAGAACCGTGTTTGTAGCGTGGACAAAGCCAACGTCATGGAAGTCTCGGAATTTTGGCGGCGCGAGGTGCAAAAAGTCCACGATCTCGAGTTCCCAGATGTTGAACTGACCCACGAGTACGCCGATTCTTGCGCGATGTTGCTGGTTAAAGACCCGAAACGTTATGACGTGATCGTGACCGAAAATTTGTTCGGCGATTTTTTGTCTGACCTTGCCAGTGTGCTGCCTGGTAGTTTGGGCTTACTGCCCAGTGCTAGCCTCGGCGACGGTACGGGCTTGTACGAGCCGATACACGGTTCTGCCCCCGATATCGCCGGAATGGGGGTTGCGAACCCAGCAGCGACCATTCTGAGCGCTGCCATGATGCTTCGTTACAGCTTTAAGCGTCCTGAAGTTGCTGAGAAAGTTGAAAGTGCAGTCAAAGCTGCATTGTTCTCGAATCCAACCAGCGATTTAGGTGGTAATGCTGGAACTCGAGAATTTACTGATGCTGTTTTGAAGGCTTTGGCTTAAAGAAGATTTAAAATTTCACACTAAAAGCCTGTATTTTTTGCAGGCTTTATTTTTGAGACCTCGAGTTTCAATTCTTTGAGGTTGTATCTGCCGCATCACGCATCGCGTCACCCGCAAAATTAAACGCTAACACTGACAAGAAAATCATCAAACCAGGCGTCAGCAACCACGGGTATTGCGATAAGTTGCTGAGATCATTGGCATCCGCCAGCAGTAAACCCCAAGAAGTCATGGGTTCTTTGACGCCCAATCCCAGAAAACTCAGTCCGCTCTCGCCCAGAATATACCCTGGCAGTGCGAGCGTCCCGGTCACAATCAAATACGAGGTCAAATTCGGCACAATATGCCGCAAAATAATCCGCAAATCGCTCGCACCCAAGGCTCGAGCGGCTTGCACGTAATCTTGATCTCGAGCGGCGAGCACCTGCCCGCGCACGACCCGCGCCAGACTCGCCCAGCCGATAAAGCTCAAGACAGCGA
The DNA here is from genome assembly GCA_043775825.1 of Deinococcales bacterium. GTDB lineage: Bacteria > Deinococcota > Deinococci > Deinococcales > JAAFIG01 > JANXTZ01. The sequence goes on from JAYVRX010000051.1 coordinate 58,479, forward strand.
TGATACCCAGGTACACCAGGCTCGAGGGCCATTTTGCGGGAATCACATACGCCAGTGCCAGCAAAATTGGTAGGCGCGGGAACGAGAGCAGAATTTCGATAAGCCGTTGAATGGCGGTGTCAATCCAACCGCCGTAATAGCCAGAAATTCCGCCCATCAGAATGCCAATACTAAAACTGATCAGAATGCCGATAATGCCCACCGTCAAAGAAACTTGAGAGCCAACCAGCATTCTCGAGAGCAGGTCGCGCCCGAATTTGTCTGTGCCGAGTGGAAAGAAAAAACCGTTTTGCACGCCGAACAAATGCAGGTTGGTGTTGATGATGCCGAACAAATTGTAATTTTCACCCTGTACGAACAAGCGAATCGGCTCGGGTTTGCTGGTATCTTCGACGTATTTTTTGGCAAAGGTTACGGGGTCGCGTTTAAAAGAACTTGGGTAAACGAAAGGCAATCGCAAATTCCCATCGTGAATAAAGTGAACTTTTTGAGGTGGTTGAAACGGGTATTGTTCGTGTTGAATCGTAATTTCGTAAGGCGATAAAAACCCTGCAAAAATCGCTATCAAATACAGCACGATCAAAATGACACCGCCCGCAATGCCGAGCTTATTGCGCCTGAAACGCCGCCACGCAAGGATAAGTGGGTTGACTGACTTTTCAGTTTTGACAGTTGCAGTGGTTGTCATGGTTTCTCGAGGGTTATTCGTAACGAATTCTTGGGTCTACGGTAGCCAGCAGAACGTCTGCGAGCAAATTTCCGATCATCAGCACAAAGCTCGAGAGCAGTAACAGGGTGATGACGACGTATTGGTCTTTGGCTTTGATGCTGTCGTACAAAAAAGGTCCAATGGTCGGTAGACCAAGCACGGTGGCGGCAATCAGGCTGCCACTGGTGAGTTCGGCAAAACTTAAACCCGCAATACTAATTAATGGATTGATGGCGTTGCGCACGGCATGGCGGTAAATCACGATGCGTTCTTGCAGCCCTTTGCTGCGGGCGGTACGGACGTAATCTTGGTTTAAAACATCCAGCATGTTGGCTCGCATTTGGCGTTGCAGGCTGGCGACGTGGTTCACGCCAATCACAATAATTGGTAGCCACAAGTGCGCCAGATGATCCAATAATTTTGAAAACGACCAGGGCGCGTCAATAAATTCATTGCTGAACAAGCCGCCGACGTTTTTGCCGTTCAAACTTAAAATCAGGGCTATTAATAACAAGCCGAGCAGAAAATCAGGAATTGCCAGACCCGCGTAGCCAAGAAAGCTTGCCATTCCATCAACCACGCCGTTACGCCGCACGGCGGTTAAAATACCAATCGGTATTGCAATCAGCCAACTGAAAATCAGTGCCAACGCCGCGATTTCCACCGTCCAAAACATGCGTTCACCAATCAGACCCGCCACGGGACGGTTGGCGGTAAAGGACTGCCCAAAATCACCCCTGGTGACAATGCCCCAAACCCAACGTCCGTACTGCACCAATAGGGGTTGATCCAAACCGAGTTGTTCTTGAATTCGGGTGACGGTTTCTTGTGAAAAGCGCGGGTCCTCGAGGTACGAATCCAGAAAACTGCCCGGTTGCAGTTGAATCACAAAAAAAGCGATGAATGACACCGCCAGTAAGGTCGGAAAAATAACCAAGGTTCTTTTTAAAATAAAATTAAACATGATTCTCAATTTTTCGTAACTCGAGTGAAACCTCGAGCCTGGATTGTTGCAGGCTCGAGGTTTTGGAATTATTTGAGGTAGGCGATATGGTTGGTCACATAGCCCGGAATCGGTCCGAGGTTGTAAACGAAATTGCCGACTTTGTTGCTGACGGCGGCGATGTTGGCGGGTTTGGCAATCATGATGACAGGCAGGTTTTTGGCGTTGAGGAGCTGCCATTCGTCGTAGAGTGCGGCGCGTTTGCGTTGATCGGTCAGTTTGGAGGCTTGGTCAAAAATGGTCCAAATACGCCTTTCCCAAGTTTTCATCAGGTTGAAATTCGGTGCGCCGCCTGGGGTTGGTGACCGCATGGCACGATGCCAGTAGTACAAATCGCCACCTGGCTGCCAGATCGCCTTGCGAAGTTCTGGGTCGGGTTGGTTGCCGAAGCCGTAAATGCCAGCTTCAAAATCGCCAGCGTTTAATTTAGAAAAAACCAAACTGTTTTGCAGTGTTTGAAGGTTGGCTTTTAGACCAATGGCTTTCATGTCATTTTGAATGATCGTGGCAATTGGACCACCGGCAAAGAACGCATTATCGAGCGGGGCAATCATCGAGAATTCGATGTTTTTGCCACCAGCAAAGTTGCGAATACCGTCACCATCGGTATCTTTTAAGCCCAGCGCATCCAAACCGGCGTTGGCGGCTTTCAGGTCGTATTCGCCCAAATACTTGGTGGTGTTGAAATAGAAGCTCGAAACTGGGGCAGTCGGAGTTCCTGGCAGGGTCGCAAGTCCGTTAAAAACGTCGTCGATGATGCGTTGGCGGTTGACGGCGGGTTGCACGGCTTGACGGAATTTGTCATTGCTGAATAACCTTGCAAGCAAAGGGTCTTTGGCATCAAAGTTAAAACTCAGGTGCGGTGGGCTGCCGAACAAGGCAAGGGCTTTGATGACCTTAAACGCTGCGCCATTGACTTCTGCCTGTTTTAAATCAGGGAATTGCGCACCGGTGATGTTCAGCGCCTCGAGCGTGCCAGATTTAAACTGTGCGATTTGGGCTTCTGGCGATTTCAAGATCAGATACTCGAGCTTATCGAGGTAGGGCATTTTATTGCCGAAAGCATCGTTTTTCCAGTAGTTGGCGTTTTTTGCCAGGCTTACTTTTTGGTCGGCGGTGTAACTCGAGAATTTAAATGGTCCAGTCCCGACAATCTCATTTAGGTCTGCGCCCGTTCCCCAAGGCGTGTTGATGTCGCTCGGTTTTGCGCCGCCCTCGATAGAGTATTTTAAGAGTTTATGCTTGGGCATGATGAAGGTGCGCAGTTGTTGAATGATCGCACCCGAGGCAAATGGCAAACTCATACGCATGGTGTTGTCGTCCACGGCTTCAAATTTGATGCCTTTGGGAAAACCGGCGGCGCTGTTGCCCTTGGCTTCGGTGTTCAAAATAATGTTGTTGTAGGTAAAGACCACGTCGTCGGCGGTAAAAGGCACGCCATCGTGCCATTTGACGTTTTTGCGCATTTTAAACGTCCAGATTTTACCATCTTCTGAAACCGTCCAAGACTGCGCCAAATTGGGTTCCATCTTGTATGTCTCGAGGTTGTACTCGACCAGACCCTCAAAGACGTTGCCAATTAAGGTGTAAGTGTTGTTGTCTGTAATGCCGTAATAGTTAAAACTTCCAGGTGAGGCTGGCAATGACAGCGTTAACGTGCCGCCGTACTTGCCTGCGCTTAAGCCCAATTTGGGCATGTTTGAAAGCCTAGGGTCTCCGTTGGTGGCGGCAGCGAACGCCGCTCCAAGTGAAGACACGAGCAGTGCCGCGAGAACAAACTTTTTCATACTCCTCCTCTAAACAGAACCTCGAGAGAACTTATTTTCACCCGAGGTTCTTGTGCTGCTCGAGCTTTACTTGTTGTACACCAGCGGCACTGGGTTGTAACCTGGAATCACACCCAAGTTCCAGACGAAGTTACCAATCTTGTTGCTGACCACGGCGGCGTTTGCGCCTTTGGCGATCATGATCACGGGCAGGTTCTTGGCGAACAGGATTTGCCATTCCTCGTATAAGGCTCTGCGAATGCCTTGATCGGTGGTCTGCGAGGCTTTGTCAAAAATCGTCCAGACTCGTTTTTCCCAGCTCGTCATGGCTTTAAAGTTTTCTTTGCCACCTGGCGCTGCGGGTTGGGTGGCTTGATGCCAGTAATAAAGTGCTCCGCCCGGCTGCCAGATGGGTTTGCGAAGATCAGGGTCGGGTTGGTCACCAAACGCCAGCAAGGTCGATTCCCAATCTTGACCTCGAGCCGTCGAAAGCAGCGTGCTTGAGGGAATGCCCTTAAGGTTAATTTTCACGCCAATCGCTTTGAAATCGTTTTGCAAAATGGTGCTCATCGGTTTGTAAACGCTCGAGTCCTCGCCGTAATTGAGGGTAAACTCGAGGTTGCTAGCCCCACCAATGTTGCGCACGCCGTCGCCGTCGGTGTCTTTTAAGCCCATCGCGTCGAGCGTTGCGCCGGCTTCTTTCAAATCAAACTCGCCGAGGTATTTGGTGGTGTTAAAGTAATAATTTGAAATCGGCGCGACGCCGTGACCTGGCAGGGTTGCCAAACCGTTGTAAACCGTATCAATGATCCTCGAGCGGTTAACCGCCAACTGCATGGCTTGCCTGAATCGCAAGTCAGAGAAGACTCGAGCCAGCACTGCATTTTTGGCGTTCCAGTTGAATGCAAGATGTGGTGGGCTGCCAAAAAGTGCGTTGGAACGCACGACTTTGAAGGCTGCTCCTGCCGCCTCTTTGGTTTTGAAATCAGGAAATTGAGCGCCAGAAATGTTGTAACTGTCCAGCGTACCATTTAAGAATTGCGCCGCCTGCGCGTCAGGACCTTTGACAATCAGGTACTCGAGCGTGTCGGTGTACGGCAGTTGGTTGCCTTTGGCGTCGTTTTTCCAGTAGAACTTGTTTTTAGTTAAGGTCACTTTTTGCCCAGGCACATAAGACTTTATCTTAAATGGACCCGTACCAACGATGTCATCCAAGTTCGAGTTTGTGCTCCAAGCGTTGTTGATGTCGGCTTTTTTACCGCCACCAGCTTCGGTAAATTTCTCGAGCTTGTGCTTTGGTAAAATGAATGTGCGCATCTTTTGCAAGAACGCGCCGTTTGGAACGGGCAGGGTGAATTTTACGGTGTACTTATCCAATGCCTCAAACTTGGCGCGAACCCCGTTAAAGTTAAACGCGTCATTGTCGCCACCCTTGGCTTCTGGGTTAACGATGATTTGGTCAAAGGTAAAAACCACGTCCTCAGCGGTGAAATCCACGCCATCTTGCCATTTGACGCCTTGACGCAGCTTAAATGTCCAAGTTTTACCATCGCTGGATGCGGTCCAAGATTCTGCCAGGGCGGGTTCGATTTTATAGCTGGCGAGGTTGTATTCGATTAAGCCGTCAAACATTTGTCCTGTGACCGATTGTGCATTGGAGTCAATCGCGCCGTAATACATAAAACTTTGCGGTGAATCGCCCAGTACCAAGGTATAACTGCCACCTGCCTTACCGATGCCCACGCCCAGTTTGCTGTAATCGGGCAAGGTCTTTGGTGCTGCCAGTGCCGCACTGGCAAGTACACCGGTGGCAAGTGCGAGTGAAATGCTAAAAACTGAGAACGCCTTGTGTGTTCGCATAAATCTCCTCCTCTAACAATGTGGTGCTTTAGCATAACCCGATTTGAGTCATTCCTGAACTTGAACTTCGGAATTGAAGTCAAAAATGTGACAAAAAATCTAAAAAGCTTGCGATATTTTGAAAAAACCGCTCGAGACTCAAAAAAACGATTTGAGCCTGGGATTAATCCTCTGATTTGTCCGAATTTTTGCTCAGGGTCGTGTCCGAAGCCTCAACGTTGACTTTGGATTCTGGTTTTGTGGCTGTAACTGCATCAAGGGTTATGGCTGCCGTGTGCTCGATGGGTTTTGGTTCAATTCGAGCCTGAACGCTCGAATTGCTGGATTGTAATTGCGACACGAAAAAATAAATAATTGCCGCAATGACCGCCACCGGAACAAGAAATTTTAAGAGTGCCACAATAATTCCCGCCAGTCCAATCAAAATTGAGCCAACAAACGTGAACAACCAACCCAGCACCCACAAGCCAGCCAGTGCCACGATTGCTCCAACGAATCCTTTAACGACCACCTCGAGCGTTTTTTGCCAATCGGTTTGTTGCATGGCGCTATTGTAATCCTTTTCGAGATTCTGGATAGACTGCTGAGGTGAATCTTAATTTCTTGCGCCCCAGAATCGTCGTGGTTTTGATCTTGTTGTTGTCTGGCTCGAGCGTAAAGGCTCAGTTGCTCGGCGCTAAGGGCGCAAGCCTGCCCATGAATGTTGTCCTCACACCCCATTTTAGAGTCTTGCATCAACCGTACCTCGAGGGATTTGCGCGGTATGTGGCTGCTGCTGCGGAACTCATTCATGACCGCGTAATTGCGGCGGTGGGAAATGACCCTGGAATCACTTATATTCTGATCAACGACGCGACTGATTTATCCAACGGTTTGACCATTCCAGACCCATTTAACTTTATTACTGTCCATGCGACATTTCCACGTCCAAATGACTTCGGAGCGCAATGGCAAGACCTGATGGTTGTGCTCGTCACCCACGAATTTGTACACTTGGCGCACCTGAGCACCCGCGATCAAACTCGCATAGCATTGCGTGGCATTTTTGGGGCAATTCCAGGTGTTTTAAGCACTCGAATTCCACCTGCCTGGTTTCTTGAAGGGTACGCGGTGGCGCTCGAGACTCGGTTTACCAGTGGTGGGCGTTCGCAAGATGCCAGCGTCAAAACCTTGCGGGCGCAAATGGCAAGGGCTGGTAATTTCCCAAGCCTGATTGAAGCCGGTATCGGCACGCTCGAGCGTTATCCGTTTGGCAACACCCGTTATGCGTTCGGGGCTGGTTTTGTACCGTTTTTGATCGGGAAATATGGTGATGCTGGCATTCAGAAAGTGATTGCCCAATATAACTCGAGTCTCAGTTTTGATGACGCCTGGATGTCTGTTCATGGAATTGGCTTGACCCAACTTTGGCACGAGTGGCAGCAACTCGAGGAACAACGTGCGAGGTCTGAACTCGAGGATTTGAAAGCCAGCCAACTACCAACAGGTACGAGGCTCTACGGTGGCAGCGGCGTGCCAGCCGTTTTGGGAAATGAAATCGCCTGGCTCGAAGGCTCAACTTTAAGATTTGGAATTTGGAATGCTGGCAAGCTCGAGTTTAGTGATGAACGGTTTAAACTTCCGACCCGTCCGAACAAAATCAGTTTTCAAAACAAGAACAAATTGGTTTACTCGAGGTTGTTTTTTCAGAGCGACACCAGTTACGGTGAGGTTTTCAAGCTCGAGCGTGATGATTTTGGCAACTGGTATGAAACCCAACTGACGCAAAATGCTCGAGCCAGAGATGCGATTGCCGACGGCGACTGCGTTTTGTTTGTTCATGATGACACCCAATCCTCGAGTTTAAAACGACTTTGCGGCTCGAGTTTGGACACTGTTTTTACCGCGCCATTTGGTTGGCATTTGTTTCAGCCGGCAATCAGTAAAACAGGGCTTGTCGCTTTAAGTGTTTGGCGTCCAGGCGGCTTTCTGGACATCGCCACGCTCGAGAATTCCAAACTGTTATTTCAAACCTCAGACCGCGCCCAAGATCAATTCCCAACCTGGTTAAAAGACGAAAAACTCGTGTTCGCCTCAGACCGAAATGGTTCGTTTCAAGCCTATCAAATGTCCCCAAACTCGAGCCAGATCGAACGTATCAGTGCCGCAAATGGCGGTGTTTACGGCTCGAGCGTTTTACCAAATGGCAGTTTGGCATTTGCGGGTTACACCAGCACGGGTTTTGAAACTCGAATGCTCGAGATTGGCAAAACAATTCCCGAAAAACTCGAGTTTTCACAACCCAAACTCCTCGAGCCACTAAACGGACTCGAGTATGCCATTGAACCCTATAACGCCGCGCCTGCCGCATTGTTTTGGACTCCATTCTCGAGCACAGGCATTGGGGCAACGCTTTACGGCGCTGACCCCGCTGGCATCAACAATTACACGATTGGTGCTGGATATTCGCTGCTGGGGAATCCTGGGTTTGAAGCCAATGCCAGCTTCAGTTTTCAACCGCTGCGCAACTGGAGTTTGACCGCCAGTGCCAATGCCGACTCGAGCGGCTGGTCGTTGGCACTGACCCCAGCCTGGTTTGGCAATGCTCAAGCCGTCGGTTTGGGCATTTACGGATACCGATTTGCAGCTTCGGCTCGTGCCACGAATATCGGCTTTGAACTGAACTCGAGCTTCAGCTTGCAATCTTTAACCGAAGACGAATATGGTTATACCCAAAACGGCTGGGCAGCCTTTGCTGGCGTTTCCAGTTCGGGTCGTTTTGGCGTTCAATTGACTCTGGCTGACTCGAGTCTGGGTTTGCCAATCGTGCTCGATGCCAGCTTGACGCAAAATGGTTTTGGGCTTCGAGCAGCAAGTCAGTACAGTTTTGATCTCAATTGGTTTACCTCCGACAGCTTGCTTGGCATTGCCAGGTTTAGCATTGTGCCGTTTGTGGCTTACAAATTCACCACAAACTCAAATTATATTTTCGGATCACAGTTTTTACTCGACGGTGTTTTTCAATACTATGCGCCAGTTTCGCTCGGACTCGAGTTCTCAATCTCGAGCCTGAATGGTTTTCAATTTGGGTTGGTGACGTTGATCCCGCTTTTAAATGGCTTGAGGTAAATATTGCCAAAAAGCTGAATCAAATCACTCGCGTTCTACAGAACCTATTTGGTATCTTCAAAATGAACCCAAAAACCAATCTCCGCGCACTTTCGCTCGACTTAGGCACTTGCACACCCTCACCCGACTCGCTTAGGCTCGTCACCCTCTCCCGCCTGCGGGAGAGGGTTAAAAACTTAGGCTCAGACGCAATTTCTTCCCTCTCCCGATGTTGGGAGAGGGGTTGGGGGTGAGGGTAGACGGATGGTACTGCTGTTGAAAAATGGAAAGATTTCAAATGGGTTCTATAATGACGGGATTTGTTCGTCCGTTCGAGGTCAATCGAACGGGAACGAATTGAAACTCAATCTCGTAAAGAATTCAGAACTCGAGGATCAAAGCACTTTCCTCAAACTCGAGCTTGTTAAGAAAAGCGTGAAATCTTCGAGCAATCTTCGATAACGCCGTGTTCAATACCTTTAGGAGAAAACAATGAAAACCCCAAGTAAAATTTTAATCCTCACCGTCGCCCTCTCGAGCACCATGTTGGCTGGCGCAAACGCTCAGACACTTTCCAAGTACGCCCCGCAGGGTGCAATGCTCGCCGTGGAACTGAACGACCTTGGTGGCGTGCGCAAAAGTGCTGCCAGTTTTGTCAAAGAGTTCGAGCGCCTTAAATTAGCCAGCGTTCTGGCGGAGGCTTCAGGCTCGAGCAAGGCGGAGCAAAAAGCCACCGAAACCCAATTGAACGACTTCATGACGCTGCTTGACCGCGAAGGTTTTGTGGCAGTGTATGCCAGCGCCAAAAGCACTGTGGGTTATTTGCTGGCGGCTCGTCCAGCTTCAAATGCCGAGAAGCAAATCAAAGCCATGCAAGCCGCCGCCGTCAAAAGTGGCGTGCAAGGCTCAATGAAAATTCAGGGTTTTCCAGTCTACCGCTCGAGCTTTCTGAACTTCGGTTACTCGGGCGGTTTGGCTTACGCCGCCAGCGACACCGCCATTCTCAGTCAGTTCCTCAGCAGCGTCAAGGGCGTTAGCAAAGAAAAAACCTTGGGCAACTCGAGCAGCTTCTCTGAAGTCATGAACGAGGTTGGTAACGGCAACATGCGCTTGTACGCCGATCTTCGCAACGTCACGCAACTTGGACGGGCGATCATTGATGGAATTGACCCCGAATTGCCAGGCGTCAAACTCGAGCCAATCCTTGACGCGATCACCACTATTGGACGGTTTGCGGGCGCTTGGAAAATCTCGAGCGAGGGCATTGAAAGCACGCAATATCTGGTTCCAGAAAAACGCGGCGTTGACAAGCAATTCGCGCAACTCATGACGCCCAAAGCCAGCGCCAGCCTGAAAGCCGCCAGCGTTGTGCCAGCCGGCGCAATCGGTTTTACCGTTCAACAGTTGGACGTAACAGGCTGGTACAACTGGCTTTCAACTTTGGTTGATCGCACCGGTTTAAACGACGGCGGCTTGCAACCGTTTTTCAAACAAGAATTCGGTCTGGACGTGCAAAAAGATTTTCTGTCATGGATGACCGGCGAGTACGCCACCGCCAATTTCAACCTAAAAGCCAGCGCGGCAAGCTCAAGCAACCCACTGGCAGGCTTGGGTGACGGCGTGACCTACCTGGGCGTCAACGACGAAAGCGCAGCCAAAAACTCGATTGCCAAAATGCTACCCAAATTGATCGAAACAGGCTTGAACCTCGCCAATCAAAACAAAGGCAACCTCAGCCCGACCAAAACCACCATGTCTGGTGTTGAAGTCACGCGCTACCCAATTTCGCAGGGCGTGGCACTGGTCACGGCAATCAAAAACGGTTACTTGATGGTTTCCAACAGCGACGCCGCCATGCTCGCCGCCCTCTCGAGCGGCGCCAGACTGAACGACAGCGCGACCTTCAAAGCCGCCATCGCTCGAGTGCCACAAAATGCGCTCTCATACGGTTACGGCGACACCACCGCCAGCCTGAGCAGCACCGCCGACACGATTGGCATGTTGCTTGACCTGGGACTGAGCCAAGGCTTTGACCTGAAACCAAGCACTGCCAAAACCCTCTCGAGCGGACTGAAAGGGATGCTGAACTTCACCGCTAACCGTGCGGGCAGTGCCGTGACCTGGACTGAAGGCGTGGCAAACGGTACGAAAACCAAAAGCTTCCAACCCGTGAAGTGGTAATTGAAGCTCGAACGCCACAACCCCTTCAACCCCTCCCGCAACGCCCGTAACCCTCCAGTCTCGAGCGCATCACCAAGCTCGAGTACCGCCATCACCAACGCCGTAGAAACCCCCGCCACCCTCAGCAATCCAGAGTTTGGTGTCTCGAGCGTAAATGTAACGCCAGCAACCAGTCAAACCCCGTCAACCAGCCAAACCCCAGCAACCACCCAAACAACCTCGAGCAACCCAGATTTCTCGAGTTCTACCGCTCTTCAACCCCCAAGCACTGTCACGCCTCCAGCCCTCTCGAGCGTCAGTAGTGCGTCAAGTGTCACAAGTCCTAACTCGAGTATTCCAAGTTTGCCAGGGGATGCGAGTAGTGTGACACCACCAGGCTCGAGTGTGCCGCCGACTTCGAGTACACCCTCGAGTTCTGGGGTTACGCCGCCGAGTTCGAGTCCTGGGACGGCAAGTGGGGTTACGCCACCCGGCTCGAGTGGTGGAACTGTTACGCCGCAAAATTTTCGCGTTAATGGTGGTCCCTGTATTCAATCGTGGGTTTTTGGTTCAGTCAATGATACTGATTGCCATGATTGGGATGTAGATGCGCTCCAACGCAAAGCTGATGCTCTCAAAGAAGAAATTAAAAATTCGACTGGTAGAAGCCCTCAAGAACGTGCTAGTCTCGAGTTTGATCTTGCAAAAGTTCAAGCAGAACGTTTAGATTTAACTCACCCAAATACAGGTGGAGCATCTGGTAAAGCTTCAATAGAAGCTATGCAACAAGCACCTGCTTACCAGAAAATGACTCCTGTAGAAAAACTTGCGTACTGGAAAGTTCTGAATTACGGAATGGAAAGTGGAAAAGTTGGAGCAAAAGATTTAGCGAATACCGCAAGTGCAATGTGGGGGATTGGGCAGAATAAGAATGTTTTGGCGCTGTATCCAGAGTTAAGTGGGAAAGGATTGCCAACGGGGATTGGTTCGCCTGGTGGCTTTAACACAAGTCTAGCGATGTTTGGGTTTGCATTTGCGGGCACTGCTGGTGGTGGTTTAACGTTGGGCATTACTACTACTGTTGGAGGTTTGGCTTGCCCAGTGTGCGTGGCAGCGCTAGCGATTGCAGGAGACGCATTGGTAGTTGGTTTGGCAGCAGGTGGTGCTTTTCTTGTCGGAAAAGAAATAGCTAAGGGAATACAAAGCGTATTCAAATCAAGTGGTGTCTCCCCAGGGATTTTGAAATCTGAACCAGTTACCGTACCAACCATTCCTGCGACCCCTGGTACTAGTCCTGGACCCGATTGGGTTTGGAACGGACGACCTGGAAGTGTACCTGGAGGTAAAGAAGGGAGTTGGGTGAATCCAGGTACTGGAGAAACTCTCAGACCTGATTTAGATCATCCTGCACCTATAGAACCGCACTGGGATTACAAAGATCCAGATGGGAAATGGTGGCGTATCTATCCAGATGGACGGAAAGAGCCGAAGTAAAGGTGAAACGTAATAATGAAACCTAATTTATTTACACATGCAGATTTAGTTTCTAGTGTTAAAAATCAACTTTTTAACACTGGACTTCCCTTATCATCTTTGTATCAAACGCTTAATGTTGAGAGTGGTAATTTCATACTACTGCCAAAAAATGTAATTTTCCCAAATCTTAGTACAGGCATTAACAGTGGTTATCTTACTGATTCACTAGCTATAAAAGAAATAGTTAATTATTTAAGTAAGGATATAAATAATTGTGTTATTATTGAATACGCAAGTGCCCGAAAAGGTTATGGATTTTTAGAAAAAAATCAGTTATCATATTTTACTTATGAAAATTATATTTATTCAATATTTAGTGGTGCTAATTTTAATTACGAAGATATTGAAAAATCTGTAAAATCCGCAATTAGCTATCAGTTAATTATTGGTTTATATCACGCTAGTAAGTCAATTACTCCTCCTATTTTCTCTGAAATTACCTCCGATTACCTTCAAGAAATCTTCCAGCAAACACAAAGTATTCTCTTTGAAGTATGTGACGGTGAAGGATTACTTATTTGGGAGCGTTAGTTTCAAGCATAACTGGCTGCTAAAACTCTAGCTTTACTTTTAAGATTTTTTGTAATGCCGTCAATCCTTTTTAAGCCCTGCATCCTCCCTTTTTAAGCCCTGCATCCTCGAGTTCATGCAGGGCTTTTTTCTTGTAATCTCGAGCGTCGCAAAATACTCGAGCATCATTTTCGATTGTTAAAGATTTCCTTTTTCCTGTCTCGAGCGTGTTCTTTGACACTTCTACGTTCTTGGTGTGTTCTCAATCACCAGCACAATCTCGAGCACCCGTGACAAACTCGTACTGGTATCACGTTTGTTTTTGAAATCACTTCGGGTTTTGTAACACCCTCGCTACCTCGAGTACCCTGGTCAGACTGGCATTCGCGTACTTGGACGCTTCATAACGTTGAATTTGTTGTGGTTTCATCTTTAATTTCGCCGCCAGTTCGGCTTGCGTGAACCCTCGAGCGACCCTGGCTTGAATGAGTTTCTCAGCAATTCCTTCGAGAGGTTCGGTGTCCAACCTCAGAACGTTTTGTTTGAGTTGTTCAAATTCCTCGAGTTCAGCTTTTAACGAATCAATTTGTCCTTGAAAAGCTTCCTGTTGTGCTAAAGCCAATTTTGGATGCAAGTTAGGACTGGGTTTGTATTCCTTTAAGGCTGTCATGAATCGTTTCAGGGCTGCTTTGCTGATTCGGTACTGATGCTCGTTCTGAATCATAGAATACATCCTTTCTGCTCGTTGATTACGGTCTGGGAAGGCTCGAGAGGTCAAGTTTGAGAATGCCTTTAGTATTGCCAGCACGATCTTTTTGGAAAAATTCGAGAAAGGTTTCACCGTGAGGTGTGGCTGGTAAATCTGCGATGAACAGTTCGCCTCGGTATTTGCGTTTCATAGCGTTGCGCGGGTGTGCAAAGTTGAGTAGTGTTGGTTCGAGTAAATCTGGGTCTACGTTGTCCGAATCCCAGCAAGCGTCGTAATCTTGGGGTTGTGGTTTGTCGCTGACAAAACTGCCGTCAATCCAAGCGGTGTGACAACCCGCAGTGTTTAGGTTTTCTAAAGCTGCTTGTAAACCATTGAGGAGGTTGATTCGTTGGTTGGTGGTTGCGTATCTGTTTTCGAGTTCGTCCCAAGTGCAGGAATGCTCGCCTGGTGGCAGATTGCCGTTTTGGTCAAAGGGAGGAATCACTGAACAACAATAATGTTGTTCAGTGAAAAAGTCAAATTGAAACTAAAATCTCGAGCGTTCCAACTTTTGGTGTCTCGAGCGTCAATATTTCCCCAACCACACCCTCGAGTTTCACCTCGACCACAATCAATGACTTCTCGAGTTCCACCGCGTTATCCGCTCCAGTGAGTATCGTGCCGCCAGTTTTGAATTCGGTGACCGCCTCGAGTGTGACCAGTCCAAACTCGAGTCCAATATCTGGATTGCCTGGAAGTGCCTGTAGTGTGACCCCACTAAACTCGAGTGCGTCGGCTTCCTCGTGTAGTGGGGTGACACCGCCTGCTGGTTTTAATTTTTATTTAAGTCAGCAATCTTTGTTCAGGGTTTACAACGCTACATCCAACCCAGAAATGCACTCTTCGGCTATCGCCCTGGCAATTGGGTCTTTGGTGCTGCGGGCGTAACTGACCCCCAAATGCAGACTCTCGAGCGCGAGTTTATTTTCTTTGCTGCGGTCCTCGAGTTGAAGCGTTTGGTATTTTGCCAAGTACGAATGTGCCAAGAGCACATCGCGGGTGCGTTCGGGTGGAAGTTCTCGCAGTCCGTAAATGGCGTTGTTAAACTCGAGCAACGCGCCGTGCTTGTCGCCTGCTACAGCTTTTTCGCGTCCTGTTTTAAGGGTTAGTGCCAATTTGTAGTAAATGTTGCGCATTCAGATGTACCTCTCAAGCAAGCTCACAATATCATCTTGGTTGTTTCCCTGGGCAATCTCGAGCGCGGTTTTGCCTTTCATGTTTTTCCAAGCCAAATCTGGTTCGGTGCTTTCAAGCAGCATTTTAATGATCTCAGTGTCGCCAATGTCGGTGGCAATGGTTAACGCCATTGATGAGCCAGAGGTTGCACCAGCACCAATCAAAAAATCTACCATGGCAGGGTTGCTCGAGATGACACCGTGGGTCAGTAACGAAATGCCGTGAGCGCCACTTGCCTGGATCAAACTCGAGTCAGCGTCTAAAAACGTTTTGACGGCTGCCAAATCGCCAAGCACGGCTGAAGTCGTAATCTCAAGTTTTGCACCTTTTTCCAGCAAGTACATTGCAATTGATACGTTTCCGACGTGGCTTGCCGCTTGAAGCGCGGATTCAAAATCGGTTTCGCCCCAAGGGTGTTTTTGCTCGAGCAAATCTGGGTCTGCCCCAAGCATGGTTTTAATTTTTTCAAAGTTGCCATGACCCGCAATGACGAATTCTTTGATTTGATCGGAACTTGGCATAATCCTCCTTAAAGTCCTGGCACTCGAGTTCCGCCGCGTCCATCCCAGCCGTTGAAGGCGTAAAAACGACCTGGCAAACCTGTTTGCAAATAATCCATTAAGGGTTCGCGCATCGGTACTGGACCAAGTTTGTTGATGGCTTCCTCGGGCGTAAAAAACCTGGCTTCAACGATAAAACCGTCGGGGTCTCGAGGGTTCAAGAGTCCGTCCCAATCGCAATCGAAGGCAAAGACTATGGTTCGCTCACTTCGGTGCTCGTCTTCAATATGCACCGAATACGCCAGGTTGCGCACCAGTTTAACTTTCAAACCCGTTTCCTCGAGCACCTCGCGTTTGACGGCTTGAAGTGCTGTCTCGCCGTGTTCGACCATGCCGCCAGGCACGGTGTAACGTACGCGTCCCAAGCCCTGCCAGTCGTTGGCGACCAGCAGCACTCGCCCTTGACGGTCACGGATGATGCTCGCCGCGACCAGCAATTCGCGCCGCGCCATTAAGCGCTCACCTTCGATGCCAGCAACTCGAGACGCTCGAGCGCTTTTAAACCCTCAGTGATTGGCTCGAGGTTGCCGAGCATGACACTCTCGAGCGGATTGTTTTTTTCTTCACCGATCAGTCGGTGGTCGGTCACGCGGTTTTGTGGGTAATTGTACGTCCTGATTTTTTCGCTGCGATCCCCACTTCCAACCTGCGAGGCACGGTTTTGGCTGCGTTCACGGTGAATGCGTTCGCGTTCGATCTCGAACAACCTCGAGCGCAAAACGGTGAAGGCTTTTTCTTTGTTTTTGAGTTGGCTGCGTCCGTCTTGGCAGGTCACGACCATTTCGTCGGGTGTGCCAGCTTTATAGGTCAGTCGCACGGCGCTGTCGGTGGTATTGACGCCCTGTCCGCCGTGTCCACCAGATCGGTAAACGTCCACCCGAACGTCGCTCATATTAATTTGAAGATCGACGTCTTCGGCTTCGGGCATCACGGCAACGGTGGCGGTTGAAGTATGAATTCGCCCTTGGGTTTCGGTGGCAGGAATGCGCTGCACGCGGTGAACGCCCATCTCGAACTTAAAAATTCCGAACGCACCAGTGCCACGAACCTCGAAGGTGATCTTGGAAAAACCACCGATGTCAGACTCGTTGGAGTCGAGTAACTCGAGCTTGAAGCCAAGTTTTGTCGTGTATTTTTCGTACATGCCGTACAAGTCGGCGGCGAACAATCCCGCCTCAGCGCCGCCCGTTCCAGCACGGATTTCAAAAATCACATCTCGAGCGTCGGCAGGGTCTTTGGGCAGGGTCAAGTGTTCAAACTCGGCTTCGAGCGCCGCAATTCTGGTTTCACATTCTAAAATATCGGCTTGCGCCAGTTCGCCCAAATCGGGGTCATCAACCAAAACGTGCGCCTCGTCAAGGCGTTGGTGAAGCTCGAGTAATTCCCTGGCAATGTTTGCCAAGGGCGAGAGTTCGGCGTATTTCTTGTTTAACTCGAGGTACAAGCCTTGATTGCTGAACACATCGGGGTCAGCCAGCTTGATCTCGAGCGCTTGATGCTCGACTAGGAGGTTTTCAAAAGACTGGTTCATTAGCAATCAGCTTACGACGGTTGCCAAAGCCTCACAAGCTTCAAGCTCACAAGTTTGGGTGACAAGGCTGGTCTCAATTCAAACTTCATAGCATACTGACGTTATGAATGCTTCGACTCCCGCTCGAGCCAATGCTCCAGATGCACCGTTTATGTACTTGTTGTTCTCGAGTTTTGCCGTGCTCGGCACTGGCTTACTGACCGCAACGGGGTTTATTCCCAATTGGAGTTTAATTGTCCCTGCCTCACTTTTCGCTGCTTTGGTGGTTGTGTGTGCTTTGAATCTTGGTTCCTCGAGCTGGCGTTTTGTCTGGCAAGCCTCGAGTTTGGTTGTTGTATTGATTGGTTCGATTGCGGCGTTGCTCCTCTCGAGCTGGTGGACACTGTTGCCAGGTGGTTTGGCAATTCTGGCTGTTTTCGGGCTTAATTTAAACACCCAAGCCCTTCCCAAGGGCGCTGAGGCGACACTCTGGGGTTGGATGTTGGTCTTTCCCGCCCTGCTCGGTTTGATCGTCTGGCATTTTGCGCCAGCCGTGTACGCCTTTGCGATGTCGTTCTTGCGCGATTACAAGATCATCAATCAGCCGGTTTGGGGTGGTTTTGAGAATTACTTGGCGCTGGCGGTTGACCCCAATTTCTGGAAGAGTTTGCTCAATTCGTTTTGGTACGTGGTCGGCACCGTGCCGATAGGCATTTTGATTGCCACGTTAATAGCCATTTTGCTCAACGAAAATGTTCGCGGTCTGGGCGTGCTGCGCACCATTTACTTTCTGCCCTACATCACTGCCCTGACCGCCGCTGCCGCCGTCTGGAAATGGATTTACAACCCAGAATTCGGCTTGCTGAATGCCATTTTGCGCACTCCAGGTTTGCAGTGGCTCGACAATCCCAACGGCATTTTTCAAAACCTCGCCAATATTTTCAATCTCGAGTTGCCAAGTTTTTTGCAAGGTCCAAGTGTTGCGCTTTGCTCGGTTATGGTCATGAGCATCTGGCATCAGTTGGGTTACAGCGTCGTGATTTTGCTGGCGGGTTTACAGACCATTCCCAAAGAATATTACGAGGCTGCCAGCCTGGACGGCGCGACCTGGTGGGACATGGTGCGTTTTATCACCTGGAAACTGCTGTCACCGACCACGTTTTTTCTGGCGGTCACAGGTTTGATTGCCGCGTTTCAAGTCTTCACCCAAATTCTTGTTTTGACCCCGACAGGCGGCGTTCTAGGTGACACCACAACCATTGTCAAATACTTGTACGACAAAGGATTCCGCGATAACAATTACTCTTATGCCAGCGCGATGGCGTTCGCGCTGTTTGTCTTGGTGGTCATCCTCAGTTTGATCCAAAATCGGGTTCTGGCAAAGCGAGTCACCTATGAAATTTAATTTGAGTTTCGCTCGAGGTGGTTTGTGAAACGAAATCGAAGCCTGAACACTTGGTTGGCTCGAGTCGCACTTTATACGGTCTTGCTGGTCGGGGCTGTTGGCATGATTTTTCCTTTTGTTTGGATGCTGGTGACCAGTTTTCAAAGCCGTCAAGAAAGCCTCAGCAACACGCCCGTCTGGTCGCCGCAGCGCATCAACCCCGCGAATTGGGTTGCGGCTGCCAACCTTGGTGCGCAAGGTGGCTCGAGCCTGTGGGGAGGACTTGAGGGGCAAAAAACCGTGAAACTCGAGTTGAAATTCAAGGACGCTGCTGCCAATTGGAAGCCACTGGCAGAAATTCCTGACTCTGGTCAATCTACGGATACCTCAAATATGTTCAGCGCCACTTCAGGCTCGAGCATTGAACCTCGGGTGATTTCGGTTTCAACGCTTGGAAGCATTCATATTGTGGCGATTACCAACACTGGCTTGACTTATTTTGACAGCGTGCCCTTAAAACTTACGATCCCGCAGAACACCGAACTGATTTCGGCTTCGCTCGCCCCAGATTCGCGTTCGCGCACCGACGCTGGCACGGTGCTCGAATGGAACAATGTTTCGCCAGGCTTTTTGGGGTATGTGCTCGAGAATTACCGCAGCGCCCTAAAAACCCAAACTTTGTTCGGGCGATATTTTCTGAACTCACTGATTACGGCACTCAGTCAAGTCGTCTTTGGTTTGCTGGTCTGTTCAATGGCTGCGTTCGCTTTTGCCCGCATCGAATTTCGTGGGCGTGACGCCCTATTTGCCGTCATCCTCTCGAGCCTGGTGATTCCAGGCGAGATGCTGCTCGTACCCAATTTTGTGACCGTGTTTCGTTTCGGTTGGACGGATTCTTACCCTGGTTTGATCGTGCCCTGGATCTCGAGCGTCTTTGGGATTTTCTTGTTGCGCCAGTTTTTTCTGTCCCTGCCAGCCGAATTGTTTGAAGCCGCACGGATTGACGGTGCGGGTTACGGTACACAATTTGTGCGCCTCGGATTGCCGTTGGCTGTGCCTGGACTGGTGACTTACGGTATTTTTGCTTTTTTGGGTTCTTGGAATTCATTGCTGTGGCCACTGATTATCACCAACAAACCAGAAATGCGCACGCTTCAAGTTGGTTTGCAAGCTTTTATTGGCGAGGCTGGCATCAATTACGGACAGTTAATGGCGGCTTCGATCATGGTGGTCGCGCCGATCATGTTGGGTTTTTTGATCGCGCAAAAACAGTTCATTGCAGGCGTTGCTCGCAGCGGATTAAAATAGAATTCGTTTTTGATAGCTTTGAACTGCGAAACTCGAGCAACTTGGTTTGTTTTCCCTAAATCTGAAACCTGTGAAGGAAATTTCATGATTCTTGCTTTTCAAAACGTTTTTCAGAAACTCGGTGTGCCAGAGCTGTTTTTTGAATGTTTGTGCGAGTCTACACTTTATGATTTGCTCGAGACGGAGCGCCTGTGATTCCGTTTCTGGCAAGGCGTTTAACGCTGGCGTTGGTTGCCTTGTTGGGCGTGGTGATCCTGGTTTTTGTCATGGTGCGACTTGTGCCTGGCGATGTGGTCACCAATTTGGTCGGCATTGACGCTCACCCGACGCCAGAACAACTTGCCAACTTGCGCAGGCTTTTTGGCATTGACTTGCCAATTCATGTTCAATTTGGGAAATGGTTCGGGGCACTATTAACTGGCGACCTCGGCGAGTCGCTGCGCACCAACCGCCCCATCGTCAGCGATCTGGCGCTGCGGCTTCCTGTGACGCTCGAGCTGACCGTGCTGGCGCTTGCAATCGCTTTAATTATTGCCGTGCCGCTCGGTGTTTTGGCAGCCATCAAACGCGGGCAGCCAGCCGATTACCTGGCATCGTTGTTTGCTTTGGCAGGCTTGGCAGCGCCCAATTTCTGGTTGGCGATCCTGTTTATTTTGCTGTTTTCATTGCAATTTCGGCTGTTGCCGTCTGGCGGCTACGTGCTTTTAAACGAAAATCCGCTCGAGAACCTGCGGCACATGATCTTGCCAGCCTTATCACTGGGTTTAAGTCTGGCGGCTGCGACCACCCGAATCACCCGCTCGAGTTTGCTCGAGGTTCTAAACCTGGATTACGTGCGGACTGCCAGGTCAAAAGGACTCTCCCAGCGTGTCGTGGTCTACCGTCACGCCCTGAAAAATGCTTTGATTCCGGTGGTGACCGTGATCGGTTTGCAGGTTGGAACGTTGCTCGGCGGTGCGATCATCATTGAAGAAATTTTTGGTTTGCCTGGTATCGGACGTTTTGCGCTCGAGGGGATTAACTTGCGCGATTATCCCGTGGTGCAAGGTGCGGTGCTGGTGGTTGCGGGGGCATTCGTGTTGGTGAATGTTCTGGTGGACGTGCTCTATGCGCTGATTGACCCTCGCATGAGGTACGACTGATGGCATTGATGGCTGAAACCTCGCGCACCGAACCTCGAGCCAGCCGTGCTTTTTGGCGCGGTTTTATGGCTTCGCCGAGCGCCGTCACGGGTTTGATTTTGGTCGTGTTGGTGGTTGCCGCCGCCATTTTTGCACCTATCGTCGCGCCGTTTGATCCCGTTAAGTACAACCCGATTGACCGTCTGCAAGCACCCAGCCTGAAGCATATTTTGGGCACGGATTTGTACGGGCGCGACACTTTCTCGAGGGTGATTTTTGGTGCTCGAGTCTCACTTGCCGTCAGTGCGATTGCCGTGACGCTGGCACTGATTGTTGGCGGCGGCTTGGGTGCGCTCAGTGGTTTTAGGCTTGGCTGGTTTGACACGCTGGTCATGCGGCTGACCGATGTTTTGCTGGCATTCCCAGCGATCTTGTTGGCAATTGCGCTTTTGGCGTTTCTGGGCGGGGGTTTCTGGAATCTCACGCTCGCCATTGCCATCGTGTACTCTGCGCCTTTCGCTCGAGTCGCGCGGGCTGCGGTGCTGCGGGTGCGTGAAGATGCTTTCGTCGAGGCGAGCCGAGCGCTGGGCGCTTCAAACCCTCGAGTTTTATGGCGGCACATTTTGCCAAACGCTTTTGCGCCGATGTTGATCGAGGTGACGTTACGTCTTGCCTACGCGATTCTTTCTGAAGCCAGCCTGAGCTATTTGGGACTTGGCACACCGCCTCCAGCCCCAGCCTGGGGGCAGATGATCGCAGACGGGCGTCGCACGCTCGAGCTTGCACCTTGGGCGTCCATTGGACCAGGTTTGGCAATCATGGTCACGGTCTTGGGGTTTAACCTTTTGGGTGACGGTCTGCGCGATGTTCTAGACCCGCGTTTAAGAAGGCGCTAAGAGCGTGTTTACGAAGTTAATTAAAAGAAGATATGGCGAGGGGATTATTGTGGTTTTGGCTATAAGCCGTAAGCTATAAGCTTCAAGGAACAGCGTTTTTTGGCTTATAGCTTGTAGCTCTGCCCGAGAAACCTTCATAAACAGGCTTTAAGAGTGCACTCGAGCCAGAATTTTGAATACACCCAAGTTTAAGTCTCGAGCTGCGGACTTGATCGAAG
Source organism: Deinococcales bacterium (assembly GCA_043775825.1). Classification (GTDB taxonomy): domain Bacteria; phylum Deinococcota; class Deinococci; order Deinococcales; family JAAFIG01; genus JANXTZ01. Next base: position 80,031 of record JAYVRX010000051.1, read on the forward strand.
CAATCATGGTAAAAGTACGGTGCAACAAAATCTTGCAGGGCAAGTAACAAGGAGGAATCGTATGAACAGATTTCGCTGGTTAAGCCCCCTCATCGTGGTCGTGACGCTCGGTGCTATTTTCTCGAGCGGGGTCATGACGCAAAAGTACGGCAGCATCTTGCGGGTCGGAATGCAGACCGATCCTGTCGGTCTTGATCCGCACGTGACCGAAGCCACCTCTACTCGAAACCAACTCGAGAATGTCTACGACACGCTGGTAAAGTTTGATTCCAAAGGCAAAATTGGACCTTCGCTGGCGCGAAGCTGGCGGGTCAGCAAAGACGCCAAGACCTGGACGTTCGTTTTGCGAACTGGCGTGAAGTTCCATAACGGACGGACTTTTGCGGCAAGCGATGTGGTCTACTCGATCAACCGCATCAAAGACCCGAACGTCAAATCGCCTCGAGCCGAGGATTTCGCGGTAGTCGATTCAATCACGGCGACCAACAACAACACCGTGGTCATGAAATTGCAAAAACCGTTCGCGCCCTTGCTGGCAAAACTTGCCCAAAGCCTGAATGTAATCGTGGCGAAAGAAGCTGTACCAACGATTAATTCCAAGCCCGTTGGCACGGGTCCATTTATGTTTGTCGAATATGTTCCAAGCACGCGCATGGTGCTGAAAAAGAACCCGAATTACTGGGAAAAAGATGCAAGGGGCAATAAGCTGCCGTACCTGGACGGCATCACCTATTCGTACTTGCCAGACCCAACCGCCCGCACCACCGCCTTGCGCACGGGGCAAGTGGATTGGATCGAATACGTTCCAGCCGCCGATGTCGCCACCTTGCGCAAAGACGCGGCGCTGCAAATCGTTGGCGGCTTATCGGCAAATTTCCGCGCCATGTACTTAAACGTTAAGCAAAAACCACTTGATGATGTCCGTGTGCGTCAAGCCATCGCCTATGCCATCGACCCGCAAGAGGTTGTCGATGTCGCGCTGTTTGGCACGGGCGGCGTGGCTGCCAAAGGCACAACCATTCCTGCGGGCAATTTTTATGCTTACACCCAAAGCCCTTACGGCAAAGTCAACATCGAAAAATCCAAAGCACTCTTGAAAGAGGCAGGTTTGCCAAACGGCTTTACGCTCGATTTAAAAGTCACCAGCACTTACGACTTTTTACGCACCCCAGCCGAAGTGATTCAGGCGCAACTCGAGAAGGTCGGGATTAAAGTCAATATTCAAGCCGAAGAGTGGAGCGTTTACCTGCCCAATTTCTTGAAAGCCAATTACATGTCAACTGTGATTGGAAGTTCGGGACTCAGTGACCCAGACGATTACCTGTACGACATTTTTAATTCCGATTCAGGAGGCAAGTACAATAACTTTTCAGATCCCGAACTCGATAAGCTGCTCGACCAGGGGCGTTTGGTTGCAGATCAGAACAAACGCAAAGTGATTTACGATCAAGTCCAAGCTCGAATACTGCAACTTGTGCCGATGGTCTTCTTGTTCCACTCGGCGCAGTACGAAGGTTTAAGCAAGAATGTCAAAGGTTTTGAACACTTTCCAAACACCTCATACCTTGGTTTGCGCACGACCTGGCTCGAGCCTTAAATTTAGTTTTTGATTGCGGTGCTGTCTCGAGGTTGTGAGACAGCACCATTTTTTGTTGACTCGGTTTGAATCAATACCAAACCGTCTCGAGGCAACTATGCTCGAGACGGTTTCAGCGTGAACAATTGTGGTTTCCCGAGAAAACAAACTCGAGCTAAATCTTACTTGCTGATTTCATCCCAGAGTACATCAGGAATGGTCACCACATTGTCCGGTGGCAGATCGGTAAAAATACCGTAACTGATCGTGTACGTTCCTGGCACAACCCGCCCGAGGTTAAATGTGTTGCCCTCGAGTTTCCAATTGACGGCGGTGGTCAGGTTGTTGACCAGTCCTTGCACCACTGGGTTTGGACGACGCACGGCTGGACTCGAACCGCCCGAGGGCAGTTGATCGACAATGCGAAGGTTTTCGACCACACGTTCAACAGTCACCGTGAGATTAACGATATAACCCAAGTTGTCTTGCGAGAAACTCTTTTGCACGCGAACAGCACCCTTGTTGACATCGGTCACTCGAGCTACGGTCACACCTGCTGGGGGCAACACGCGCACCGAGCCGTCCACGCTCAAACCAACAGGATCAAGGTTGGCGGTGACCGTGCCCGAATTGCAGACCCGAGCTGGAATTTGCAAGCTGGCTGGTCGTCCCGCCTGCATCTCGCTTGCACCCTCGAGCAAACTGGTGCTGCTGATGCCGTTAGGTAATTTTAATGACAACGTGACCGGAATTGGATACGGGAAATCGGTGGTGGCGCTGGCGGTCAGAAGTGTTTGCGCACAGGGTGCGACCACATTCGGCGCAATCTCGAGTTTGAGGTTGGTGAACACGCGGTACTCGATGGTCACTTTGGTGGTTTGATTGTCAACCACAGTGCCACTACCAGGGGCGGTGACAGAACCAGGCAAGGGCGTTGGCGTGACAGGGTAATCGTTGGGTGACAATGGCAATGTCACAGGCGTTTTGAGGGTTAAGCCAGCTACTTTGACTGGAATTCCCTCGATTGGCACGCGTTTTTTGCCAATCAGTGCGACGGTTTCGACCACCAGCGTTCCTAAGATTTGCCGCGCCACGAAACGCACACGACCCGCGCCCGGCGAGATTCTGACTTGGGTAGGGGAGACAACCGTGCCACCGCCCGAAAGAATGCTGGCACTGACAGGAACATAGCCTTTTGGTAAGGTTGGACCCGTTTGGCGTTCGTCGTCGCCGTCCAAGGTGTAGCCCGCCCCAGGAATGATGCGACCATTCTGATCGACCACTTCAACCACCAATGGCTCGAGCAATTTTGCTTCTGGCGGCGCGATAAAGGCGGGCAGTTCGGCAAAGACTGGTTCGTTGCCGGCACGCAATTTAAAGTTAAAGGCATTTGAATATTGCTTGGTGGTTGCCACGACCCGCGCCAAGATCGTCCATTCGCCCACCAAGTTGCTGGTGATCTGAAACGAATCGGTGGCATTTTTGTTGTTTTCCGACGAGGTGAGTTTACGCCTGACACCATCTGGCGAAACCACGAACAGCTCGAGTTCGGTGATCCCATCAGCATCGTAATTGGTTAAATCAAAACGCTTCCCGAGCAACGAATCTGGAACGCGGACTTTCGCCGCCAGCAAATCTGTGCCCGGTACTCCTCGAGCATTGACGGTAAACTGTGCGGCTTGAACACTGTAGGGCGGTGCAACCCGTACCGCGAACGCATTTTTACCCTGTCCAATTGAAGCAATTTTTAGATTGTACGTGCCCGCCGCAGGCGCAGCGCCGATCAATCTTTCCCACAAATGCTTTTGGGTGGTGTTGTATTTGCGCTCGAGCACTTTTGCGCCGTTGCTGCCAGTTAAGCCAAACGTGGTGCTGAACGGCAGATTTTTGCCATAAATCTCGTCACCGTAATAACCGTTGGCGGCGCGACCATTGACGTAATCGTTCAAATTTAAACCTGGGCTGTAAACCTCGAGGTTTAAAGGGGCGTCAACGCCTTGCGGCACGATGATTCGGTAGTCTTCGGTGGGTGTTGCCCAAGTGAAATCTGCGCCAACACTTGCCATCGGCAGACCGCCACCAGCTTGCGCCAGAGCAGCACTCGCACCCAAAATCAAGGTGGTCATCATGCTGGTTGTGGTTCGATTTATGCTCGAGCGCCAATAGTTCAAAAAGTTTCGTTTCATCCGTCCCTAGTTTAGCGAATTCGGTGGGTGAATGTATATCCTTTGATAATGTGCAGGTTTGTTCAAAAAAGTAATGTTGTGCTGAGATTCAGGTTAGAATTTTGGTATGGCAATAAATTACCCTTTGAAAGCCACCTTCAAAATCATTACGCTTTCCCCAGAAGTACAAGTTCAAGATGCGCTTGGCACTGTGCTGATGCAAGTCAAACAAAAACTCTTTACCCTCAAAGAAGATACTACTATTTTTGCTGACCAACAAAAAACCATTCCCTTGTACAAAATGAAGGCAGATCGTGTCATTGGGTTTGGCGCCGTTCACAACATCACGCGGATTGCTGACAACACCAAAATAGGCGCGGTCAAAGCCGACGGACTTCGTTCGATCTTACGGGCACGTTACACTGTGACCGATGCCAACGATAAAACCGTGTTTAAAATTCGTGAAGAAAATCCTTGGATCAAGGTAATTGATGCCATCTTAGGTGAAATTGATTTGATCGGACCATTTATTAGCATGTTCATCAATCCAAGGTATCTGCTCGAGGATGAACAGGGCGTGTTGCGTTACATCATCTCTAAAAAACGCAGTTTTTTTGAACGAAATTTTACCCTCGAGCAAGTCAAAGCCGAAGAGAACGACGATTACGACGAGCGTTTGATTGCGCTGGCGCTGATTCAAACGATTTTCCTCGAGCATCGTCGCGGATAACATCTACAGTGATTTCCGTTTTGGTTGATAAACGAAGTTTATCAACCAAAACGCGAGCTGTGCGAGAAGAAACGAACAGTGGTTGGAGTAGGAGTTGGTCAAAAAGCGTAGCTTTTTTATCAATGAATACGGAAACCACTGTATTTTTATATTCAACCCGCGCACAATTGTCGGCGCGGGTTTTTAATTACCCAAGCAATTCATTTAAAAAATACGGCAATTGCTTGCGCCACCAAACCCAATCGTGATTGACATCCTGTCCCCAGAATTCCACCCTCGCAGGGATGCCCTTGCGCTCGAGAAGCGATTGCATGGCTTTGGTATCACGAATCATGGCGTCCTCAAACGCGCCCTGACCCGTGCAAAAGACAAGCCTCGAGTTTCGATACTGGTTTAAAGTCTGTTCGTCGGTCATGTGCTCGAGATACCACAACGGCGCGTTAAAGTACGCCGTCTCGCCGCCCGTGTCGCCAACAAAATCGTGCGGTTGGTACAAACCCGACAACGCGATTAAGCCATCAAAAGCGTCTGGGTGTTTAAAGAAAAAATTGGAGGCATGAAATGCGCCCATGCTGCAACCCGTCGTCCACATGGTTTTTAAACCCGTGTTGTTTTGCACCCACGGCACGATTTCTTGCATGATATGGCGATCATAGTCTTCATGACGCCTTGCGCGGTCTGCTGGGTGTGTCGTCTGGTTGGTCCAAGATTGCCAATCGATGCCGTCAACCGCAATAATTTTTACCCGCCCCGCTTCAATCAATGCGTTACAAGCCTCGACCATGCCGAAATTTTCGAAGTCGTAATAGCGCCCTTCCTGCGCGGGGAAAGCCAGCACCGGTTGACCGTAGTGACCGTAAACCTTAAAGCTCATGTCATGCCCCAGGGCGCTCGAGAACCAATTGTGGTATTCAACGTGCATAAACGATCATAAGCGATTCTCGAGCTTGGTGATAGTACGTAAATCTCGAGCATCACGACAACCGTAGCAAGTTCTGATTTCTCGAGCAACACAGCCCTGCAAATCCCACACTGTCTCGAGCATCAGCACCGCCAGTTGCTCTGGGGTGGGTTCAATCATTTTTGTCTGCCCGCAGAATCAAACAGTAGCTTTTAACGCGCAGGGTTGAGACATTTGTTGACCGCCAAGACCTTTCGGCTCGAGCCTTTCAAACTGACAAAAGTCAACTTAGGCTTAAAGGTCTGATCGTATACCAAAGCAATCACTGGATTACCAACTTGCGGCTCGAGCGGTGCGGCAAGCGTCATGAACAAGCCTGGTTGATTCTCGAGGTACAGAAAACCATTTTCCAAGACTGGACAAAAGTTTGGGTGTTCTTGATAAAAACGGTCCACCACCACCAGGAAAGCCCTGCTGTCATTGCCATCGTATTGATACGCGACGCCCGTACCAAGTTGAATCTCGAGACTTTTCAGTTGCTCTTTGAAAGGTTTGACCAACTCGAGTCCTGCCTTTTCATTCAAAGGCAAAAACTTGTATTCCACTTTTTGACTGACCGGCACACATGACACCAGAAAAAAAATCAACACCAGAAAAATAATTTTTTTCATGGTTGTTCGGCAGGCGGACTGGTAGGCGTTGAAGGGACGACAGGGACAGGATTTAATCCTGGGGCTTGCCCAACAATGGTTGGGGTGATAATCATAATCAAATCGGTATTGGTTTCGCTGGTATCGTTCGTGCTGAACAACGCCCCCACGATAGGAATATCCATCAAACCTGGAATGCCCGTGCGCGATTCGGTGACTCGAGATTCCAATAAACCACCAATCACAATCGGTTCGCCGTTGCGCACCCGAACCGTGGTGTTGGCTTCACGCGTGGCATAACCTGGCACGTTGTCCACCACTTCGGTAGGACTCGAGACCGAAATCGAGAGTTGGCTCTCGATGCTAAAATCTGGGGTGACTTTGGGCAAGAAGCGCATGGTGATGCCCGTGGTGATGTTGAGTAAAGTCGTGTTGCCATTTTGCACCACCCGAATCGGACGGGTTTGAGTGGCATTCAGACGTGCCTCGACCCCATCAATTGTAACGACCCGAGGTCGCGCCAACGTCCGCGCCGCACCATTGGATTTTAAGAATTGGATTCCAACCTCGAGCGAGATTGGTTGACGGGTGAATGTACCAGGGCGCACCACACCAGGCGCGAGAGCACCCTCGGCAAAACGAAAGTTAAGACTTAAAAGTTTAGAGTAATCAATTCCCAAAGATTGCGTGACCGAACGGTTCACCTCGAGCACCTCGGCTTCAAACATGACTTGCGGACGCGGCACATCGAGCAGCGCAATGGCTTTTTGTAAGGTGACACGATCCTCTGGCGTGAGCCGAGTAATCAGTGCCCGTTGACGCAGATCGACTTTCAACACCAAATTGGGGTACAAATCCATCAGTAAAGTCGCCACCTGTCCAGGGTCGGCGTAGGACAAGTAAAAAATGACAGGCACACGCCCATCGCTACCCTCGAGCACGTTGCTGTTGGGCGGTGTGCCTTTGGCAATAATTAATGTCTTACCATCTACGCTAACGCTGGTATTAAACGCCCCAGACATTTTTAAAGTCAGCCCACCCTCACGTTCAATCAAGACCCCGCCAATCGAGGCTGGGAGTTCTCTGGGTTCACCTGGCGCAAGTTTTGCATCGGGGATGAGAATCGTTCGTTCGGCATAATCAACCGAGTAGCGAATTTGGGTTTCCGCCCGAATCAGCAACGCATCGCCCCGCACGACCCAAGTCACCGAAAAACTCGAGGCGATAGCGAGCGAGGCAACCAGCAAAAGACTGGTCATCAAGCCAAGCCAAACCCGAGATTTGGCAATGGAAAGAATTGAGGAAGAGGGGGAAGTTTGCATGTTATTGGTCAGTCTGACATGATTTAGCAATGCTGACCAGTAGGGAGTACGGTGTGAATCAGTGAATGCTACAACTCGAGCAGGTTTGGTGATTGTGGCTTGCGTATTGGTGGCTTTAGCATTCTTGTTAAGTCGTCCCGCAAACAACATCAATGGTCTAAAACCAGGCGATGTGGTCTATTTCAGCAAACTTGGACGCGATCACGTTTACGGCAATGTGGTTTACGCCCAATCCCCGCCAATAGGCGGCAATCACCGTCCAGTCTGGCAAAACTGTGGGATTTACAGCACCCCACTCGAAGACACTTATGCCGTTCACGCACTCGAGCATGGGGCGGTCTGGCTTACCTACAACCCAAAGCTCGAAGGAAAAACTTTAAAACAGCTTTATGCACTGGTAAAAGGTCACACGTACTTGCTGGTTTCACCGTATTTGGGGCAAACCGAACCCGTGGTTGCCAATGCTTGGGGTGCTCAAATGCGGTTAAAAAAAGTGGATCAAACCAAATTAAAAGCCTTCATGCAAAAATTTGAACAAAATCGTGAAGCCCCAGAACCAGGAGCGCCCTGCGTTGGTGGCTTTGGAAACCCAGAACAATAATAATTCTGAAAATCAAGTTCATCGAACGGGTGTGTCTTGCACGCATTCCAATAGCGGCACTTCACAGGTTTCACATTGTGTGATTTACTAAGGGTACAGTAGCAGCCTTTACCCAATCACCAAAGCTGGCGTAATCGCAAGCATCAACCCCAATCCCGCACGAGGTGAAGGCATGTTCAGCAAAACACTCCAACGACGAATCGCTTGGCTTCTCACCCTCATCATGATGCTCAACCAAATCGGCACACCCGCCCTGGCAGTCTCGCAGAACATTATTAGACCAGGCGCTGGAGTCAGCCGAATGCCGCTCGAGGTGACCAATTTTAGTGCGCCAGGCTTTGGTGAAGTCAGCGATGCCGTTAACCTTGCCAACGGCAATGCGTATGTGGCAGTTGAAGGTTTAAGCCGTAATAACCAACTGACCGCCAGCGACGAAACCAAAGACAGTATAGGCACAACTGCCACGCCCAGCACAGGCGGGCAATGGCAACTGACCTCGAGATTACGCCTTGGAGGGTTTACCAAAGTCTTAACCACAGCAACCGCACCAGCCAATTTTGTGCTCTATTCGGGTGATGCCAGCGCTCAAACCTTTGCTAAACTGACTGCTCCACCCGTCTGGGCAAACACCCCAACTTGGATTCAACGCTACCAAAGCACCAGCAATGTCGTGTTTTACAACTCGAGCGTCCAAACAGGCACTCAATACGCGCAAACCTGGATTGTGCTGGTCGCTCGAGCAGCATCGAATTCGATAGCCCATTACTACGACGGCGGCGGCGCTCGAGTCAGTTTTTACAACGATGGTGAGTACGCCGATTACGCGCAAAACCCATACCAACAATACTGGGGCGCGAAGAACAATGCCGACCCTGAAGGCTCGAGCGCGACAGCTTGGACAGCCAGTCCTGCGGCAGGAACACCAAAAACTGAGATTTTGTACGATGCGACGGGATACGGCAGAATCAGTGAAGTTAAAGATCAATGGGGTCGTAAAACTACATACACTTGGAACACCACTGACGGGACACTCCTTCAAATCTCGCATTTGATTCAACCTGATGGATTGCTCGCTCGAGGTACTGCGTTCCTTTACACCACCATTGGTGGACAACGTGTGTTGAGTCATGTGCAGTACGGCGCTTACAGTGGTCGAGGAACTGGTAGTGGCAATTATGAGACTCGAACCAACCGATTCTTTTATGTGCAACAAACCAGTGGACGTGTTGTGCTGCAAGCTGTCCAGCGCCCAATCGTTGGCTCGCAAGGGCGGATTACAACTGTTTACTCATATGACAATGCAGACCGCGTGACAGGCGTGAACACGGTTGATATTGGAAACACGGATTACACCGCCACCGCATCCTTAGCCACGAATGTCGAACCTGCAATCACTTACATCTACGGAACAACCACCAATGCTTACGGCGGGAAAAATGTGACCGTTGAGCAATACGAGAATGGCAACATTAACAGCCACAAAGAAACCCAGTACCTGATGAACGCATCCAATCAACTGATGAAGAAACGCGTGTTGGAAGACAGCCCTTGGCTTCGATTGAACAGTTGGTACGGAGCGCCAGCCTCGAGGTGGTTGGAATGGACGTACTCGTACACCAGCAACGGCAGTACCAAAAGCGTTACGCAACCCAGTGGACGTGTAGAACAATACACCTACGATTTTGAAAGTGCAGTAAGTGCTTCAAACCCAACCCAAGCTGGAAATGTAGTCAAACAAGCGACCTTCACCAGCCCAACCGCCGCAACGAACAACACGCCAGAACGAAGTCAAACGTTTGCGTACAACATTGATAACCAACGCACCCAAAGCCTGACCCCAGCCTTATCAGGAACTCGAGATGGGGTGAATTACAAATACTCGAACGTACAAACCGACACAACTTATGCGTATCACACAAGCACGGTAAGCACCCAAACTTTCAAACCAATCTCGAGCGTAACCAGCGACACGAAAAACGCGGATTCTGGAACGCTAGCGATCAAGTTCAGTAACATTAGCACCATAGATGAACTGGGGCGGGTGACCAAGCAAGAACGTACCAGTCCAACCTTGACGACAAAAACCACAACGTATTCATACTGGGATGGAACATCGTACAAACCTTACATGCCAAGTACGGATGCAAATTATATCCAAAGCACTCGTGAAGCAAAACAATATGGCGATTTAATTAACGCAAGTAACGATGGTCAACATTCTATAGGTTATTATTATGACTGGTACGGCAATGTCAACATTGAAAACCGTGTGAGCGCACTCTCAAGCGATCAGAAAACCAACGGAACACCATCTGGAAATGAATACCGCAAAGACCGAGTGACCATGACTGGATTTAACGGCTTTGGTCAGAAGACCTTTGAAGACATTTACGAATATGATCGAACTGCCTCTTTTAAACAATGGTTTTGGTACGCCACAGGCGAGTTAGACTCGAGTTGGGAAGCCGCGAACACGAACACCACCGATTACACGTACTACATTACGGGTGCGAATGCAGGTCGGGTAGCAGGTATTTCTAAAGGCGAAGGTTCGGGCAACGGCGGCGTCACAACACCTCACGAATCCACCACCTTAAATTACGACGCTTTTGGTCGGGTCTCGAGCACCACCACCGATGGCTTTTTAACAAACTTAAGTTATGACACCCTAGACCGTGTGGTGTACACCAAATTGCCCAACAATGCTGAGAATCCGATGGTGTACAGTTTATCAGGCACACCGCAATTTGAATGCAGTGTTGATCCAAGCAACGGATTGGCAAATCACTGCCAATATAAAAACGTGGACTCGCTAGGTCGGGTTACTGCCGTCACACATTCTACAAACGGCGCAGGATCATACTACATCAACACCACTTTCGACCCTTACGACAGACCAATACGGGTGAACGACAACAGCCTCGAGATGATTACGGCTGGTGAAGATCGCTCGAGTTTTATTGCTTACGACAGCCTGGGCAACGTGGTCAAAGCCTTGAGTCCGGTCATGCGAAACGCGGCAATGCCAACGACAGGAATGCAAAACTACGGCGCACACACTGACTCGAGAAGACCATACACAGAATTTACTTACGATAACCTGGGACGTAAGACACTCGAGCGTAAGATATTGCATGACACGGTAGACCTGACCACGTTTAACAGCATGGTTAACACCAGAAGCACCCAGACAACCGTTGCGACTTCCGAAGCCAAAACCACGTTTGAATACGACACTTGGGACCGAGTAAAGAACACCATAGACCCAGACGGGTACGCCACAGCCATCACCTACGACGGCATGGACAACGTGACCAGCCAAACCCGAAGCGTTTGCAATGGACTGGCAGATTGTACAAGTCACATGCAAAACAATGCAAACACCGCCGTGACCAGCATGACCTACGATGCCAGAGGACGCTTGACCAGCACCATCGACCCGAACGGTGTAGGTAAAAAAGTGCAATACACCCTGTACGGTTCAGTGAAATCCGAAACCGATTCGATCACCTCGAGCAACCCAAGTGGTACAACCCGTAAATATTACAATTACACCAATGACGGTTTGCTGTCTTCGGTCAATGAACCCGATAATGCCTCTGGAACACCCGCAACGTTCGCAGCTACTGGTAGCCCAACTGGTTACGTTGCAACCAAATCATTTATTTATGGAACTCGGAAATTTCCGACCCAAAGTTGTGAAATTGGTATTAATGACCTTACCAACCCTTGCACCACGTACACATATGACTTTACTAGAAGACCACTGACCACCATTCTACCAGCCGATCAAAACGGTGCGAACGCCACGATCACGCAAACGTATAACATCAGGGGCAAGCAAACCAGCATCACCGACGCGAACGGTTTTACCACCAGATTTGTGTACGACGGTTGGGATAATTTACGCAAAGAAACCAAAGAGGCTCGAGCGGGCAACACCACCGACAGTGGCGCATTCCCGAACGGTTACGGCGCGTTCAATGGGGTCAGTAACGCTGGTTTAACCACCGTGTACGAATACGACCTGGCAGGCAATTTAAGCCGAAAACTCGAGGGTGGATTGATTACCGCCTACGCGTACAACAGCATGGGCAAAGTCAGTATTGAAAGCAAACCCGCCAAACCCAGCGTGGCAATAGCGATAGGAACGATCACACTGCCAGAACCTATTGCAACGGCGCACAAAGGTAAAGCCTACCGTTTGGACGGTGAACTGGTTGCCGAGGGTGGTTATGATTACGGTGGAACGATTTTCTGGGCGCAACTTGGGGTGATAACCGCCAGCAACCGCCCAACCGTAACCCAAGGGAATTTGCAAGCCTACACGCTTTCAGTTGGTGGGAAACGCCTAACAGAAGTATCGGTGAGTCCTGCGGGCGTTGAAAGCACCTCAAACAACACCTACAACGGTTTGGGCTTAAGGTACAAACGGGCTTTTGATGGTCTGGCAAGCATTTACGCCAGCATTACAACCTCGAGCGGAACGATTCTAGCCCCAACGTATGAAACGCACTGGAATTACGATGCGAACGGTAAAATCATTAAAAACTATCAAAAATCTGGAACTGAAACTTGGGATGTGTTCGAGTACACGTACACCAACACGGGCAAAGAAGCCAGCCAGAAACGCGATGTCGCCGTTTACATTCCGCGATTGGGGGATACAGGCGCTGCGCTCGTTGGGTTTCGCACGACAGGAACGGGCGGTTTGGCAATCTCGAGCAGTACCTACAATGAACGCGATCAACTTTTAAGTACCACCGTCAATGATTCCACCACCCAAGACGTCAATACAACCAATGGAAACAGATCAACCACATACGCTTATTTTGCTGATGGTCGTAAATCCACTGCCAGCGTGTACAACAACGGTGTGGGCGTCGGAACGCAAACCTACAGTTACGACGCTCGAGGACGGGTGATTACCAACAACGATTCAAACGGTGCTGTTTTCAACACGTCAACTTTGACACTAGGCAATGTTCCCACCCGAACGAACACCAATTACGGCGCGTCTGGTACAAGCACAGACACCCTGATTACAACCAGTGACAACAAAATATGGCGTTCGACCATACGGACGTTAACCATTGGTGGTTTGACCGCAAAAACCCATTCGGATATTGCTGGTACGGCAAGCCTTCAACCTGTCACCAATTATGAAGACACAAACTTAAAATACGACGCGAATGGATCTACGACTGAATCTAGAACAGATTACACTGGACGAGCTGACCAAGGGATTTATAACAACAGGTCGATTGACACGCTAAGTTACGATAATTATGGTAATCGATCAAGTTTAGTCAATGTTTTTTCCGACATGAATTCACCTTCTGCTCCCCCAAAGAAAACCGAGACAGAAACGAATACTTATAACGCAGTCAACTCAGTCACGAGCGAAACCAGAAGTACAGTTTTTCCTGGATATACTCCCCCGCCATATTCTGTGAATTACACCCTGGACTCGAGGGGCAATCGTTTGGGACGAACCATTACTGGAACACCGCCAACTTCGGGAACAGAGTTGCCATTTTTGAACGGCAATAAACGCTACGATGCCGATGGACGAGCCGCAGAGTTTTCTGGGATCATGACAGAAGTTATTACAAACATTGAAAAATATGTAAGTGATCAAAGCGGTGATTATTCTTCTTGGCTCGAGAAAAAACGCTCTCAAGTTCATTTGAAGTTTCGTTTCGATCCTTTAGGTCAATCGATTCTTTCATTTCAGGGTGAAGTAAACGCCACCGCCTCAACACGATATTTTCAGAATCAAGCAGTCCCTTCAGGCACACCTTTTGGTGCTTTTACAAACTCAAGCCAAGTTGGATCAAAAGGTTTCAGCACCACAACAGTTGATGGTGACGTACAAACAATTTCCACACCAATTTCAAATAAAGTTTGCACACAAAGGTTCGTGAACCATTCTGATTTTACTTCCTATTGTGAGGCTTGGGCAACACAATATTCTGCCCTAGTTAAAGATCAAACCTTCAGTTTTGCCGATGGTCTGGCAGGAGATTCATTTAGTCTGCTTGCCCCTTTCAGCGCCACCAACAATCCCATCATCAAACTCGAGGCTCCTACAACCTCCTTCAGCTCGAGCATTGGTCTTTCCGTCAGCACTCTGGCAGCCCCAACCAGCCCAGCCCCTCCTAGCACCCCTGGCAGCATCACACCGCCAACTCCAGCCCCT
>JAYVRX010000052.1:0-27995 GCA_043775825.1 Deinococcales bacterium
TTAAATTCTGGCGTGTACGTTTTGATTTGTTTTGACATGATGTTCTCCAGTTCTTATTTTGAACCGAACTTCATGTCCACGAAAGTGTACCCAATCCAACCCTTGGTCCAAACAAAGTGGTGATTTCCACTACCAACTTAGGCGAACGCAATGTCAGCGCAAGTTTTACCATCGAAGTAGTCCAACCCGACTTCAGCATGAATCTCAGCAATCCAGAAAATCCAAGCTCTAATACCCTCTGGATTCCAAAGCCAATAGGGACACAAACCTCAAACCGTAATCTGAACGTTAGCATTGCAGACCCACAAAATGACTTCGGAGATAAAGTAGACATCAGTGTGACTGGACTGCCATCTGGTGCAAGTGCTGTACCTACCTTCGCGTACCCAGGACAAGTTGCATCACTTAACATCAAACTTGACTCGAGCGTCGCTTTGGGAAGTTATCCGATCACCATTGTTGGTTCGCACCCAGGCATGAGCACGCCGAAAACTGTTGCCTTCACGCTTAACGTACAACCTAGTCAGTGATTGTTCGAGGATTTTAGCGTGGGTGATCCCCTACCGAGTGGCTGGTCAACAGGTACAAATTCGCAAGGTGATGATTTCTGGATCAGATTAACTTTGGGCATGGTCAGCGTTGCCAACCGAGCAGAAGCTGGAAAACGTTTGTTCGTGAACTCTCCACAATTTCCAGTGCCTGGAAATTCACCGTGCGATGGGAAAACATATCTAAGTTTTTACAGTCGATTTGGTTCAGCAGGATCTGGGGTTTTGAAAGTTACCCTTGCTACAGACGTTAGCCCCTTTCAAGTTATTGCCATACTCAACTATGGTACGAACGGTAGTCCACGCTTTGAAAATATCTTACTGGACCAAACGTTTTTCCCAGCAAACGCAAGTAATGACGTTCTTCAGTTTGAATTTATACCGACAGGCACAACCGCGAGTGAGTATTGGTACATAGACGATCTACTTGTCCAATGCCAATAATTCCCAAACTTAAACACTCAATCTCGAGAATCAAAATCATTGAGACATAACACGCAACACCATCCAGAAACTCGAGATTCTGGATGGTGTTTTTAGCGCCATAGCACTTGGAAACACTGGTGAATTAGGTTTTGAAAATCAACACGGAACGCGTTCCAGCCCAATACCAACAAGATTTTCTCGAGCATAATGCGGTGAACCGAGCGATTTTCGAGATGGGAAAAGTTGCAGCTTAGATTTTCCTCAAGAACCGAATTGAAACTTCGGTTCGTACCATTCAGGCTTGCCAAACGTAACTAAATCGGTGAGCGTCTCTGGTTGGAATGCTCGAGTCTCGAGATCATCTGACCAAAATTGTTTTTAAGACTACCGATTTGTATGAATTCAATACATAAGGCTATTTGCGTATTGAATTGCAAAAATTTTGCGGTATAGTTTGTGAAGTTGAAAGTTTCACAGAATTCATTTTTTATTCACCTTAAGCCCACTTTTTAGGAGAAATATCCCATGTTTAAACGTTACAACCTACTCGGATTGCTGCTCAGCCTTGTGCTCGTTGCCTGTCCAGCCCCAGAAAAACCTCTCGTCGCGTCTTTCACGGCAACACCAAGCACACTGCCAGTCGGCGGCGGCACGACCAAGCTCGAATGGCAAGTTGCGGGGGCAGACTCAATCAGCATTGACAACGGTGTAGGTGTTGTCACTGGCTTAAGTAAAGATATCAGTGTTACAGCCACAAAAACCTTCACCCTTACTGCCACAAACGCACAAGGCGATTCAACGCAAACGGTGACTGTAACCGTCCTTCAAAAACCAGTCATCGCATCGTTCACGGCAACGCCAAGCTCTTTACCTTTGGGCGGCGGTACAAGCAAACTCGAGTGGCAGGTCACAGGTGCAGATTCGATCAATATTGACAATGGTGTGGGCGTCGTGACTGGCACGAGCAAAGACGTTACCGTAGATGTCAGCAAAGTTTTTACACTGACCGCAACGAACGCGCAAGGCAGTACAACCCTAAAAGCGACTGTGACAGTCGCACAAAAACCAACAATCGTAGCCTTCAAAGCTGTCCCCAGCGAACTTCCATTGGGTGGTGGCTCGAGCAAACTCGAGTGGGAAGTGACAAGCGCAGATTCAATCAGCATTGACAACGGCGTGGGCGTTGTGACTGGCACAAGCGCAGATGTAAACGTCAGCACCACCAAAACATTTACGTTAACTGCTACAAACTCAAACGGTACTTCAACAAAAACGGTCACGGTTACAGTTCTGCAAAAACCAGTGATTGCTTCGTTTACAGCAACACCAAGCTCCCTACCAATTGGTGGCGGTACTAGCAAGCTTGAGTGGCAAGTGACGGGGGCGGATTCGATCAGTATTGACAACAGCGTAGGTGTTGTCACTGGCTTAAGTAAAGATGTCATCGTTGCTGCAACCAAAACTTTCACCATCACTGCCACGAATGGACAAGGCAACACAACGCAGACCGCAACTGTGACTGTTGCCGAACCCGTTGCACTAACAAATTTATCTGGAACAATTGCACCCTGGACTCGAGGGACGCGTTTGGTGAAAGCAAGCACTGTTGTTAATGGGAGTTTTCAGAATATTCTTTCAGGAAACATGGATGCTAATGGTGCATTTAACGTGCCATTGGTCGCACCACCAACTGCGAGTTTCACATCTCCCAATTTTGGACCAAGCTGTACGACAATTGTCTCCACACCTTCAAATATACTTTTTTCGGGACTCAATCAACTGTCCGTTGTGACTTCAACGGGAATTGTTAGTGGAACTCTAGCGCAATCGAATTTTTCGAGTCCGACATTTACTGGACCTCCTCAAGCTGGCAGTAAGTTTGTGCAATATTTTTACGCTGATCAAAATGGCAAGGTCAAGGGAACTTGCAACACCACCACAGCCAATAGCATCGGTAAATTGACTATCGATTGGGATTTCGCCAAAGGTTGGAATGCCTTCTTAATCGAATATGTCAATGGCACAGATGTTCGTACTTTCACTGTTCAACCATCAGAGATTCCTGCTGATGTCGTTTGGAAATTTACACCTGCCAGTGGTGGCACAATCACGATCACCAACCCAACCACATCTCTCGAGATTGGTAAATCCGTAACACTGCAAGCCACCGCTGTCGAACCTGATGGAACACCAATTCCCAACCCAGATTTTGTTTGGACCTCGAGCGACCCAAGCAGTATTGAAGTTACACCTGGCGGTGTTGTAACAGCAAAGAAATTGAATCTTTACGGAACAAATATCTCCGTTACGGTCAGAAATTACTCCATTAACGCGGTTAATACGACTATTTCTACTTATGGTTTTGAAGCCATAGGTGGAACTTTTAACCTCGAAGATGCGACGTTGGGAACGGCAGTGCGGATACGTTACCAGGGCGCTCCTGGTACTTCGCTTGCAACTTTGAATTACACCATCACTGGTCCAAGCGGCTGGAACAACAATCAACCCTTAAACGGTTCATTGTCACTGAATTCAATTTCTTTTGGTCTGTTAAGTGAAATTCCTGCCGTAAATGGTTCGTATCAGATTCAAACCGATACGGGCAGCACATCAACATTTACGATAGATACCACCAAGAAATTGCCTTCAACAACAAATCTTAAAATTACTTCATTCCAAAACAATCAACTCAATTTGACCTGGGACAACATTCCGAGCTTCAATTCATATGACATCAACTCCCGTCTCCAAGTAGATATTAAAGATCAAACCACAGGACAATTTGTGGTTTCAAATCAACAAGTGGTTTCCTCGTCAGGCTATCTCAACACACCAACCCTTGACTCGAGCCATACTTATGCTGTGTACCTAACAGCAATTCAAGGCTATCAAACTGGCGAAGTGACCACCTCGAGAGCCACCGCCGTACTGGATTTTCACCCAGAAATTTCACAACTTTCCGCCTCTGGTGGAGCAAAAAATGGTGGTTACACCCTAACGATTAACGGCTTTAACTTTGACATCAATACTTCAGTGTTCTTTGGCAGCGTCGAAGCCACCAGCAAAACCCTGCAAGGCGCAAATTCAATGCAGGTTATTGTTCCAGCAGGAACGCCAGGTGTGGTGGACATCAAACTCAGCAATGCTCGAGGGACATCAACAATTTCGGCACTCTCGAAATTTACCTATTACGACGTTCAAGAATTTGACGTGGCAAACTCGTCAAAATTACTTGCCTCGAGCAACGGTGCAGTGTACTTTATTGAGGAAAATTCAAACCTAACCCCGCCCGTTTCGCTTGCCAAGATCACCAGTGCGGGAACAATCACTCGAGTTGGCTTAACTGGCGTGTCGCTTTACTCGGTGCGCGACACGACACTCGATACGGCGGGTAACGTCTGGATTGCCTTGGATTCAAAAGTTCTGCGTGTTAGCACAACCAACGTTGTGACAGAAGTTGCCTTGCCGACAGGTGTTACCGCCCAAATGATTGCGGTGGGTTCAGATGGTAATTTGTGGATTGCCAGGGGTGACAGCAGCAGCATTACCCGAATGCAAACCGATGGTTCAAATCCAACAACCTTCGTCCTGACTGGTGGCGGAATTGGAATCAGCACTTCGTTCTCAACCATCAACGAAATGCTCCTAGGACTCGACGGCAATATTTGGTTCACAAACTCGAGCGGATACGGCAAGGTCACTCCAACTGGCTCTATTACTGCAATGACCGCTGGTTCTGGTTTGGCGGGAATGGTTTTCTCTGATGGAGCATTTTGGCTCATTTCCCAATACTCGAGCGGTTTTATTCGAGTAGATCCCAACGGCACTGCCGCCACCACGTACACAAGTACTTGCGGCGGGACTCGAATTGCTCGAGCATCTGATAGTGCTTTTTGGTGCACAGGCAATGGCGCTTTTTATGGTTTCAATGACACCGTGCAACGTACAACCCTGACTGGAACGGTAGGGACGACAGGAAGCGTCATACTGTCTCCAGCCGTGTATGGTTCACAAGCAACAGATTTGATCGCAGATTCCAATGGGAAAATCTGGTACTTAAAAGGCACAAAAATTGGTGTTATTTCACCTTGAAATAATCTTAGAAACATTGATTCTCTAATTGTCAATCCTCAATGCAAAAAAAGCATTGGGGATTTTCTCGAGCTTCCCAAAACGCCTTCAAACCACTTTCTTCCTCGAGTTTCAACACCCACGAACACGGCACGTACCCGTCAAACACCACGCCGTGCAATTCAATGCGTTTTTGCGGGCGCGACAAAAAATGCTTTCGTCACGGTTTTGCCATGCTCGAGGTGTAGCATTCAATTCGGTTCATGCTGACTTTTGCCGCGCCATTGTTCTTGCTGGGGTTGCTGTTCGTACCCGTGGTGATTGCCTTGCATTTTATTCGTCAAGCCCGCCGTGAACGTACTGTCAGTGCACTGTGGTTGTGGTCGCGGGAGGAAGCCCCGAGCCGCAAAGCAAGATTTTCCCCAAACATTTTGTTGTTGCTGCAACTCTTGACCGTGATCGCCGCGAGTTTGGGTGCTGCCAGTCCTCGGCTCGAGCTTCCAGGGCGTGACATTGCCATTATTTTGGATGCCAGTGCGATGATGCGCAGCACGGATGTCAAACCCAGCCGTTTTGAGGCGGCGTTGCTCGAGGCAAAAAAATTATTATCGGGTGCGCGGCGCGTGGTGATCGTGCGGGCGGGTTTGGGCGCAACCGTGGTTGCCAGTGCAAGTGTGTCTGAAGCCCGTGCAAACCTCGAGAAACTTCAGTCGGGCGATGCCAGCAGTGACCTTGAGGGGGCAATCAAACTGGCGGCGGCATTGCTGCCGAATGCCGAGACGCACGTGTTCTCGAGTCTCGAGCCGCCAACGGGTTTTGCAGGTTTTTTTCATGCAGGGCGTGGCAACGGTGATAACCTTGGCATTACCGCGTTTCAGGTGCGCGGCAAGCAGTTGTTCGCCGCGATTGAATCGAGCGCCAACAGTCCCAAAACCGTGCAAGTCAAGCTCGAGCGCAACGGGAAAGTGATTGCCTCGGAATCATTGCGGGTTTCTGGTGGGGCACGAGCCATTTGGACGCCAAAGGTCGAAGTCGAACCGGGCGAGTACAAACTGAGTTTGCCCAAAAATCGGGATGCCCTCGAGTTGGACGACAGCGCGTTTGCCGTTCAAGGCGCGGGACGGGTACTGGTTAGCCCTCAGCAGGACGATGTACTTCGTGCGGTGGTCAGCGTGCCTGGGGTTCGTGCCGCCGTGCAAAACTTGCCGCCAGCCTCGAGTGCGGGGTTTGACGCGATGGTGCTGGTTGGCGTTGTGCCCAGAAGTTTACCTGCCGGCAATTACGTTATTTTTGCGCCGCTTGCGCCACAAAATCCAATCAAAGGTCAAACGCTGCCCAAACTCGAGGTTGTCTCGGGGTGGGATGCCACCAGTGGTTTGCTGCGTTTTGCCAACCTTGAGGGCGTGCGTGCCCGAATCTCGAGCGTCCCAGCTCCAGAAATGCTTGACGGCGGTTGGAATGTTCTGGCTCGGGTCGGCTCAAACGCCTTTATTTCACGCGGTGACGCGCCTGGCGTCCGAGCCGTCTACATTGCCGCCCATCCGCTCGACAGCGATTTGCGTTCCAACCCAAGCTTTCCAGTTTTGATCTTTAACGCGCTCGAGGAATTTATTGGTGTTGAAACCCTCAAACTCGGCGCGAACCTGCCAAGCAGCAACGATGTCGAAGTAATTTTAAATGGCTCGAGCGCCCCAGGTTTAACCAGAGCACTCGTTCCAGGTGTTTACAACGTCTCAGGGCGGCGTTACACCGCCAGCCTCAACTCGAGCGTGCAAACCAAAATTATTAACGGTGAAAGCAAAGTGTTTGAACTCGGTCAAGCCAAACCCTCAAATTTAAGTGCCGCAGCCATTCAAGACTCGAGCGCCCGAGCTTGGTTGTTACTGTTGGCGTTAATCGCTTTGGCGCTCGAGGCGTTCTTGCGCGGTGGCGGAAGAATTAATTTGAATTTCTGGCGTGCAAAGGGTGTGTCATGAAAAAAATTCTTTCTCTCAAACACGAGAGACAATTGCCTACCCCACCCTCATCCCCAACCCTTCTCCCGCATGGCGGGAGAAGGGAGCTTAATTCCTATCTTGAAAAACAAATACTTATTGCTCTAAACATCTTGCAAAAACAGGCAGCAAAAGTTTTAAAAAGCAGTATTTCAGTTACTCGAGAAAGCAATAAGACTCCCTTCTCTCCGAGGAGAGAAGGGTCGGGGATGAGAGGGCAACAGCGCAATGATATTCCCTTTGTGTCTGCTCAACAAAACATAACTGGGTGTCCCTCATGATCTTGCACCTCGAGCAACCCTGGATTTTGATTGTGGCTGTCATCATTTTCATTGCGGCTTTGATCGTCTCTCGAGCGCAAATTGTGCGTGGCGTGACGGGTGTGCTGCGCTCGCTTGCGTTGCTGATTTTGGCGTTCGCGGCGTCCAGTCCCAACCTCGAGACGGCTCGGGCTGGGTTGGTGATTTTGACGGATGTCAGCGATTCCGCCAGTCCCGCACCGCAGGCTTTGGCTCAAATTCCTGCCAGCGCTCGGCTCGAGTTTGCAGGTCAGGCGGGTGTGGCGGGCACGCCGCGTGATGCGCTCGAGACGAGCCAGACCGATATTGGCAATGCGCTTCAGGTGGCGCAAGCTTACGAGGGAACTCGGGTCTTGCTGGTTTCGGATGGCAACAGCACCACCGCCAACGCGCTCGAGCGGCTGCCTGGAGTGCCAGTGGACGTGCTGCCTTTAACGTCGCGGGGGAACGCGAGCGTGGCGGATTTGATCGCGCCAAATTCTTTAACCAAGGGTGCGACGGCTCGAGCGACGGCGGTGATTGGCTTGTCTCAGTCGGCTCAAGTGCGAATCTTACCAAGTTTAAATGGTGCGCCGCTGCCCGTGCAAACCCTGACTTTACCGGCGGGGCGCTCGAGTGTCGGAATTGATTTTGTTGTGCCTGACCCGGGCGAGGCGGCGCTGGCGGTGAAGATTGAACCAAATTTTGAGCAACCAAAACTCGATGACAACAAAACTTTAAGCTTGCGCGTCGAAGGTCGCGGCAATGTGCTGGTGATCGGTGATCCCGCCATGGTTAAGCTTTTGCGCGGTCAGGGTTTTGTGGTGCGTGAGGGTACACCCGCCAGCATCCTCGAGCCTTTGGCTGCCAGTGCCATTATCATTCGGGGCGCGGCAACGGATTACTCGAGGGGGCAATTGCAGTTGCTCGAACGTTTTGTCAATGACGGTGGCGGTCTGATGTTCACGGGCGGTAAAAAAAGTTTTGGTTTGGGCGGTTGGGCGCGGACCAAACTGGAAGAGTTGATGCCCATCGCCAGCGATTTGCGCACGCGGGTTGATGTGCCGCTCGTGGCAATGGTCATGATTGTGGATCGCAGCTTATCCATGATGGGTTCGAGCGGCAACGCCCAGAAACTCGAGTTGGCGCTTGAGGGCGTCAGCAACGTGATTGAACTGGCAAACCCGAAGGATTTGCTGGGTTTGATTACCTTTTCGGACACGGCAAAATGGGTGTTTAAACCCATCCGCGCAACCGACAACAACAAGTTGCAGATGATTCGGGCGGTGCAGGATGTGCAACCCGAGGGCGGCACGATTTTAGGACCCGCCTACACGCAAGCCATTCAGGCTTTAAAAGACCGCAAAGCCTCGATCAAGCACATCATTTTGCTGACCGACGGACAACTTGCCGATAGCGAGGAAAGCAATGCCACACCTCCAGATTTTCCTGGCATCGCCAAAGCCGCCAATGACGCCGGCATTACCACCTCGAGCATCGCGGTTGGATCGGACGCCGACGTGCCGCGTTTGAAGGCGATTGCCAAGGCGGGCAAAGGACGGTATTACGAGGCGCTGCAAATTGACACGCTGCCCAGAATTTTCACCACCGAGGCATTGACCGCCACCCGCAGTGTCGTCAGGCTCGAGGTTTTTAAACCAACCTTGGTGCGTCATCCTTTGGCAAGGGTTTCCAGCCGTCCGCCCGCTTTGAGCGCCTACATTGCCACGACCTTGCACCCAGAAGCCGAAGCGATTCTGGTGGGTTTAGACCGCGAACCCGTGCTGGCAGTGACCCGCAAAGGTTTGGGACGCACGGCGGCGCTGACCGCCGACCTCTCGAGGAATGATGCCTTCACGCGCTGGACAGAGCTGCCAAACCTGCTTGGCACGATCACCCGCTGGCTCGAGCTAGCGCCGACACCGTACTCGCTTTCAGTCTCGCAGGACGGCGGCAGCGCAATTGTGGACGCGGTGGACAGCAACCGTTACCTCAACAATCAACGCCTCGAACTTCGGGTGGGCGGGAAAAGTTTAAACATGACCCAAACCGCGCCAGGACGTTACGAGGCGCAAATCCCAAAAAACACCACGGGCAGTCTGGTGCTCGTGAAATCTGGTGCGGTGCTGGCACGCACGAGCTTGCAAAGCAAAAACCGTGAACTCGAGATTGGCGGTGGACTCGAGAATTTACGGCGTATCGCCCAAGCTTCGGGTGGACGGATGCTCGAGAATTTAACTGGTTATGAAGCCAGCCGTAAAACCTCGGGGTTCTCGCTCGTGCCCTGGTTAGCCGTTTTGGGCGCGTTGTTGTTGGTGCTCGAGTTAGCGTATCGGCGTTTTCGGTTATGATTGGTAGGGTGCGCCGTGCGCACCGTGAATCACGTGTTGTTGGTATGCAAGGCGCACCCTACACAATTTTTAAATCTTCACAAGCAAACATTGGCTTGCACGTTATCGGGTATCGGGTACAACTGCGATTTGCCGTTGACACGGTATTTCACCACGGGTTGCAAAAAAACAGCCTCGAGTTTGGCGTTCAACCCTTTTTGGCACAATAATTTCGCTTGAAACGAGGCGGCGACCACAGCCGCAGAAAAACCTTTTCCTGGCTCGAGTTTTAAGTTCAGGTTGCTCGAGTTGGCAAAGTGTGATCCTGCTGGCAGCGCGGTTGGGTTGTTGGTTTTTGACCATGCCTCGAGTTTGGTAAACCATTTCGGGTCGTAATTTGGATTGAGTAAAATCTGGTGGGTAATGGCAGTTTTTGGGGCGTAAATCAGTTGTTCGATGGTGACGGTCTGAGCGCTGTCATTGAACATATTGATCCCTAAAAACAGGTGTTGATTGGGAATTTGTTCCAACAATTCAAAATTAATTTCGTAGTCTTTTTTGGGTTTCAGGTACATGATTCGGCTGGGTCCAACAGCAATTTTTTGAGTTACGTTTTTGCTGTCAGTCACAACAACCGAATCAAATTCGGCGTCCATGTTGGGCGTGATCTTAAATTCTAGCTCGAGCAAATCTTTGCCGAATGCCCTCAAATAGTCCCAGTGTTTTAAGGTCAAACCTGGCACGCGCACGGTTTTAAACTCGAGTTTTTGTTTGCGTTCAAAGTATACGCGCACAGGGTCGCCGGTTTCAAAACCGTACAGCAGGTACATGCGAGGCTCGAGGATTGGTTTGTCGAGGCTCGAACTTGCCAAGGCACTGAATGCGAATGTTAGGAGCACACAGGCAAGGCATTTCATGCTCAGTCGCTCGAGTTGCGACGAATAATGGTGACGCTGGCAAAAGCAACAAATGTGAACAACAGGGTCAGTAGGGCGATGCCATCAAAATTGAAACGTTCGACGAAGAAACTGCCCAAGAGCGACCCGCCGATTAAATTTCCGCCTGCCAGAAAAATACTGTACAAGCCAACAACCACGCCTCGGTCTTCGGGAAAGTCTTGGGAAATATCGGCAAGGTACGCCAGTGCGACGGGCGTAAAACCAGCTTGGAAGAACGCGCCGATCAACAGCAGCAAGAACCAACCTCGAGCGTAAAATTGGGTAAAACCCAGGTTGATGTTAAAACCAAACTCGAGTCCCCATTCTGGATGGTTGAGAATAAACATGCACAGGCTTAACCACAGCAGTCCAAAGCCTGCGTAAAGCATCGGGGTGCTGCGGCGCTCAATTGACCGCGAACCGTAGTACAAGCCTGCCAGGAACACCACGCCAAACGCGCCGAGCACCAAACTGATGTCCGCACCCGTTAACGATCCAACCAGCGCTTGACCCGCGACGCTCGAGTTTTTACCCGCGTACAATTGGTTTTGAACATGAACCAGCCACAAGCCGATCACGCCAGTGGCGGCAATCCAGGCGGGCATAAAACGCAGCAAGCGCTTGCTCGAGAGGACACGGGTGTAATCGGCAAACTTGCGGCGCTTTTGTACCCGCAAACCGACGTTGGGTAAAAAAAACCAGAAGACCATCGCGCCCAGCAAGTACAGTCCTGCCAGAATCGGGTAGCTCGAGGTATGAAACGCATCCCAAACCCGAGGTCCGAGCACAGTACCGCCAAGCAGCAGCCCAAACAGGGTGGCAATCTCGAAGAATGCCATGATTCGCCCCCGATATTTAGAACCGTCGGTCAGGTCGGACAAATAACCCAGTGTGGCAGGGGCGGCAGCGCCAGCCGAGACGCCTTCGATCAGGCGAATCAAGAATAAAATCAGTAAACTCGAGCTTAACGGATAGAGCAAAAGCGCCACCGCTCCCAAAAGCGGGGCGGCAACCAAAAAGATTTTACGCCCCACGCGGTCTGAGAGCGCCCCAAAGACGGGTGCAAGCAGCAACTCGGCAATGTAGTAACCCGCCGCGACGAAAGCCACCTCAGCGCCCTCAGAACCTAAAGATTTTAGGTACAAGCCCAAGCTCGAGAGTGCCACGCCACCGGCAAGCCGCAGCAATGCCGTGCCAATCAAAACCGCAACGGCGGCACGGATCAATTCGGAACGTGGCATGGATTGGTTAAGCGGTTGATCGACTGGAGGATTCACACGTTTGAACATCCTAACCGTTTGGGCATGGTGTTGTAATACTTTAAATTCACAATTCGCTCGGGTTGGCAAATAAACCGTTAGGATAGGGCATTATGAAGACCTCCTCCTCTCCGTTTGAAAGCGCCTTTGAACATGCCGCCATCGGCATGGTGGTTGTCGGTACTGATGCCAACGCACTCGAGGTTAATGCGGCGTTTGAGCAGCTTTCAGGTTTTTCAGATGAGCAATGGCGTTCGCGTTCACTGGTTGACTTGGTGCATCAAGACGATGCCGCCAAACTTAAAGACTTGCTGCATCAAGGTGGGGTTTTTGAGTTGCGCCTTTTGCATAGCGACGGACGTTTGTTCTGGGCGAGGGTCACCGCCTCGAAGGCTGTAGATGCGCAAAGCATTTTTACCTTCGAGGACATTTCAGATCGCAAACGCGCCCAGGACGAACTCGAGTATATTTTTTATTACGATGCCTTAACGGGTCTTCCAAACCAGACGATGCTCAAAAAACACATTGAAACGGTCATCAACAACACCCGTCACAGGCTCGAGCCTTTATCGCTGGCGTTTATTGATTTGGATCGTTTTAAACTTGTCAACGACACCCTCGGGCATGACGCGGGCGATGCACTGCTTGGTATTGTCACCAAACGCTTAAAAACCTGTTTGCGCAGCACTGACTTGCTGGCACGAATGGGCGGAGACGAATTCGGAATTCTGATACTCGGAGACCGCGAATACGTGACCCGAGTGACCCGCAAAGTGCTCGAGAGTTTCAATCAACCGTTTTACTTAAATGGTCACGAGGTGTCGATCAGCGCCTGCATGGGCGTGGCAAACTTTCCAGGCGATGCCGAAACCACCACCGACTTGATTGCACGTGCGGATTTAGCCATGTTCCGTGCCAAAGAGACAGGACGCGGGCGAGCCAGGTTTTTTGCCAGCGACGCCGACCATCACGAACTCGAGATTCTAGAATTTGAAGCCCAGCTCAGGCGGGCGCTTGAGCGCAACGAATTTGAAGTCTTTTACCAACCGCAATTTCATTTGGGCGAAGAACGCCTGATCGGTTTTGAAGCCCTGGTACGCTGGCATCACCCAGAACGCGGTTTGGTGCTGCCAGACCGTTTTATTGGACTTGCCGAAGCCAGCGGTTTGATCGTGCCGCTCGGGGCACAAGTCCTCGAAACCGCGTGTTTGCAAACCGCCAAATGGAACAAG
Source organism: Deinococcales bacterium (assembly GCA_043775825.1). Lineage (GTDB taxonomy): Bacteria > Deinococcota > Deinococci > Deinococcales > JAAFIG01 > JANXTZ01. Next base: position 13,077 of record JAYVRX010000052.1, read on the forward strand.
GCTGGGCACGATTACAAGATTGCCGTTAACCTTTCGGCGGTGCAACTCGAGAACACCGATTTGGTCGGTGGCGTCTCGAGCATCTTGGAGCGCACCGGTTTGGCTCCAAAACACCTCGAACTCGAGGTCACGGAATCCCAGGTCATGTCCAAAGACACCACTCCAGAAAACATGATGTTTGAACTTCGTAAACTGGGCGTGCGTTTTTCAATTGACGATTTTGGCACGGGTTATTCCAATTTGGTGCGCTTGCAACGCCTGCCGCTGGACATGCTTAAAGTGGATCGTGCCTTTACCTCTGGCATTTCTGCCAACCGCAACGACGCCATTCCTTTAGTGCAAACTATTATTGCCCTGGCACACAACCTCGGTTTGGAAGTTCTTGCCGAAGGCGTCGAAACCCAGTATCAACTCGAGAAACTGCACTTTCTGGGTTGCGATCAAGCCCAAGGTTACGTGTTCGCGCCGCCGTTGCCCGTCGGTGACGCTACCGCGCTGATCGAAAAGCGCTAAAACTTTGACTGTTGGTCTACGCCACCGATCCCAAAAGCGTTGATGTGCCTTGCCACCTCTTCCGCACGGGTCATGATTGGCACATGCCCAGTTCCCAAAACAACCTCGAGTTTGGCATTGGGTAAGACCGTACTCAACCACTGCGCAGACTCGAGCGGCGAAATCGTGTCCAAATCGCCGTGAAGCAGCAAGGTCGGCAAGGTTATTTTTCCTAAATCTTGACGCAAATCGATACCTCGAGCCATGCGGAACAACACCAATGCCGCCTCCTTCGAGGCTCGGGTCAGAATTTGACGCCCCCAACGTTGGATGTGCTGACTGTCGGGTTCTGGCACGCAAGCCTTGGCAAAAAAATCCAGCGCCGCCTCGTAATCGTTCTCGAGCGCGGTCAAAAAAGGGCTTTTGGGTTGTGCGCCATTTCGCAAATCCAGGCTGTTCGCCAGCACGAGCTTAGAAAACCGTTCAGGGTGGCGCAACACCGCAGAAAGTGCCACGCCAGCGCCAGCCGACATGGCAGCCAAAACGCATTGCTTGATTTGGTAATGATCCAAAACCCTAAAAATATCGTCAACCAAAGTCTCGAGTCGAATCGATTCGCTGGCTGCAACGCTCGCGCCCGTACCGCGATGATCGTAAGAGATCGTGCGCCAATCTTGACTGAGAATCGACATGGTGTCCGCCCAGTCTTCCCAACTGCCAATCCAACCGCTCAAGAAAAGGATGGGCGGAGCGTTCAATGCCCCAAACGATGTGGTGTACAGCTTGGTTTCATCGACTGAAATAAACATGGTTCTCCCTTGTGAATGGTACTGACATCGTACAACTTGCAGCAATCACCTCACCATTGAACTCGTATAGACCATCTCTTGCCTCCCAGAGTAAACTGAACTTTCAACCTGGCTTAAGCCATCTCAAGGAGTTTTTATGACGCAGACAGTTGCAGCACCCAAAGGCAGCGTTGGTGGCGACATCGGCATCAAAGCGGGCATGATCTGGTTTAACGGTGGACTTGTGCCGCAAGAACAGGCGACTGTTTCGGTCTTAACCCACGCGCTTCATTACGGCACTAGCGTTTTCGAGGGTGTTCGGGCTTACGAGACAAACCGTGGCGCGGCGGTATTTCGGCTCGCCGATCACACCCAAAGGCTTTTTGACAGCGCCCACATTTTAAGAATGCCAATTCCGTTTTCCCAAGAACAAATCTCGAGCGCCCATCTCGAGGTCATCCATGCGAACGGCTACAAGTCGTGTTATTTGCGCCCCTTGGTGTGGCGCGGCGGTCAAACGTTGGGCGTCAACCCTCTGCCCTGCCCAGTGCTGGCAATGGTCGCAGGTTGGGAATGGGGCGCTTACCTGGGCGAGGAAGCCATTCAAAAGGGCGCACGTTTAATGACCACCGCCTGGACGCGATTACCAGCGGGCGCAATGCCAGGCAAAGCCAAGGCGGGCGGCAATTACGTCAACAGCGCCCTGGCTCGAATGGACGCGGTTTCGGCGGGTTTTGACGAAGGCTTGTTGCTCGATCAGAACGGTTTCATTGCCGAGGGCACAGGCGAGAATTTCTTTTTCATTAACAAAAACACGGTGTACGCCATCTCGAAAAGCGTCAATTTAACCGGCATCACCCGCGACAGCGTGATTCAGATTTGCAAAGACATGGGCTTGGAAGTGGTCGAGACCATGGCAACTCGAGAAGAACTCTACTGCGCCAAAGAGGTCTTCATGACGGGCACAGCCGCCGAAGTCACACCAGTCAGCGAAATAGATTTCCGCAAGATCGGCAATGGCGTGGCGGGTAAAATTTCGCTCGAGATCAGAAAGCGCTATCTCGAGGCGACCACGGGTAAAGCCAAAGAGTACGAGCATTGGTTGACTTACGCGAATTGATTTGTAATCTCGAAATAGAAAAAGTGGTGAACACGTTATTGGCGTTCACCACTTTCTGTTTGTACCGCTCGAGTTTTATGGTTTATCACAAAATTAAATTCAATCACAGGCAGGGTGGCAACCGAAGAGCAGAACCTCGAGCCACTCTTGTAAAGCAATAAAACTCCCTTCTCCCGCAAGCGGGAGAAGGGTCGGGGATGAGGGTGGAGAGCGCAGTTACCCCTGCTTGTATCAACCGTTTTTGGTTTGATGCTCGAGATAAACTCGAGGTTTAACGCCCGAACAGTCTCTCGTCGAACTTCCAGTCCAGACGGAAGTAAATGCCTTGACTGCTGCCGAAGAAATTTGTGCCGTTGAAATTGTAACCGACCGTGAACAACAAGTTGGTCAGGGGTTTCAGGCTGGCTTCAACACCAAAGGCGTATCCAACGTAATTGCTAACCGATTGCCAGGCGAGTTGAGCATTTGCGCCAACGCCGATAAAGTCGGTCAGGAAGTAGGTGAATCCTGCACCGAGTTGAACGGTGAAAACACCTGGACTCAGTTCGTAACGGTAATTGAAATTGCCTCTTAAGAACAGGACTTCGCTGGTTTCGTAGCTGGCGACGAACAAACCCTCGATGTAATCGCTGGCGTCGGCGGGTGATCGGTAAATACCGAACTTACCAAAGTTATTGCCAATCAAGCTAAATTGATCGGCTCGGAGTGCCAGGGCAATGCCGAACTTGCCACCGTCGGCATATTTAGCGCCTGGGGTTGACCAGACTGCGGGGTCTTCGGCGTACTCGAGGTTCGGGAAGATCACAAAGTTGGGGCTGATTTGGGCGAGCACACCGACTTGGTAGACTTGTTTGACCGCGCCGTTGCCGTTGACCGATATGCCTACGCTGGCGTTGCCTTTGGTGTTGGTGTCATCGTAACGCAAGCCCACAGTGCCGCCGTAAGAACTGTTGGCGTTGGTACTTCCAAAGGTGGCTTGACCACCGAGTTGGGCACTGAAGTTGCTGCTTAACGGAATGTTGGTGTCAATGCCGACGATGGCTTGACCGCTTTCAGGACTTGCCGTGTCTATGCCGTAGCTGGCGGTGATGTTGGTTTGTCCGAACGCATCTGGAATAAACGCATTGTTACCAGTGATCGTTCGGATCAATTCTTGGTTGGTAAACGTGCCACGAACGCCAAAATTAAGTTGTTGGCGGATGGTATCACCGTAGGTCAGGGTGTCTGAAAAACGTAGGCTGAAGTTCTCTGAAAGTGGAATCTCGAGTCCAACTTCGGTGCTCGAGTTGGTTTTGCCGATCAAGAATTGTTTGTGCAGCAAGGTCAGCTTGAGTGCACCCAGTGGAATTTCTGCGCCTAGGGTGGCGAACAAATCAAAGTTATTGAGGGCTGGGTTGAGGGTGGCGTAAGCGCCCAGTGAGAGTGCCAATCCGCTACCGAAGTTGTTGCGGGCGTTCAGGCTGAAGGTGTTGTTCGCGCCTGGGGTGGCGTTTTCATAAGTTTGGGTGTGGGTAATATTGGCATTGACGCTAAAGCCGTTTGGGTCGCCGAGGCTGGCGGCAACATTAAGGTTGCGTCCTGCGGTGGCATTCAAGCCGTTGCGGGCTGGGTCTAAGTAACCAATTGCCAGGTCTTGGTAACGCACCCTAAAGTTAAAGCCGCCACCCGTGTAATTGACTTGAGCGCCAAAGCCAAGAGCGCCGCCGCTCGAGGTTCCTTCAAGTCCAAGGTCAAAGCCGCCTGCGCTGTAACCCACGCCAATGCCGTACAACAAGCCTGGGTTGACGCCTGGTTTGAGCAAAATGGCTGTACCCGTAAGACTGAACGCGCCTGTATTTAATCCTGCTTGAACGCCAAATTGCAGGTTGCGGTCTGCAACGGATCGGGCGAAATCAATTTCGACAAATTGCGGGTTGCCGTTTGAATCGCTGGCGTTGAGGCTCTTAAACAGTTCGATGCGACCCGTTTTGTAATCAATGGTGTAGTCGGCGCTGCGATCAAGCACTTTTTGGCTTAAACGAACCGTGCAAGACCCAGCAATCAGTTGTCCTGCTGGGTTAAAACGGCATGAAGTACGGTCATAGACGGCAATTACAATGCGTTCGCTGGATTCAAAGACTTGGGTTTTGTACGGGGTACTGGCAACGTCTGTCGTGTCGAGCACGTAGTACAATCGCGTGCCGTCGCCTTGAAGTGAAAAGAACTTGTTGGCATTTGGTCGGTAAGTCGCAAAGGCGTTTAAGTTGATGCCGCCAGCACGGTATTGACCTTGAAAGCCGTTAAAGTTCGGGCTGTAGTTGGTCAAAATGCCCGTAAAACCAGGGGTGATTTGACCGTACATCAGGTACGAACTGCCACTCTCGAGTTTTAAGTAAAAGTTGTCGCTCGAGCGCACGTCACTGCCGCCGCCGCTGCCGCCGCCGCTGCTGTCGCCCAAGAGTGGGAATCGGGTGGTGTCGTAAGGGTTGGCTGGTGGCAGCAACGTGCCATCAACGCTGAACCCCGAGCCTTGTTCGGCTGGGTCTTTGACGCCGTTTTCGTTGGCATCAATATAATCTTTGACTTGCAGGTTAATCGCGGCGGTCAGGGTTACGCCTGTGGCGATTTCACCTCGAGCGAAGGCACGTAAACCGCCTGAGATGCTGAAATCACCGCTTGGAAGCCCAAGGTCGCCCTGAGCGCCGATGTTACCAACCAGCAAGAAAGGGCGAGCAGGGGCTTGGGTATCGGTGGTGTTTGGGGTTAGCGGGTCGCGGCTGCCAATGCTTAACTCTGAGACTTTAAAGTTGCGGCTCGAGCTGATCGTGCCACCCGAGTTGCTGACTCGAGCTTGGACTTGGACTTCGGTGATTGGGTTGTTGTTGCCTGGTTGTTGTGAAAGTCCTGAAAGTTGCACGCGTCCAATACCGCCGACCAAACGAACTTGATAGCCCGAAATGCCAGGTTCGGCGTCTGGGGTGATTGGGTCAACGTTCAACTCTAAGGTGGCGTACTTGTCGCTGGCGGCAAGTCCGTTTTTGTCAAAGGCTTCGACCAAAACAATAGCGTTGATGCCGTTGTCGGTTTGCGGGTTGATGACGCTGACTTTTAAGACCGTGGCTTCGCCGCCAATTGGACGGTTGTTGGTACTGCTCGGTGCTCCAGCCAGTGGGATGGCTGCGTTTAAAGCCGCTAACAACGTGGCTGGGTCGCCCTGCAAGACACGAACCACGCATGTACCGCAGGTTCTACCGATGGCACTGCTTGGGTCAAGCGCCGTGACGCCCGTGCCTGCTTTACCTGGGGACAATAACAGCACGCCAACGCGGTCGGTTGGCATGACCAGCGCACCCGTATGGCTCAGGCGGTAGGTCAGACCGTAAACGCTGCTGACTTGCGCAAGGCTCATTAAAACCCTCGATTTACGGTTTTGTTGTGCCAGCACGGCTTGGTAGACTTTGGCTGGAATCACCCAGAACAGGCGGTCACCCGAGACATACGGATCACTGAACGGCGTTCCCGCATCGCTGGCGTACTGGGTCACATTAAAGCTTGGGTTATTGAGCAATCGGCTCGAGCCTTTGATGTAATTCGCATTGGCAGGAATTCGGTCTGAGAGAATCACGCTGCTGTTGCCACCGAGCACTTGGTCTACTTTACCCAGCACCACGACTTGGCTTTCACGGGTTTGGGCTGGCAGTGCTGCGCGGGCAATCTCAAGTTTGGCGGTGTCGGCAATGTTGCAGTTCGGCTCTAAGCTGGCGCGAACCACGGCGTTGCTGACAGACCGAATGGCTTTGACGCCGATGCTCAAAGTTAGTGGTTGTCCAGCTTGGACGCTACCCGCCGAGGTCAACGAACCCGTGACCAGTTGCAGGTTGTCTGGAAGGGTAAAGCTCAGGCTGGTTGGGACGGCATACGGGAATTCGGTGCTGACGGTGGCACTAACGTCGGCACTTTGACCGACGCTCAGGTTCAAGTTTTGCGGGTTCAAACTCAGGCTCAGTTGCACCGCAAACTCGAGGTTGACGTTTGAGAGTTGATCGCTGCGCACGGTAATGCTGACGGGTTTGCTGCTCGAGCCTGGTTGGGCGTCTGGCAGCACGGTGTAATTGCCTGCCTCGAGTTGCAGGCTGGCTGGTGTTTGGTAACGCGTGCCGTTGATGGTAAAGCCTGCACCAACAATTGGGGTACTGGTGGCGCAACTTACGGCGCTGGCAGTCACGTTCAGTTGACCCTTGGTCGGTGCTGGTTTGAGCACCTCGAGGCTGGCTTGGGCGCTGTTGTTGGTCAGGATGCTTTCGGTCTCAATGCCTTTAACAGTGGCGGTGTTGACAATTTTGCCCTCTAAATTGGCTTTGGCGGTCACGGTAATCGTGGCAGTTGCACCGACGGGCAACGTTCCAAGGTTGGCAGTCACAACGCCGTTGCTGGCGCTGACCGTGCCTTGGCTGGTGGTCGCCTTGACGTACTCGAGTCCTGCTGGCAGATCGTCGGTCACAACCACGCCTGTGGCGGCACTTGGTCCGTTGTTGGTGGCAGTGATTGTGTACAACACGGTGTCGCCAATGTTGACTTGGCTCTTAACGCGTTTGGTGATGGCAAGGTCAACGATTGGGCTGACCCGAACTTTGGCATTGGCATTTTGGGTCGTGCCGTTCCATTTGATGGTTGCCACGTTCTCGAGTTCGCCAACCGCGTTGTTTGAGGTGGTGGTGACCACCGTGAATGTGCGGCTTTGACCAGGCTCGAGGCTAAAGGTTTCAAACAAGTTTTCACCGTTTAAACCTGCGGGCAGTACGTCTTCAATCTGAATGTTGCTGGCACGGGTTGCCCCAGTGTTGACCACGGTAATCGTGAAGTTGACCTTCTCGCCTGGCTGGGCAAGGCTGCGGTCTACGGTTTTGGTCAGCTTCAGGCTTGCAGGCTCGAGCACACGAATGCTGGCGCTGGCTTGTTGTTTTGCTCCGTTCCAAGTCAGGTTGGCGGTGTTGGTGATCGAACCGCTGGCATTCTCGCTCACGGTGGCAGGAACGCTGAAGGTCTTGCTCTCCCCTGCTTTCAGGTCAAAAGTCTGGTTGAGGTTCTGACCGTTCAAACCGACTGGCAGCACGTCAATCAGTTCGATGCCTCGAGCGCTGCTGCTGCCGGTGTTGGTGACGGTCAGGCTGAAATTGACCTTATCACCAGATTGCACTATGTCTTTATCGACGGTTTTGGTCAGTTTGAGTTGTCCAGGCTCGAGCACGCGAACACTGGCTGGCGCGGTGAATTCCTGTCCGTTCCAATTGACTTTGGCAATGTTGGTAATCACACCTTTTGCACCGTTGGCGACGGTGGCAGCCACGCTGAAGGTCTTGGTTTCGTTTGGTTTCAGGTCAAAGCTTTCCAATAAACCCTGACCGATTAACCCTGTGGGTAGCACGTCGGTCAAACGAACACCTTGTGCCATCGATGAACCCGTATTGGTTACCGTAATCGTGAAGTTTGCAATGTCGCCCGCCTCAACCACGTCTTTGTCTACGGTTTTGGTCAATCTGATTTGGGCTGGCTCGAGCACCCTCACGCTGGCTGGGGCTTTCAGGGTTTGACCATTCCAAAGCACTTGCGCCGTGTTGGTGATCGTGCCTCGGACTGCGCCGCTGGCGGTGGTGGCAAGCGTGAAGGTCTTGCTTGCACCCGCTGCCAGGTCAAAGGTTTCAGTAAGGTTTGTACCGAGCAAGCCAGCCGGCAGCACGTCGGTTAAGCGCACTGCTTTGGCAGTTACCTCGCCAGTGTTACTGACAATAACCGTGAAGTTCGCCGTATCACCCACCTCGAGCACGTCCTTGTCCACAGTTTTGGTCAGGGTCAATTGGGCTGGCTCGAGTACGGAGACGCTGGCTGGAGCTTTGAGGGTTTGACCGTTCCAAACCACTTGCGCGGTGTTGATGATCGTGCCTTTGGCTTCGCCGTTGGCGGTGGTTGCCAGTTTGAAGGTTTTGCTTTGTCCTGCCGCCAAGTTAAAGGTTTCATCGAGATTGCTGCCGCTCAAACCAACGGGCAGTGCATCGGTCAAGCGAATACCATTGGCGGCAGCGTTACCCGAGTTGGTCACGGTGATCGTGAAATTGGCTTTACCACCAATTTCAACAATGTCTTTGTCTACGGTTTTGGTCAATTTCAGTTGGGCTGGCTCGAGCACCCTCACGCTGGCTGGGGCATTGAGGGTTTGACCGTTCCAAAGCACTTGCGCCGTGTTGGTGACTGTAGCTTTGGCTTCGCTGTTGACGGTGGCAGGAAGTTCGATGGTTTTAATTTCGCCCGGGTTGAGGTCGAAGGTTTCATCAATTTTTTCGCCGCTCAAGCCGACTGGTAAGACGTCGGTCAGACGAACACCCTCGGCGAGGGTGCTGCCCGTGTTGGTGACGGTGATCGTGAAATTGACTTTATCGCCGACCTCGACCACGTCCTTGTCCACGGTTTTGGTCAGGGTCAATTGGGCTGGCTCGAGCACGCGCAGGCTGGCGGGGGCGCTTAAAGTTTGACCATTCCAATTGACTTGGGCGGTGTTGGTAATGACCCCTCGAGCCTCACCGTTGGCGCTGCTTGGCAGGCTGAAGGTTTTACTTGCACCCGCAGCCAGGTCGAAGGTTTCAGCCAGGTTGTTGCCCGTTAAACCTGTTGGCAGCACATCGGTTAAACGCACACTTTTGGCATCGCTGCCACCCGTGTTGGTCACGGTGATCGTGAAGGTCGCCAAGTCGCCTGCGGCAACAACGTCTTTGTCCACGGTTTTGGTCAGTTTTAACTCGGCTGGCGCAAGGTTTGCTGCATTCACGCTGGCACTGGCAACCACACCACAGTTTGGCTCGAGTGTGGCACGCACCGTACCGTTCACAATTTCGGTGGTGGCTTTGACTGGTACAACCAAAATCAGCGGTTGACCCGCTTTGGTAGTACCTTTCACCCGCGTTGGGCTTTGCGCCTCGAGTCCATCTGGCAAACTGAGGTTGATTGTGACTGGAATGGCGCTTGGGAAGTCGGTTTTGGCGGTCACGGTATAACTTCCAGTTTCACCGATCTTTAAGGTCAGCTCAGTTGGGCTAATCTCGAGGCTTTGAGCAACCGCGTACTCGAGGGTGACAACTGCTGTTTTGCCAGCTTGAGCATTGACGGTCACCGCTTGGGCGGTTGCGCCTGCCAGTGGGGCTGGGGTAATAACGGTGCTGCCCGCTTGCTTCAAAGTGATGGTGGCTGGTGTTCGCAAGGTTTGTGGTTCGCCGTTGATTGTAAAGCTGGCATCTGGCAATGGTGTACGCGCTCCGCACACCAAGGCGACGGCATTTACTTGAAGATTGGCTTTGGGGCAGGTGGCAACGAACCTGATATGACCCGAAGCCGAGGTGATCGAAACTTTGGTGCTGCTCTCAACTTTGCCTTGACCCTCTAAGATCGTGGCGCTGACGGGTTGGTAGCAGGCAGGCAAGATCGGTTGGGCGACCCGAACTGCGCCGCCGCCAACCGTGTAACTCGAGCCTGGGATTGGCTTGCCTTCGGTGTCCACCACGTCCACAATCAGTGGTTGTACTGGTTTGGCGTCACTGGTGAAGCCTGGAATTTGGGCGAACAGGGGTTCGTCGTTCAAGCGTAACCTAAAAGCAAAAGCATTCGAGAATTGCTTGGTGGTCGGTTGAATCGCCGCCAGAATTTTCCATGTGCCGAGCAGTTGGTCGGTCACCACAAAAGCATTGGTTGCCCATTGCGTGTCTGGTGAGCTGGTCAGTGGGTAACGCTGTCCGCTCGGTGCGACCAGGGTCAGTTTAAGTTCGCTCATTCCGTCGGCGTCGTAATTCGAGAGTTTGACGGTTTTGCCCAGCGCACTCTTGCCGATGCTTAAGAAAGCCACCAGTTGATCTTGCGAAAATTGACCTCGAGCATTGACCGTGAACTGGCTGGCTTCGACCTTGACGCCTGCCGTGGCGCGAACCGCGAACGAGTTCTTACCGTTGCCCTCAGACACCACTGAGAATGGGTACAAGCCAGCCTCGAGCGGACCTTGGAACAGGGTTTCGTAACTGTGGGTTGTGCCTGGGGTGTAGGCGCGGTTGAAGAGTTTAGAACCCGTTGGGTCTGAGAGTGTAAAGGTCGTGGTCAGGGTCGCCGTTTTACCGTACAACTCGTCGCCGTAATAGGTTTTGCGATCCCTGGAGTTGGCGTAATCGTTGCGGTTGATTTCTGGGCTAAAAACTTCAACTGAGGTCTGACGACCCGCCGCACCCGCTGGCACGTTGATGCGGTAATCTTCGGCGCCGATTTTCCAACCGACTTGACGACCAACGCTGGCGAGCGGCAGGTAGATGCTTTGCCCTGTGCCTTTGGGGGCATTCAGGGTTGTGCCGTCTTGAACTTTGGGCGTCGTTGGTGCTGGGGTGACGGCGGGCTTGGTTGGCGTGGCAACTGGTTTGGTGGGTGTTGGGGCAGGTTTGGTTGGGGCTTGTGTGACCACTGGTTTAACTGGGGTAGGAGCGGGCGTTGGCTTGACTGGAGCAGGTGCTGGTTTTACTGGAGCAGGTGCTGGAGTTGGTTTTGTTGGCGTCGGTGCGGGCTTGGTCGGGGTAGGCGCAGGCTTGGTTGGTGCTGGAGCTGGCGTCGGCGTCGCCGGTCCGCCGATGGGTCGCGGTTTGGCTGGCACAACTGGTTTGGGTTTTGTGGTTTGGGCAAACGCAAGCGCACCAAATACCACTAAACCTGCCAGCAAGCCTCGAGCCACCACATTTCGGTGGGTACTCGAGCTTGCAGCACTGAGATTGCGGGTCGGGAATAGGGCTTTGATTCGTGCCGCCAAATTGCGGCGAAGAGCGCTTGCGCGGTTCATCGTGTCACCTCGTCGCTTGTACGGCTTGTTTCAAAACCTGGAAACGCGCCGAGCAGAATTTCTTCGTAGTCAATATCGGGATCGGTTAGCACTTGATCTGGCGGCAGGGCGGTAAAGATGGCGTAAGTGATTTTGTAGCTTCCTGCTGGGATTGTACCTGGGATGGTAATGGTCTTGCCATCTTTGCTCAGTTCAAATTTCACGGCTTGACCAGCCGCGTTGGTGATCGTGATTGGACCACGTTCGGCGCTACCGTTTGGCAACGGATCGGTAATCGAGAGGTTGCTAACCGCTTTCTCGAGCGTGATTTGTTCATTCACGGCGTAACCAGCGCCGCCTTGGATCAAGGACTTGTTCAGGGTCACAGGACCACGTTGCACGGTGGTCGAACGGGCTTTGACGGCTGCGGCGCTCGGCTCGAGCAACAAGAAGTCTTCGTTGATGATGCCGCCCGCGTCGTTGGTACGGACATAACGCGTTCCTGGCGCACCCTGGTCGTCTGGCACGTGCTTGACTGGGTACGGTGCGGTGATTGGGTCAAGGCGGATCGCGTAGACGCCAGGGGTAATCTCTGGGATGCTGTAATTACCGTTTGCGTCGGTCACAGCGAAGCGACCATCACTTAGGTAAACTCGAGCGCCCGACAACGGTGCGTCAATGCCGGCGGTGTAGTTGTTGTCGTTGTTGCGATCAAAGTAAACCCGACCAACAATCACGTTTGGAGTCTTGAAGACGCCAAGGTTGACTTTAACGGCGGCAATCGCGGTGTCTGAGTTGACTTCGGCAGTTCCAACGCCGCTGCCTGCCGAGGCACTGGCTTTGGCTTTGTTGACCAACAAAGCACCAGCAGGGGTGCTGGGGGTCACAACCGTGCTTAGGCGCAAGCTCAGGCTTTGACCAGGCTCGAGTTTAAGCGTGGCTGGCAGGCTGTAGGTCAAGACTTTACGACCTTTGTCTGCCCCTGTACCGTCGGTCACAACTGGTTCATCGAGTTTGAAGCTCGAGTTGACCAAGCTGCTCGAGCCTGAAATGTATGTCAGACCGAGTGGCAGGGTGTCGGTGACCTTGATGTTACTTAGGGTCACAACGCCGTCGTTGGTGACTTTAATCTGGTAGCGCAAGGTGCTGCCAACCATCACTTCTGGTCGTTGTTGCTCGGCTGGAATCACCGTATCGCCTTGGACAACATTCTTGGCAATGGCAATGCTTGGTTTGACCAGACCGACTGGCAGGGCGTCAGCCGTGCCTCCCGTTGGGATCGTGACCGTTTGTGGGTTGCGTTCTGGCGTGGTGGTGACATAACCGGCTGGTGGTGTGACGATGACCTGAACTGGTCCAGCAGGCAACGCTGGGAAGCTGTATTTGCCGTTCGCGTCGGTAGTGGTCGTGGTGGGTTGGATGCCTGCGGTGGCTGGATCACTGTCAATGTCGTTGCCAGCAGCATCCTTGATGGTGACAACTGCACCAGTAATTCCTGGTTCGTTTGGTTGTTGGGTCTTGTCGCCGTTCTTGTCTTCAAAGACCACGCCGTTTAAGCCGCCCTTACCTTGGAAGCCGACTGGTGTCGCCGTTGCGGCTTGTCCTGCGGTTACAGGCACGGTTTGCGGATTGTTGCCAGTGGTCAAAACCGTACCGTCAGGCTTGGTCACAACAACTTGGTTGTTGCCAACAGGAACATTTGGCACGCTGTAATTGCCGTCTTTGTCGGTAATGACCGTAATGGTCTTGCCGTCTGGCGTGGTGACGGTGACCGTTGCCCCTGGGATGCCTGGTTCGTTAGGGTCTTGTTTGCCGTCGCCGTTCAGGTCGTTGAAGACTTTGCCGTTGATCGTGCCCAGCGGTTGATAACCGACTGGAGTTGCCGCGACGCTCGAGCCGGCAGGCACGGTGACGGGTTGTGGATCGTTGTTGGTGGTCAGTTTTGTGCCCGTTGGGTCGGTCACGTTGATCGTGCCTGCCCCTGCTGGTGCATTTGGAATGCTATACGTGCCATCAGGATTGGTTTTGACCACAATTGGCGTGCCGCCCGTTGGGGTCAGGGTCACATCGATGCCAGGAATGCCTGTTTCACCGTTGTTCTGTATGCCGTCGCCGTTGGTGTCATTGAAGACCACACCCGTGACCGTCCCCGTTTTCGGAGCTTGTTCGGCAAAGCGGTAATTGGTGGCGTTCGTACCGATAGGCAAGACGATGTTGGCAAACTGGTCATTGCTGATCGTGCTGGCAATGCTACCGTCGGTTTCTTTGCCGTCAATAAAGCTGACGGGTTGGGTTTCCTTGACCGTGTACGTGCCCGAAACCAGATCGCCGAACTTCCAGTCACCGTTCGCATCGCTGGTGGTGGTCTGGCTGACTGGGTTGTTGTTGGCATCTTTACCCGTCAAGGTCACGGCAACACCCGCAATGCCTGTTTCAGTTGGGTCTTTGATGCCGTTGTTGTTGGCATCGTTAAAGACGAAGCCCGCGATGCTCGAGGGTGTATCACCGAACAAGACCGTGGTTGGGTTGCCGTTGCGCACATCCACTGGGACAGTGTTTGGTGTGCTCGAGCCGAGTCCATTCGGTTGGGTCTCGGTGACTTTGTAATTGCCTGCTGGCAGGTTCGGGAAGCCGTACTTGCCGTTGGCATCGGTGATGGTGGTGGTCGGTTGCACGCCTGGGGTGGTTTGGTCGGAATCAATGTCGTTGCCGTTCACATCTTTAAGGGTAATCAGCACACCTGGAATGCCCGTCTCGTTTGGATCGAGCGTGCCGTTGGCGTTGGAGTCCTTGAAGACTTGACCGTTGATTGTGTTGCCCGTCTCACCGAAGTTGTAACCCTTACCTTGGACGGCAGGAGTATTAGGGTCTAAGCCCAGTGGGATGCTCGAGATGATGTCATTACCGAGCGTGCCTGCTGGTGTGCCATTCGCATCTTTACCATCGTTGTAAGCACTTGGTTGCGTCTCAGAAATCGTGTACGTGCCCGCTTTCAGACCCTCAACCTTCCAGTTGCCGTCTGCATCGGTGGTGGTGGTGGTCGAGACGTTGTTACCCGTCACGTCCGTTCCCGTCACCAAGATGCTGGTGTTTGGAATACCTGGTTCGGTGGCTTGCTTGATGCCGTCGTTGTTGTCGTCCCTGAAGACTGTACCAGCGAGGCTCGAGGGTGTCTCGCCGAAGTTCACTGGGGTCACAGGTTGACCTGCAACTATTGTGATCGGAGCGCTGTTCGTTGGGTTCTCAGAGTTGCCGTAACCTGCTGGTTGGGTTTCAACCACGGTGTACGTGCCTGCGGGTTGTGGTGGGAAGCTGTAATTGCCGTTCGCATCGGTCACGGTTGATGCCACAATCGTTCCAGCGGCGTTCTTTAAGACCACTGGTACGCCTGGAAGTCCTGGCTCGGTGGGTTGTTTCGCGCCGTCAAGATTGTTGTCTTTGTAGACCGTGCCCGTGATTGGCGTTCCAGTCTCACCGAACAAGTAACCCGTTCCATCCGTGCCGATTGGCAGCACGATGCTCGAGATCACATCATTGCCCAACGTGCCAGCAGGTGTTCCGTTCGTGTCAGTACCATCGTTGTAAGCACTTGGTTGCGTTTCAGTAATCGTGTACGTGCCAGCCAGTAAGCCTGGGAAGCTGTAATTGCCACTCGAGTCTGTGGTTGTGGTCTTGCTGACTGGTGCACCATTCGCATCCGTACC
>JAYVRX010000053.1:0-27789 GCA_043775825.1 Deinococcales bacterium
CACCTGGCGCGTTGCCTGGCGCTCGAGCTGGCAGGTGATGGGGTGCGGGTGAACAGTGTCAATCCAGATGCGGTGCTGCGCGGCTCTAAAATCTGGACGGGCGAATGGAAAGCTGGGCGTGCCGCCGCCTACAACATCCAGGAAACCGACCTCGAGGAACTGTACCGCAACCGCAGTATGCTCAAACGCAATGTGTTTCCCGAAGACATCGCCGAGGCGATTTACTTCTTTGCCAGTGAATCACACTCGGGCAAAAGCACCGGCAACATTCTGAACGTGGACGCCGGTCACGCCGGCGCGTTCACGCGGTGAGTTGTGAAGTCTTTTCACATCGCTATTGACCTGGGGGCATCTGGTGGACGCACCGCGCTGGGCTGGTTGGAGCATGACAAACTCGAGGTCGAAATCCTGCACCGCTTTTGGAACGGCGCCACTCCGATTCGCGGGGCATTGTACTGGGATATCATCGCGCTGTGGCGCGAGGTTCGTCACGGCTTGCAACTTGCGGCGGCTCGAGCCAAAGCACTTGGCGGGATTGTTTCGAGCATCGGCGTGGATTCTTGGGCGGTAGATTATGCGTTGCTTGACGAGTCGGATGCGCTGATAGACGGTGTGCGTTGTTACCGTGACCCCCGAACAGACGGTCTGATGGACGCCGTTGCCCTCCGGAAGGCGGAGATTTTTGCACTGACCGGTTTGCAATTTTTGCCGTTCAACACCTTGTACCAATTGCTGGCAACGCCAAAGGCGCACCTCGAGCGAGCCAGAACTTTATTGCTCGTGCCCGACCTGCTGCATTTCTGGTTGACGGGTCAAAAAGTTTGTGAGCGCACCAACGCCAGCACCACCCAGTTTTACGATGCCACCACCGGCGATTGGGCGTTTGGTTTGCTCGAGCGACTGGGCTTGCCAAATCATTTCTTGCCGCCGATTGTGGACGCTGGAACGGTGCTGGGTGCTCTCGAGGCGGGTTTGGCAACAGAACTTGGTCTTGAGGATGCGCGGGTGATTGCCGTCGGTACGCACGACACCGCCAGCGCGGTGGCAGCCGCACCGCTGACCGATTCGAGCAGCGCCTACATCTCGAGTGGCACTTGGAGTTTGCTTGGACTCGAGACTTCAAAAGCCGTCATGAGCGCTGCGGCACTTGCAGAGAACCTGACCAACGAGGCTGGTGTCAACGGCACAAATCGCTTGTTAAAAAACGTTATGGGTTTGTGGATTTTGCAAGAGTGCCGCCGCGCCTGGGGCGACCCCGACTGGGCTGTGTTGTATCAGGAAGCCGAGAATGCTCGAGCGCCCAGTCAGATAGACCCCGACGATGCGCGTTACCTCCAGCCTGGTCTGGACATGCCCGCTCGGGTTGCGGCGCACCTTCAGGAACACGGCATTCACGGCGATTTCTCGAGGGGCGAAATTGTACGCTGCATCCTCGAGGGTTTGGCGGCAAAATATGCAGGCGTGCTTCATCAACTCGAGCGGGTTTCGGGCGTCACCGTGCAAGATATTTATGTGGTTGGCGGCGGCTCACAGGTGACACTGCTCAATCAACTGACCGCCAACGCCACGGGTCGAACGGTGATCGCTGGCATGACCGACGCAACCCTGAACGGCAATCTGGTCGTTCAACTCGAGGCGCTGCATTTGATCGCGCCAGGCTTTGGACGGCAACTGATGCGTTCGTCGCATTCGTTCGAGCGTTTTGAACCACAGAAAGCACCTGAGAGACACGGATTCTGAATTCGCGCCTCTTCGTTTTAAAGCCTGAGAACCCATACTGTGGTTACCCTGACGCTACTAAGTATCTCCCGACTCCATTCTTGCATTCTGCCAAACCCAGCAGAATTTTAGAATTCCGCGTGAGATACGCTTTCCATACTCGCATAGCTCGCCTTAACTTTTACGATAGAACTGTAAAAGTTAAGTTGGACGTACTTTGCAATCAATTGTCTAAATTTTAAATCTCGAGCGTCAAGTACGCCAAAGCCATTCGTTTATCCATATCGAATGCCAAAAAATATTGTAAAAGTGCTAGGATTCCACCATGACGACTTTCATCATTCAAGCTTTTTGGGACGACGAAGCTCGTGTTTGGGTGGCAGAAAGCTCGCAAGTCCCAGGGTTGTGTACTGAAGCGGCAACGCTCGAGTTGTTAAGCGACAAAATTCAGGTCATGATTCCAGAACTGCTTGATAATATCCCCGCCAATTCCAGGGTTCATCTCGAGGCGCACCGCGAAATGACTTTGGTTGCGTAAATGGCAGACTATACACCAGACTTAAAGCAACTTCTTAACGCTGTCGGTTGCACTTTTGTACGTTATGGTAAAGGCGACCATGAAATTTGGTTTAGTCCGATTACGCAACGTCGATTTGTGGTGGACGGCAGTATTCTCTCGAGACATACGGCGAATGGCGTACTGAAGCAAGCAGGATTGCCCAAGCATTTTTAAGAATTGATCTACAGTAATTTCCGTAATTCTTGAGAAACATTCGTTTCTCAAGAATTACGCGAGTCATGCGAGAAGAAGCGACCATGCCCGTCAGGTGCATCTTATGGTCAAGAAGCGACCATGCCCGTCAGCGATGCCGCCCGCCAGGTGCGTCTTGGCATCAAGAAGGTGCATCTTATGGTTAAGAGGAGTGGAAAGTCAGTTCTACCTAACCACTCCTTGCATTCAGGTCAGTCTCGAGTTTCCCCTGTCGTCTCGAGCACTGTCATAACGCAAGCTGCATTGTTCAGCTTACGTGGAATTCAGTCATGATCTAACCCTTCCAGAACAATGCCCGATCTGGCGGGTAGCTCGAGACTGAAACCAGCCTGGGTTGCTGTAACGCGGCTGATTTGCCCCACCGTCAACCGAATGTTTTGGCTTCTCGAGTTCGAGGGAATTTGCAGGATTTGAGGTTCATCTGCCAGGTTCACCATCACAACAATCTCGAGCTGAGCGTTCTTGCGCACAATACCAAAAACGTCTTCGGGAAACGAATCGTCGTTCAACCATTGCACTTTTAATTCAGCCCAATCTGGCGTTTCCAGTTTTAATTTGTTGAATGCCCCCAGCACCTGTTCAATCCCTTGTTCGCCACCCGTGAACATCATGAATGGTCCTGGCAAGGATATAAAAATCAGGGTCAGCAGTTGCACGTGTGCCAGCGAAAATTGTTCGCGTCGCCACTTTGCGCCCCAACTGGGCCACCAAAACGTGTCGTGCGAATCAATATGGTGCGCGGTCAACGAACCGCGTGGCAAAAACGCGTCGCGGTCTTGTATCCAACGTGCCAGACCTCGGGCAGTTCGCACCCCCCAGGCTCGAGCTTTGTCGTGGTCTGAGATGGCGGTGACCAGCCATTGTTCGTCGTAATTGTAGTTTAAATCCATTGATCGGCGCAGCAAGATTCCAGATGGTTCGGTGTACATCAAGGAGTCTGGTTTGATGGCTTTGAGGGCGGGTCGTAGGTGTTCAAACAGTGGCACGCACGCCAGGGTGGACAGGCTGGCACGGTGTCTTGCCCAATCTGCCCAGTTTGGAAAATCGTTGTAGGTTGGAGCGTCAAAACGAAAGCCGTCAACTTCCAGGTCGGAGAGCAAGAATTTCATGGCGGCGATAAAATAGGCTTGCCACTCTGGGTTTCTGGCATCGAAGGCTTTGGTGTAAATGCCCGCGACATTGCCGTGCGAGTCCTTGAAAAACCAATCTGGATGCTGGGCAATCAACGGCGATACGGGCGGGCTGCCCGCCTTCCAGTACGGCTCGAAGTCAATGATGTGGCGCGACCAGGCGATCAGGTAATCGCTCCACTCGCCAACGTCGGCACTAAAACTGTCGCTGGTGCTCGAGGAAACCAGTGTGGCGTAAGGACCAGCCCGCACCCCATCGGCGGCGGCGGCAATTGATTCTTGATCGAGCACGCCGTGCAACAAAACATCGAGAATAATCCTGATGCCGCGATCATGGCATTCACGCACCAACGAGTGCATCTGCTCGAGGTCGCCAAACGAGGTTTGGATGTCCCAGTAATCGTGAACGTTGTAACTGGGGTAGGGTTGACGCGGCATCAGTTGAATCACGTTAAAGCCCAAACCCGCAATCCGCTCGAGGTCAGCCCTTAATGCCGCAAGGTCGGCATAAGGTTCATAACGGTGGTCAGGGTAAAACACCGAAAAACCCACCTGCGCCTCGTAAATGCTGGCGCTACCAATCCAGGCGGGCGGGTTTTGGGGCGTGGTGTGACCGCTTTGACGCAGCCAGGTTTGGAACAATTCGGGAAAATCTTGAAACGCTGGCACGCGCAAATCAAGATCAAACAAGTCTATGCTGGCGCTCGAGATTCGTCCCAGATCACCGGCAAAATTGGTGTTGATCTCGAGCGATAAAACATTTTCGCGCTCGCTTTTGATGCGAATATCGCTGACCTCCAGTTCGTGTCGAAACCACAGGGCGGCGCAATCTTGCTGGTTGGCGACGTGCAACACGGCACTCGAGCCGCGCAAACCACCTATCGCCGAAATGCCCGTCCAGGCAGTCACTTTTTCAAAGGGCATATCTCGAGCGATCCCATTGCCTGGAGCATTCAACAGCCATGCGCCCGGTGCAAAATGCAGGTCGCCGCTGACGATCAGGTTGCGTATCAAAAGCTTCGAGCTTGGGTCGCCGACCAGCACCAGCCCAAAGGTCATGGCAGCGCCGTGTCTGCGCAATAAAAACTCGAGCTTTGCAGCCACCTCACCGATGTTGATCGGGAGGCTGCACGTGTCTCCAGCAAGGCTTGAGGACCACTCGGCTACGCCCGCAAGGCTGATGGCAGAGATTGGGTACGCGCCCTGGTAATCAATACCGCCGATTGCCGAACGAACCTCATTGCCGGCGACGGTCAACGACATCTGAAAGTTATTCAGTTCGATGCGCCGTTCAGTGCCGCGCAAGATCACGGCTTTGGGCAGACCCGTTGTGTCATCAAGCTCGAGCGAATGCTGGTATTCGGAGTGTTCAACTTTCATGTTTGCCTCTTTCAAATGATTTTAGGAGTCTCGAGTTTGAGCTTTTCAATGGTCAGGACTGGAACATCGCCGAGCCGTTTTAGCGCCAGCAGGCACGCGCCGAGCACGGCTGGCATTTCGGGTTGCCTGATTTGGGCACTTGGTAAAAGCCCAAGAATATGCTGCCCTAATTTTTGTTGCACCAATTCGCTAGCGTTGTACAAACCGCCAACTGCCACGATCTCAGAGCTTGGATGCTCGAGTTGCAAGTGCTTGGCGACAGCCTTGACACATTCGGCGAGCAAGCTGCAACCGCGTTCGAGAATCTCAAGGGCAACCGCGTCACCGCCATTCGCCACTTTGAGCACCACGGGCGCAAGGGCGGCGATTTCGCTGCGATTTAGACCAGTCACATAAATTCGGTGCAGCAAATCATCGGGTTGATGCACCCCAAGTTGCTCGAGCATGATGACGGCAAGTGCGGTGTTTGGTCCGCGCCCGTCCAGTGCCCTAACGCTGGCGATCAGGCTTTCGCGTCCCAGAAAATAGGCGCTGCCCTCGTCGGAAATCAGTGACCCCCAACCGCCAGCCCGCCAGGAATCGCCATTGGCATTGACGCCAAAGCAACTCGAGCCAGTGCCGACAATCAAAACGATGCCAGCCCGACCCGACAAGCCGCCAGCCAGGGCAATTCGGCAATCGTGGTCTACTCCAAGGCGCTCGGGGGCTGCCAACTCGAGCTTTGCAGCAAGACCGCGCACCAATTCACGGTCACGCTCCGAGACCATTCCAGCCAACCCGAGAAATGCCGCGTCAAAGGGGCGCATCTCGAGGTTCGCCTGCTGCCGTGCTGCATCAACGGCTTGCCGAATGTTTTGGCTGGTTTGTTCCAGTCCAACATCATCAATGTTAGATGCGCCGCCGCGCCCAACCCCAAAGACTTGACCGCTCGAGTCGCAGATTGCGGCAAGGGTTTTTGTACCGCCGCCATCAATTCCAAGAACCAACTGCGTCATGTGATCGCCTCGGGTTGAGGTCTGACAAACGCCCGCACGACCTTCGCCATTTGGGCATTTTCGTTGCGCAGACGGTACGAACCGGCGGCGGCGGGAATCACAAAGGTTTCGGCATAATAAAAGCGCTGACTTAAACCACCAGCCGTCTCGAGCATGATTGAAGTTCCCTCGACCAAACATAAGACATGACAGGTGTTTTCAGTGCGGGTTTCAAAATGATCTTGAAACTCGAGGCGCTCAATGTCATAAAAATGATCTGGATGGGTGGGCAGCCTGAACACCTGCCAGCCGTCGCCAGATTCGAGCAGAACAGGTTTGGAGATCAGTTCTTGCACCTGCGCTCCAGACCGTGAGAAATCAAGATTCTCAAATGCCCTGGGAATGTTGAGCGGTCTGGGTTTGCCGTCCAAATCCAGCCGCAACCAGTCGTACATTTTGAAGGTAAAAATATAAGGCGTGGCGCTGATCTCGAGCACCAAACTGCCCGATCCCGAGCAGTGGATCGTGCCGTGCGGAATCAAGAACAAGTCATGTTTTTTGGCGGGGTGTCGCTGCACAAATTGATCCACCTCGAGCGGGGTGTTGTGTTCATGACTGTACTCGAGTGCGGTTTGAAACTCGAGCGCTGCAACATCTTCTTGAAATCCCAAATACACCTCAGCATTGTCTTGGCAATCGAGCATGTAATAGGTTTCGTCCTGCGTGAACGACTCGCCAAAATGGGCGCTGGCATAGTCTGGGCTGGGATGAACTTGTAAGGAAAGGTTACCGCCGTTGATGGTGTCCAACCAATCAAAGCGAATTGGAAACTCAAAACCAAAGCTCGCCGCCGCATTGCCCAGTACGGCACGGTGATCGTGGAACATCACAAAATCAAATGAAACCTCGAGCAACAAGCCATCACTTTGAAGCATCAAACCATTTTCGGGCGTGATGAGTTCAAAACTCCAAGCGTAATTGGGCGCGTCTTGGGGCAGTTCAGGAACGTGTTTTTTGATCCACTGCCCACCCCACGGACCCGGCTCGAACCACGGGCGGGCGCGAAAAAAATTATGGGTCATGACTTTGAGCGTTGCTCGAAAATCGTCGCCGCGCATGAAGGTCGGCTCAGTTGGGCGTTGCTGATCGAGGATGACATCAATCCGCTCGAGCAAACTGGCTTTGTGCCGATTGAGGGCAATCCAATCAACAAAATACAAGCGCTTATACATGGTCTTTGCGTCCGTCACCAGGCTAGTGCCGAGGTTGGTCACCTTGCCAGCACGGGCGCGAAATTGAATTTCGTTTTTGGGCAAATCAAGATAGACCAGCAAACCATTCCAACCCGCCAGGCTCGAGCCGCAACCGTAAATTAAATTGATTTGGGCTTGCGAATCTGGACGCAGTTTCTCGAGTTTGCTGGCATCAAAAAAATCCTCGAGTGAGCCTGTAAAACGCCTGCCGAAAATCGGATCGTCGCCACCCAAAAATGGTTCGACGAGCGCCTGAATTTCGGCATTTGGTCGCAGGGCTGTCTCGACGTTGACCCAAGCCGTGCGAATGTTTTGCGCTTTAAAAACATCCTCCAAACGGCTGCGAAAATCCTGCCACAAGACACCGCCGTAACCGTCCAGCACCACACAACTCGAGTTTGCAATCAGGTCAGCCAGCGCAATGAAGCCCAAAGCAATCTTGCCAGACTCGAGCGGGAAACTTGGGTACAATTCGTAATTTCCTGCGCTTGCTGTGGTGTGTCTGGCTGGCGCGAGGCGTTGCGTGGTCTTGCGCCAAGGCTGGGTATCATTCACGCGCCGTCTCCGTCGCTGGGTCTGGCATAATCGTCATCGAAACGCACAATATCCGCCTGCTGCCAATTGCCAAATGCCACCTCGAGCACCCGCACGGCAGGACCTAAACTCGAGAGGCGATGACGGGCGTTGGCAGGAATCCAAAGTTCATCGCCAGCTTTGGGATGCACAATCAGATCATCAATTTGTACGGCTGCCCCGTCGTCGAGCACAATCCAAAGTTCACCACGACCCGTGTGGGCTTGCAGGCTCAGGCGTTGACCAGGTTTGACCCTCATCAGGCTAACGGTGACCTCAGCGTTATTGGCGTACTGCTTAAACGAACCCCAAGGACGTTCGACCAACGCAATCGCGGGTTGGGTTTCGGGAATTGGTTTGGTGACAAAGGTGGTTGGCGCTTCGGGTTTCACGCGACTTCTCCTTCTCGAGCCATTGGCGAACTAAGACTCGAGCCATTCTTGACGGTTCATAACGACTGCCTGACCTGCGACTTCGACTACGACCTGGCGAAAATTATTGCTGGCAATCGCGGCATAATCATGCCCCGCCTGGGCTGGGTAAATCCCCAAATAAATCAGCGGACTGCTACCAACATTGACCGTGCGGTGGGCGGTATGCCCTGGCACATAGACCAGGCTGTTGGCGGTTAACGGAATGCTCCTGGCTTCGCCACCCTCAGTCTCGAGCAGCATCAAACCTTCGCCCGAAAGTCCGATATAGATTTCGGCGGCTTCGCGCCAGGCGTGCAGATGACCGCGTGTCAAAAAATATTCTGATCCAACCCGACCTGGCATAATCTTGCCAAGTCCGATATGCAAATCGCCAGCGTCATTGGCAGGCTCGAGGCTTGAAACGCTATAAACCAATGGATCTTCATGCTCGAGGGTTGCGTTGTAAGCGCCCATGTCAGCAAAGCAACCTGGCAGTTGGCTGAGGCGACGCTCCGTCCATGAAGCACCTTCAATCTGTGCGCTGGTCGGATCAAAGTGCTTAAAGTATGGCAAGACCGAGGGCATGGGTATCCTTCCTGCATGGTTCACTCGAGTTGAGCCTTGAACCAACATCTCAAGATATAACAAAATATAACGCATTGCAACTTCATTTTCGTTGACTGAAAATACCGATTCGCGTTATTGTGCCACCAGAGGAATCACAATGCCCAAGCCCGACCATCCTGGCGCGAAGCTATTAACCGAACAGCGCCGTTCAATTATCGCCGAACTGGTTGACGAACAAGGCAGCGTCACCGCCGAAAATCTTGGCGTCAGGTTTGGTGTTTCACACATGACCATTTACCGCGACCTGAAGGTGCTCGAGGGTTTGGGGAAACTTCGCTTTGTGCGCGGTGGAGCAATCCGCAACGAAAACCAAACCATCAATGAACCCCTGTACTTTGCCAAACGCAAAATTCACAAAAAACAAAAAGAATTGATCGCCGCCTACGCCGCCAAGCATTTCATTCGAGATGGCGATTTTATTATTCTCGAGGCGGGCACAACCGTCTCGGCAATGGTCAAGCACTTAAGGCACAAACACCTGACGGTCATGACCAACGGACTCGAGACGGTCAACGAAGCCACAACACTGCTGCCCGACTTGACGGTCATGTGTTGCGGCGGCATTTTGCGCGACGTATCGCACACCTTTGTTGGTCCTCAAGCCGAACAGTTCTTTCACGAATTGCGCGGCAAAACCCTGTTCCTAGGCGCGAGCGGTCTGACCATTGACGGCGGGATCACCGACCCAAACCCGCTCGAGATTCAAGTCAAACGCGCGATGGTCGCCAGCGTTGACCACGTGGTGCTGCTCTTAGACTCGAGCAAATTTGGGCAACGCTCGTTTTCGTTGTTGCTGCCAGTGGATCAAGTGCATACGCTGGTCACCGATGTCAACGCCCCGAGCGCCGACGTTGAGCGTCTGAAAGCACTTGGGGTGGACGTTCGGATTGCGCAGTAAGTATTTTCTAACACGTCTGGCTCGAGGTGTTCGTCCTTCTCCTGCACACACACGAGGCAGAATTCATTCGTCAACGCTTGATCATAAAACCACCGTCAACGTTCAGGGCTGTCCCCGTGACAAAAGAGGCGCGGCTCGAGGCGAGAAACACCGCCGCATCTGCCACCTCGCTGGGGGCTGCCATGCGTCCGAGCACGTGCGCGTCTCGAGCTTGGGCGATCAGCCCACTGGGGTCTGAGGCTTGGCGCATGGCTTGATGGGTGAAACCGGCGTCAACCCAACCGGGGCAGATGGCGTTGACCCGAATGCCAAACCCTCCAAGTTCCTGGGCAATGCCGTAGGTCAAACTGAGCACCGCGCCTTTGCTGGCGCTGTAGGCAAAACTGCCGTCTGAACCAACAAATGCCGAAACCGATGACAGATTGATGATCGAGCCTCTACCAGCTAATTTGATGGCAGGGACGGCATACTTGCAGGCTAGAAACACGCCCTTGACATTGACATTCATCAGGTCGTCCCAATCCGTCTCGAGCATCGCATCAACCCGACCTTGACGCAAGATTCCTGCCGCGTTGACCAGACAGGTCAAGCCTCCAAAACAAGCAACTGTCAAGTTCACGGCGCTCGAGACTTGTGTGGCTTGGGTGATGTCTGCGGGAACTGCCAGCACCTGCCCACCAGATGCCCGTAAATCCGCCTCGAGCGCGTTCAGGCTATGCGACGCCAAATCAAGCAATGCCACCGCCGCGCCAGCCTCCACAAACGCCCTGGCGATAGACGAACCAATCCCGCCCGCCGCGCCAGTCACCAACGCCACTTGACCTTTGAGTTCCATAGCCTTCCTTTCAACCTTTGACCGCACCAGCCGTCAAGCCCGCCACAATCCGTTGCTGGAAGACCAAGACCAGCACCAGCAAGGGCACAGTCACCACCACCGATGCCGCCATGATCTGATTCCAAGGCAGTTCAAAACTGCTCGAGCCACTGAACAGCGCGATTGCCACCGGAACAGTTCTCGAGTTTTCGTTGACGCTGAAAGTCAGGGCAAACAAGAATTCGTTCCAGGCTTGAATAAACGCCAACAAACCAGCCGTGACCAAGCCAGGCGCGATCATTGGCAGCAAAACTTTGTAGAGGGCTTGAAACGGTGACGCGCCGTCAATAAAGGCGGCTTCCTCGAGTTCGCTGGGGATTTCGCGGACAAAACTGGTCAAAATCCAGATTGTAAATGGCAGGGTGAACAGCAAATAACTGAAGATCAAACCGAGGATCGTATCGTACAAACCCAAAGTCCGAATCAGCACAAACAAACCGCCCAACACACTGATTTGCGGAAACATTGTGACTGCCAGCATTGCATAATAAATTGGTTGCCGCCCACGAAATTGAAAGCGACCTATGGCGTAGGCGGCAAAGACCCCAAACAACAACGACAACAGGGTTGTGCCACCCGCCACCAGCAAAGAATTGAACAAAAAGCGCCCAAACGGTTGGGTCGTGAAAATACTGGCGTAATTGACCCATTGCGGCGTTTGCGGCACATAGCTGATTGGCGTGGCAAACAATTGATTGGAGGTTTTTAAAGAACTGACGATTGCCCAGTAAAATGGAAACAACAAATAAAACAACAACACGCCCAAACCAAACCAGAATACGACGCGTCCCGCCAGTTGACGCCAGTTGAGTTTCTCGAGGTTCATCATTTGACCTCGACTTTTAAGCTGACCAAATAAACGGTGATGTAGAGCGCCAGAATTAAAAACATGCCCGTTGAAACCGCCGAACCGTAACCGAGTGCGCCAAAGCTGATCAATTGCTGCCGCGCATAAATAGACATGCTGATGGTTTCGATTTGCGTGCCAGCCACAATGTAAATCATGTCAAACACCCGCAAGGCATCGAGGGTACGAAAAATAAGCGCGACCAACAAACTCGGTCTTAAGAGCGGCAGGGTAATGCGCCAGAACTGCTGCACCGCACTTGCGCCGTCCACTCGAGCCGCCTCGTACAATTCTTTGGGAATGCTCTGCAAACCAGCCAACAAAATCAGCGCCATAAACGGCGTGGTCTTCCAAACGTCAATCATGATTAAAGCGGGCAGCACCAGTTTGGGTTCTGCCAGCCACGCCATCGGAGCGCCAATGATCCGCAACTTCATGAACAAGTCATTGATCACCCCGTAGACATCGTTAAACATCCAACGCCACATCTGGCTCGAGACGACCCCAGGAATCGCCCAGGGCACAAGCATGGCAGTGCGAACCAAGCCTCGCCCACGAAATTCGCTGTGAACCAGCAGCGCAATCACCAATCCCAGAACCGTCTCGAGGGCAACCGAAATGACCGTAAAGACCACGGTGTTCCAGACAGAACGCCACCAGCGCGGATCGCTTGCCAAAGCCAGGTAATTGTCAAAGCCAACCCAAACGGGTTGCAAGGGAAATTTTAAAATACTGACATCAAAAAAACTCAGTTGAATGCTGCGAAACAACGGATACGCCGCAACCAGCAGCAAAATCAACAAGCTTGGTAACAATAACAACCAAGCGGTTCTTGCCCGCCAAGCCGCCAAGGAAAAACGCCGAGTTGGATGTTGAGAACCTGTTAATCCTTGCACAAGCCAATCCCTTCGACAAAGAATCAAATAAAGAATCAAATCTCGAGAAACAACAAGTCCCGCCCATTCTTATTGGAACGAGCGGGACTTTGGAATCAAAACCTCACTACCACTTTGCGCCCTTGATGCGTTTGAGTTCATCATCGAGGGCTTGCAGCGCCGCCGCACCTTTGGCTTGACCCGTCAAGACCGAATTGGCGGCATTCCAGAACGCCTCTGAAACCCGAGGATACTTGGTTGCGGTGATGGTGGTTGGGCGCACCACGGCGTTGGCGAAAACGTTGAACAGTCTACCCAAGAATGGGCTGGCTTTTAAGACCTCTGGGTCTTTGTAAACCACTGGGCGCGAAGGGTTGTAACCGCCGACGATGGCGCGTTCTTTTTGTACCTCGGCGCTGGTCAAGTACATCACCAGATCGGCGGCGGCTTTGGCATTTTTCGAGAAGCGGTTGACCGACAAACTGTGACCACCGAAAGTCGCGGCATTCTTGCCACCTGCACCAGGACCTTTGGGCAGCACGGTCACATCAAACTTGCCTTTGACTGGGCTGGTGTCGCCATTGCCCAACGGGAAGGCGTAGGGCCAGTTTCGCATGAACGCCGCGTTGCCCGCCTGCCAGACGCCTCGAGAATCCTCTTCTTTGTAGGTGGTCACGCCCTTTGGCGAAATTGTGCCGACCCATTTTGCCGCCATGTCCAGAGCCGCAGCCGCATTTTTATTGTTGACCGTGACATTGCCCTTGTTGTCCACAATCGTGCCGCCGCCAAACGAATAAATCCACTCGAGGGCATCGCAGGTCAGACCTTCGTAAGCTGCGCCCTGCCAGACGTAACCCCAAAAGTTTGGATTGTCTTTGCGTTCACCCTGCTGAATTTTGGTCGCCATGCTGGTCAGTTGCGTCCAGGTGGTGGGCGGTTTCTTGTAACCGTATTTCTCGAGCAGGTCTTTGCGGTAGTACAACAAGCCCGCATCGCCGTACCAGGGCAGATCAACCAGTTTACCGTCAACCGTATCGGCTTCGATCATGCTTGGAAAAAATTCTTTGATGGTGGCTTCGGGAACGTATTGTTTAAGGTCAACAAAATAATCTGCCAGCAACCCAGGCCAGATGTTTTCGATTTGGTAAACGTCCACGTCCGATGATTGCGCCGAGAGTTGCTGTTGAAACAGTGCCAAGCGTTCGTTTGAAGAGGCAACATTAGGAACAACATCTACTTTATTGCCCGTCTTTGCCGCCCATTTGTCGGCGGCAGACTTACACAGCGCTTGCTGGCTGCCCACCGTACCGCAGGCAATTTTGAGGGTAAGACCGCCCTGCGCAACACCCAAATTTGTCACGACGACCCCAACGGCTGCGCTACCCAACAGCGCTGCGACCAGAACTCCCCTTGAGTACCATTTCATAGTTTGCCTCCTCCAATTGTATTGACCTCGTTCATATTGTAACAATTTATAACGATTGTCAACACTTTACAACAAACGCAATGCCCCTAAAACCCAAAGATGCTTGAGCGCCAAAAACCTTGGCAACATACGGCAGTCTTGCCTATGGGCACTCGAGCCAGTTGACGGGAACTGAACATTCCCAGCGCCAATGACGGTACTGATCTCGCGTCAAGACCCCAAGAGGTGTTGACTGTATCAACCCCGCCGTGACGAGGCAATAACGGCTTGAAGCTCGAGTTTATTCAAGCTTGCTTGCCGCCGTGTTACATTCTGAGGCAACAAAACAACTTCGGAACGCCCATGCCAGACTCTCGAGCAGGAGGCACAACCATGAACAAGCTCTACCCGAATGCCAACACCGCCCTCGCCGATATCGTCCAAAACGGTCAACTTCTGGCTGTCGGTGGCTTTGGACTGTGCGGCATCCCAGAAGCCTTGATTCTTGCCTTGCGCGATTCTGGCGTGCAAAACCTGACCGTCGCCAGCAACAACGCCGGTGTGGATGGCTGGGGCTTGGGGCTGCTGCTCGAGAGTCGGCAAATCAAAAAAATGATCTCGAGTTACGTTGGCGAAAACAAAGAATTTGAACGCCAGTTTTTGGGCAATGAACTCGAACTCGAGTTTGTCCCGCAAGGCACGCTCGCCGAAAGATTACGCGCAGGTGGCGCGGGCATTCCAGGGTTTTACACCAAAACCGGTGTTGGCACGGTGGTCGCCGACGGCAAACAACACCAAGATTTTGACGGCGAAACATACATTCTCGAGCGTGGGATTAAAGCCGATGTATCGCTGGTCAAAGCCTGGAAGGCAGACCGTCTGGGCAATTTGATCTACCGCAAAACTGCACGAAATTTTAACCCCATGATTGCCATGAGCGGCAAAATAACGATTGCCGAGGTCGAAGAAATCGTTGAAGTTGGGATGCTCGAGCCTGATAACGTTCACACCCCAGGGGTTTTTGTGCAGCGCGTGGTGTTAAACGCCAATCCCGAAAAACGCATCGAAAAACGTACCACCCGCAACATTCTCGAGGTGACATGATGGCTTGGACCCACGATCAAATGGCGGCTCGAGCCGCCCAAGAATTGCAAGACGGTTTTTATGTCAACCTCGGCATTGGGCTGCCCACGCTGGTTGCCAATTTTATTCCCGAAGGCATGGATGTGATTCTGCAATCCGAAAATGGTTTGCTCGGCATTGGACCATTTCCAACTGAAAACGAAGTGGACGCCGACCTAATCAACGCCGGCAAACAAACCGTGACCGCCCTGCCAGGCGCAAGTTTTTTCTCGAGCAGCGACAGTTTCGCCATGATTCGCGGCGGACATATCAACCTGGCAATCTTGGGCGCAATGCAAGTCTCACAAAACGGTGATCTGGCAAACTGGATGATCCCAGGCAAAATGGTCAAAGGCATGGGCGGCGCAATGGATTTGGTCGCAGGCGTACAACGCGTGGTGGTCTTGATGGAACATGTCGCAAAAAACGATGTTCACAAAATTCTAAGGGCTTGCGATTTGCCCTTAACCGGTCAAGCGGTGGTGGACAGAATCATTACTGACCTATGCGTTTTGGATGTGACCGCAGACGGACTCGAGCTTGTCGAACTTGCGCCAGAGGTGGGTTTGGAAGAGGTGCAGGGGAAAACTGGAGTGAAGATTAACGTGAAGCTCGAGGTTTAAGACTCGAGCTTTACGCCTCGGTTTAAGAATTCGCTTTTAACCACACCGCGTTGCGCCCGTGTGACTCGAGCGGCGTCGGGCTGTTGTCTTGCTCGAGCAGCAACCATTGGGCGCTGGTTTTTTTGGCGGCGGCGATGGTGTTCGTTAAGTCAACTTCGCCCTGCCCAAGTTCGACGGTCTCCCAACCCGTGGCTGTTTTGCGCAGGTCTTTGATGTGCACCAAAACTGTGCGATCTGCGTATTTCTCGAGGTAACTGCTGGGTTTGACCCCGCCCGCGTGCAACCATGCCGTGTCAAGCTCGAGCTTCAAGCTGGGCGCTCGGGTGGCGATGACGTCGAGCGCCGGAATGCCGTTTACAGTCTCGAGGATTTCGTGTTCGTGATTGTGATAGGCGTAAGCCAGCCCTTGGGCGTTGCAGGCTTGGGCGTGACGCTCGAGGGCGTCTGCAATCTGCTCCCAGCTTTGGTGTTGGTTGGCTTTGGACCAGGCGCAGACCAGAATGCCTGCTCCAATTTCTTTGGTGCGGGTGATGTGATGCTCGAGTTCGGTTTCAAGGGTATCAAAAGTGACGTGACAAGCGACAGGAATTAAGTTCAGACGCGTCAGAATAGCTTTGGTATCTGGGGCGCTTTTGTGCACTCCAAACAGTTCGACACCAGTCACGCCCATGTCGGCAACTTTAGCCAGTGTGCTTTCAAAATCGTGCTCGAGTTCGTTTCTAAGTCCGTAAATTTGCATTCCAATGTTCATAGATTCACCTCAAAAAGTCTCGTTTTCACCGAGCGGGGCGGGTTGGGCGGGTTGCGAAAGAATGTTGACAAAACGTAATTCCTGAGCGGCGGTCAAGACGCCGTGCATCACCTCGAGCGCGTGAAACGCCAGTTCGCCGCTGGCGCGGTGCGCTCGAGATTCAGCGTGCGCTTTCATCATGTCGGCAACACCCAAACCCCTGGTGTTCTCAGAATATGGACGCGTGATCGGCACGTGATGCCAATCGTATTTGCTGTCACGGGTTTGCAATGCGCCCGTGAACATGTTTGGGTCGTTGACCAGCAATGCACCCTGCGATCCCATGATTTCGATGTTCGGAGCGCTGCCCTGCATGGCGTCAAAACTCATGGTCAAGGTCGCCAGCATTCCAGCGCTAAACTCGAGCACACCTACAATATGCGTCGGGGTTTCGACGCTGATCTGCTGTCCTTTTTTTGAACCGCTGCCGACGGTGCGGGTGGCGTGGGTGATTCTGGCATTGGCGGTCACGCGCTTGACCGCGCCGAACAAATGCACCAGTGCCGTAATGTAGTACGGTCCCATGTCAAACAATGGTCCCGCGCCGCGTTTAAAGAAAAATTCTGGGTCTGGATGCCAAGCTTCGGGACCTGTAGACACCATCATCGCATGAGCGCCAACGGGCTGCCCAATTGTGCCGGCATCCAGCACGGCTCGAGCGGTCTGCAAACCTGCGCCCAAAAAAGTATCTGGCGCACAACCGACGCGCAAGTTTTTAGATTTTGCCAACTCGAGCATGGTTTTGGCATCGCTCAGTTCGATAGAGAGCGGTTTTTCGTTGTAGACGTGCTTGCCTGCCGTCAGTGCCGCCAGTCCAATATCGCCGTGCGCCGCAGGAATCGTTAAGTTCACGATCACATCGACGTCGGACGCCAGTATCTCTTCTACACTGAGCGCTCGAGTCACACCAAATTCTTCGGCTTTGGTTTTGGCGCGTTCCAGGTCTAAATCTGCGACGGCGCTCATTTCGAGGTTCTCGAACTCTGGCAGGTTTTTCAGGTAAATGCCGCTGATGTTGCCGCAGCCAATAATGCCAACTTTTGATTTCGGACTCATGGGGCAAGTTTAACGCAAGATGCCCAGTAAAGCTTGTAAACATCTTTGCAGTCTCGAGGCATAAAAAAGAGCACCCATAATCGGGTGCTCTGCTCGAGATTTCTGAATTTATTTGGGTTCGTTTTCCCATTGTCCGACCACACCAAGGGCTGCCCATTCGAGGCTGGTCAATTCGCCTGGGTTGAGGGTTTTGCCGCTGGCGACACGCACCACGCCTTTGCGGTCTTTGATTGGACCGGTGAAAGGATCAAAGTTTGGTTTGGCTTTGCTCATTTGGGCAAGGCGCGTCATGATCAGGCTGTAGGCGCTGACCTTACCGACCATCTTGGCTTTTAACGCGTCAACATAAGCAGGGTTAACAATGTTTTTGTCGTCGTAACCAACTTTGACTGCTTTTTTGGATAATAACCACCAGTAATCGACATCTTGCAAGTTCTTGCTGGTGTACTTGCCAGCAACCACATTTTTCATGAAATCAATGTAAATTCTTGACCAATCCACAATCTGACCAGAGACCACCGTTTTAGGTCCAAATTGTCCCATTGGGGTGTAGTGCCCGAACGACAGCACACCTTTTTTGTCGGCGGTTTGTACCACGGTTGGGGTGTCCTCGGTAAATGCCATCGCGTCCACGCCTTCAGAAATAAGAGCTTCGGTGGCTTCTTTGGCGGCGGCAGGGTTGAACCAAGCATTGATCCAACGCACGTTAACCGTGGCTTTGGGGTTGACGGCTCGAGCGCCCATTGCAAAGGCGTTGATGTGACGTTTGACCTCGGAGATTGGGAATGCACCAACGTAACCAATTTTGTTGGATTTGCTTAACGCGCCAGCCATCATGCCGTTCAGGTAATAAACCTGATAAAAATCTGCCATGTAAGTTGCCATGTTGGCGTTGCGTTTGTAACCCGAGGCGTGCGCGAAGATTACGTCGGGATATTTTTTGGCGGCTTCGAGTGTACCGTCCATGTAACCAAAGCTGGTGGTGAAAACCACTTTCGCACCGTCTTTGACGACCTTATCCAAGAATGGTCCCGCTTGACCTTCGGGAACAGATTCAACCGTGATGCTTTCAACGCCAGGAACGGCTTTTTGCATCTCGAGACGGGCTTGTTCGTGAGCATACGTCCAACCGTAATCGCCAACGGGTCCAATGTAAATAAAGGCGGCTTTGATCTTGGCATTTTGCGCACTGCTGGTGACCAGACCTGTGCCGACCAGTGCGAGCGCCGCCAAACCGAGTTTCATGCTGTTCTTCATACCTAACCTCCAAAAACACTTCAGGACAACTCAAGATTTTTTTAGACTCGAGCTGTGTGAGAGTGTGAACGCCCCCCTCACGGAACGTTAACCCCTTTGATTGTACTTGTCTGAATGACTGGCGTATAGGGTTTGAGAAATGACATTGCAGCCCAATCCAGTCATTGATTCGTTAACACTGTTCTCAGGGCATGAAGACCCTGATTTTGAGCTTGGGTTTGTAGACACCTTGATGATCTGATTGAACTGGTTGAAGCGCGTGAGCAAGACAAGATTTGAAACTCGAGTTTGAAAGGCTGGTATCACTTTCCAGACAACAGCCCCGAATTGTTGTACGCTAAACCCTGGTTGGCTCGAGGTCGTGCCAGCGTTGCGGGCTGCATCAGGGCGGCTGTCCGTCCTGACCAAGTGTCAGGTTTCCCCCTCATCATCCGACCCGAAACCCGCCTTGAACTGGGTTGTTGCGGTTGCAAAGGCTTGAAACATGACATTTATGCAGTTCAAACTCGATTCATCTTTGATGCGAGCCATCATTGACAGCGGTTACACCAACCCCACCGAGATTCAAGAAAAAGCCATTCCCGCCGCGCTCGAGGGTCGGGATTTGCTGGCGTGCGCCATGACTGGCTCTGGCAAGACGGCGGCGTTTGTGCTGCCAGTCTTGCAACGCATTTTGCATCTGCCCAGACGTGTCACCAGGGCATTGGTGCTCGTGCCAACCCGAGAACTGGCTGCCCAGGTTCAAACCCAATTCGAGCAACTCGGCAAACACACGGGCATTCGTAGCACCGCAATCTTTGGTGGCGTTTCGATGCAAGCCCAAACCAGGGCGTTTGAAAACGGTACGGAAGTGATTGTTGCCACACCAGGGCGTTTGCTGGATCATTTTAAAAACCGTTACGCCAAACTCGAGCATCTCGAGGTGCTGGTGATGGATGAGGCAGACAGAATGTTGGACATGGGGTTTTTGCCCGATATTAAACGCGTTTTAAAGCATATTCCCAAACCAGATCAAACCCTGTTTTTTTCGGCGACCATGCCAACACAAATTTCGCAATTGGCAAAAGATTTACTCAATAAACCCTTCACCATCAATACCGAACGTCAAGCCATGCCAGCCAGTGGCATCACGCAGTGGGTTTATCCTGTGCCGCAAGATTTGAAATCGGGTTTGCTGCTGAAGCTACTCGAGGACATCGGTAGCGTCATCGTGT
This sequence comes from Deinococcales bacterium, assembly GCA_043775825.1. Classification (GTDB taxonomy): domain Bacteria; phylum Deinococcota; class Deinococci; order Deinococcales; family JAAFIG01; genus JANXTZ01. The sequence goes on from JAYVRX010000053.1 coordinate 19,803, forward strand.
TTACCCGCACCAAACACCGCGCCAACCGCTTGGCAAAATTTTTGGTCGGACACAGCATAAACGCCGAACGCATTCATGGTGATCGCTCGCAGGGACAACGCACCGAAGCCCTGGCGGGTTTTAAATCGGGCAAATACCGCGTGTTGGTCGCCACCGACATTGCCGCCAGAGGAATAGACATTGCCGCCCTCGAGCATGTGATTAACTTTGACGTGCCGAATGTGCCAGAAGATTACATTCACCGCGTTGGACGAACCGCCAGGGCGGAACGCACCGGTGAGGCGTTGACGTTTGTGTCACCCGAAGAGGAATCGGATTTGCGCGATATTGAAAAAGCAATTTCGGCAAAAATATCGAGAGCCAAAGTAACGGGTTTTGATTACAGCCAAACCGTTGCCAAAGAAGTCCAACAACCCGCGCCAAAACGTGGCGCGAACGAACACCGCGCACCCATCAAACGCGAACAAACCCAAGCCAAAGGAATCACCAGCCCAAACCAAGCCAAGAAGTTGCAACCCAATCAAACTCGAGCCTCAACTGGTTTTCGCGGGCGCATGGCGCGTGGTGGCACTCGAAGCGGGAATTCTGGGAAGTAAGTTAAAGATTTTTGCGCCACTCGAGCGTCGCAAGACTGCGCTGAAAGCCAAGCTTTTCATTCAAGCGCAAAATGGCGGTGTTGGTGCTGGCGTTGTAACTGGTGATGCCCTCGCTGTGACGCGCCAATGCCACGCGGATTCCCTCGAGTTTTAAAGCCAGTGCCAATCCAAGTCCGCGAAATTCGCGGCGAACCCCTGTTAAACCGTTATGAAGCACGCTGGCGTGACTGTCGCGGTAGAGAATGTTCAAACCAATCAGGTCGTTGTCTTTGACGGCGAAAGTTACACCCTCGGGAAAGCTCGAGGGGCTATCGTACTGGTTAACGCTGAACTCCTCGAAACTGGTGGCAACAAAATGTTCGTCGGCTCTGGGCGCGTCTCGCTCGAGGCTGATGTAGAGATCATAAAATTGCTGCGCAGTGTCCCAACCGTCGCGTAGTTGCGCCAAAGACCGCAAATGAATGCCTTGCTCGAGCAGTGGTTGCCAGTTTGGATCAAAACGATTTGGGTCAAAACCGTGCAGGGGTAGCCATTGTTGATAGCCGCGAAACGATTCAAAATAGCCGTGATGCCCTAAGAATTGGTTGATGCCAGCATCGCTCTCACTGGTGTAGAGCATGACGGTATCGCCACCGCGTTCACGCAGCAGCGTCTCGAGTTCTCCGAGTAAGACCCCACCAATCCCACGCCGCCGCATGTCCTGACGTACCGCCAGACGCACCTCGCCCCTCGAGAACCAAGGTGCGGGGCGCTGGGTGGCTTCTATCACCCCAACCATGTTGTGACTGGCATCCAGGGCAACCAGGCGCACAAAACCCAAACCCGAGTCGCGGTTGTGGTCGCGTATTTGCAGTTCTTCGGGATTGGTCTGAGCACCGAATAAGGCATTCTCGAGCCATGCCAGACGCTCGTAATCCCAGTCTTGGTATTCAAATTCGCGGATGGTCAGCACAGAAACAGCTTACCGTGAAAGGCTCAAGGTTGCGTCATCACGCTCGAGATTTCTTCTTTTAGTGGCGGCTTTCGCCAGGTTTTCTTCGACCCTGAATTTCACAATTTTCGCAATCAAATCAAACGGCATGGCTTTCTCGAGCGGAAACTGAATCGAACCTTTGGCGTGTTTGTACCCCAAAATTTCTTGTTGAAATTGGGTTGTACCCGATGGAGTCGAATAAAAACCAATGTGATTTTTGAACGCCGCAAAATGCACTAGATTGCCTTTGAGCACAAAAGTCGGCATTCCGTAACTAATTTTCTCGCTCGCTTCGGGCGCGGCTTTTTGAACAATCAAACGAATTTCTTGCAGGATTTTTTGAATCTCGAGCGGAAAATTGGCAATGTATTCGTCTATGCTTTGGGGTGGCGCAGACTTGGTGTCCATAAACCCTATTTTACCACGGCAACTCGAGTCTGTAAGCACTTTTTCGGCTAAACTCTTGTTATGGAACGCACCGAAATTCGCCGTTACGCCAGACAAATGATTCTGCCCGAAATCGGTTTGGAAGGGCAAGAAAAACTAGCCAACTCGAGCATACTGATTGTTGGACTGGGCGGTTTGGGTTCGCCGATTGCGCAGTATTTGGTGGGGGCTGGCGTGGGACGAATTGGACTGTGCGAATACGACCAACTGGAAATTCACAACCTTCAACGCCAAACCCTGTACACCACGCCCGATGTCGGACGCTCAAAACTCGAGGTGGCGATTGAACACCTGAGTGCCGTCAATCCAGGCATCAAAATAACCGCACACGGCAAACTCGAGACAGCCACCGCACTAGAAACCCTGGCTGGTTACGATTTGATCGTTGACGGCACGGATAACATCAAAGCACGGTATTTGATTTCGGATACCACGGTGTTTCTCGAGAAACCGTACATTTGGGGTGGCGCGGTGCGCTGGGAGGGCATGGCGAGCGTTTTTGATCACAAGCTCAGCTTGCGTGACGCCTTTCCAGAACCACCAGATCAACCCGATGACTGCGACACGCTGGGCGTTCACGGTCCACTGCTCGGTGTGGTCGGTTCGATCATGGCAAGCCAAGCTTTAAAGCATCTGCTCGGACTCGAGACGCTGTACGGAAAATTATGGTTTTTTGATGCGCTCGAGACCAAAGCCAGAATCATCAAACTGAAAATTCCTGAAGCTCCAGTTTAATGATCTGATTCGAGTGCTGGTAACTGCCCGTACAAGCTTGAAAGTACAATTTCAAACTCGAGTTTTGAAAACACCAGTTTTTCATCAGCCTCGAGTTTCTTGTAACGCCAATCACGACCATCACGGGTAAAAACTTCGGCTGTGACTTCGTGTTGCGACAACAGCACATACTGCTCGAGGCTGGCAATCTGCTGGTAAGCTTGCCATTTCTCGCCGCGATCTATGGCTTCGGTGCTGTCTGAAAGCACTTCGATAATAATAATGGGGTTGTGTTGAACTCGAGCATCCAGATCGGTTTTAAGTGGGACAATGTAAGCATCTGGGTAATATCCACGACCAAAAGGTGTCTCGAGTATCACGTCGTTGCAAATGATATATCCGCGTTGCAGGGCGTGTTGCATCATCATTGAAATTAAAATGAGCGCATAAACATTGTGTTTTGTTGTTCCGCCCGCCATGACAAATAAGTTACCATCCACAAACTCGTGGCGTTCTTGGCTTTGCGCTTCAAACTCGAGGAACTTGGCAAAAGTCATGGCGGTTTTAACTGGTGCTTCCCGAAGCATGAGGTCAGTGTACTCGAGTTTTTATTGGAACTCAAAAAAAATTCAATTCTGGTGCTTCCACCAGATGCTCCAAGTGACTGATCCAGCGTCCTTGTCATTCATTGGTATGCCTGTCAATTTCAGGGCAAGTTTGATTTGTCCAACGTGATACCCTTCATGCCAGATCATGTGCTGCAACAACAAAATCGGATGCACATAACCAGGGCTTCCAGCTTTGATACTCTGACCCGTCTCAACCCAGCGCTTGAGGGCATCACGCAACACTCGAGCGCTGTGATTGAGCTTGTCAGTCATACGCCCCAAGTCGTGTTCCTCGAGCTGTTCGTCATCGTCGTTTGGAATATTTTCGGGGTGTTGCGCCCCAAATTCGGGGTCAGACTCGCAGACCAGCGCAAGCCGTAAATAGCAAACGTGCGAGAACATTGCGGCAACACTGGGGCTGCTCGAGCTTGCCCTGGCTTTTAAACCATTTTCTGGAATGGCGTGCAGCAAACCAAGCATGATCGTGTTGTTGCGATCCCACGAGTCCAGCAACGCCTCGAGCAGTGGGTTGTTCAATTAAATTCTCCAGCTTGAGCGCACGCCACCAGTTGATCCAACGCAATGCCCCAGCCAATGTGAAAGCCCATCTCTGTATGTTTTTTGGCTGCCTCGGGCGTGCCATGTCGTGCCATTGCTGTATATTTCGTGCCACCAGTCACAGGCTCGAGCAAGATCATGCCCGTAAACATGAACATGGGATGCGCCCTTGGTCTGAAGCCAGCGTCAAGCGTGTCGGTGAAAACCAATTTACGGTTTTCGATCACCTCGAGGTAAGTGCCGTGATTGGGGTGTTCCTCGCCGTTTGGTCCGCGCATCAAATTGTAATTGCGTCCGCCTGGCTTGAGTTCGATTTCGCATTTGGCAACGTACCAGGGTTTGGGGCAAAACCATTTCTTAACGTGTTCTGGTTGCGTCCAAGCTTTCCAAATGATTTCTGGTGAAACGTTAATCACCCGTTCAATCACAAGGTCAAGTTCGGGATTGAAGTGTTCAATGTTTTCGTATTTCATCATTTCCTCCAAAATTTCTAACCGCCGACAATTGCGCCCACCACCAGCAAAGGCTCAGTCCCTCGAGCGACCTCAATGGGCAGTGGGTCGTCGGGCAAGTCAAAACTGAGGTCTTGCTCGAGGGCAAAAAAACGCAGGAATGGACGGCGCAGCTTGGTGCTGTGATCGCGGATCGTGCCGCGCAACATTGGGTACTCTGCCTCGAGCGCGTTCAAGACCGAGCGCTGTGTGACTGCGCCTTCAACCTCGAGCGTTACTTCCTTGCCGACCATCGCCAGGGTTTGCAAATGGTACGGCAGCGCGACCCGAATCATGAAAGTGTTTGCACTTCGACTGAAAGCACGGCTGGCAGATCGTGAACGATGGCTTGCCAACTGTCGCCACCGTTGGCGGAAACGTAAACCTGCCCGCCCGTCGTGCCAAAATACACGCCGCAAGACTCGAGGGTGTCTACTGCCATCGCGTCGCGCAAAACATTGACATAACAGTCCTTTTGCGGCAAGCCAACAGTTAGTGCCTCCCAGTCGTTACCGCCAGTCTTGCTGCGGTAGACCCGAAGTTGTCCGTCGGGTGGGAAGTGCTCGGAATCGCTTTTGATTGGCACAACAAAAACCGTGTTTGGTTCGTGCGCGTGGACATCGACCACAAAACCAAAATCGGTGGGTAAATTGCCGCTGACCTCATGCCAGGTGTCGCCCGCGTTGTCGCTGCGCATGACATCCCAGTGCTTTTGCATAAACAACACCTCTGGATGGTCTGGGTGCAATGCCAAACGGTGGACGCAGTGTCCGACTTCGGCGTCGGGGTCGGGAATATGACCAGACACCAAACCTTTGTTGATCGGTTTCCAGGTTTCGCCCGCGTCATCGCTTCGAAACGCACCCGCCGCCGAGATTGCCGTGTAGATACGATTGGGGTTTGTTGGATCGAGCAAAATCGTGTGCAGGCACAGACCACCCGCGCCAGGTTGCCAAGTCGAGCCTGTGGTGTGCTCGCGTAAGCCTGAAAGCTCTGTCCAAGTTGCGCCAGCGTCGGTGGATTTGAACAGAGCTGCATCTTCGATTCCGGCGTAGACCGTGTCAGGCTCGGTCAGTGAAGGCTCGAGATGCCAAACGCGTTTGAAATCCCAAGGATGGGGTGTGCCGTCGTACCATTGGTGCGTGCCTGGAACGCCGTCGTACTTAAATTCGTTGCTGACGGCATTCCAGGTTTTTCCGCCGTCGTCGGAACGTTGAATCAGTTGCCCAAACCAACCTGTAGATTGCGAGACGTAAATGCGCTCTTGGTTGGCGGGTGAGCCTTTGAGGTGGTAGACCTCCCAACCTGGAAAGTGCGGTCCTTCGACCTGCCAGTGTTCGCGTTTTTCGTCGCTGCTCAGGATAAACGCACCCTTGCGCGTTCCGACCAAAACCCTGACCTTGCCCATGATAATCCTTTCACCGCCTTGACTGTCTTTGTTCTACGTTATACCGCACTCGAGTTTATGTTGCAAGCATAATCACATTTTTGTCAACCAAAAGTCAGTGTGCACTCTAAGATGCAAAACCCAAATCTCGAGTGATACAAAAAGGCATTGATGATCGCTGAGGCTGAACTGGCAAAAGCTGACATACGGATTTAGCTCATCATGCTCTCAAGCCGTTAGAATGAAAATTGATGTCAGCAAAAACCAGCAAAAAAAGCCTCCAAACTCGAGATCAAACCTTGCTCGAGGCAGAACGTTTGTACAGCTTGGGCGGTTACGAGGCGATCAATTTACAAACCATCGCCCGAGCGGTCGGGGTAACCAAAGCGGCGCTGTTTTATCATTTCGAGGGCAAGCAAGCCTTATTTGCGGCAATGCTCGAGGGGATGCTCGAGCGTTACCATTCGGTGATTCGGCAGTCGTTTGCAAATCATGCAGCCTCGAGCGAGGCGCAGTTTTTGGCATTGTCGATGGCGCTTTCCAAACAACCGATGTTCGATGCGTTTCGGTTTTTGCGCTCCGAGCAACATCATTTATCCCTCGAGCAACAGGCGCATTTGCAGCGTGCGTGCAACGAGTTGTTGTTTCGTCCAATCAAGCGTGCCTTCACGGTTGCCATTGAACGCGCCGAGGTTCGCCAAGTCAATGTCAGTACACTCAGTTCGTTGTTTTTGGGCGTTTGCGTGCTGGCTTCTTCGATGCGTGCAATGGAACACGGAGGGCTGTCCAAAGCGGGTCATAAGGAGATGTTTTCCCTGTTCTGGCATGGTTTGACACAAGAGTGAATGTAATCTCGAGCATCTTGATTGTTGTCACCTCGCATACATAAATTCTACTGATCGGTTAGTAGAATATACTCGAGGAATTCAATCATGAAAAAAGGTACACAAATTATCTGGTGGATATTGCGAATTATTCTTGGACTTTTAATGCTACTCGGGGCAGTGACCCACATCACCAATGTCAAAGAGGGCGCAATGGTTGACAGCGCCTTTATCACCGCAATGGTCAACACGGGTTATCTCTGGCAGATCATTGGCATCACCGAATTGCTGGCAGGTCTGGCAATCCTGACGGGTCGCTTTGTTCCACTGGCACTGGTTTTGCTCGCACCAATCACGCTCAACATTTTGTTGTTTCACCTTTCACGCCCTAGTCCCGATGGAATCACCATCGCGCTCGCCATCATCGTGCCGCACCTTGGGCTGGCTTGGCTGTACCGCGAACATTTCGCAAACCTCTTCAAACTCAACTCGAGCCTTGTTGACGCACCCGAACCGCAAGCAATCAACTCGAGAGCATGAACAGCAACGCTCGAGAATTGCGGGCAACCCTGCGAATGGCGTTTGGATTTTTGATGGTTACGGGTGGCATTATGCACTTTACAATCGACCCAGCGCGTTGGCATTTACCATTGATTGACGCACTAAAAGCCACAGGTTACATGTGGGAATTGATCGCGGTGGTCATCATGATTGGCGGCGCAGCCCTGCTGATTGGGCGTTTCGTGCCGCTCACCTTGTTGGTGCTTGCGCCAATCAGCCTGAACATTTTGCTGATTCACTTTGCCAACCCTGGAGCGGGCGGCATTCCAATCGGTGTGCCGATTGCTGGGTTAAACCTCGCGCTCGGCTGGCTGTACAGGCTCGAGTATCGCGGTCTTTTTGTGGCAAACGCAAAGTTCGAACCTGCAACAATTGCGACGCAGAATGCCGTCATAAAGCCTTCACTCGAGGTATGATAAAGCCGTGAAATCCTGGATGAGTTAGGCCATTGATGAAACCAGTGACCGCACGATCATCACGCTGTTGGTGAATCGGCAAGGCACGATTCTGTGGCGAGATCGTGGGGCGGACACGAAAGCCCAAGAGGATTCACTCGAGAAAACGATTCACGGACTCTGAACGGCAGATCAATTTGATCAAATGCAATCATTCGATTCTTGTTTTGATACAAATTTCAACCAGGTGATTTAGAACATCACATGAACGAAAAGTATTTCCGATTGTTATTGTTGCAGACAATATTTTACGCAACGGGCAGTCATTGATTTATAGTAATTGCTCAACCCAGCCTGCGAGCGTCTAAAATCTGCTAACCTTTTGAAATCCATGCCTGAACTCATGCCAGACTTCAAACACATGACCCACGCT
>JAYVRX010000054.1:0-7196 GCA_043775825.1 Deinococcales bacterium
GTGCCGAATCAGAACGAGGAGAAGTTTATTTTAGAAGACTGAGAGGACTTTCAGTCCATTATCAAACCCATGCACTTTTAGTGCATGGTCGTTTAGTCATGGCACTACGGAAAGTTGAGTTGAAATGTTCACCAAAAAATAATACATCTCGTTCAAACTCGAGCCTCAAAACCTCGAGATACTGCTTTGCTGTACGTTCGGAAAACGTTCAAATTGTGGCTCAAAGAAGAAAAACTTCCCACTCGAGAATTCCAAGCGGGAAGTTTGGCGCATTGCTATTTGCTCAAGCTTGCTAAAACTTCTTCTCGTACCACCGCACCACACCCGAAGCCCAAGTTAGTCCACCGCCAAAGGTTACAAGCAGCAAATCATCGCCGTCTTTGATGCGGTTGGTCTCGAGCGCTTCCTGCATGGCAATGCCAATGCTGGCGGTGCTGGTGTTACCGTACCGTTCGACGTTGCTCATGACTTTCTCGAGCGGCAGTTTTAAGTATTCCCTGGCGGCGTCAATGATGCGGTAATTGGCTTGATGCGGAATAAAAAGCGCGATTTCCTCGAGTTTCATGTCGGCTTTCTCGAGGGCTTGGATGGTGGCGGATTCCATGATGCGCACGGCGAATTTGAAGACTTCCCGTCCGTTCATATAAAGTTTATCTTGAATCATTGTGCCGTCTGGCAGGTGTGGCGCGACACATTTCATGTACAAATGCTTGCCGCCCAAACCGTCTGAACCGAGCACAAAGCTTTTAAAGCCGTAACCTTCAGGGACTTGTTCGACAATGGCGGCGCAAGCCCCGTCACCGAACAAAACGCAGGTGGTGCGGTCTGTCCAGTCCACGACTTTGGACAGCACTTCAGAACCGATGGTGAGGACTTTTTTGCAGACGCCAGATTTGACGTAAGCGTGGGCTGCCGACAGCGCGTAAATCCAGCCTGGGCAAGCCGCCAGCAGGTCAAACGCACCGGCTTTAAGACCAAAATGGCTTTGCACCAAGGCGGCGGTGCTGGGAAACAAAGCATCGGGCGTGTTGGTGGCAACGATCACCAAGTCCACACCCTCGAGTACAGCAGACCCGTACTTTTCTACCAGGTTGTCCACAGCCCGAAACGCGAGCGTGGAAACAAATTCGTTGTCTTCGCTGATGCGGCGCTCGCGGATACCAGTGCGGCTGACCACCCACTCGTCGTTGGTGTCCACAATTTTAGCAAGGTCGTGATTGGTCACGACCTTGCTGGGAACGCACGTTCCGAGTGCCGTCAACCCTACCGCGTTTGGTAAGGAAGAAGGTTTCATGGTTTAGGCTTGGGCTTCGATTTTGAGCACGGCGCGACCATCGTAATAACCGCACGATGGGCAAACTTGGTGCTGGAGTCGCTTATTACCGCAGTTTTTGCAGTCTACAAGGTTTGGTACGACCAGCGCGTGGTGTGAACGGCGCATGTCACGTTTGGATTTCGAGGTCTTCTTTTTGGGTACTGGATGCTTAGCCATTTCGGTCTTCCTTCCGTAGCTCTGCTTTGGGCGTGCCAGAGCAGTTACTCGTGCTTGAAAATCCGCGAGGCGTACTCGCGGCAGCCGTGAGAGTATAGCAGAAGAATGCCTGAAACGAAAGACCCGAATCACACTCGAGAATCCCATGAAAGTACGTTATTGGGTAGGGGCGAGGCACGCCTCGCCCCTACAGAACACATTATTTGATGGATTTTGAATGATCAAATGATTCTTTAACCTGTTTTACCCTCTTCGAGAAAACCAAAAGAGTTCACCCTTTAGGACTCGAGCGTTCAGTTACTCGAGCGGATGACGGCTCCAGTCTTTATAAAGCAAATACTCGCTTTCGCTTGTGCCGAGCGCCCCGAACCATTGCGGGCAGTAGGGAGCCATGTAAATCACGTCGTTCTTTTGAACGGGATACCAATTTTCATTTAACTTGTAAATTCCGCCACCTTGGAGCATCAAAAGCCCATGTTCCATGACGTGCGTTTCAACCAAGTGCAGGCTCGCACCTGGATCGAAAGTCATGGTGTTGACCATAAAATCACAACTTGGATGCTCTGGAATCAGTATCCTGCATTGAAGCGCAGGGTCGTTGTTGATCGGCAGGGATTTGACGGTTCTCGAGTCAGCCACGATGAGTTCTGGCATTGGCACATCTGGTAAATCCAAGTACGGTTTTTCAAAAACACAAACTCGAGCTGGTTTTTGACTGGTGATGCTGTGTTTGCTGTTGGCAGGAATAAACGCGTAATGCAAAGCCTTCAAAACATATTTTTTCTTCCCAACCGTCAGTGTTACCTCACCCTCGAGCACGAACACAAACCTCGAGCAATGCTCGAACGCCGCGCCAAAACTCGAGTTTGCGCTGGCTTCGACGGTGTACTGCGTGAATGCCGCGCCCATCGCAGGGGAGATGTGAACGATGCAGGTCGCGTTGACAAAACCTGGTAACGGGGCGCGAATAAAACTGTCTGGTGTTAACAGGGCGTGATCTGGTTTAACCGAGGTGCGTGTAAATCCCAAGTGCTGCATGAAATCTCCTTATGACAACAAATGTCGCTCGAGAAACCTTGTGCAGTGCGACTCGAGTGCATATTGTTGACGAATACTGAATATGGTGCTATTCTATATCTATCAGCGCCCGAGAAGGGCGCGTTTTTTATTGCCTGAAATTTCTCGAGAAATCATTAAAAGCTCGAGATGCAACTTCAAGCACATCTCGAGCCATACTTTTTTAATTGATTTAGACACCGATGGCGTACAAGTCCGTACCGCGCAACTCGAGTTTGATGCTGGCAAGAGGCTTGTTGGCGGGACCATTGACCACTGCACCAGTTTGTGCCTGAAAGACCGAGCCGTGACAACCACATCCCATGTTTCCTGCGCCGTCAGGTAAACCCAAGGTGCAACCCAGATGGGTGCAAATTCGGCTTAAAGCCACAAAAGCTAAACCACTGGCTTGCGCGGTTGCCGTCCGAACCGCAATAGCTGGCGAACCACCGAAGTCAAATTCTAAACTCGAACCAACTTTTGGAAAATCGCTGGTTTTACCGACAAGCACGCCACCTTGGGCGGCAACGTTCCTCGAGCCTTCTTGGGCGCTCGGGGCGCAACCAACGATTGAGGCTGCCCCAGCGAGGCTGACGGTGCTGATACCAATGGTTTTTAAGGCTTCACGGCGTTTCATAATGACCCCCAAATTGATTCTTTAAAACCATAGTGCATGATCGTCATGAGATTTGTAGGTTACGGTATGGTTTATGAGCACGTATTTTCAGACCAAACAACTCGAGGATGGTTCAATCACCAAACCTGGCGTGCGCGGATTCCCTTATCTTGACCCCGCTCAAGCTTTGCTGCTCGAGACGCTGCCACAGCTTGAAGTGTCTGGTTCGGTGCTGGATTTGACGGCTCGAGGCGGTGCGTTGGTACTCGGGTTATGCCAGCAGGATTTAGAGGTTGCGGCGCTCGAGATTTCACAGGCAGCAATCACAGCGCTTTCACTCACCGCTACAAAATCAGGTTTTAAGATTCTAAAGCCCGAAAAAATCTTTGACCTCGGGTTGCAATTTGATCTGGTCTGCTTGATCTTGCCCGCAGACCGTGGCAATGCCCTGGTGCGGTTTTGGCTCGAACGGGCTTTTGCCGCCACAAAACCTGGCGGACGTGTGCTGGTGGCTGGCGATAAGGACAAGGGTTTCGAGCGGTATTTTAAGGAAGCCAAAAACTATTTTGGCAGTGCCGAAATTCTCGAGCGTAGCAAAGGCTTGCGGGTTGGGTCGCTCGAGAAAACCCTGACTGAAACTCCGATTCAACCTTCGTCAGAGCGTTTTGTCATAGAAGCCAGGGGTTTAAAACTCGAGTGTGAAGCACTGCCTGGGGTATTTGCCAGTGGCAAATTGGATGCGGCTTCAAAAGTCTTGCTCGAACACCTGCCAAATACTGCGGCAAAACGGGTGCTCGACATTGGCGCGGGTTACGGCGCATTGGGCGGCATACTCGCGCTCGAGGGGGCGAACGTCACGATGCTCGAAGATGATTGGTTTAGTGTGCAAAGCATCGAGCGAACGCTGAAACTCAACAACCTGACCGCTCGAGTCTTGCATTCGGACGTGGACGCCAGCCTGGAACAAGACGCAAAATTTGATTTGATCGTCATGAACCCGCCATTTCATGTCGGCAAAGACGTAATTCTGGATGTGGCGCTCGAGTTTATTGAGGCTGCAAAACGGCATTTGACAGCGCACGGCGAAGTATGGCTGGTTGCAAATCACTTCCTGCCCTACGAACCAGCCCTCGCCGGCTTTGGACGGGTGCGTGAAGTGGCTCGAGATCGAGGCTTTAAGGTTCTGGCAGTACAATCGTGAAACTCGAGTTTTCAGCTTTTCAATTGCTTAATTTCTCGAGAAACCAGAATTTTCACCAAGTCCACGAATTTTTGCTCGATTCCAGCTTTAAGTATGTTAAAGTCTGGGTTGGAGGACTTATGGCAGACGTTTTTACCCAAGTCAAAGAAGTGATCGTTGAAAAATTAAGCTGTGATGCAGACAAAGTTGTACTGGAAGCATCATTCGTGGACGACCTTGGCGCTGATAGTCTCGAGACTGTAGAACTTATTATGGGCTTGGAAGACAAATTCGGTTTAACCATCGCAGACGAAGACGCTGAAAAAATCCGTACCGTCAAAGACGCAGTGGATTTTATCGGCTCTAAGCAAGGTTAAGAGCATCTTTTCGAGCGCTGAAAAGCTGTTGGACGTTCACGTTCGGCAACCGATTCGGCGCTCGAGCATTGATGAGGTTATTTATGGGTCATCGTGTGGTCATTACAGGGCTTGGACCTGTGACACCAATTGGGATAGGCGCAACAGCGTTTCATGCGGCACAACTGGCTGGTAAAAGCGGTGTGGGCATGATTACAAAATTTGATACCAGCAAATTAAAATGTCGTTTTGCTGCCGAAGTGGACATTGATTTTACCCAGTACGGCTTAGAACCCAGGGAATTAAAACGCCTTGACCGTTACGTGCAAATCACGCTCGTTGCTGCCGAACTCGCCCGTCTTGACTCGGGACTCAGTCTCGAGGAATTACAGGGCGACCAAGTCGGGACACTGATCGGTACGGGCATTGGCGGCATGGAAACCTTCGAGAATCAAACTAGGGTCATGATTGAACGCGGCGCGGATCGTCTCAGTCCGTTCTTTATTCCGATGATGATTGCCAACATGGCAACCGGTCACGTTGCCATGCGGTACGGCTCTACAGGAGTCTCGAGCAGTGTTGTGACGGCTTGCAGTACCAGCACCGTGGCACTCCATGACGCGTATCACTTTCTCAACCGAGGTGACTGCGAGGTCATGATCGCGGGCGGTTCTGAAGCCAGCGTCACCCCGCTTTCAATTGGGGCGTTCGGCAACATGGGCGCACTCAGCACCCGCAATGACAGCCCCGAAACCGCCTCTCGACCCTTCAGTGCCAGCCGTGACGGCTTCGTGATGGGTGAAGGCGCGGGTATCTTGATTCTCGAGACGCTCGAGCACGCCCAAAAACGCGGCGCGAAAATTTACGCCGAATTGCTCGGCGCGGGATTGGCAGCCGACGCGTACCACATCACCGCCCCAGCGCCGGAAGGACGGGGTTACACCAACGCCATCAAGCGGGCTTTAAAGAATGCCAAAGTCAACGCGGAACAAATCGGTTACGCCAATCTGCACGGCACAAGCACTCCAATGAACGACCTTGCCGAAACCCAAGGCATGAAAGCCGTCTTTGGTGAGCATGTTTACAAGCTGGCAACCTCGAGCACCAAAAGCATGACCGGACATTTGCTCGGGGCGGCTGGAGCAATCGAAGCAATTGCCACGGTTCAGGCGCTCGATACGGGAATTTTACCGCCAACCATCAATTACATTGATGCCGACCCCGAATGCGACCTCGATTATATCCCGAACACACCACGCTATCAGCAAGTCGAGTACGCAATTTCCAACTCGAACGCGTTCGGTGGGCAGAACGCCTGCGCGGTTTTTAAACGCTGGAGCGAATAAAGTTTTTAGCATTTTTGAGGCTCGAGATGGAGAGTGCATCTCGAGCCTTTGTTTTGGTTTTAAAAACGGTGCGAATCGGTGGTTGGATTTGACCGCAACCAAAGGCGTTCCTCTTTACGGCTGCCTGTTAAATTTGTTGTACTGTCCAGAATTTCTTGTTCGGCTTCGGTTAAAGATTCGTAAGCCCTGCCATCGGACAAACGAAATTCGACTTCTTGTAGCGCCTTAAAAGTTTGGTTATCAATCCAACTCGAGCCATCTAACGTGTTTGTTAGCCGTCCCAACTCGGATAGCGGTAATTGTTCTGGGTCGGTAAAATCAAAGAACACAATTTCGTAAGGACAAGCCCAGTAACAACCATCCACCGCCAAAATCAAATTATCAGGTGATGGATAAACGGCTGCCCAGCAAAAACCAGTTCCCTGATAACCTTCATCGGGAAAATACACTTTGGTCGTGCCCTTGGTTAAATTGATGACCGAATACCCTTGGTAATCTTCGCCGCACAGCAAATATTCGCAACCGTTTGGGTGTTGAATCCAAGTGTGCCAGAAACCCGAGTAATTGCGTTTTACGTCGCTAATAATGTTGTTGTTGATATCACGCACGATGCCCCTGGAATAATTCCAAGAGTTGGGTTTGGTTACATAATCGGAAATCTCGAGGTTGAATAACCTGGACGGGGAGAAGTGTGTTTGGCTGGAATCAGCAATGCGGTTTGCGTCCGAAAAATGTATTTCGATCTCTGCGCGTTGCTCGAGGTAAGTTTCTTGGGTCATGCTTTACAGCATACTCACAATGCACTTTCAAGCAACTCGAGTTCTTGGCAAAGACGAACAATGTCACGACAGCACTTGTCAAAAGAATCGGCGTTCTCTCGAGCCACTGTCAGATTAAAAACTTTTGTAAACGCAGGTTGATGACGGGTTGGCGAGTATTTATCAGTCATTCGTGCATTCAACCATTCTTTTGCTCCAGATTTGGTCTCAGGATTTGCATGAGGCTCGAGATTTTCGGGTAATGAACCAATACCAGCCAACGAAGTTGCTGCCGCTAAAAACCAAGCTTCGTATTCTTGGTGAGCCAACACAACACTGACAGGAATTTTTAAATGATTGCAAACTTGGTTGGCTCGAGTTAACAATTGTGG
>JAYVRX010000055.1:0-7153 GCA_043775825.1 Deinococcales bacterium
CGGGTCCGAATGGATTCGTCTTTGTGAACGATTCGATCAGCGATTCGGTATCGCATCGAAGATGGCGTACTCACGGGTTCTCCTTTGAAGTTCGGGCTGTGAACGTGTCGCTCGAGTTTTTTGGGTGGGGACGCAAGGCAATCATCAATGCCAACTTAACGTCTAAAGCTGTTCATCACGTAAATTTTGTCTGATTCGCCATTTTTCTACCCTCTCTTGCCCTTAAAGCAGCACCTGACGGGCTTGGGCGCTCGCCCGCTCGTCCCTCGCCACCCTCTTCTTGCCCTTGAAGCAGCACCTTTGGGCTTGGGCGCTCCCAACATCAGGAGAGGGCTAAAAATCCTTGAGCTGTACCATGTTTTAGTTATTGGCTCCCTTCTCCTGATGTTGGGAGAAGCGTTCCCGCCCGAAGCGACCCAAGCCCGTCAGGTGCATCTTTAGGGTCAAGAAGGTGCGTCTTGGGAACAAGAAGGGTTGGGGATGAGGGTAGAACGATGGTGACAGTCTTTGGAGAATGCGCGTGATGTACGCAGTTTTTATTGAGCCGGAGTCAATGATAACCATGCGCCTTATGCAAGCCTTAATTGCCTTTGACGTAAGCCGTGTCAAGAAAATTGAACAACTCGCCAATGTAGCCGTTGGCGGTACTTTGAAAAGCCCCCATTGGGTCTTTGAGTTGATCTTGAGTGTTGCCAACACGGTTTTTGTACGAGACATGCAAGCCTCGGGTGTACAGATACACCAACGGCAAGTTGGCGGCGGCAGTCTTTTGGAAGGTGTTGTAAATTTGCTTACGGGCATCCAAGTTGAGGGTCGTTAAACCTTGACTGACCAGCTTGTCCAGTAAAATCTCGAAGGTCTCGAGCTTATCAGGACGGCTTTGACCTGCGCGGTTGAGGTTCCAGATGCGTGCCACACCACCGAGGTTGTACAGGTTGCGACGGGTTGGCGGGTCAAAAACACCACCAAAGTCGGTGAATGAAAGATCAAAGTTCCGCGTACCATCAGGGTTGAAGGTTCTTAAGGCAGGGTTGATAACACTGCCATTGTCGGCAACGGTAAAGCTTGCATCAATACCAGCTTTTTTCATGTCTTCAATAATGATTGGCGCGGCGATTTTTTGCAGCGCTTCAGTAGACACCACCAAGGCATTCATTTTGATGGTTTGACCCTTATTGTTGACCAAGAAACCACTCGAGTTCTTGCGCGTGAACCCAAGTTCTTTTAACAAACCAACCGCTTTTTCTGGATTAAAGCTGAATTTGGTTTCGCCTTCGACGTACAAGCTGTCGTTGTACCATTTGGTGTTGCCGCTCGAGATTGGACCGTACAGTGCTTTGCCCAAGCCACCCAGTCCAACTTTGATAATCGTTTCACGATCCATCAAGTACGACAACGCACGGCGGAATTTGGTGCTGCGGCAAAGTTGTGCTTTGAACGCATCTTTGTTCTGGAAGTTGCAGAGAATCGTTGACGTGACAGCCGTTTGGGTGATGTTGATTTTCAGTTCGCCATCAAGCCTGCCACCAGTGATGGCTTGACGCACGCCTTGAACTTCGTCAATTGTTTGCGGCTCAAACACATCTTGTTGACCTGAAATATAACCTGCCAAGCGAGCGTTGGTGTCCGAATAGTTTTTGGCGATGATGCGGTCAAGATAAGGCAGTTTGTTGCCTTTCTCGTCCACCACCCAATAATTCGGGTTCTTTTTGAGGGTCATTTCCTCGCCTGGTTTGTATGACTCGACCATGAACGGTCCAGCACCTACAATGTTGTCTGGGTCGGTGCTAACGTTGTAGGCAGCTTGCACGGCGGCTTCGCCCTTTTCGGCAAGCGGTTGCCAGACATGCTTGGGGACAATAGACCAGTCTGCCAGATCAAGGTATGCCGCATCGGCGACGTTGAGGGTCATTTTGATCGTATCAGCATCGACTTTTGACCATTTGATCGGCTTACCCGCTTGCACAAAATCGGTGCGCTGTCTCGAGTTGATCTTGGGGTTGGCGTGCAATTCGGCACTGTACAAAATGTCTTCGGCGGTTAAAGGTTTGCCATCTGACCATTTGATACCTGTACGAATATTGAAAATGATATCCAAACCTTTTTGGGACACGTTGGTGCAGACATAGCACTCATTTTGTCCACTGGCAGCGTTAAATTGCACCAGTTGCGGAAACCACAGGTATTGAATAAAGGTATCGGACAAAGACTGTACCGTAAACGGGTTAAAGGTCGGTGGCAAGCCCACCAAACCATACGTCAACGTGCCGCCTTTGCTGGCACTGCCATCGCCACCAAAACGGGCGCTGCGAACCAGCGATTGGGACTGCTGCTGGGCTTGCCCCTCGAGTGACACTGCTGTCGCCGTAGCCACCAGAGCCAGACTGAATGCCAAGAGTTTTGCGCTTTTGTTCATGTTGTTCCTCCTCCGAAAATGAATGATTCTGCCAACCTCGAGTTTCAAGAAGTGTCTTAACTCAATAGATCACCGCCTCGCTTTCGGGTCGAGCGCATCGCGCAAGCCGTCGCCTACGAAATTAAACGCCAAGACTGCAATAAAAATAAAAAACCCGGGCAAGAGCATCCAAGGTCGAGACGTAAAAGTTTGCATCCCACCTTCCTGGGCGACCGCCAGCATCAAGCCCCAACTCGAGTTTGGGTCTGAAATGCCCAAGCCCAAAAACGACAAGCCCGATTCGGTCAGGATAAAACCAGGCACCAGCAAACTGAACGAGACGATTGCAAAGCTGGCAGTCCCAGGCAGAATGTGTCTGAAAATAATACGGGCATCGGCTGCGCCCAGCCCTTTGGCAGCCATGACAAAATCTTCTTCGCGCAGGGATAAAACCTGTCCGCGCACGGCTCGAGCCACGGGTCCCCAACGGATCAAACCCAAAATAAGCACAACCACAAAAAACACCACGCTCGATTTTGCGTCGAGCGGAAACAAAGCCCGCATCGCCAGCAACAAGAACAAGCCTGGAATCGTGGCGAGCACCTCAACGATTCGCATAATCAGATCGTCCACCCAACCGCCGTAAAAGCCAGAAATCGCCCCAAGCGCCAGACCAATCATCAGCGATAAGGTGGCAGCAAAAATCCCAATCGTCAGCGTGACTCGAGCGCCGAACAGAATCCTGCCAAAGACATCACGCCCGAGTTTGTCCGCGCCCCAAGGAAAAATCGTGGCGGGTTTATCAACACCAAACAAGTGCAAATTAATTTGGGGGTTAAAACCACTGGCGTTGCGCCATTCGACAGGAATCAGATTGATCGGAAAAGGCGTGTAGGGTGTGCCTTGGCTGAACAGTTTAATCGGGTAGGGTCTAGTGGTGTCCTCGGTGTAATCAAACTCGAGCGTCTCGAGGTTCATTTGACTGCCAACGTTGTAAACAAAAGGAAAGGTTAAAGATTTGGTTTGGGGATCAATCCAGTGAATGCGGGTTGGTGGTGCAAAACTACGGTCAATCGCGCCCCTGAAAAAAGCTTCGGATTCGCCGTATGGTGCGATAAAATCAGCAAATGCCGCCAGCACGTACAATATCCCCAACACCCACAAACTGGTGACGGCAAGGCGATGCTTGCGAAACTGTCCTCGCACGACCTCGGCTCGAGATTGAGCACGAACCACCGTCTCGGTCTCGAGCGAGGTTACTGGTGTGTTGGTGGGTTTAATCTCTGGCATCAGGTGTACCGAATCCTTGGATCAACCAGGGCAAGCAACAAATCCGACAGCAAATTGCCAACCATCAAGAGCAGCGCCGACATGACCAGCAGTCCCATCACAACGTACAAATCCTGTTGTTGAATGGCGATCACAAACCCTGGGGTAATGCCGGGCCAGCGATAGACAAATTCGACCAGACCCGCACCCGTGACCAGTTCGGGCAGAATTGTGCCAAGCCCAGAAACCACTGGACCGACTGCGTTCCGAAGTACATGCTTGTAGGTCACGATGCGCTCAGTCAAACCTTTGGCTCGAGCCGTTCGGACAAAATCAGCTTTTAAAAACTCGAGCATCTGAGAGCGCACCACGCGCACCAAACTCGAGAGTCCGGAGGTGGTGACGACGATGGTTGGCAGTACCAGATGCCAGGCACGGTCTACGAGTTGCCCCCACAAGGAAAGGTTGTCGTAGACCTCGGTGGTTCGCATGCCGCCAACTGGAAAGATAAGACCGTTGCGAAGGTCGTAAGTCAAAAATCCCAGCAAGGGTTTGTACCAGGCATCACCCTGCGCCACCTGACGCAAACCCGCTTGAAAGAACAGCACGCCAACGATCAAGAGCAGAATAAAAAAGAAATTTGGAATTGCCAGTCCCATCACGCTAAAAAAACTCAGTACCTTGTCGCCGTTGCTGTACTGACGGGCAGCTTGGTAAATGCCAATCGGAATCGCCAGCAGATAGGTCAAAATTAGTGAAATCACTACCAAGCTCAGGCTGTTCCAGATCAAAGGCACGATGATGTCCGAAACAGGCGAGCGGTAGGTGAACGATTCGCCCAGATAGCCTTTGCTGACAATACCCAGCATCCAACGAAAATACTGAACAACAATCGGTTGATCCAAACCAAAGTTTTCTTTTAAACGCTCGAGTTGTGCCGTGTCGGCGTTTGGGTCGAGCGCAAAACGGTCGGTAAAATCACCTGGGGTCAGTTGAATAATCAAAAAAGCCAGCAACGTCGCACCGATAAACGTCGGAATGATCTGAAACAATCGGCGGACGATGTATTTGGTCACGCCAGCACCTCGAGTTGGGTTGTTGTTTCGGGCAGGAAATTCACGCGGTTGACTCCTGGCTTGTCAGATGGGCGTACTCGTGAAAGATCGCGGCGGCGTACTTGATGCCTTGAATAAAACGTGCGATGGGCATGTTTTCGTTGGGTCCATGAAGGTTGTTTTCGGCAGCACCAAATCCGCTCAGGACAGCAGGGTGCGGAATTGCCAACATGATGATGCCCTGAATCGAAACCCCATGAACCACGGGTTGCACCCCAAAGACCCGTTCGGCGGCACGGAAGGTCGCTTGCGAGATAGCTTCGCGGCTCGAGACTTTGTACGGGTTCTTGCGGGCGTTGACCAGCACCAGTTCGATGTCATCAAAACCATGCTCGAGCATGTGCGCCTCGAGTTTCTTGAATTGTTCGCTCGGCTCGAGTCCAGGTGGGCAGCGGAAATCCATTTTGACTGTGCCTTCGGCTGGCACGATAGTTTTTGAACCCTCACCGGCGTAGCCAGAACTAAACCCGCAAATGTTGGCGCTCGCGCCGTAATGGGCGCGTTTGAGAATTTCAAAATCATCCTCGGTGGACAAATGCTTTGCGCCCATCTGTCGCATGAATTCGGCACGGTCAAAATACTGTTGTTCGTCGCGTAAAAACTCGAGATCCCATTCATCGGGTGGAATCAGCGTGTCGTACCAGCCTTCGACCTTAATCACACCCGTAGCAGGGTCAGCGATGCTCGCCAGGCATTCGATCAAACGCCAAGCCGGATTTCGCAGCATCTGTGCGCGTCCAGACCAGGTATCTTGCTTCAGGGTTTTGCAGCGCAATTCGACGTATAAAATTGCTTTGATGCCCAGATGGACTTCGGGGCGCAAACTGGTGCGGTTAACCCCACCATCTAAGCCAATGCTGGCATCGCATTGCAGACGGTCTTTGTGCTTCCAGACAAAATCCTCGAGGTGCGGACTACCAATTTCTTCCTCGCCCTCGAACAAATACTGCAACCGCACGGGTGTCGCGCCAACCACGGCGCGGTAGGCTTTGGCAGCCTCGACAAATGCCAGACAACCACTTTTGTTGTCGGTTGCGCCTCGAGCATAAATCACACCGTCACGGACATCTGCGCCCCAAGGGTCGGAATCCCACAACTCGAGTGGTTCTGGTGGCTGGACATCGTAATGCCCGTAACAGAGCAAGGTTTTGGCATTTTCGTGGCTCGAGCTTTCAGTGCCTAGCAACACTTGGGGTCCACCGTCGCTGGGTAACATTTCGACATCTTTCACGCCGTCTTTGAGCATCAATTCACGCAGCAGCGCGGCGCAAGGCTCGAGTCCAACATTCTGAGCACTGATGCTCGGTTGCCGCAAAAAACGCCGCAAGTCCTCGACCGCCTCTTCAGCGTGTGTGTCAATATAAGCAAAGACTTGCTCGAGGCTGGCTTCAGACATCGGCGTTCACCTCGGCGTGTTGCTTGCCGCCCTTTTGACTTGAGACAACAATCTTCAGTGTTGCACCTGCTTTGGCTTTGACCAGCCACTCGACAGGACGGGCAGTGCGTCCCCATTTTTCGCCCCACGGTGACCACGGGTACTTGCGTCCGTTGCGTCCAGCCAGATGCCCAAGATCGTTGGTGCTTGTCCCCATGACCAGTTCGGCGTTTTCCAACTCGAGGCTGGCTTTGACGGTTTCGGCAACCCGTTTTTCGATGGCACGGTCGGTCAGATGCGAGGGCAAATAGCCATCGTTGCCAACCACAGCACGGACTTTCAGAAGGCTCGAGCCATCGGGTGCAGTACCAATTTTTTCAACCCCACTCGAGCGCACTCGAATGCGTGGACTGGCGGCAGCGTGCTCGAGACAGAACAGTGTGTTGTTGTGACAGATTTCCTCGAGCAGGTGACCGGGCGGGTTTCGCAAAACCCAGATTTCTGCCAGTCCACCAATTTCGACCTGCCCGAGTTGCGGGTGGTCAAACGCTGTCCATTCGCGCCAGCCGTGATCGCCGTGGTTTTCGACCACCCATTGCACCATCTTGACCAGCGTGTCTTCGTCTCTTGGGCGCAAATTGTAAAAGGCAACTTTTTCGATGCCTGCGGCTTTTTCGATGTCCCAGAGTTCGGTGGCAAAAATCGGTACGCCGCTTTCTTCAAACATCCAATCTTTTAACGAACCGCGTCTGGCTTTGGACTTGTCGGGCGTGAAGCCCTCATAGGTGCTGATTGTCGGATAACCTGTGATGCTCGTGCCAACTGCGCCAAGGTCTTTGAACAAGGTTAAATCCCTGGGACTCATGTCAGTGTCGTACTTGGTGGTGCTTGGGCGCAAATGCACGCCGCCGTGGGTATGAAACGAATTCATGCCACAAATGTTTGGGTGCGCCAGAATAAAATCAATCATCGCCTTGGATTCGGGTTCGCTGCCAGGGT
>JAYVRX010000056.1:0-7123 GCA_043775825.1 Deinococcales bacterium
TTGCTCGCCGCCTTTGATCGACAGATTCGAGAAATTACCAACCATTTTAAAAAATGGTTTCCCTTCGACTGTTAACATTAAGGTAATTGTTTTTGACAATGCCCCACTAGAAACAGTGAGTTGAATTGGTTGAGAAGTGACACTCAAGACATCTTCGAGTGCTGAAAAAACAAATTGTGCACTAAATTGATTTGGAGTTTTGGTCTCAACTGTCACCCCCGTTGGTAAACCTGACCATTGGTAGCTAACGGGTTCAGAAGTATTTTTCGCATTGCTCGAGACAGTAATGTTGACGAGTTCAATTGGAATCAGCTTTAACTCAGTTTGACTGAGGACTGGATCAAGTTCTGCGGCAGGACTGACATTCGGACAACCCACTAAAAAAACCATCATAACAAAGAACAACATATAAGGACTAATTTTCATGGGCGAACCTTATCATTTCCCTAAGTACACGTCAAAACTCGAGAAACAAACCGATACTCTCGATTCTCGAGTTCACCAACAAAAATAATCTAATCCCACACGAAATAAACTCCGCTCAAAACGACCATGAAATTTTCGGCGCGTGACCTTACACCAAATTGTGTTAAACAATCGCTTGCACGATTGTTTAACCAACGGGAGGGTGAACACAAAGTTCGCCCCTACGAACCCAAAAATGTGACTCCAACGCGAATTTTCTAAAACATTCCGAACCATTGTACCAATCAACCACTTTTAAACTTTCTCGAGACAAAAAATTGGGGCATCTCGAGAAAAGATGCCCCAGTTTAATTTAGAAATTACTTCGCCCGAGCCAATGCCTTGCTTGCCATCACGTCCACCAGATGAGCACGGTATTCGGCGCTGGCAAAATGATCGCCCATTAAATCTCCTGCACTGACTAGACCTTTGCAAGCGCTCGAGACACCCTCGCTCTCGAGCTTCGTTAGTCTCATGGCATGGTCGCCTGCGCCTGTCACGGCAGCGCGAAGGCTACCGTCTGAATGCACCACAACCGCCACGCCAGCAATCGCGTATCTCGAGGCTGGGTGAGCAAACTTCTCGTAAGCTGCGCCTTTCACACTGGCTGGAATGTGAATTTCAGTCAGCATTTCCCCTGGCGCGAGTGCGGTGGTGAACATGCCTTGAAAGAATTCATCGGCAGTTACAACCCTCGCGCCACTCGAGCTTTGAATTTTGATTTTGGCATTGAGTGCCAAGATAGCGGCTGGGTAATCGGCTGAAGGGTCAGCGTGCGCTAAAGCACCACCAATTGTTCCTTTATTGCGAACCATTGGGTCGCCAATAAGTGGCGCAACTTCATGCAGCAAAGGCACTTTGGAAAACTCGAGTTCGCGGTGTGTGGTCATTGCCCCAATGATGATCGTGTCGCCCTCGGTACGAATGCCGCGAAGTTCCGCAAGGCTCGAGACATCAATCAGCGCACTTGGGCTGGCAAGGCGTAACTTCATGGTTGGAATCAATGAGTGTCCACCCGCCAGCAATTTCGCGTCGGGATTAGAAGCAAGTTGTGCCAGCGCGTCGGATACGCTCGAGGCTTTATGGTAGGTGAATTCAGAAGTGTACATTTTTTGACCTCCTATTTGCTATTTGTGTGGCTCACCATTTTTCTACCCTCACCCGCTGGTTCCTCGCACCCTCTCCCAACATCAGGAGAGGGTAAATTCATCGAGCCATACATGTTTTGCGCTTGTCTCCCTTCTCCTGCTGGTGGGAGAAGGGTTGGGGATGAGGGTAGAGCGATGGTTGGCTTCTTTAATCGTCTGCGGCTTGTGGAAGGCTGGCGCTGATCGCTCGCCAAACTTTCTCGGGCGTGTAGGGCATGTCAAGGTGCTTCACACCAAATGGCTCGAGTGCGTCAATCACGGCGTTGGCAATCGCGGCAGTGCTCGAGATCGTGCCCGCCTCGCCGATGCCCTTCAAACCGAGCGGATTGTGCGGGCTGGGCGTGACGGTGTGACCAATCTCGAGTTGAACCATGTTGTCGGCGCGTGGCATGGTGTACTCGAGGTACGAACCGCTGGTCAGTTGTCCGTTGTCGTCGTAAACGGTGTTCTCGAGCAGGGCTTGTCCCATGCCTTGGGCGACGCCGCCGTGAACTTGTCCCTCAACGATCAGCGGGTTGATGATTGGACCGCAGTCGTCCACGCAAACGTAACGAATCAATTGGACGTGACCAGTGTTGGCATCCACTTCGACCACGGCAAGGTGCGTGCCGAAAGGGTAGACAAAGTTTTTGGGGTCGTAAAAGTGCGTGGCTTCCAGTCCTGGCTCGAGGTCGGCTGGGTAATTGTGCGCCAAGTGCGCCATCAATGCCACGTCAAAGAAGGACTTGGACTTTTCGGGTACGCCCTTGACTTGGTATTTGCCGTCCTCGTGAACAATATCGTCCACGCTCGCCTCGAGAAGATGCGCGGCAATTTTTTTGGCTTTGTCGTTAATCTTGTCCGAAGCCATTTTGATGGCGCTCAAACCCACGGGGGCGCTTCTCGATCCATAACTGCCCCAACCGTGTGGCAGTCTTGCGGTGTCGCCGTGGACGATGCTGACATCTTCCATTGGAATTTGCAGTTCGTCGGCAACCACCTGCGCAAACGCAGTTTCGTGACCCTGCCCGTGGCTGTGCGAACCCGTTAAAACCTCTACCTTGCCCGTGGCGCTGACCCGCACAAGTGCGGATTCCCATTGCCCCGCCTGAGCGCCCAGACTGCCCACCAAGGCGCTCGGCGCTAAGCCGCAAGCCTCGAGGTAGGTGCTGACCCCAATGCCGATGTATTTGCCATTTTTACGCCCCTCACTTTGCTTAGCGCGAAGCCCCGCATAATCGAGCATCTGCATGGCTTTGTCCATCGCGGGTTCGTAATTGCCGCTGTCGTACTGCAACGCAACTGGTGTTTGATACGGGAATTCATCGGGTTGAATAAAATTCTTACGCCTGAACTCGAGCGGATCAACGCCAAGCTCGAGCGCCATGCGGCTCATGATGCGCTCGAGGACATAAGTGGCTTCTGGACGACCCGCGCCGCGATACGCATCTACTCCAACGGTGTTGGTGTACGTGCCTGTGACCGCACAGTGAATGGCTTTCCATTTGTACGTGCCGTTCATCAATGTGCCGTACAGGTAGGTCGGCACGGCTGGCGCGAAGGTGGTTAGGTACGCGCCGAGGTTGGCAATGGTTTTAACGCGCAATGCCAGCACTTTATGGTTTTCGTCCACGCACATTTGCGCAACCGTCTCATGATCGCGTCCTTGGGCGTCGGAGACGAACGCCTCCGAACGGGTGGCAGTCCATTTGACAGGGCGGTTGATTTTTTTGGAGGCAAACAGCACGATCACTTCTTCGGGATATTGGAAGATTTTACTGCCGAAGCCGCCACCCACGTCTGGCGAGACAATTCGCAATTTATGCTCTGGAATACCCATGATAAACGCGCCCAGCATCACACGGTGAATGTGCGGATTTTGGCTGGTCGTGTACAGCGTGTACTCATCGCCGGCGCGTTTGTAATCCGCGAGGGATGATCGTGGTTCGATAGCGTTTGGCACGAGCCTGTGGTTGCGCAGTTTGACTTCGACAGTTTTGAAGGCATTGGCAAATTCGGCATCCACAGCGGCAGAATCGCCAATTTCCCATTGGAACGCGACGTTTCCAGGCGCATTTTCATGGACTTGCGATGCACCTGCCGCCAGCGCTGTGCTACCCAGTGCCACGGCTGGCAACATCTCATAATCGACATCCACCAACGCCACCGCATCCTCAGCTATCGCTCGAGTTTCGGCAATCACGGCAGCCACAATGTTGCCCACGTGGTTGACCTTATCGGGTTGAATCGCGTGATGCGCCGAGATTTTAATATCGGGCAGCAACCAACCTGGCGGAATCGGATTGATGCCTGCCGCCACCAAATCTTTGCCCGTCAAGACCGCCAACACACCAGGCAGCGCAAGCGCGGCAGACGTGTCAATTGAATTGATTTTCGCGTGCGCATAAGGCGAGCGCACCATTGCCGCATAGGTCATGTTATGCAGCACAATGTCGTCGGTGTAATTTCCTGCGCCCGTAATAAAACGTGGGTCTTCGACGCGTTTCACGGCTTTGCCAAAAAATTTTTCTGTCATGGGAATCTCCTTGGGAGAAGCTGTACGGCAGCGCTTGATCTCTGCAATTTGACTGGATGAATCTCGAGCTTTGATTGCAAAACCGCATAGAAAAAATGGAGTCTCGAGCTTTAAGTTCTTGGCTTAAAGCCTATAGCCCTCTTTCTAATCGTCTGCGGCTTGCGGAAGGTTCATGGCATGGGCGGCATTTTGCACGGCTTTGACAATGTTGTGATAACCCGTGCACCTGCAAAAATTTCCCTCGAGCGCATGACGAATTTCAGACTCACTTGGGTTTGGATTATGACTCAGCAAATCTGCAGAACTCATAATCATGCCTGGCGTGCAAAAACCGCATTGCAGACCGTGTTCCTCCCAGAAACCAGTTTGCAGGGCGTGCAAATGTCCAACTTCGCCCATGCCCTCAATGGTGGTGATTTTTGCACCTTCGGCTTGCACGGCGAACATCGTGCAAGATTTGACCGCCATGCCATCAACATGGACGGTACAAGCGCCGCATTGACTGGTATCACACCCGACGTGCGTGCCTGTCAGTCCAAGTTTTTCGCGTAAGTAATGAACCAACAAGGTGCGGGGTTCGGGGTGGTGCGTGGATTTCACGCCGTTCACGGTCATCGTCACTGCAACAACTTCTGCCATATTCTAGCCTCCTTGAAAAAAAACCAATTAAAACTTTGCGACACTCGAGATGAATTTCAACTTGTATTCATGCTGATCAGCTCCAAAGTTTAAGTGCTTTGTAGGGTCTGTGTCTCTTGCTCGAGTTTGGAGAAAAATAGATCGGCTTGGGCTTTTGCCACACCGCCAATCAGTCGTGCGCCGACACTGGCGATCATGCCCATCAGTTGCGGTTCGCCCGCCCAATGCACCCTTGTACCATCGTTTTCAGGTTCGAGTTTTAACGTTCCGAGCGCGTTGGCAATGCCGACGGGAGATTTGAATTCGACTTTTAAGGTCATGCTCTGGTCTTGTATTTTTTCGGTGATCGCAATTTTTCCGTCAAATTTACCTTTGACCGGACCTATCGCCACCTCGACTTGTGCTTTGTAACTGTCTGTGCCATCAAGCACTAAACTTTTGACTCCTGGTACGCACCTGGAAAGCACGTCAGGATCATTTAACAGCGCAAAAACCCGATTGGGGGGCGAATGAATGAAATGACTTCCCTCGAGAAGCATGCGTGTTCCTCCTGTGTTTGTTCTGACAGCAGAATGTTATCACTTCTGGCGCCCTAAATTTGGGCGTAAAGCTACTCAATTCACAAGCACTCTAAACTTGAGCAACCAAATCAAATCATGGCAAGTGAAGTATCGCGTGTTTTGAGAATATTTTTATTAAGTATCTCCCGACTCCATTCTTCCATTCTGCCAAACCCAGCAGAAATCCAGAATTCCGCGTGAGATACGTTTTCCCAACGAACATAGCTCGCCTTAATTTTGATGATAGAACTATCAAAATTAAGTTGGACATACTTAACTTGAGTTTTTGATGTCTGAAAACAGGTCTTTGAAATCGCGCACAAAATCCGCTACCCTGAGCGGGTCACGCCCAAGAATGCGTCTGACCTCGTTTGTGACCTGAGCCGCCAGCCCAAAACGGTTGGTGTTGTAAATCAAGATCATAATGTTGACAAACGCAGGTTTAACACCGCGCTTTTGCATCTCGAGTCCGAACTTTAAGGGCAATGGATCTGAATATGTGATGGTTCGCCCGAGCACTTCGCTGAAGATTTTTGCCACCTCCGAGTAGGTCAACGCTTCAGCGCCAGTCAGGTCAATCCCGCCGTTAACAATGTGCGGTACACTTAAAGCACGCACGGCGACGGCGGCAATATCCCTGGCATCAATAAAACTGGTGCAACCGTTACCGGCTGGGATAAACAAATCGTTGTGCTGACAAATATCCAAGCGATGTGTGGTCGAAAAATTTTGCAAGAAGAAACTCGGGCGTAAAAACACGTGCGGAATGTTGAGTTTTTCAATCGCAAGCTCGAGTTTGCGGTGCGGTACGACAGGGTTATTTTGTGCGCCGAGCAGGGACAGGAAAACCAATTGCTCAAGCCCAGCAGATGCAAGCGCTTTTAAAAATGGTTTGAAGGCTTTTGGATCATCCATCGCCGGAGGACGCATTAGAAAAACACGTTTGACCCCGTTAAGGGCGGTAGTAAACGTGCTTGGATCGTTAAAGTCAAACTGCACTATATTATTGCAGTCTTCTGGCAGTATGGCGCGAGAACGGGTCGGGTCGGTGGCTGCCGCACGAACGGGCATTTTAAGTTCAAGCAAACCGCGCAGTACATCGTAACCAACGTTTCCTGTGGCTCCAGTCACCAAAATCATGATCCCAGCTTAGCCGATTGTCCGACTCGAGAATGTTTTCATCAAACCACGTTAAACTTCTCGCATGAAGCGATTTCCATTGTTGATTGCCCTACTCGGTTTAATTCTTTTTTCTTGCGCCCCAAGCTCAAATTCATTCGCACCAAGCCCTGGCGAGGTCTTGTACCGCTCTGTCAACAAACCGTCGAATGAGAACCGCTCGAGTTCATTCACTCAAGAAATCGCCGTGATCTTGATTGACGCGCTCAACTCCAGCAATGTCACAGGGTTCGAGCGCCTGAAATACCAGGCGAACGAATCGTTAATCACCTACTCTTACGCCCGATTGGTGTTCATCGCCAAGGCAAGCAACGGCGCTGGAACGGTACGCAGCGTTTGGACGATACGGGATCGCGGCGAGTATTACTTCTCGCTGTCTGCCAGTAGCACCTCCAACCTCGGAGTTCCAGCCAAGATCGAGCGACTCGAGACTGAAACATTCAATTACCTCAGCACCATTTTTGAACGAATTTCTGGCAACAGGTAAAAGCTCGAGAAATGTAATATCTTCAACCAACTAAACTAAACGACCATGCACTAAAAGTGCATGGGTTTGATAATGGACTGAAAGTCCTCTCAGTCTTCTAAAATAAACTTCTCCTCGTTCTGATTCGGCA
>JAYVRX010000057.1:0-6965 GCA_043775825.1 Deinococcales bacterium
AGTGCTTTCAAAAGCGTGATCGAAACGGGGAAGTTAGCTGGTGTGAACGGGTTTAATACGTTGCTGGATTTGTATGCAAATCCTCGCTAATCACATACCGTCCAGTCTACTCCAAGTCGTGAAACTACGGACATAAATAAAGGGCGCGATTGCTCGCGCCCTTTTTTGCTTGAGGATATTTTACTTGCTGGCTTTGGCAGCGTTTTTGGCTGGGCGACCACGTTTGCCCGTGCCGGTGGTTTTGGCTTTGCGTGGACCGGCGCGGTGTGAACCGTAACGCTTGCCAGCAACGTGTGTTGCCATTTCTTGCAGTTGTTCTGGGGTGTACTTACCGGCTTGAATGTCTTCCAGGCTTGGCATGGTCATTTGTGCACGGTTGAGGACTTTGGTGGTACGAATACCGGCTTTGGCACTGTTAAACCAATTATCAAACGCGCCTTGGTCAATAATCACAAAGTTTGTGACTTCGCGGGTGGCACTTTTGCCACTGCGCGAGGTGGCTTTGGCAAGTTTGAACTTGCTGTTGGCATCGTTGCGGTTCAGCGGAATGGCTTTACCGCTTAATCCACCATCTTTGATGGCGTTGACGATTGCGTTGTAGAGGCTTGCACCTTTGTAAGAGGTGTTTTCTGAAATGATTTGATCCACAGTTTTGTATGCCATAGGTTTTAATGTTAAGCATTAACCCTTGAATTTGTCAAATCAAGTCATATTTAATTGGTGTTCAATGCTCGAGATTGAATCAATTAAATTTTAAAAGAGCGAGAAAATTTTGATTTCGCAAAAGATTTTATCCCTTGCATCTCGAGTTGAAATACCCAGGCTTTAAAATGTTTTTCGCTTGGAAAAACCATATGGACTGGCTTTACCGCACTCAGATTGTATTTGGTTTGAACTCGAGAATTTCGGTTCGATGATCGAATAATATTCTTTTGCATCAAAATGAAAGATCGAAAACGCACAAACAAGCAAGCAGCAAAATTCAAGAAATCTCGGGGAAAATTGCGAAAACCTTACCTTAGTTTTATGACACAAGTAAACAATCAAAAATATTTTAAAGTCAAAAGCATTTACACTAAAACCCGATCAAAGAAATATGACGGCATAGCTCTCTGACTGAGTTTCAATCTCGAGCAATACATTGATAAAACGATTTAAAAGCCTTGTAAGCTTTCAACCATCATAAATTGCCAACTCGAGCCGCCATCTTTGGATTGCATCACCAATTTGGCTGGGAAACTACGATTGGGGACAATCCGATCTAAGGTTAAACTCACATTCTTGCCTACATCATCAATTTGGGGTAGCCTTGCTTGGTAATCGCCTAGTTTTAAGCCCAATTTCCAGCGCGGCTCGAGCAATAGTTTAGACAAGCCAGTATCTTTGCTGGCTTCAAAGGTCTTAATTAAGGGTCCAACCAGTTCGACAATTACCGCATTTGCCCCCCTAGCAAAACGAACCCGAGGTCCAGGTCCAAAAGCCACATTTTCACATTTGAGTGGCGCATTTGAGGCATCTGAGGGCGCGTCAAAACTGAGCGCAGGTTGTCCAGGTCGCTCGAGTTGATATTGGCGCGAGAAGCTGACACTGTTGCCACTGATTGAACCAGTATCAAGCCCGCCGCCTTGAATAAATTCTGACAGCGCGAGTTCTGAACCCTCAGCTCCAGCACAGCGCACGCTGGGTGTCCCAAGAGTCGCAACAGCGCTCGAGGAGCCACCTTGCAAAAGTGGTTTAAGAATTAACCCAAGTCCGACGCCAGCCGCAACCACCAAAGCCCAAACCCAGATTGGCGTCGATTCTTTGGACGTATTTTGTTGAAATTTCACGCCATCATTCTAATACAATTCTGGAAGGGGCTATACTGAAACTTGTGAAACTTCACAGATCAGCAACTCCAGAGACTCGAGTTGAATTCCCAATTTCAACAGGCGCAGCCATCACGGGCGTCCTCGAGTTTAAAGCTGGCACACGCCTGCCACTCGAGGGAACGAGCGTGCATGACCAAGACGAAATCAGTTTTATTTTAAGTGGCAAACTTGAGGCGACCTCTGGGGGCGAATCGTATACGCTTCAGGCGGGTGACATCAGTTTTATTCCCGCGTTTGAGCATCACTGGGCTTTTGTGCTCGAAGACACGCGCTTGGCTTACGTGCTGATTCCCAGAACTGAAGGAAATTAATGCCAAAATACCCGCACATCAAAGCCACCCTAAAAGCCCGTTTATTGGCTGGTAAATACCGCGAGGGCGAACCGATCCCCAGCGAATCGCAAGTCGCCAGCGAATTCAAAGTCTCGAGAATGACCGCCAGACGCGCCGTGGACGAACTCGAGCGTGAAGGTTATGTTTACCGCGTGCAGGGTGCGGGGTCATACCCCACAGGCAAGCGTTTCAGACAGGGCGTGTTTCGGATTCGCAGCCTCGAAGAACTGGCGCTCGAGCTGCCCGATCAACCCTTGCCGTTTACCAAAGTTTTAAAGGCGGGTATTTCCACCGCCACACCCAAAGTCACCCAAGCCCTGGGCATCGCCCCAAACACCGCCATCCTCGAGATTATTCGGCTTCGCGGTTTGGGCGACTTACCTGTACTGCTCGAGAAACGCTTTTTAAAACTCGAGCAAACCGAAGCGCTTCTTAAAACCGATCTTCGCGTCGAAAGCCTGCACGATACGCTGGTCGGCACGCTCGGCTTGAGCATTTCACGCGTTGAGCAAACCTTAGAGACCGCCAATTTGGAGCACGAAAATGCCAAACTCCTCGAGCTTCCCGTTGGCGCGTCGGCTTTTTTGATGAAACGCATCAGTTTTTTTGGTGATTTGCCACTGGCATACACCCGTTACTGGGTTCGCAGTGACCGTCGGGCATTCGTCAGCGTGTTTGAACCCTAAGGAACAGTTAGCCAACAAGAATTGATTTTGTATCAATCTCGAGATGAAAACAAAACTCCTGAACTCAAGTTGAAGCCTCGAGTTCAGGAATTGCTATTTGCTTTTAAGCCTGCATTCGGCGTTGCGGTTGCTTCATGACCTGCTCGGCTTGAGCGGCGGCGGCTTGACCCGCCTGCGCCCCAAAAACCCAGGCGAGTTTCAGCATGAAAAGCGTGGTGTCAGCATCTCCTGCGGCAACTCGAGCGCGGAAGTAATCCTCTACACCTGGCGGCAATGGCATTTCTTTCAATGCCGCCTCGTGTTCGGATTTCATTTGTTTCATCACTTGCTCAAAATCCATGCTGGTACTTTACACGACCACACTCAGATTTCGTGTGAGCAAAGATACAACTCGAGTTAATGATTGCTGCTTTCTATGTCCTTTTCAGCCTCAAAAATTGCATTGGTGAGCGCCACATACGGACTCGAGCCAGTGCCACCATGAGCACGGTCTGGGCGATCCACCCAAGCTTGGTATTCAGTCCCAACTTTGCGAATCAAGAGTTCCGCGTAACCAGCCTCGAGTGTACGGGCAAACAGCGCATTCAGGTCACTCGAGACGTGCGCAAATCCTTGACCTGCCATCACTTTGCGCAAAGTAATTTCTCGGGTTTCCATCGTGCCACCCGTCGCAAAATAACGCGATAAAGTTTGCGCCCAGTCTCCCCTGGCGGTAATCGGAGCCATGAGTTCCAAAGCCGCCTCGAGGTCGGGTTCGCTTGGTTTGTGGTACTTATTTTCGTGCAAAATCAATTCGGTTTGAATTCTGGGTCGAACGGGCGGCGTTTCATCGGGCACACCAATCGTTAAACCCGCAAACGGCAAGACACCCTCGGGAAGCTCGAGCACTTCAACCAGACGCTCGAGTGCGCCAAGAATGCCGCCAATCCAACAGCCTTGATAGCCCAGCATTTCGGCGGCAACCAGCATGTTTTGCGCCGCCATGACCGCGTCGCCA
This sequence comes from Deinococcales bacterium, assembly GCA_043775825.1. Classification (GTDB taxonomy): domain Bacteria; phylum Deinococcota; class Deinococci; order Deinococcales; family JAAFIG01; genus JANXTZ01. The sequence continues at coordinate 3,887 of JAYVRX010000057.1, forward strand.
ATCGCAAAATGAATCGCGGCGGCACTCCAATTACCAAACTCGTAACCTTTCAACTCGAGCAAACTTTTTAAACGGTTGACGTCCGCCAGGACAATAAATGTTTCGGATGCCGTCGCCATGTGCGGGTTGTTCGAGACTCGAGCGATTTCTTCACGCAAAACTGGGTCGGTCAGGCGCACAAACGAGTACATTTGCGCGGTGGCATCGGTTGGGGCGCGTTGCGCCGCCCAAACAATCTGCTCCAAATGCCCTGGCTCGAGCGGAACGGCTTTGTACCGACGAACGGTGCGGTGGTTGGCGAACACTTCAAGGCGAGGGTCGGGAATCATCGCCAAAAGCTTAACTTGAACTCGGTGTCCGAAAAAGTATTTTGGGCGTCAACGGGTTTTGAGCCACACACTCAATCGCTCAACTTCTCGAGCACCAGGAAAAAGCGAAGCTTGCTCGGGCGGCACAGCCAAAATCGCTTGTTCAAAATCACTGAAAAGTCGATGCGTCAAGGCTTGAAGCGCCTTCGTCTCCCCTGCCAACCAACCCGTAAACCCAGGCTCGAGAACGATCATCATGCCCATTGGTTGATGGTTTTCAAACGCCAGATACGCCAGAAGTTTCGGGAACTTCTGCATGGCTCGAGCGATTTCTTTGGCAATCAAATCTTGCCACTCGAGCGCAGAATGTTGCGAACACCAGACCTTTGCCAATGTTGAGGCTTGAGTCCATGAAACTTGCTCGACAATCAATTCATTTATTTCAGACTGAGGCTCGAGCAAAACCACACTCGAGTACGGCAAAAACTGCGCGTTACTGGCAGCAAGCTCAAGATTTGAATTATCGCGCAAAACCAAAATACCTGGTTTCCCACGCGCCAAAAACTCCTGCTCGAGCTTTTCAATGTCCGAAACCGAACTTGGATATCCCGCGTTCACCTCGAGAATCGGCAAGTTTGAATTCTCGAGAAATTTTACTTCCTCGAACATCTGATTTCGCGCGAAACACGCCCAAAATGATTGCAGGTTTTCTCTCAAATTACTCGTGGGCTTTTAAAGCGTGCAGAATCACTCGAGCCTCCTCGACGTTCTGAATGGCAAGGCGATCTGTAGCACTAAAAAACAGTACCAGCGCCGCCTGCGCACCCGTGGACACGCTCGCGCCGCGTCCAACCGTGCCACCCAAGGCATCCGAAACTTCGTAATACAAGACTCGCTCGAGGTTGATGCCTTTGTTGCCAGCGCGTACAAACTTTGCCATAAATACCTCCAAAATTTTGAATCTCACGTCAAGCAAACGGCAGGGCGCAGCAAGCAGCGCCCCTACAGCCCCTACGACAGACCCAAGGCTCTATTTAACAATTCGCGGACCAAATCTGGTTTGGCTTTGCCGCCTAGGGCTTTCATGACTGGACCAAACAGAGCATTGATGGCTTTCGGATTCTTCTTTGCGTTGTCCACCACGTCGGGGCTGGCGTTCATGATCTCGAGAATCGCGGCTTCAATTTCTCCAACGTCGGTGGTTTGCTCGAGTCCACGGTCTTTCACGAGTTGCGCCGGATTTGCGCCTTGCATCACGACGGGCAGCAAGTCCTTGGCAATTTTACCCGAAATCGTTCCCGCATCAATCAAAGCGATTAAACTTTGGAGGTTTTCAGGTGTTAACTTCGAGTTTTGAATCTCGAGTTCATTGGCATTCAACCAACCCGAAACATCACCGTTTAACCAGTTCGCCACCGTTTGCGCCTCGCCAAGGTAGCCCTCGAGCGTTGCCTCAAAAAACTTTGAAAGTTGCATGTTCAAAGACAAGGTTTCCGCATCATTTTCTTTTAACCCTCGAGCCACATAATCGGCTCTTTTCGCATCTGGAAGGCGCGGCATTTTGGCTCGCACCGATTCAATCCAAGCCTCATCAATCTCGAGCGGTGGAAGGTCAGGATCGGGAAAATAACGGTAATCCGCCTCGCCCTCTTTGGTGCGCATGACAAACGTTTTCTGCCCGCCCTCATCCCAACCCATCGTGTCTTGCGTGACCCGACCGCCAGCGTTAATCAGCCGAATTTGACGTTCGACCTCGTACTCGAGCGACTTACCGACGCTTCTAAACGAGTTCAGGTTCTTGACCTCGACTTTCGTGCCAAACGCTTCACCAGGACGCCGCACCGAAACGTTAACATCGCAGCGCATTTTGCCCTCCTCGGGACGCGCATCGGAAATCCCAAGCGCCTGGGCTATCGCCTGGACTTTTTGCAAAAACGCCTTGGCTTGCTCGCCGCCCGTAATGTCGGGTTCTGTGACCATTTCGATCAGGCAACAACCCGCACGGTTGAGATCAACCAAACTGAAATTTTCACCGTTCGGGTGCATCAACTTCCCCGCATCATTCTCGAGGTGCGCCCGGGTGATTCCAATGCGCTTGCCATTCACCTCGAGCCAACCATCACGGGCTATCGGGCGGTCGTACTGCGAGATTTGGTAATTGTGCGGGCTGTCGGGATAAAAGTAATTCTTGCGGTGAAATTGCGTGAAACCCGAGACATCGCAGTTCAGCGCCAGCCCAAACATCATGCCGTCCTCGACTGCCGCCTTGTTGATGGTCGGCAGCGTTCCAGGCAGCCCGAGCGTGAACGGGTCGGTGTGCGAATTTGGCGCGTCAGAAAAGTAATTCGCATCGACGCTCGAGAACATTTTAGAGCGCGTGGAAAGTTGAATGTGAATTTCTAAACCGCAAACGACTTCAAAACCAGATGACATGAGCTTAGTTTAACGTGTTCGGCTCGAGATCAGAAATGGCATTCCCCAAAATCTCGAGTTACAACCAACCCTGACGTTTTGCCTCGAGCCATGCAAACGGCGAGAATTCGTGTAGTTCTGATTCAACAATCTTTTTTTGAGTAAATTTATTCCAATACTTCAAACGAACACGACAACATACGGCATCATTGAGTTTCAAACGCTCTATTGTTTTCACAGCCTTCAATTTTTGCCTTGCCACCAAATCTGGATTCACAAAAATTTCACCACTCAAAAAATCCAAGAAGAACGTGTGTTTAGACATCAAGAATGGGTCTAGCACATCATTAAAATCACTT
>JAYVRX010000058.1:0-26827 GCA_043775825.1 Deinococcales bacterium
AATGACGGCGGGTACTCGAGTTGCATATGCACGTGATCTTTGCTCACAACACCATTGAGAATCCTGACATCCTCAGCTTCACAAATTTGGATTAGTAGTGTGCGACAACGTGGTTTAACATCACCGACTAACACGTGATACCTGTACTTGGTTGTCCACACGATATGAACCGTTAGTCTGGTGACGCTATGGCTTCCAGTTCGATTTCGGTTCACACACTGAATTTACCAGCTTTGTGGAATTGAGTAGCAACTAAAGTCTTGCACTAAAGTGCATGGCTTCGACCAGCGTCCTGATACAGTGAAGATAAAGTCAACGCCACAATGGCAAAACCCGAAACGCCAGCCATGATCGGGGCAGCAGCCGCCAACGGTTTTGCCTTAACCCCAGAAGAGGGCAGCAATTTTTACCGAATGCCAGCCGATTTTTTAATTGCTCCAGACTCGAGCATTCACATCGCGCATTATGCCGAATTTGTTTACGATCATCTCGACTTGGGAATGCTTGAATCAGCAATCAAAGCCTAAAACCCGAGAACTCAACGGTTGCAAGCCTCAGTCAATGCCCTCAAACGCTGCGCTAAGGCATCGCTTAAGACCACGCTCGAGTAACGCCAACCCCAGTTGCGCCCGCCCAGACTGCCTGGCAGGTTCATGCGGGCAATGGTTGGCAGCTCGAGCAAGTCTTGTAGCGTAGTCAGTGCCATGTCGGCGCTTGATTTCCAACCCGCGATAATCAAATCCCAGACGATGCTCGAGCCGTCGGTTTGCAGGTATTCGCGGACTTTGTTTTTGGTCAGTTCCGGTTCGGATTCCCACCAACCCAGCGTGGTGTCGTTGTCGTGCGTGCCAGTGTAAACCACGCAGTTGTGCTGGTAATTGTGTGGCAAGAATGGGTCGTCGTTATTGCCGTAAAACGCGAATTGCAAAATTTTCATGCCTGGCAAATTAAAATCGTCGCGCAGTTTTTCGACACTTGGGGTAATCACGCCCAAATCTTCGGCAATGATCGCCAGGTTGCCAAACTTGGCGCGGACAGCCTCGAACAGCGCATGACCTGGGGCTTTGACCCATTGACCTTTGATGGCGTTCTCGGCTTTTCCAGGAATCTCCCAGTAAGCATCAAAGCCCCTAAAATGATCGACCCGCACAATGTCCACTTGCTTAAAGGTTTCGGCAAAACGTTGTAACCACCAGGCAAAACCGTCTTGCTGCATCACATCCCAGCGGTAATGCGGGTTGCCCCACAACTGCCCGGTGTTCGAGAAATAATCTGGTGGCACGCCAGCCACAACCTCGGGTGAACCGTCAGGCTCGAGCATGAACAAATGCTGATTTGCCCAAACGTCCGAGGAGTCGTGCGCGACAAAAATCGGGATGTCGCCAACGATTTGAATGTTTTTGGAATGCGCGTAAGCGCGAACTGCTGACCACTGGCTGAAAAACGCCCATTGCGTGAAGGCGTACAAGTCCAGGCTGTCCGCCAGTTCAATACGGTTTTTCTCGAGCGTGGTAGGGTCGCGGTGCACCAGTTTGATCTGCCAGTCTGTCCAAGGTTTGCCGCCGTGGGCATCTTTGCATGCCATGAACAGCGCGTAATCCTCGAGCCAGGAGGCGTTGTCGCTGCGGAATTTTTGGTAGTCCGCAAGTTGGTCGGCGCTGGCGTGAGATTTAAAACGTTTGTGCGCCTCGCGGAGTTTTTGCCATTTCCAGATGTAAATCCAGCCGTAGTCAACCAAATCTGGGCTGAAGTTTGGTGGATTCTCCAAACTGCTGGCTTCGAGCAAATTTTGCTCATTCAGTTTCTCGAGCGAGATTAAAAGCGGGTTTCCTGCGAACGCGCCGAAACTTTGGTAGGGGCTGTCGCCGTAACCGGTGTGTCCGAGCGGTAAAATCTGCCAGAGTTTCTGTCCGGCGTTCCCAAGCCAATCGAGCCAAGTGTAAGCCTTATTACCGAGTGAACCGATTCCAAACCGTCCAGGGAAAGAGGTGGGATGCAGCAAAATACCGCTTGATCTTTGAAAGGGCATATTAGATTCTTACGAAAAAACCAAAGAATTGCAACTGTGCGGTTTTACCCCGCGCAGAATGTACGAAACATAACCTTTTCTCAGAAGTCTCGAGGAAATCTCAAAAAGTATTCAGTTATCCTAAAACGAAAGCAAAGTTTTGAAATGCAGATACGCAAACGGGAGCAACATGAAACCAAGCATTGTCTTTATGATCGTTGTAGTGGGTGCAGCCCTGTTCGTCAGTGCCTGCAATCAAGCCTCGAGCACCATCAGTGCACCATTCACCAAAAAAGTCATCGAATTCGGTTGGGACAAACCACGCCCAGACCAACTCTCGAGCGCGACTCTCGAGCAGAGCATTTTTGATGGTTTAACCTTCAGATCGAGCGCTGGCGACAAAGTGATTGTTCCCGAACAATTACCAAATCAAGGTTTTGATCTCGATATTGCCGCCCTGCAAAAGATCAAATCGAATAAACTGGCAAACAGCTTTTACCTTGTCCTCTCTGACGCCAGCACCTGGGATTGGTTTAACGACACCACTTGGGCGGCGGCAGAACAAAACCTGTACCAACACGCCAGGGTTGCCAAACAGGGCGGTTTGCGCGGCATTATGTTTGACCCCGAAGTCTATCAATTTGACCTGTGGGCTTACGCCTCGCAACCCCAAAAATCGGGTCGCAGTTTTAAAGAATTTGAAACCCAGTTGCGTAAACGCGGCGCTCAAACCATGCGAGCCTTTGAACGCGCCTACCCTGGAATTACCATTTTGTACCTTAAGTCGTTCAGCGCCTTTGAAATTGCCAGCAATGCCAGCTATGACACGGCTCATGCGGCACTGGCAGAAGATGGCAGTTTGGGATTGTTCGCCGCCTTCAGTGAAGGGATGCTCGAGGCTGCGACAGACAAAGCCGTTTTGATTGATGGCTATGAAGATTCTTACTACCACCTGCGCGAAGGCGACTTTGATTGGGGGCGAAATCGTGCCCTAAAAGACGCTCAGGTTTTTGTCGCACCAGCCTTGCGCACAAAATTCGCACGTCAATTTAAGTTTTCCAACTCTATCTACATTGACGGGATCATGAACCTGTTTAACAGCGCCAGGTTTTTTGGCTACTACCTGCAAAACGACACCGAACGCCGCAACCTGATCGCCCATAACATCTATCACGGGTTGCGCTCGAGCGACGAATTTGTCTGGGTTTACGCCGAAAGCCCAAACTGGTGGAAACGTACCCTACCAAACGGAGACTTGACCGCCCTGGAAAACGCCATCAAACGCGGCAAACTCGAGTATCAAAATAACAAACCGCTTTCACAAGACCCAAGCGCCGCCGTGACCAAAGCCGAAACCGCATTTAAAGCTCGAGTGGATGTGGGTGGTGACATTTTGGGCATTACGGGTTTACAAATCTCTTTCAGCGGTTTAGAAACGCACTGTGCCACCTGGAACAACGCCCAACGCTGGAGTTGCACCAGACCCAACAACTCGAGTTTTACGGTCACACCCACAGCCCCAGGCGTGACGTTCGAGCCAGCTTCGATGACTTTTACAAACCTAACTAAAAGCAATTGGAGTTTAAAATTCCAAGCCAAGCAATAAAACCCTAGAGGAGTCAACATGTTCACACGCAAACACACACCATTGCTCGTTCTCGCGCTTTCCGTGATCGCCTTCAGCGCCTGCCAACCAACTTCAAAAGCCCAAATCACCCGACTGCCAGACGGTGGTCAGGACGTGATCGGCACGGACACGTTTGCCGCGCTCAAAGGAAGCTCGAGCAGCGCCGTGCAGATCGAAACTGTTGACGTGACAGACCAAAATTTTACCAAAGCCTGGCGCGTGACTGGATTGCAGCCTCTCGAGCAACCGTATTTTTCGCAACTTTCTGCAGATACCGTTCTGGCAATTGGCAAAGACGACACCATGATCGTGCAATTCTGGGCGCGAAGTGTCAGTAACGCCGCACCAAGCCAAACAACCCAAACAGAATTTGTTTTTGAACAAAACACTGACCCTTACGATAAATCTGTCGGTGTCAGTGTGAGACTAACACCACAATGGGTATTTTACAGCGTGCCGTTTAAAGCCGTCCAAGATCACCCAGTCGGTACTGCCGCCGCCCGCTTTCGTTTGGGTTACAACAACCAAAGTTTTGAACTGGGTGGCGTAATTCTTAAAAATTATGCCAAAACCAAAACCGTGAACGAACTGCCGTTCTCTGGTATTGGCTATGTCGGACGCGAACTTGACGCGGCTTGGCGCACAGCCGCCGATGCCCGCATAGACCAAATTCGCAAAACCAATTTGCGGGTTAACCTTAAAGATGCTCAAGGTAAGCCAATTCAAAATGCGAGCATCAAACTCGAGATGCAAAGACATGCTTTCCCGTTTGGTACGGCTGTGGATGCCGAAAAACTGCTTGCAACCTCGCAGGATTCCGCCAAGTACAAAGCCACCATTTTAGAACTCTTTAACCGCGTGGTGCTCGAGAATGATTTGAAATGGCCCGTTTGGGAATGCTGCCGCAAAACCCAGGCGCTCGAGGCGATCAAGTTGTTTGCCGCCAACAACATTTCCGTTCGGGGGCATAATTTGATTTGGCCCTGTGATGCCAACTACTGCTTTCCCGACGATGTTCCAGCCCTGTTCAGCGATACCACCAAACTCAAAACCAGAATTGATGCGCACCTGGTCGATATTCTGGGCGCGACCAAGGGTACGTTGGTCGAATGGGATGTGGTCAACGAACCCAGCGCCAACAAACGCCTGGCAAAAGTGCTCGGCGAAGACGAGATGGTCAACTGGTACAAACGCGCCAAAGCCCTGGATGGCAGTGCCAAAATGTTCCTCAACGACTACGGCAACCTCGGCGAAGGCAACCTTGATATTGAATTCAAACGCATTATCAAACGCCTGCTCGAGCTTGGCGCACCCATTGAAGGCATCGGTTTGCAGGCGCATTTTGGGCTGCAACTGACCCCACCAGAAGAACTCAACTCGAGGTTGGATGCTTTTGGAACGTTTGGTTTACCACTGGCAATCACCGAATTTGATGTCAACACCAGCAACGAACCACTGCAAGCCGATTATCTGCGCGACTTTTTGACCATTGCCTTTGCCAACAAAAATGTCTCGAGTTTTCTGATGTGGGGCTTTTGGGAAGGACAACACTGGCTGCCCGACGCGGCGTTATACCGAAAAGATTGGAGCATTAAACCAAACGGGCAAGTTTTTAAGGACTTGCTGTTTAAAACCTGGTGGACGAATGCCACAGGTACATCTGACGCAATCGGAAAATTTGAAACCAGGGGTTTTTACGGCGATTACAAGATCACGGCAACCCTAGGCTCGAGAACCATCACCAAAACCGTCAAGCTCGAGCCAAACAGTGCTGGTTTTGATTTGGTGCTGCCTTGAGTTTGATCCCCACTTTCTGAAAGTATATTCTTCTCGAGACAGGCACAAATGCTTGATCTCGAGTCTGACTTGACAAGTTATGGAAGCGATACCATATACTTTGCTGGTGCAAAAAATCAAAAGGAATTGGCTCCAGTCTTTGCTGGCATGTCTACCGCTTGCCGCCTTGCTGGTCTCGTGCCCCGAAGTTCAACCCGTTCCTAAAGCCACCGATTGGCGCGAGCAAGTGATTTACTTCGCGGTCACAGATCGTTTCAGCAATGGAAGCGCTGCCAATGACAATGGAGCAAACACCAATCCTGGCGATGCCGCCGACAAAACCAACCCGCTCGGCTGGCACGGTGGCGATTTTGCAGGGCTTAAAGCCAAAATAGAGGAGGGGTACTTTAAGAATCTGGGTGCAACCGCGCTCTGGATTAGCCCAGTCGTGTTGCAAGTTGCCCCAATCGACGTCAACAGCGGACTCAACAAAGGCAAAAAATTTGCGGGTTATCACGGGTACTGGGCAGAAGATTTCCTCAAAATCGACCCGCACTTCGGCACACTGACCGAACTCAAAGATTTGGTTAAGACCGCCCATAACAACAACCTCAAAATCATTCAAGATGTCGTCATTAACCACGCGGGTTACGGCTCGAGCCTGGTGACAGCCCACCCAGATTGGTTTCATACCGATGCCGACTGCACCGCCTCGAGCAACAAAACCCAAGACTGCCCACTGGATGGATTGCCTGACTTTAAACAAGATATCCCAGCTACCAAAGAATACTTGAACAACAGCATCAAATTTTTGATCGACGAAGTTGGTATTGATGGACTGCGCATTGACACCATGAAGCACGCCACGGATGCCTACTGGCAACAATTTTTTGCGGCTGGCGGCGTTGGCGATCCCAGTAAAATCTGGTCTGTCGGCGAGGTTTTTGACGGTGACTCGAGCTTTTTGGCAAAATACATTGACACCCTCGGTTCGCCGTCCGTGTTCGATTTTGGGCTTTACTATGCCATCAAAGATCAGCTCTCGTCGGCTGGGGGCAACCTGAACGCCCTGGCAGACGTTTTTGCCAAGGACAACGCCTACAAAGACCCGACCCGCTTAACGACCTTTGTAGACAACCACGACGTGCCGCGTTTTATCTCCGAGGCAAATAATCGTGGCGTTGATGCCGCCCAAGCCAAAGAACGCCTCGATCTGGCACTAAGTTTGATTTTCATGGCTCGAGGCACACCAACCGTTTATTACGGCACAGAAATTGGCATGGCGGGCAAAGGCGACCCGTACAACTTTGCGCTCGGCGAATCCAACCGTGAAGACATGGATTTTACAAAAGTTCCAGGCTCGAGTCTCGCAGCACGCATCAACGCCTTAGCCGCCGCTCGAGCCGCCTACCTGGCTTTGGCGCACGGCATTCAACAAGAACTCTGGCGACCCAACGCTGGCGCGGCATTGTTCGCCTTCCGCCGCACCATGACGGGCGAAAAAACCGTGGTCACACTCTTGAACAATTCCAACGCCGACATCGAACTCTCGAGCCTTGCGGGCGGCGGTTTACCACTGCTCGGCACGTTCGAGAACAGCACCGCACTGACTGAAATTACGGGGCGCTCGAGCAACTTAACGGTTGACGCGAACGGACGTTTGCTCGGCACGATTCCAGCCCGCAGCGTCCTGGCAATCACGGGCAAATCTGGCGGCAGTGGCAGCAGCAACCCCGCCCTGGCAAACGTCACGACCCTGCAAGCCACTCCAGGTGATGCCGCCGTCAAATTATCGTGGACACCAGTCACCGATGCTGCCGTGACGGGCTACCGCATCGCCTACAAAACCTCAACCTCGAGCAGCTTCACGACCTACAACTTCGCGCCACTCGAGAAAACCAGCAGCGATACCATCGTTCGCGGTCTGAAAAATGCGACTGCCTACGAATTTAAAGTCTCAAGCGTGGACGCCGACGGACGCGAATCCGTCAACCCACCGAGCGCCAACGCCACACCAGACGGCAGCATCACAGGTAGCATCAATTTCACGGTGGACGCCCGTTCGCAAGGTGAAGCCAAACTCGAGGTTCGACGCTTTGACACGGGCGCACAACTGACTTACCCACTGACCAAAGACAGCGCCAAACCAGGCTACTGGGTCGGCACGGTTCAATTTCCATTGTTCCGCGAGATCAAATTTAAGTTCGGCAACAATGCCAGCAGCGCCAAAAACAGTGGTTACGAAGGACCAGACCAATCAGACCGCAGCCTGCTTGTGACCGACAATGCCAACTTCACAGCGACCTACGATTTCATCAGCGAACCCGTGCCAGCCAGCGCCATCGCCGGCAAGGTCAGCGCCAACGGCACGCCACTCGTCGGCGCACTGGTCAACTCGAGCAACAATCCCAAACTGACTTACGCCATCACCTTCGCAGACGGCACATACCGATTGCCCATCGCTGCCACCTCGAGCGACCTGACCGCAGGCAGTGCGGGATACGCCACCTCGAGCCCCCAAACCGTGACTGCCCCCGCCACGGGCATTGACTTTAGCTTGACGACCTCCGCGACCAGCAAATACGTGATTGACGGCACGCTGAGCGATTGGACGACGCCCAAAGCCAGCCTGCTGAACACCAACAGCGCCACCGCCGTTTTCGGAGGTGACAATGTTTTCACCAAACTTCTGGTGGATTGGGACGACACCTACCTGTACCTGGCTTACGAATACCGCGCCAGTGGCAACAGCGCCATCGTTTACCTCGACACGACCACGGGCGGCAGCGCCAAAGCCGACACCTTCGACGCCTGGAATCGTCGCGCAGACTTCGCCAACCCCGTCGATTACTTCCTGGCACGCTACCAAGACCAAAACGTGGAACTGCGCAAAGTCAACTCGAGCACCAGCACCACATTACTGCTACCCAGCCAGTACAGCTTCGGGAAAACAGGCACAAACCCAGCCAACGTCTCCGAAATGGCAATCCCCTGGACGAGTCTGGGATTCTCGAGCCGTCCCAGCAGCACCATCAACTTCTTCGCAGGCGTTTTCGGTGGCGATGATTACGGCGCGGGTGACATAGCCCCAGACGTGGACTCCGTACCCGCCGCCGCCAGCAACACAATTGGCGACGGCAGCGAAGACCGTCGCGCCAAATTCCTCACGCCATTCGCCGTAACCATCACACCGTAAATTGTTTTGAAGCGCACATCCCATCTCGAGTTTGAAGGCTCGAGGTGGGATTTTTCTTTGTTTGCGAAACTCGAGAAACGGGTATTGTGGGAGAAATAAAGGAATCACATGGAATTGACTCGATACTTTAATAATGATGACGGAGTGCTCCCCGAAATCAACGTCACATTTACCAACCCAATGCAAATAAAACTAGCGTTTGAATATCTTTTTGCGCGAGGAGCACGTGATGCAACTGTGAATGGTGGACTTCTCTTATTTACTGAATTACAAAAGGAAGAGCCATTTTCTGATGTTCAGGATGCAGTGCTCATGGTTGTTAATGGAAAAGCAGACTCTTTTAGCATCGTTTTGGCAGGAGTCATCGGAACTGATTGTTCAATACCCGATATGTGTGTATTTGTTTCTGCGAACAGTCTTGTTTTTGATTATCGAGAGGGTACACATTGGGGGCAAGCCGAAATTCATTCACTACTGGTACTTTTGCGTCAACTTCGTGAACTTGGTGGAGTTGTGTCAGTGCCGTGGTTCAGCTTTGGAAGTGGCGAACGTGATTTTCTGAATGCACTGGATGCTGTTTGATACAAACAAAACTCGAGCCACAAAGGAAATTGCCATGACCCACCACCTCAAAACAAAACTCGAGCAATCATTTCAACTCACGCACGACCTTGTGGCGCATCTCGAGCAGGAATCCTTAAGCTTGGACTTGCCAAACATTCCTTCCAATCAAATTTCGGGACAGTTTTGGTGCATTGTCGGCGCTCGAGAGAGTTATCTGAAAGCGCTCGAGAATGGTGGCTGGCAGGGTTTTTCGTGCAGCCTGAAAACGCCACGCATGAAACAACCGGTGCTCGAGGCTTTGGAAGGGACTCAGCAACAACTTGGCAAAATTGATTTTACAGATTTCACTGACACGCAAATTGACCTTGCGTTCGTGCTGCTCGAGCATGAAGTGCAACATCACGGACAATTGATTCGATTTGTGTACGGTAATAAATTGACGTTTCCGATAAGTTGGAACAAGCGTTATACAGTTTAATGATGATTCTCTCGAGCCTTCAAAACCCTCCAAGCTCGAGCCGAGATTCTTTGATGACCAAACACCCGTTCTTGACCCGCTAAAACAAGAATCGTATACTCGAGGTCAGATGGTCACTGTTTTAAACCGTAACAACCGCAATGACGACGATAATTGATCGTCGGGGCGTCAGTTTGTCACTGAACCCCGCACCACACCGTGCGGGTTTTTTTACGTTTTGGAGGTTGTAAATGATAGTATCTCGAGCAATCAAGTCAGAATTTCGACGCATTCCGTTTTTGGGTTTGCTTCCAGATTGATGCCCCGTGAGCACCGACGCTTCTTGCCCATAAAACGCACCTTCGGGCATGGGCGTTCACGGGGTTTTGATTTGGTTACTCGGGTTTTTAGATTTCTAGTTTTGAAGGAGTTAAAACCATGCGAACACTGGCACAAGATTTAAAGAACAACATCGGTCAAACTGTCACGCTCGAGGGTTGGGTGCATTGGCGGCGCGATTTGGGTGGGATTCAATTCGTGATCTTACGGGATCGCACGGGTTTGGCGCAGTGCGTGCTGGATAAAAAAATTGATGTTCCAATGCCCGAATCGAGCGTGCGGATCACGGGTAAAATTGTCGAGAATGCCAAAGCGCCTGGGGGTCTCGAGTTGCAATGCAGCGGGTTTGAGATTATTTCCAAAGCGGTTGAACCCGCACCGATTGAGGTCAGCAAAGAAGAATGGCGTGCCAACCCTGAGACGCTGCTCGATTACCGTTATGTTTCTTTGCGCGGCATCAAAGAACGGGCGGTGTTGCGGATTCAGGCGGCTATCGTCGAGGGTTTCCGCAGGCAATTGACGAGTGAAGGTTTTACCGAGATTTTCACGCCCAAGATTGTTTCGGCTGGCGCTGAGGGCGGCGCAAGTTTGTTTGAAGTTGATTACTTCGAGAAAAAAGCCTATCTGGCGCAAAGTCCGCAGGTGTACAAGCAAATCATGGTTGGTGTTTTCGAGCGGGTGTTTGAATGTGCGCCCGTGTTTCGCGCCGAAGAACACGCGACCAGCCGTCACCTGAATGAATACCTCAGCTTGGACTTTGAAATGGGCTTTATCGAATCCGAAGAAGACGTGATGCAAACCGAAGAACGCGTTCTGAAAACCATGATGCAGCACATGGCACACACCTGCGCCCCAGAACTCGAGATGCTGGGTACAACCGCTCCTGTCGTACCAGACCACTTTCCAAGAATCGGTCTGATGGAAGCCAGGGCGTTAATTAAAGAAAAATACAATTACGCCGTTGGCGGCAAAGACATTGACCCCGAAGGCGAACGGATTTTGTCACGTCACTTCCTCGAGACTGAAGGCAGCGATTTTGTTTTTGTCACGCGTTACCCGCAAGATGCGCGTCCGTTTTACGCCTACCCAACCGAGGATGGTTTGACCCGCAGCTTTGATCTTTTATTCAGGGGCATCGAAATCACTTCGGGCGGTCAACGCGTTCACGAGTACGAGATGCTGCTCGAGCGCATGAAAGCCAAAAAAGTGCAACCCGACGGTTTTGGCGCGTATCTCGAGGTTTTCAAGCACGGAATGCCGCCACATGGTGGCTTGGCGATTGGTGCGGAACGCTTGACCGCAAAAATTTTGGGCATTCAGAATGTGCGTTACGCCAGGGCTTTCCCAAGGGACAGAAACCGTCTGACACCCTAAATTTCTAACAAAAAGCCACCCTTTAGATTTAAGGGTGGCTTTTAAAGTTTAAGTTTTAAAGCCTGATGTACAAGCCCAAACCAACGCCTGGGTTAAAACCGACAGGGTTTAGACCACCTTGAAACTCGAGGTAGACAGACAGTTCTTGGCTGAGGTTGTAATTTGCGCCCAAGTCAAAGGCGGCAAAAAAGATTGGGACGAACAAGAATTTACCGTCGGCGTAAACGCCAATATAGGGGCTGATGGCATACTTGAAGCCCAAGTCTGCGCCAAAAAGAAAGAGTGGGTTTAAACCGCCAAAAACCAAACCGGCGGTTGGTCCAAGGTAAATCAATGTGTTCTTGTCAAGGTCAATGTTGAGCACGGGTGAAAGCGTGGCGAAACCAGAAAATGCCGTGCCGAAATCGGCGGCGATATCGACGCGGACGCCAACGCCAATGGTTTTGGAAAACTTTAAGAGGCTGGGCGTGCGAAGTCCAAGGTTTGCGCCAACAGAAACTTCAGTACCAAACGTCAGGGCGGCTCCCAATTTAATGGTGAATTGTTGTGCCGAGGCGAACGAACCAAAACCAATGACGGCGACGAGCAACAGAATCCATTTTTTCATACGTTCCTCCGAGAATTTCAAACCTGCCTGCGCTCGAGTATATCAGACGCGCTAAATTCTAAAAAATTGTGCTTTGAACGAGAAAATAAACCTCGAGATACCAATTCACACATTAAAGACGTCTCTCGAGCTAAAGTGAGGCATGAAAGTGTTGCTTGCGTTGGTTTTGTGCTGCTCGGGTTTGGCATTGGCTGCCTTTAGTAAAATTGCGCCAGGCTTAAATTTTGTTAACCCTGGAGATACCGCAGTGGTACGGCTCGAGTTTATTCAAGCTTCGGGCTTATGGCTCAATTTACGTGCCGATTCGGTCATTACGCTCGAGAATCCTTTTGACAAAAAACCGCTTGTTATCACCATCAAAAAGGGTAAAGCTGCCGCCAAAGACCCCGAGCATTACCTCGAGAGCATTGATCCGCTCGAGTTGAAAATACGCGTTCCCAAAACTGCCAAAGCTGGCAATTACGACCTCAAGCTCGAGGCGCAAGTCTTTGTCTGTGACGCTCAAAGCGAACAATGTTTTGTGCAAAATCTTGAGGGCAACACGGTCTTAAAAGTCGGTGAAACGGGCAAGAATCAAAACGTGCTGGTGTCGCTCGAGAAACCAAAGCGCTAAATTTAGTTGACCACACGTTTAACGGCTGGACGCGCATCGTTGGCGGCAATTGACATGGCAGGTTGTGGCAATTCAAAAGCTGGAACTTGGGCTTTGAATTCTGCGCCCAGCTCGTCTTTAAAAGTGTAAAAACCGTGCATTGTCCCTGGGGTGCTGGCAATCGGCACGCCTGAGTGATACTGAAATGACGCGCCAGGCTCGAGGATCGGTTGTTCGCCAATCACGCCCTCACCCTCGACCTCTTGGGTGTGACCGGTGGCATCACGAATAAACCAGTGACGACGCAAGAGTTGCGCAGTCACAGTGCCAAAATTTTCGATGCGAATAAAGTAAATGTAAAAATAAGCGCCCGCCCTCGAGTGACCAGGCGAGTACATGACCTCTACAGTCACGCGAATATTGTGTTGTTCTGGGGCACTCATCACATTCGGATTGTAAACGATTACGGGCTTCAATGGAAGGTCATTTGCTTAAACTCGAGCGTAACGAATCACATCACCCTCGAGCCGTGTCAATTCGCCGCCCACATGCAAATACTCGAGGTGCGCCAAAGTTTCGGTTAGGGCAAAACGTCGTCCTGTAGAACCCAAATCCCTGGCGAATAAAATAAAACTGGCTTCAAAGGCATTCATGGGATTCTCGAGTTGTGTGCGGAGTTCATCAAGTCTTGCGTGATGATGAAGAATGATTTCTTGCGCTCGAGTTGCAGCATTTTCGATCACAGGACCATAATGCCCGATCACGGTTTTGCTTGGGTTGAGTTGCATCACTTGCTCGAGTGAGTTGAGGTAATCAAGCAAAGGATTTTCTCTCGAGTTCGCCCACAAGCCGACATTTGGCGTGATTCGCTCGAGGATCACATCGCCTGCGATCAAGAGTTTTTCGTCTTTATCCCAAAGCGTTAAATGCCCGTCGGCATGACCTGGCATCCACAACACTTCAAAATCTTTCCTCCCAAGAGAAAGCCTGTCACCTGCCTGCAATGGCGTGAGGTGCGAACCCGCATGAACCCGGTGGCGGGTCGCTCGAGATTCGGTGCGAATGTCTTCAAGATTTGTGATCGGTAAACCGTGTTTTGCAAAATGTTGCACGTGACGCTCGAGCCAGTTCTCCCAGTCATTCCAGAAACTTGCGCCGCGTTGAATATCCAACTCGAGCATTAAAATCTGGCAGTTTGAAACGCTTTGAATCCAACCCGCCAAGCCGTAATGATCGGGGTGATGGTGCGTCACGATGATGCGTTCAACATCGCTAAACTCGAGGTTGAGTTCGTGTAATGCCGCTTCAAGTGCGGCTCGAGCTTCACTGGTATCGAGGGCACAATCTACCAAAGTCACAGGCTGTGCTGTGTCGATCAAAACCGTGACGAATTTCATCGGGTACGGAATCGGAATTTGAACAGCCCACAAGGTTTGTGTGACTGCAATCATTTTTGCCGCGCTTTGTAGGCACGCTCGAGAATTACAGAAGTGTGCATGACTTTCACGTTCACATTAAACTGCCGCGTCCCAGCCTCGAGTTGCAACATACAACCAGGATTTTCCACCGCCAAAATTTCTGCGCCCGAATTCTTAACGCGCTGCATTTTCCCCTCAAGAATCTTCTGGCTCATTTCTGGATGCGTAATGTTATAAATTCCCGCACCACCACAACAATCGCTGGCATTCTCGAGTTCGGTCAATTTCACCAGTGGATTCTCGCGCAGGACTTCGCGGGGTTGGTTACATACACTCTGGGCGTGGCAGAGGTGACACGCATCTTGGTAGGTCACGCTCATGCTGGGCGAATCGATTTGAGGTAAGTCGCGCAAACCGTGTTTTTTCAAAAATTCTGAAAGTCCATAACTTTTTTCGCTAAACCGTTTGGCTTTGGCGGCGTACTCAGAATCGTCTTTGAAATACTTGGCGTACTTTTTGAGTTCCGCACCACAACCCGCGCAGTCGGTAATAATCGCTTCAACCTCGAGCGAGTCGTACAAATCTAAATTGCGTTTTGCCACAATGTTAAATCCCTCGAGATCACCCTCTTCAATCGCCGGCGCACCGCAGCAAGTGGTGTCCCTGGGGGTCGTGACTTCAAACCCATTGATGGTTAACACGTTGACGGTGGCACTCGAGGCTTCGCTGTAAAAAGCGTTCATCAGGCAACCCAAGAAGAATGCAACCTTACCGCGTTCCTCGCCCACGGCTGGCGTGATAGGTGCAACCTTGGTTCGCATGGCAGGCGCAACTTTTTCGGGCAGAATATTCTCGAGTTCCGCAAGTTTTTTACCCACACTGCCAAGTTTTGTCAGAATCTTGCTCGAACGCACAAATTTTTGCAGTCCCAATCCTTGGTAGGCTCGAACCCCAAAGTTCAGTGCATCCCACGCCCACGGGTGCTTGAACGGCTCGAGAATCGCTTTCATCTTGAAAGTATGGGGTTTACCGCCCTGAAGCGCCACTCGAGTTTCTACAGCCATCTCACCAGGTTTGACACCACTTGGACAGACCGTCTGGCAGGCGCGGCAATCCATGCAGTCGTATGCCGCATCGAGCACAACCTCAAAATTATCGGTTAGCCCTTCGGCGGCGGCACGGTAAAGCATCACCCGACCGCGCGGCGATTGAATCTCCTCGCCGGTTTGCTGGTAGGTTGGACAGACGCTTAAACACACGCCGCACTGCACACAAATGTCCGAACCCGCGATCAAATCGCCCGCGTTCATAAATCGCTGCTCGAGATTACTTGCCGTCATTGGCTCGAGGGTGGCTGCGCTCATGGTCGTATTGTACGTGACGGGTAGGCTCGAGCTAGAGACACTTGGCTAGAGCAATCACAAAAATACCTCGAGCGTAAAACCGTCTTCGTCTATCACGTGAATCTCCTTGGTAACGGCAAAGCGCGGTATTGGGCAGCAGAATCTCGAGCCGCATGAGTTAGCATTTGTGTTTGTCAGGCTTCGGGTTAGACTCCCATATATGAGTCTCGAGCGTGTCCGTGTTGAAAAAATAGTTTCTGGTGCTTTGGGTTTAGCCCGCATTGATGGTCAAGTGGTGCTGCTGGCGGGAGCGCTGCCAGGTGAACTTGTCGAAGCTCGAGTAACAGCCCGCAAAGGACGGCTCGAGGGTACTGTCGAATCCGTGATCGAACCGTCGCCTGGACGCGTGGATTTACCACGCGGTGCGCCGCCGACAATGGATTTTGGTTTTGCCGATTACGCCACGCAATTAACTTGCAAGCAAAGCATCGTGCAAGATTCGCTCGAACGCATCGGTAAACTCGAGTTTGAAGTCATGCCGACCCAAGCCAGCCCGCTCGAGTGGCGTTACCGCAACACCGCGCAGTACATGGTCACACCCTTGGGCTTGGCGTACCGTGAACGCGCCTCGCACGATGGGAAAGTCATCCGTGACGACCCGCTCGTCTGCGAATTTATTGCCTCTGGCATTCAAGACCTGGATTTACGCCTGCTCGAGCCAGCCTCAGAAATTGCCTTTCGCGCCAGTTTTGAGACTGGCGAAGTGCTGGTGGCATTGGTCGGCATCGGTAAATCTCGAGAGTATTACAGCGCCCGCGAACACCTGCGCGACCTTGGTGTGACTGGCGTCAGTTTCGCCTTTGCCAGCACCGCCGGACGCTTCCGTGACGGTGTGCAACAATTGTGGGGAGCAGAAAATATCCTCGAGCGTTACGGCGATTTTGACCTGTCCGTAACCGCCACCAGTTTTGCTCAAGTCAACCCCAAAGCGGCAGGAAAGCTCTATCAACGCGTCGCAGAACTTGCCGCTCCAGGCTCGAGCGTCCTGGACTTGTACGGCGGCGCTGGCGGCATGGCATTGCACCTGACCAAAAAATTTGAGAGCGTCACCGTGCTCGAGATTAACCCTGAAAGCATTGATCGTGGTCGCAGCGACGCGGGGCGTTTGGGCGTGCTTAACCTTAGTTTTGTGCAAGGCGATGCCAGTCGGCTCGAGAAATATCCAAGCGATGTCATTACCGTTGATCCACCGAGGGCGGGACTCAGCACCGATGCACTGAATGCACTTTTACGCGCTCAAGCCAGCCAAGTGATTTACGTCTCCTGCGACCCTGGCACGTGGGCGCGAGACGCAGGCAAACTTGTGCGGGCGGGTTACACGCTCAAACACGCCGAACCCTGGGATTTTTATCCGCACACCAGCCATGTTGAAGTGTTGAGCGTTTTTGAATTGTGAAGCTTGAGCTTGCTTGTCATGTTCAAGTTTACTGAGATTTGGTTGAAAAACCATTAAAAGCATCTGAATTCAGATACCAAATCAAACCGCTTGGAATCGGGTCTGTGGTCAGAATGTCATAAAGATTAAGGCTCTGTGCTGAGACATTGGTGCGTGCCGTAATGCTGTTCCAACCAGGGGCAAAACTGAGTTTGCGTTGAATGATCGGGCAGGTTTGCTGAATTCCAAAAGCAGCATTCGTCCAGTAATGCCAAACATCAAAATAATTTGCGTTTTTGGTCAAATCAATCGGGTCTTGCCCAGGAGATTGTTGCGATAAAAATCCTAGAACTGCACCGTTACTTTCAACTTTCACAATGATCTGAGCAATATTGGCAGTGCCAGAACCCGTTGAAGAAACCGTACAACCAGATTGTGGGTTTGGTAAAACTCGAGTTTTGGAATACAACGTCATGGTGGTGTCGCTTGGAAGTTGCAAACTAAAATCACCAGTTGAACTGACAGTACCTTCGGCAATAACAGTTGCACCAGCATTCAAAGCGACATAAGACAAAGGCGAAATGGACAAATCCACCCGTGGGTTGGTTGCCGCATAAACTTTAATTGTACCAGCAGTCGCGGCACTGTAATTATTGATTGTTCCCTTCAAAATTGGCGTTGAAGGAATTACAGGGTCGGGACAGGACACCAAAACACTTGAAAGCACCAACGCCGCCAGTCCAAACCAAATTCTGTTCATGAGATAGTCTAGCAGTTCACGCCAAACCTTTGAACCTCGAGCCTCTCTGCGGTATTCTGCTTCTAATGCCTCACGAACCATTCTTCCCAGCCGGTCATATCGAAGTCGTTTGCGGACCGATGTTCAGCGGAAAATCCGAAGAACTGATTCGCCGTGTCACCCGCGCCTTAATCGCCAAACAACGCGTGATTGTTTTCAAACCCAGCATCGATGACCGCTATCACGTTTCAAGCGTTGCCAGTCACGCGGGACGCAGCGCCCAAGCCCACGCCGTCAAAAACACTTTAGAGATTCGAGAACACCTTGGACTCGCGCCAGAACCCGCGCTGTTCGGACTCGAGAATCCTGGCGTGCTCGAGAAACCCCTGCCCAAAGTGGTGGCGTTTGACGAATGCCAATTTTTTGATTCGGGTTTGATTCCACTCTCGCTCGAGCTTGCGATGGCGGGTGTGCGTGTGATCTGTGCGGGGTTGGACACTGACTTTCGCGGCGAGCCGTTTGGTTTGATGCCAGAACTGCTGGCTCGAGCCGAACACGTCGAAAAACTGACGGCGATTTGCGTGGTGTGCGGCGCTCCAGCCACGCGCACGCAAAGACTGGTCAACGACCTGCCAGCACGGTTTGACGACCCAATCATTCAAGTTGGCGCTTCGGAAGCTTACGAACCCCGTTGCAGGCAGCATCATGAAGTCCCAGGCTCGAGTTTCGCGCTGCATTTTGCGGCTGAACCTGAGAAAGTGCTTTAAAATTTAAAAATACCTTCCTCAGAACCCAAACTCGAGCGTTGTTGTACGGCTTGCGATCAAATATTAGCGATGGCAATGCAGGCAAAAGCAACCCGCGCTTCGGTTGGCACACCAAAACGGGCAGTATGACGCGCTGGTAAACCACCAGGAAAATGTTTGATGTACTCTCGGTTGCATTCTTCGTAATCGTTTGGGTCGGTCATCAACATGGTCACCTGCACCACCTGCTCGAGTTTTGATCCAGCGTCAATCAAAATGCGTTCGATCAGGTTCAGGGCATTGCGAACCTCATCGGTGGCGGTTGCCCCGCGATCAATACCCCGCGCTGGGTCATGTGGCGCGGCATGACCAGAGACGAACACCAAGCCACCCGCTCGGGTCGCCCGACTGAAAGGACGGCTAGAGTCAGTTTCGGGTTGGTCAAAGAATTCGATCATGGTTTCAGTATATGACGGGTGAGATTTGGGTTTTCTCGAGTTTTAACTTGTCGGTTTCTCGAGAATTTCCGCCAGCAATGCCAGCTTCTCGAGCGGGATCGCTTCCCCCCGAATTTCTGGCTCGAGGTTTGCGTGTTGCACTGCGGCACGAATATTTTCGTCGGTATAACCTGCAAGTTTTAAATTATTGCGCAAGGTTTTGCGTCTGTGATGCAAAACCGCCTCGAGAATTTTCACCACGCCGTGCACGGGTTTCTTGCCTGGCACAACCGTAATTTTGGCGATGCTCGAGGTGATGTCTGGTTCTGGGAAGAATGCGCCTTTGGGAACGTCGCGCAGGCGTTTGGCAGTGCCGTACAGGGCGACCAAGGCACTCAAAAACCCGTAACCATCGGAGTTCACTTTGGCGTCTAAGCGCATGGCAACTTCGCGTTGCACCAAAAACGTCAAACTGGCGAATTTTCCACTCTCCAGAATCTTGGAAATGATGGCGGTGGAAATGTAATACGGCAGGTTGGCGACCAGAATGCTGCCTTCGGGCGCGTGATGCCAGGGAAACTCGAGCGCGTCTTTAAACACGACTCGGACGTTGTTTAAACCCGCCAGGGTTTCTTTGAGCACGGGTTGCAGGCGCTCGTCTTTTTCGACGCTAATCACGTTCGCACCCGTCTCGGCTAAGGCTTTGGTCAGCACGCCCAAACCAGGACCGACCTCAAAAACGTTCGCGCCTGCGGTTGCGCCGCCCGCCTCGACCATAAAGCGCAAAATGTTGCCGTCAATCAAAAAGTTTTGACCAAGCGATTTGGTTGGGCGCAAGCCGTGACGCGCCAGCAATTCACGCACGACGCGCGGCGAGTACAGCGTTTGGCTTTCAGTCTCAATCATGAAATTCCTCAAAAAACCTCGAGCGTCAGGCTCGAGGTCAAAGCTTACGATATTTTTTTGGTCTTAGCTCTCGAGCGCGGCACTAATTCGTTTTGCTGATTCTTCCAAACTGATCTCTAAACTCATGGCAATTTCGGTGGTGACCATGTGCCGTGCGTCGTCCATGATTTTGCGTTCGGTGGCAGACAGGGCTTTTCCATTGTCTCGGCGTTGCAACGTGCCGACCAGTTTCGCCACCTGAAAAATGTCGCCTTCAGCGATCAGCAGTTGTTCTTTGCGGTGGCGCGGCGTCCAACCCGCAGGCAATTCCAAATCTGGCGGGTGCAATCCCTCGAGCAGCTCTGGAATGAGTTTTGCCACCGTAATGCGCCGCAGTCCGACACGTTCGGCTTGCGCGACGGGAACAAGCACGCTCATGCTGCCTTTCATCAGTTCGATCTCGAAAAAGGGTTGCGCTACGCCGAGGACTGGACGTTCGACCATGCCAATGATCTTGCCAGCCCCTTGTGAGGGGTAAACCACATGATCGCCAACTTTGAATGGAACACTCGTCTGGGGCATGAAAAACCCTCCTTTGAGGGGGGTTGAAGCACGGCATTCTCGAGGGCGGTGATTGCTCGAGAGACACTCAGGCGAACGTTGCGCCAAGCGCCGAATAAGCAATTATACCGTGTGGGTGCTTTTTACTCAAGTTCAATGGGTTACACCTTTGCTTTGTATGGCGTACAATCCTCAAATGAAGCGCTTCATTTCGGGTTTGGCGGTCTTGTTTTTCGTCTTTTCTTTGGGTGCGGATTTCGGTTCTGCTCGAGCGCCGACCACATCGGGCAACGCCTGGTATGCGAATGCGGTGTTTTACGAAATTTTTGTGCGTTCATTTCAAGACTCTAACAACGACGGCATTGGCGATTTCAAGGGTTTAACCTCGAGGTTGGACGATTTAAAGGCTTTGGGCGTGAACGCGCTGTGGCTGATGCCGATCAACCCAAGTCCGAGTTATCACGGTTACGACGTGACCGATTACAAAAACATAAACCCCGATTACGGCACACTGGCAGATTTTGATACGTTTATGACCGCCGCCCACGAAAAGGGTTTTAGGGTCATTTTGGACTGGGTGGCAAACCACACCTCGAGTTTGCACCCGTGGTTTCTCGAGTCGCAAAAACCTAACTCAGCAAAACGCAATTGGTATCAGTGGCGCGACACCAACCCTGGTTGGGGGCAACCTTGGGACGGCAACGGCAAGAGTTGGCACGGTTTGGTGAGCAAGCCAACCTCGAGCAACCTGAAGGTGATTTTTCCTGGCACGATTCAGGGGGCGTTGGGGGCAAAAAATTGGAACCCCGATGGTTTTGAAACCCGTGCGCTCGAGGTTTCGCCTGGAGTCTTTGAATTGGTGGTGCTGCTGCCCAAAGGAAGTTATGAGTACAAAGTCGCCTTGAACGGGTCGTGGTCTGAAAATTACGGTAAAGATGCCAAAAAAGACGGTTCAAACATCAACCTCAAAGTTGGCAGTGACAACACAATTGTCAAATTTGTCTACAACCACAGTACGCACATTGTGACCGACAGCATCAACAATCCAGATTTGGTGCAAGCGCCCGCCAGTGTGCCGCCGCGCCCAACATTCTCTGACGCGCCAGCCACCAGCAGCCTAAGTTATTTTTACGGCGCATTCTGGGAAGGGATGCCTGACTTAAACTGGCGCAACCCAGAAGTTGTTGCCGCCATGAACGACGGCGCAAAATTCTGGCTCGAGCGCGGCGTGGACGGTTTTAGAATTGATGCCATGCGTTACATGGTCGAGGCTGAAAACGACAACAAACCCGACAGCGTTGCGACGCTAGATTGGACCAAAGATTTCTCGAGTTTTGTGCGCGGCATCAAGCCCGACGCGGCGATTGTCGGCGAGGTTTGGACGGATACTGAGACCGTGGCAAAATACTTTCAGAACGGCGCTGGCGAACAGATGGGCTTTAACTTTCCAATGCAAAAAGCCATTGCCGCCAGTGTCAACGGCTCGAGCCATGAAGCCATCAATTTTGAGTTGGCTCGAGTTGCCAAAGCCTATTCCCCAGAGGCGGTGGATGCGATTTTTGCCAGCAATCACGACTTGGATCGTCCAGCGTATTTTGGCGCGGGTCGTTACCGCGTTGCCGCCAGTCTGCTTTTGACCCTGCCAGGAACGCCGTTTTTGTATTACGGCGACGAGATCGGTTTAAAAAATGGTTCTCAGGGCGGTGACGAAGCCAAGCGCACCCCCATGCGTTGGGACTCGAGCGCAGGCGCAGGATTCTCGAGCGTGAAACCTTGGACTGGTTTTGCTACACAGGACGCGAACATCAGTGTCAAAACCCAGCGTGAAACCAAGGGTTCGCTTTGGAATTTTTACGCCAACATGATTAAAATTCGTCAAGCCAACACGGCGTTGCGGGTGGGTGGTTTTGAGCCGCTAACCACCGATCAGCGCATTTTGGCATTTGTACGTTATGTAAACGATCAAGCCGTGATTGTGGTGATTAATCTCGACAGTGACCCGCAAAAACTCAAACTCAATTTCATGGGCACACGACTCGAGAAGGCTCGGGGGACGGTGCGAGAATTGACGCTTCAGAAAACCTTGGTAGCACTTACAGACTCGAATATTTCAAATTACGAACTAAAATTAAATGGTACTGGTTTGGTTCTGCTCGAGGTACAACCTTAAGAACTGGTTTGGTCTTTCAAAAACTTTTTGATCGCAGCAATATTCAAATCGTGAAATCCACGGTACATTTCATCCACGGCATTCACATCTAGATTCTGGTGTTGTAAGGCAGCCTCAAAACTTGTAACTTTGTCCGCCAAAATACTCGCCTCGAGCCAGTCAAAATATTCAAGGTTTTTGGTGATTAAACTCGCGTCGTGAAGCCCACCGTGACACGGCAGCACGACGCGAGGCTTCAAAGCCCTCAATTTGAGCATGGTTGCTCGTAGTTGCTCCAAATTGCCCGAACTTGCCACATACGGGAAAGGAAACTCGAGCGCGTCCGTTGCCAGCAAGGTTGCCAGCTCGGGAATCCAAACCACGATCTGATCGCTGGTATGTCCAAAAGCTGGGATCAACTCGAGCCTCAAATCACTGGCGTTGATGCTGCAAGAATCTAAAAAATAGACGGTTGGCGGCACAATTCGCGCATTTACAAGTCGCGGCTGATTGGCTTGACACTCGAGCAACTTAAGGCGTTGTTGCTCGAGTAAACCTTTGGAATTTTTGTGTGCCAGAATCGGTGCTGGAAATTCACCATCTTGCGCGAATACCGCGTTGCCCCAAGTGTGATCTGAATGCTGATGCGAATTGATGACCAGCAGAATTCGGCGCTCGAGACTCGGTTTGAGAATCTGCATCATCTCGAGCGCATCTTCGGGCGTGGTGAAAGTATCGAGCACAATCACGTGCGAAGCTGAAATGATTGCAAAGCAATCCACCTCACTGCCCGCACGAAAAATCCGAACTCGAGGGTCAACATTTTCGTGGGTGATTTCGGTGATTGGCATGGGTTTATTCCTCGAAATTTGGTTTGCAAAATAGCACTTACTTTATGCAGGATGCGAATGCGCCAAAGTAACTTTTGAGAGCCGTTTTTATGGCAGCGCGTTGTGCTCCTTTAACCATTCTGATTACAAGGTCGGGCAAAGAGTTTTTGCCTAAATCCAAACAACTGCTAATCTGTGAAGGCAAGGACTTTCTATTGTAGAGCCTGAGCAATTCTTGGTAGTCCTTGGAAACCATGAGTTGATTAAATTCTTGCTCGCAATCTGTATATATTTTTTCTGCATCCATACCTTGAATTACATTTTGAAGTTCGGTAGTGATTCCCACAGAACCTTTAGATTTACCTGCGAATCGATCATTAAACTGGAATTTGATTTCACTGACGGCTCTGAGTGAAATTTGATGCTCGAGTTCTGATTGAAGTTTTGAAAATACAAAATCAGAAACCTTCATAAAATCTTTTTCAAGATTACGGACGAGTTGTTGACTGACCAATGCCAAAACTTCTTGAGTGCAAAAAAGATTTTCGACTTCGGCAACATCCAAAACAATGATTCCGTCATTTTCTAAGGCGGTAATTTCAGCAGGAACTCTACGGTCTCGGTCAATAATTCCTAAAATTTCTAAATGGTGAAATTGCGTGTTTGCCTTGAGTGCTTTCACGGACTGAATAACTTGTGTGCAACTGCCTCTTGGAACGACCAAGAAATCCTCGAGAAGCTCGCGGTATAGCGTGACATCATGACTTCCGTTTTCGCCTTCAACAAACACAACGGGCTTTCTGCTGCCAAGAAGCTCGAGCAGCAAAGCATCAGGAAGGTTTTGATCTTTTTGTACTTTTTCCCAATCCCAAACTTGACCATCAAATGATTTGAGCCAGATTTTTTCGGCTGTTTCATGCGCTGCCGCAAAATCGACATCATGCGTCAAGTAAACGAATAGGCAATCTGAACGCAGTTTTTCAATTGCAGTCCATAGTGGTATTTGAACAGATTTATGCAAATGCAATTCTGGTTCATCAATAACAATAATCCCATCTTTTGGAGCAGCAAGACATTGACCGATCAAGTAAAATATGACCCGCTCGCCATCACTCATTTCAGATGAATTGTATTGGCTAACTTGACTACTCTTGACTTTAGTTTGAATTCTGAGACCATCAATAACTAGCTCTCTGTGTGGGAGAATATTTTCCCACGTATCTTTAATCTGATCTAATTTACTTATAAAATTTTTGAGTCGTTCTGTAGAAATTTTATTTAATTTTTTATATTCTGCATTCTGTTGAATCTCTTCTGAAAATAACCATTCCATTAGTTGTGTAAAATCTTGTTGCGGAAAAATCGCTGGTTTTTGTTGCCATTTAAATGATTTCTTTGCTTGTGCACTATCTATGTGAGCAAGATTTGGATCACGACTAAACAATAATCTATCTTTTGCTATATCCACAGCATTGGGTGTGGTTGATTCTGGCATTTGAAGTGATCTCTGTGCAGAAACCCTATGCACTATTGTTTTTTGTTGTGAATCATTCTCTATCCATGACCCTAATCTGGTTTTGCCTGATCCATTTGCTCCAACAAATATCACGCTGCTTGTAAGTACAAGGTTTTCATGCGTGCCATCGTTTTTCGGCAAAGTGAGCGTATGTTCTCGAGGTGTCATGGTTGGAGAAGTCTGTGTCATGGTTTCTCGATTCTCATGCGTTGTTTCTAGCCGCAGCTTGATATGCCAGTTTAAACATTTCAGTCAATTGCGCGGCAGTTTCTGGTTTCAAGTTTTTATCGGTTTTCAACAACGCCTCCAATTGACTGGGCGTGCTGTTATTCACAATCGTTTCCTCGAGTTTTGCTTCCTCCAGAGCGTATTGCACGTTCATACTTTCAAGAATACTCTGGGCGCGGTCTACGGTAATTCCGTGGTATTCGTTTCGTTCGTCTCGAGAAATCTGTTGTTCGGACACACCAAGTCGGGTTGCCAGTTCTTTCTGGCTTAATCCTTGTGCAATGCGCACGCCAATCAACCAGTGTCCAATGTTGCCCAGGCTGTGCAGTGTGGGCAGTTCGCCGCGTTTGAGGCGGTTGTACATTTCAACTTCTTCCTCGAGTTGGGCTTGAAAACTGAGTTGTGGGTTTAAGACTCGAGTAACTTCTTCGGACGTTAAGCCTTCTTTCAGAAAGTGTTGTTCTAAAGCTTGAAGTTGCTTTTTATTCTGCTTGAGTTGCTCGAGGCTGCGGCGATATTCGCTTTCGGTGCGGATCATGTTTGATTTCCTCCTTCGGGTAGGATTTTGAGGATGCCTTTTTGTTGGTCGGTATTCCGTTGTTGGCGGAATGCACTTGGGAAGGTCAGCTCAAAACCGTGCGGGTCACGGATGCCTGAAAGCTGCCCAAAATGCGGGTAAAGTTCGGTTCTGTACTGATGCCACATTGGCAGTTGTTTCTTGCCTGTGTTCTTGTCAAAACGCCTCGAGCTTGGTTGCCAAGTCCAAACTTTGTTTGGGTCTAGGGCGTTGAGTTCTTTTTCCAAATCGCCAGAGGCGAGACGTTTCAGATCGCAAACAAAATAGCCGTCTATATCGCTTGGGTGTGGTTTTTCTTCGACGAATGAACCATCTAAGTAAATCTCGGTAATGCCAATTGTCCAAAGCTGTTTGACCATGATTTCGCATTGTTCGATCAGGTGCAATCGCCAAACGACATCCCAGCCTTTTGCGGGATGGTTAACGAGGCTCGAGTTTTTCAATTGGCTGAAGGTCAGCTTGTAATCTGCGGGTGGGAGTACGCCATACTGGTTAAAGGCTGGTAATTTCGACACAACCATAATTTAACATTTTTGTTGATTTATTTCAAGGATCGCAGGTGGCATTCGAGGTTACTGTTGCTTCCTGTTAATCCCGTAGAATCTCGAGCATGATTCACAAACTATCAATAACAGCATTGATCCTGACCATCGGCGCGGCATTGGCTGGTGATGACCGCATCCTGTTTGATTTTTCTGCCAAATCACCCGATTGGTTTGTGGTCAACGATGGCGTGATGGGTGGCGTCTCGAGCAGTACGGTCAAACTCGAGAATAGCATGTTGGTGTTTGAAGGGCAGGTTCGCCTCGAGAACAACGGCGGTTTTGCATCGGTGCGCTCAAATGTCATGGCACAAAATTTAAGTGAATTTGCGGGTATTGCATTGCGGGTTCGTGGCGACGGCAAAATGTATGCTTTGAATCTGCGAACCTCGAGTGCCAGGGGCGTCTTGTATCAGTCCGAATTTCAAACCAAAGCTGGGGAATGGCTCGAGGTTCGCGTGCTATTTTCGCAGTTGCGCCCGACCCGATTCGGCAACACCTTAAAAGGTTTTGCACTCAAAACAAACCGCATTGAATCGTTCGGGTTTATCATCGCCAACAAACGCGCCGAGCGTTTCAAGCTCGAGGTCGATTGGATTAAGGCGTACCGTTAAGTTTTAACTCGAGATCATGGGTGCAAGGGTCATGCAAGCCAAGTAAGCGCTGCCTTGATCGTCAGTTTTGTACTCGTTTAACAAGTCTGCCATGCGCTGCTGCAATTCTTTGGCTCGAGCAAAACCCAGGCGCAACATCACCCATTCGTTGCGAATCGCGGGCGCATCCAATTCCAAAAAGCTTTGGGTTAAACCAAGACTGCCAGTTTCGCCCGAACCGAGCGCGTGAACCAAATAGACGCGATCATCACAGCGGTAAAGACGCAA